>NZ_BBCJ01000033.1 GCF_001311985.1 Geotalea toluenoxydans JCM 15764
TCCGACAGACTCCTAGCGAAGCTTCAACTCCTGGTCTTCCAGCTTTTTGATCCGGTCCCGTAATCCTGCCGCCTTTTCGAAATCCAGCTCCTTCGCCGCAGCAAGCATCTCCTTGCGCAACTTCTTTACCAGCTTGGGAATATCCTTCACCGCCACGTATTCTTCCATGGTCTCCGCCGCCAGCGGCACGGTGACGTAGTCGTGCTCCTCCACCGATTCCAGAATGTTGCGTATCTGTTTCTTCACACTCTGGGGGGTAATATTGTTTTTCCCGTTATATTCCTGCTGAATCTGCCGCCGCTTCGAAGTGACGTCTATACAAGCCTGCATCGATCGAGTAACACTATCCGCATACATGATGACACGGCCCGACAGGTTTCTGGCGGCACGGCCGCAGGTCTGAATCAGAGAACGCTCGGAACGGAGAAAACCCTCCTTGTCCGCATCGAGGATTGCCACCAGTGACACCTCGGGGATGTCCAAGCCCTCTCTGAGCAGATTTATGCCCACCAGCACGTCAAACTCGCCGAGCCGGAGGTCACGGATGATCTGCATGCGCTGGATGGTGTCGATATCCGAGTGGAGATAACGGACTTTGATGCCCAGCTCACGGTAGTAATCGGTCAGTTCTTCGGCCATCCGCTTGGTCAGGGTTGTCACCAGCACCCGTTCACCCTTTTCCACGGTCAGGCGAACCTCATGGAGCAGATCATCCACCTGTCCCGAAGCAGGGCGGACCTCAACCTGCGGGTCCAGGAGCCCCGTCGGCCTGATCACCTGCTCCACAACTACGCCCCCCGCCTGCTTCAGCTCGTATTCAGCCGGCGTCGCGGAGACATAGACCGTCTGGTTCAACTTTTTCGTGAACTCCTGGAAGTTGAGGGGCCGGTTGTCCAGGGCCGAGGGGAGTCGGAAGCCGTAGTTAACCAGCGTCTCTTTGCGGCTACGGTCCCCCCGGTACATCCCCCCCACTTGGGAAACGGTGATGTGGGATTCATCGATAAAGAGCACGAAATCCCTGGGGAAGTAGTCGATGAGGGTATAGGGTGGCTCGCCGGCTGAGCGCCCATCGAAATGCCGGGAATAATTCTCTATCCCCTGGCAGAATCCCATCTCTTCCATCATTTCAATGTCGAAAAAGGTGCGCTGCTCAATGCGCTGGGCTTCCAGCAGCATGTTCTGCTCACGAAAACAGCGGATCCGTTCCTCCAGTTCCAGGCGGATCTGCTCGATGGCCCGGTCCAGGGTCTCCTTGTTGGCCACATAGTGGGAGGCCGGATAGATGGCGCACTTTGCCATTTTCTGGATCACCTGGCCGCGCAGGGGGTCGATCTCCGAAACGGCATCTACCGTATCGCCAAAAAATTCGATGCGTAGTGCCCTTTCATCGTCGTGGGCCGGAAATACCTCGACGATGTCCCCCCTGACCCGGAAGGTACCGCGGTGGAAATCAACGTCATTCCTTTCGTACTGGATGGCGACCAGCTTTTTCAGAAATTCGTCACGGGGAACATCGTCCCCCTGGTGGAAGAAGATGTGCATCTCCTGATAGGAAGCGGGCGAGCCGATGCCGTAAATGCAGGAAACAGATGCAACGATGATGACTCGCGACGGGTGAGCAGGGAGCGGGTAGCCGAGTGACGCATCTTGTCGATCTCGTCATTGATGGATGAGTCTTTTTCGATGAAGGTGTCGGTGGTGGGAAGATAGGCCTCGGGCTGGTAG
This sequence comes from Geotalea toluenoxydans JCM 15764, assembly GCF_001311985.1. Taxonomy (GTDB): domain Bacteria; phylum Desulfobacterota; class Desulfuromonadia; order Geobacterales; family Geobacteraceae; genus Geotalea; species Geotalea toluenoxydans. The sequence goes on from NZ_BBCJ01000033.1 coordinate 1,726, forward strand.
TAGTCATAGTAGGAGACGAAATACTCCACTGCATTGTCAGGAAACAGCTCCTTGAATTCGCCGTAGAGCTGGGCGGCAAGAGTTTTGTTGGGGGCAAGGATCAGCGCCGGGCGATTAATGTTGGCGATGATGTTGGCATGGTAAAGGTCTTGCCGGAGCCGGTCACCCCCAGAAGTACCTGATCGCGATCCCCCGAATGATACCTTGGGTAAGCTCGTCTATGGCCTGGGGCTGGTCACCCCGTGGCTTGTAGTCACTGCTTAGTCTGAAATCCATAGGAGGATAATATCATGTTATGCGTGGTCTTGCATAGAAGGGGGGAGGCGGAGACATGTTCAGCTGCCGGTCAGCGTTGGCAATCAATTTGCGGAGGCAGTTGGCATAAAGACAACCAATAACCACTTATCTGGCGCAGTGCGTCGCAGAACTGGCTGAATTCCACCGGTTTGCGGATATAGCTGTTCGCCCCAAGACAGTAGCTGTGCAGAATGTCCAGCTCTTCCGAAGAAGAGGTAAAGACAACGATGGGAATTGTTCGGGTTTCGCTGTTGGCCCGCAGCTGGCGCAGCACTTCCAGCCCGTCTACCTTGGGCAGTTTGAGGTCCAGCAGTATCAGGCGAGGTTTATTGCTCCCGTCGCCGTCGCCATACTGTCCTCGGCCGAAGGCAATATCAAGGGCCTCAACCCCATCACGGGCAATGACAATTTCGTCATTGAGAGCAACCTTTTGCAATGCCCGCAGGGTCAAAGCCTCATCATCGGGATTGTCCTCAACCAGCAGAATCCTTTTCACTTCAGTTATTCCTCACCTTCTTATTTTTTCCCTAATATACTGGCCCCAAGATTAATGTGCAATTAATTTGTCGCCCCGGAAGGTCAGAAAGAACAGGTAATTTCTTGATTTTTTACATGTGCAATGCAATACTTGCTACAAATTTGCACAAATGTGGAGGATCTATGTTTGGATTCGGCATGCCGGAACTTATTGTCATCCTGGTAATTGTCATGGTCATTTTCGGAGCAGGGAAATTGCCGGAAATCGGCAGCGCATTGGGTAAAAGCATTAAAAACTTCAAGCGTGCGTCTGACGGCAAGGATGAGATAGAAATCAAGGCCCGCAAGGATGACGAGGCGAAAAAAGAAGGGTGATCCTTCTGACGAATGAGCTCAAAACAAAAGGGGATGGCAAATCTGCCATCCCCTTTTGTTTTTGCTGCTATCAATACTATTTTGCCTGAGCCTTGATCAACTCGATCTCCAGAGTAATTGTCACTTCATCGCCGACCGTAACCCCACCGGTTTCCAATGCAGCATTCCATACCAGACCGAAATCCTTACGATTTATTTTGGTCGTAGCCGTAGCACCGCGGCGGATGTTACCCCATGGGTCCTTGCTCTCTTTTGACAGTCCTTCCACAGTCAACACTACCGGGCGGGTAATCCCGTGGAGAGTCAGGTCACCCGTCATCTTGAGCTTATCTTTGCCTGCCTTGGCAATTTTTTTCGAAGCAAAGGTCATGGTCGGATATTTGGCAACGTCGAAGAAGTCTGCACTCCGCAGGTGCTCATCCCGTTTCTGCACGTTGGTGTTGACCGTGTTGGTGTCGATGGCCACTATTACCCTTGATCTGGTAATGTCCTTGTCATCCAACTCGATTTTTCCCGTGTACTTGTCAAAACTGCCTTTCACGTTGGAAACCATCAGGTGTCGTACCTTAAAACCCACATTTGAATGGTCGGGGTCGATGTTCCAGGTGGAGGCTGAAGCCACCAGCGGCAATGCCAGGGCGATAATGGCAGTTATGGATGCGATTGCTTTTTTCATGATTTTCTCCTTTTTGGTGTTGATTAGAAACAATACTGTTTGATATTAAACTAATTGACTAAATTTTTCTCTTTTTTACTTTCCCACTTTTTTCAAGCCGAGTTTTTTGCACAGGGTGCCCAGCTGCTCCTGTTCCTTTTCGGACAATTCCGACATTTCTTTAACGATAGCTGCTTCCACTGCAGTAAAAACCTCGGCGATCAGTGTTTCTCCTTCATCCGTCAGATAAACTGTCAGGTAACGTCTGTCCTCGCTATCCCGCTCCCGCCTGACCAGATGGCGCTTTTCCAGGTTGTCGATGACCATGGTGATATTGCCGGTGCTTTTGAGGATCTTCGCTGCCAGGTCCCGCTGGCACAGTGGCCCTTTGTGATACAAAGCCTCAAGAACGCCGAACTGGCTGATGGTCAGATCCGCAGCCGACATGTGGCGGTTTACCCTGACCGTAACCGACTCTGCAGCCCGCATCAGCTTTGTGTAGGTATTCAAGGCCAGGAATGACGGGTTGTTCTTTGCGTACATATGAGCACCTCATTTTGTTCAGGCGGAACGATTTAATATTAAACTAATTCATTTTTATCTATCTGTCAAGAAAGTTTATTTAACCGGAAAAGCCACTTGGGGAAATAAAAAGAGCCCGGCGGAAAATTTCCGCCGGGCTCAGAACATCGGTAACATCCTCCCCTTCTGTTATTTGCCTACCCCGCCCCCCAGCACCTTGTACAGGCTAACCAGATTGTTGAGCCGTATCAAACGGGCGCTGATCAGGTTCTGTTGGGCTGCATACAGGGAGCGCTGCGAATCGAGGACATTGAGGTAGCTGTCGACCCCTCTTTCGTAACGGGCCTCGGAAAGGCGGAAACTTTCGGCAGTGGCATCGGTAAGTGACTGTTGTGCCGCCACCTGCTCGTCAATGGTTCCCCGTTGAGCCAGAGCGTCGGCTACCTCGCGGAAGGCGACTTGAATAGCTTTTTCATACTGGGCCACTGCAATATCCCGGTCAACTTCCGCCACCTTCAGGTTGGCGCGATTGCGTCCCCCCTCGAAGATCGGCACCGATATCCTCGGCGCGAAGCCCCAAGTGAAGGCGCCTCCCTTGAAGAGCCCCGCCAGTTCGTCGCTGCCGAAGCCGACGTTGGAGGTCAGCGTAATGCGGGGAAAGAAGACAGCCCGCGCCGCGCGATATTGGCATTGGCACCTTTGAGCAGGAACTCGGCCTGAAGGATATCGGGACGATTGAGCAGGACATCGGAAGGAAGGCCGGGAGCAACGTCCTTCAGAGCGGTCAGGTTCGCAGTCAGCGTCTGGGGCAAGAGGTCCGCCGGTACGGAGGCCCCGACCACCAGGTTGAGGGCGTTCACGTCCTGGGCGGTGAGGGCGGTGAAGCGGGCAATGTCCACCCGCGCAGCATCCACGCTGGTCTGAGCCTGTTGCAGGTCCAGGGCCGAAGAAACGCCGGAGTCGAAACGGCTCTTGGTAAGCTTGAAGGATTCCTGCTGGTTGGCCAGGGTGTCCTTGGCCAGCTTGAGGCGTTCCAGGTCGGAGGCCAGGGTAAGGTAAGCGGTTGCCACTTGGGATACGAGACTGATCTGGACACTGCGTCGGGCCTGTTCGGTGGACAGATACTGTTCCAGAGCCTGGTCCTTCAGGCTGCGCACCCTGCCGAACAGGTCCACTTCATAGGAACTGACCCCCAACCCCACGTCGTATTGGTGAACGGTAGCTGCCTTGCCGGTGGCCGAGAAATCTTCAGGAATCCGCTGATAGGTTGCTCCTGCTGTGGCATCCATATTGGGAAACAGGTCAGCGCGCCTGATCTGGTACTGGGCGCGGAACCGCTCCATGTTGAGAATGGAAACGCGCAGGTCGCGGTTGTTGTCCAAGGCCAGGGCGATCAGTTTCTGCAGCTGGGGCTCGACGAAAAATTCCTGCCACGGGATTTCAGCCAGCGGCTTCTGATCCGCCTTGGCCGTTTCTACCTTGTAGGCAGGGCCGCTGGGCCAGGCATTGGGCACCGGTGCAGCGGGCTGGCTATATTCAGGGGCCATGGTCGTGGCACAACCGCTCAACCAGAGGAGTGCCCCCAAGGAAAGATACAACATATTTTTTATTCTATTCATCTCAATGCACCTCCTGGGCATTGGCGCCGGCAGCCGGTTCAACGACCCGCTTTCGGGCAAAGATGCGCGAGACCAGCACAAAGAAAAACGGAATAAACAGCAGATCGATGAAGGTTGCCGAGAGCAATCCTCCGTAACCGCCGTTCCTATGGCATTCTGGCTGCGGCCCCGGCACCCGTGGTGAGGGCCAGGGGCAGCGTGCCGAAGAAGAAAGCCAGCGAAGTCATAATAACCGGGCGCAGCCTGATCTTCACCGCCGCCAGGGTAGCCTCGACCAGCTCATGGCCCTGTTGCATCTGATCCTTGATGAACTGTATGATCAGGATGGCGTTCTTGGTTGAAAGCCCGACGGTGGTGAGCAGACCGATCTGGAGATAGACGTCGTTGGGCAACATGCGAAGGGTAATGGCCATAACCGCCCCCACCAGGCCCAGCGGCAGCATCAGCAGGTTAACAAAGGGAATGGTCCAGCTTTCGTAAAGAGCCGCCACGCTGAGGAAAACCACCAGGAGCGAGATGGCATAGAGGGCCGGAGCCTGTTTGCCTGACTGTATTTCCTCATAGGAGAGCCCGGTCCATTCGTAACCGATACCGGGAGGCAGCTGGGCAGCCATCTTTTCCATTTCGGCCATCGCCTCGCCAGTGCTCACGCCAGGGGCCGCCTGCCCCATGATCTCCACCGACGGAATGCCGTTATAGCGCTCCAGGCGGGGAGAACCATATTGCCAGTGTGCTGTGGCAAAGGCTGAAAACGGCACCATCTCGCCGGTCTTGTTGCTCACATACCAATTGTTGATATCCTCCGGCAGCATCCGGTACTTGGGATCGGACTGCAGATAGACCTTCTTTACCCTGCCGTTCTCGATAAAGTCATTGACGTAGGAACTCCCCCAGGCAGTGGACAGAACGCTGTTGACATCCGCCAGGGAGACCCCGAGGGCGCCGGCCCGAACATCGTCAATATCCAGTTTGAACTGGGGTGAGTCATCCTGGCCGTTGGGCCGCACCGCAATCAGCTTGGGGTTCTTCATGGCCATCCCCAGGAGCTGGTTACGCGCCTCCATCAGTTTGTCATGCCCCAGACCGCCACGGTCCTGCAGCTGAAAGTCGAAACCGTTGGCCTGCCCCAGTTCCACCACCGCCGGTGGCGAAAAGGCAAAGGCCAGACCATCTTTATATTGGGAAAAGGCCGCCATGGCACGGCCGGCAACGGCCGGTGCCTTCAAATCAGGCGTTGGGCGCAATTTCCAGTCCTTGAGCCTTACAAAAGCCAGGCCCATATTCTGTCCCCGGCCGGCGAAGCTGAAACCGGCAACAGTAATGATTGATTCTACGGACTTTTTCTCCTTTTCAAGAAAATGCTGTTCCATCTGCTCGATAACCTTCAGGGTCCGCTCCTGGGTGGCACCGGCAGGCAACTGGACCTGGCAGATTATGAATCCCTGGTCCTCGTCGGGCAGGAAGGCGGTGGGAAGCCGCAGGAAAAAGAACACCATGGCAGCGACAATGGCGCCGTACACCACCAGATAGCGTACCGGCTTACCAAAAGATCGTCCGACAATCCCTTCATACTTGCCCCTGCTCCAGTCAAACACTTTGTTGAACAGGCGGAAGAAACCGCAGAACCATCCCGACTCACACGCCTCATGGCCCTTTGCCACGGGCTTCAGGAGGGTAGAACAAAGGGCGGGGGTCAGGATCATCGCCGTCAATACCGAAAGAATCATGGCTGAGATGATGGTGATGGAAAACTGGCGGTAGATGACGCCGGTGGAACCGCCAAAGAAAGCCATGGGCAGAAAGACTGCCGTCAGCACGGTGGCAATGCCCCACAGGGCGCTGGTGATCTGCCCCATGGACTTGATGGTGGCCTCACGGGGGATAATCCCTCCTCGGACATGATACGTTCCACGTTCTCCACAACGACAATGGCGTCATCCACCAGGAGACCGATGACAATGACCAGGGCGAACATGGTCAGGGTGTTGATGGAAAACCCGGCTGCAGAGAGAACGCCCATCGTGCCCAACAGCACCACCGGCACCGCGATGGTCGGGATCAGTGTGGCACGGATGTTCTGCAGGAAGAGGAACATGATGACAAAGACCAGGAAAACGGCCTCCATCAGGGTTTGGATCACTTCTTCGATGGAGATCTTGACAAAGGGGGTAGTATCATAGGGGTAGACTACCTTCACCCCTTGGGGAACGAATTTTTCCAGCTCAGCCATCTTGGCCTTGACCCGATCAGCGGTGTCGAGGGCGTTGGCGCCGGCCGCGAGTCTGAGGCCATGCCGCCAATGGGTTTACCCTTGTAGCGTGCCTCGATATCGTAATTCTCGGTGCCGATTTTACATTCAGCCACATCCTTGAGCTTGACTGTCGAGCCGTCAGGGTTGGTGCGAAGAACTATGGCATCAAACTGTTCCGGCGTCTGCATCAGGGTGCGCGCGTGATGGTAGCGTTCAACTGCTGCCCCTGCGGCGCCGGGTTGCCGCCGAACTGGCCGGCCGAAACCTGGGCGTTCTGTGCCTGAACTGCGGCAATCACATCGCTGGTAGTCAGATGAAAATTGTTCAGCTTGACCGGGTTCAGCCAGATGCGCATGGCATTTTGGGAGCCGAAGACCGTTACCTCGCCGACCCCTTCCGTCCGGCTGATGATGTCCTGAATATTGGCCACCATGTAGTCGGTCAGGGCATGGCGGCCCATGGAACCATCCTCCGACACCAGTCCGACAACCATCAGAAAGTTCCTTGTGGACTTGACCACCTGGATCCCCTGGCGCTGGACGATCTGCGGCAGGAGCGGCGTGGCCAGCTGCAGCTTGTTCTGCACCTGTACCTGGGCGATGTTCGGGTCAGTGCCTGCCTTGAAGGTCAGGTTAATGGCCACGGCGCCAGCCGAGTCGCTGGTGGATGACATGTAAATCAGGTTGTCTATGCCGTTCAGCTTCTGCTCGATCACCTGGGTGACCGTATCCTGCACGGTCTGGCTGAAGCACCGGGATACATGGCGTTGATGGTTATCTGCGGCGGCGCAATCGGTGGATACTGGGAAACCGGCAAGGTCTTGATCGCCAGCAGACCGGCCAGCATGGTCATGATGGCGATTACCCATGCAAATATGGGTCTGTTTATGAAAAAGCGAGGCATGGAGAGGCTCCTTTATTTTTTAGCTGTTGCGGCAGGTTGTCCTGCGCCGGTGGGCGCTGGTTCCGGGTTGCTGTTAAAGGGCACGGCCTTGACCTGGGTACCGGGACGGGCCTTTTGGATTCCCTCCAGGATAATCCGGTCCCCGGTTTTCAAGCCGTCCCTCACCAGCCAGCTGTCGCCGACGGTCCGGGCGACATTGATTACCCTGGGCTCCACTTTCTCCTCAGCCCCGACCACCAAGACCATGGCATTGCCGGCCGGATTGCGGGTCACGCCACGCTGGGGCACCAGAATTGCCTGTTCATTTATCCCTTCTTCCAGGACGGCTCTGACGAACATGCCCGGCAGCAATGTCTGTTTCGGATTGGGGAACACTGCCCGCAGAGTGATGGAACCGGTGCTCTGGTCCACTGTTACTTCCGAAAACTTGAGCGTGCCGGGCACGGGATAGGCAGTTCCATCCTCCAATATCAGCTTGACGCGCGCCTGACCTGCATTGTCCTTTTTCAGCAGACCACTGGCCAGACTCTGTTGCAGCCGCAACATCTCCGAAGTGGATTGGGTCACATCCACATACATGGAACTGAGCTGATGGATGGTGGCCAGCGCAGCCGGCTGGTTGGCGGTAACCAGGGCGCGTTGGTCACGGTCGAGCGGCCGATGCGGCCGGTAATTGGTGCTGTCACTTTGGTGTATGCCAGATTGATGCGGGCAGTTTCGACCGCCGCCTTGGCTGAAGCCAGATCGGCCTCGGCCTGTTTCAGTGAGGCATAGGCATTATCGTAATCCTGCTGACTCACGGCCTTTATTTTAACCAGTTCACGAAAACGTTCCTCGCGGAGTCGGGCCGGGACCAGGTTGGCTTCAGCGCGGGATTCTGCCGCTCTGGCGCTGGCATAGGCAGCCTGATAGGTGGCCGGATCAATCTGGTAGAGCACTTGCCCGGCCTTCACATCGCTGCCCTCAGTAAAAATACGCTTCTGGATGATGCCACTCACCTGCGGCCTGACTTCGGCGATCATATAAGGCGACGTGCGGCCAGGCAGTTCGGTAGTCAAGGCAACCCGCTGCGGCTTCACCTCGATGACACCTACCTCGGGAGGTCCGGATTTTACCGGACCTGCCTGCTTCTTCTTTCCGCAACCGGAAAGCAGCATGCAACCACTGATAATGGCGGTGACGGCGATTAATTGTGCTCTCTTCGTGATGTGCATTGAAATACCTCGTATGATTTTGTTGAATAAAGCCCATAGTAAACACCGCCATTGCGGCTGCAGCAGCGGGTTCATTTGCGCCGGGAAAAAGCGATGATTATGATCAAGCTCCACATGGCAGCCAGCAATAAAAGAAACAGCTTGGTAAGCACTTGTAACCTCAAAATTAGCAGAAATGAATATTCATTCCGGTTTATATACTCAGCGCCTTACCGCATCCCAGCAGGCGCCGACCGTTTGTTCGATCAGCTGATCGGTGAGGTTGATGAACTTCAGGATATGATCCCTGCTCACGTCCACCAGCGGCCCGAAAGACAGGGCGAAAAGTATGGTAGATCCAGGTCCTTGAAGATCTGCTGCTGCCTGGCTTCGTCGAAAAGTTCCCTTATGATGTCCTTTTCCCGTTCGCCGAAAAGCTTTTCCCGACGATGGGCAACGCCGTATGGAGAATTGTGAAACTGTTCGACGAAACGCAGCTCCAGCGGGGCCGCTATCAGGTGCCTGACCAGCACCGCGCCCATGTGGAGAAACCGCTCGCGCACTGACCCTTTCTCCGGGTACCCTCCATGAGCGCCGTCACGAATCGCTCTTCGACAATGCTGTAAATCTCCATGATCAGGGTGTCCTTACAGTCGAAATAACGGTAAATGGTCCCTGCTCCAACCCCAGCCTTCTCGCGATCATCGCCATGGGGGCACCATGGAAGCCGTGTTCCGCAACAAGCTCAAGAGCCGCCTGGATTATCGTTTCCTTTTTGTCACATTTTTCCATTCTACAAATCCTCTTTCACGGAATGAACGTTCATTCTTTATAACTACTGATGCAGCTCCTTGTCAACGGAAAATTAATAGGGAAACCTTCACATAAGGCAGAGTGCGTTGTGAGTGAATAATGATGTGGCGAGAGATGCATCCCTAAGAGTATGCCAAGCGAGGAGAGTTTCTTTGCAAGACTGGATTATAAACGTTTTTGCAGTGGTATTTTCGGTACGTTTGCCGAATCTGTCGCCAGAAAAGATAAAATCAACTGGATGCCCACCAGCGTCGTAATGCAGCGAGCATTACCGTGCCGCTGGTTGCCACCACTCCAGTGCGCACAGATGTCACCCATGCCGTACTTCCGACAATCATACCTATGGAAAGGGCCAGCAGTCCCAGCAAAAGTCCCAGCGACATGGCACTGAAATCACGAAGATAATAGTTGTAAAAAATTCTCTTCAAGGTGTTCCGCACATGTTTGCAAGCGAATTCAGGGATCGAACGGAAGACGTTCAAGTTACTTTTTTCATCCGCATATCTTGCAGGGAGCGGAACATCCATCACAACCGCACGAATGATGTTCAGCCTGAACAGCATGTCTGACTCAAAGAAATAGCGATTATCTACCTTTTCCAGGGGTAGATGTTCCACCACCTTGGAGTGCACGGCAGTGAATCCGTTGGTGGGATCAAAAATATCCCAATACCCGGACGAAAATTTGGCAATAAAGGAGAGGGCCGCATTGCCGAGCAGGCGCACCAGGGGCATCTGTTGCACCCCTTCAAGGTAGTAGAACCTGTTGCCCTTGGTGTAATCTGCAATGCCGTTAATTATAGGCGAAATCAGGATGGGGATATGTTTGGGGTCCATCTGCCCGTCACCGTCAAGCTTGACCACGATGTCGGCGCCGTCACTGACCGCCTGCCGGTAACCGGCAATCGTAGCCCCCCCTACACCACGGTTTTCCCCGTTGAAAAGAACCCGAACCCGCGAATCGTCGCACTTTTCTGAGACGTATCTCCCTGTCTGTTCGAAACAAGCATCATCTACCACATAAATTGCCTGCACTTCCGGGCCAATCGCACTGATCACGCCAAGTATATGATTGCGGACGCCATAACAGGGGATAACTACGGCGACTGACTGCCTTCCGTTTCCCGACAGTGCCTCTGAATCTTTAAGGTGTGACTTCATAAACCGCTACTCCGACACTGGAAGGATCTTTATACAACAGATGGAGGCGCACCCCGGCCATGGGGGTGAAAGAGTCTCCGTTCTGTGGGGCTGTACTAAGGATTGACGCAGGTGCATTGAAAAGCGGCAGGAAAAGCAGCTCGAATTGGGGTCGCATGCCCGCCAGCATGCCATCGATTATTATATATCTTGCCCCTTTTTGTCTGGCCGTGGAGACCATCTCCTTAAGGTCCGTCTGGGGCATGCCTACATTTTCCAATTCCGAATAAAAGGATATTCTTCCCCACCGGGTCATTATTTTTGCTCCCGGGGGGAGATGCTTTTTCAGGAGCTCTCCGATACGACGCTGGTCGTAACGGCCGCCGTCATCTTCGAATTGATAAGGCTTGTTGCGATCTGCGGGAATCTGCGCGGCAAAAGTGTACAGGGTAAGCAGTGAGACCGCGATAATGGAAACCGGCGCCCAAGCCATATATTTAGAAAGGCCACTGTTTGCGGTAAACAGCCCCGACAGCCAACGTTCGGCGGAATACAGACCATTACCCACCCATAAAAAAAGCACCGGCAGGTACGGTTGCAGGTATTCAGGCCCAACAAAGAAAAAGACCACGATGATGCCGAAGGGAGCAAAAGATGCCAGTAAATACACTCGCCGTGTTACCTGCTCCCGATTCCACCTTCCCCAAAAGAAGCCGGCTACCACGGCGACCCACATATACAAGGGCACCATGGTCTGAAAGACTTTGATCAGATTTTGCGAAAGGTTTATCCAGAGAAAATCCGGGTAGGAGCGAATCACTTCAAGAAATCCAATCCCCTTGAAGCCAGGTTCGTTTTTCAGATCCGGCCGGCCCAGATACTCGCTCAAGGCATCGGCGAGGGTTGCGCCCCCCTTGCCGGTCAATTGCCACTGGCCGGTGACATTGTGAACCAGCAGGACAAAGGGCAACAACATCAGTATAAAGGAACCTGCACATACTGAAATCAGGAGGAGTCGTTTTTTCACGCTCCTGGTGCCGCCCCACGGCAGGAGCAGTACCGGCGCCATAAAAGCAAAGGCAACCAGAGATTCCGGCCTGGTAAGGTAAGAAAGCCCGGCTACAGCGCCAGCGGCAAGCGCCCACTGCACAGAGCCGCGGCGGAAAGCCTGCCACAAAAGCCAGTACCATGTGACGAGCAAAGTGATATACGTCGCCTGGGTCATGACCTCGCAAGCCCAGGAGCGCAGTGGCGGCCAGGCGATCACGAGAATGCAGCAATAATGCCAATGGAACGCTCAAAGAAGTCCCTGGCAAGCAGATACAGCGGAAAGATCAGCAGACTGCCCATCACTGCCGATACGAGGCGACCGGCTGACTCCGTATCTACGTCTAATAAACTTACCATCGCCGTCAATGACGGATATATGACGCCATAGGTAGTAAGCGGAGCAAAGTTGCCGTTGATAAGATTTCTCGCCGCAGATACATAGCCAACCCCATCGGCAGAAATGACACGATAGAAAGGAATAAAATACAGCCTTACCAGGAGCGCCGCGGTAAACAGTGAAACCAACAATATCAGCTCATTCCTGTTCAGGAATCGTTCCTTGTTCATGCTATCAGTCTCCGGTTTCAAAAAACTGCTTCCTGCTTGCGGCAACATATCGGATTGTCACTATATTATTTAGATCACATTGTCAATTTATTAGTAGTGCTTAAACCGTTTGAGACTGGCAGCTTCTTTCTCCCATGGCAAAAAAAGAGGCTACGGCCAAAGCCATAACCTCCGTTTATATATTGGCGCGCCCGGACAGATTCGAACTGCCGACACCCTGGTTCGAAGCCAGGTACTCTATCCAGCTGAGCTACGGGCGCCTGATGCCGCTGCTGTTGTTGCATGAAAGCCGGTGCAGTCTAACCGCAATCGCTTTGCCAGTCAAGACCATTCCTGGTCATGCAGCTGCCTTTCGCCATAAAAAAACCCGAAGCAAGCTCGGGTCTTTTTCATCGTCTCAGAGAATCTTCCATTTTCAGGGGAAGTGGTTATCTTTTTCGTTAAGCGTGGCCATGGCTGTTTTTATCTCCGGCCGTAGTAGCTGCCGGTCTGCCTGCTCATAATGGGCTGCTTCGGCATGAATCTGCCGCTTCATGTTCATTTCGTTGGCCGCATCGATCTGGCCGATGATCCCGCGGAAAGAATAACTGCCGCCATCACTATCCCCTGATAGAATCTTGTCATTGCCGTACCTCCTTATAACAGGCTGTTGGATTTCAACAGTCTGCAATCCAGGTTATGCAGAGCGAGCATGCAGGACAAGTATAAATAGTTTTAAATTAAAAGCAACTTATTTTTAGATATTTTTCATTTGACCGTCTCTTCCGCCGGCTCCGCATTCTTCATCAGACGCAGAATAGCGCGCAGAGGTATCAACAGCCAGTCGGGACGGTTGTTGATCTCATAGCCCAGGTCATGGATCGCCTTGTCCAGGATGTAGATGTCGAGGATGGTCTGCACGTCCGCCTCCAGGGTGGGGATAAATTGGGCGCCTTTCACATTTTGCAGATAGGCATGGAGGAAGGTCCCGGCCACGTAACGGTACCAGGCCTCCGCCCAAGGCTCCAGGAAAGGAATATCCTCGGTACGGATATGGGCATGCTGCACCAGCACTGCATAGGCCGCATATTGGAACGAATTGATCATGCCGGCAACGTCCCTGAGCGGCGAATCCTTGATCCTTCTTTCCCGCATGGAACGCGCCGGTTCCCCCTCGAAATCGATGATGATGAAATCCTGGCCCGTATAGAGCACCTGCCCCAGGTGATAATCCCCATGAATGCGTGTTTTCATCGCAGAAAACCTGCGACCGGTAAATTTGCCGAGCTTCTTGATGATCTCCTGTTCCAGCAAGAGCAAGTGTTCCGCCTCCTGCCGGATCTCGTCCTTGAGGTTTTTCAGGTTCCGCTTCAGAAGATCGAAGACGGTGCGGACCTGTTGCGCATGGACTGGAAACGCGAGCGCTGGTTGAAGATGGAAAATGGCTCCGGGGTAAAGGCCGGGTATTTGCTGTGGGCAGAAAGGGCCAGATGCAGCTGGGCCGTCCTCTTGCCTAAGAGGGGCACCATCTCCAGATAGAAGCCTCCCATCAGTTCCTGCATTTTCGGTGAAAGCGCCCCGTGATCGGCATCATAGATATTGGCCGGCAGCCGCGGCGTCACCTTCATATCCTCCTTGCTTGCCAGGACCCGCTCCACGTATTCCCCAACCTCGTCCATGGTCAGCCCCCAGGCATCCCCCTGGTTCTCTACCAGCCCTTGCATGATGCCAAGGGTGACCGGTTCCGTCCCTTTCTGCCAATACTCCAGCACTCCGACCAGCGGTGCAACATGGGCAAAGCGATCCTTTTCCGTCAGAAATCTGCCAATTTCCACCTCGGGATTGACCCCCTCCTCCACGCGCCGGTAGAGCTTGAAGAAGAAACTCTCGTCGAAATGGACAGCCGTGTTGCTCTGCTCAACCTTGCCCACCCTGGATTGCAGCGGCGCCTTCTTTTCCCGGAAGATGGCGGCAAAGGAATGTCCGGGACGCCCGGACAAGACCCTTCCCTCAAATCCCTCAATACGCTTTCTTCCCGCGATCAGGCCGAAAATAATGCAACGGAAGGCGCTGCTGTACATGGCATCGTAAAGGATGCCGTCTTCATTGTTCACCTTCAACCGGGCAATGACCGCCTCCGGGTATTCCTGCAGGATTTCCTCACCTTCGGTCAACGGCAGGTAATGCAGGGGAAGGAGATAGGTCTCGGTCTGCCCTTCGTTATAGGCGGTCTCGATAAAGCTCAGGAAGAAGGAAGTACTATCGGCCGGCACAGGCAGACTATCGCCGATGATCAGTTTGCTGATGGTCTGCCCTTTGCTGCGGAACCAGCGGGTCTTTCGCAGGTAGCCAGGAAGCACCCGCCGCTCCATCTGGGCCAAACCCGCTCGTCTCAGGATATTCTCCCAGGAACCGCTTACCGACAATTCGGGGCACACATATTCCGCTGCAGGCGCCTCCGCCTCCTGGGCCTTGGACATGAGCAGGAGATGGTAGTTGTATGGTCCGAGAATCAACACGTAGGGGCTGTCCTTGATCACCGGGAACCGATTGCGGCTGAAGATGTCCTCCGGTACATGGCCCAGAAACTCAGGAGAGGCTATCTCCACCACCTGGGAAAAACGGGACAGGTTGATGAAGATCAGGATTGTCTCCTCCTCGAATTTTCTGATCATGGCAATGACTTTCGGATTGCGTAACCGGACAAACTCAAGTGAGCCACGCTGAAGGCCTTATACTGCTTGCGCAGATCGATGAGACGCCGCATCCACCACAACAGCGACGATGGGTTACGGGTGTGGTTCTCCACATTGACCGCCTCGTAGTGGTACTCCGGATCGATGATCACCGGCAGAAACAGACGCTGTGCGTTGGCAGCGGAAAAACCTGCATTGCGGTCAGGACTCCACTGCATGGGGGTACGGACGCCGTTGCGGTCCCCCAGGTAATAGTTGTCACCCATGCCGATCTCGTCGCCATAATAGATGATGGGAGTGCCGGGCAGGGCGAAGAGCAGCACGTTCATCAGCTCGATCTTGCGCCGGTCACTTCCCATGAGTGGCGCAAGGCGACGACGGATACCCAGGTTGATGCGGGCACGGGGGTCGCTGGCATAGACCCGGTACATGTAATCCCGCTCTTCGTCGGTGACCATCTCCAGGGTCAGTTCGTCGTGGTTGCGCAGGAAGAGCGCCCATTGGGAATGCTCGGAAATGCCCGGAGTCTGTTCCAGAATGTTGATGATGGGAAAGGACTCCTCCATCTGCAGGGCCATGAACATGCGCGGCATGAGAGGAAAGTGGAAAGCCATGTGGCAGGCGCCGCTCCCCAGGTAGGAAACCGCGTCCTCCGGCCACTGGTTGGCCTCGGCCAGGAGCATCCGCCCCGGATATTTCTCGTCCATGAACTGGCGAATCTTGTTGAGAAAGGCGTAGGTCTCCGGCAGATTTTCGCAGTTGGTCCCCTCCCGTTCGTACAGGTACGGCACCGCATCAAGCCTTAAACCATCCACCCCCATGCCGAGCCAGAAATCTAGGACCTGCAACATAGCCTCGTGGACCCGTGGATTATCGTAATTCAGGTCCGGCTGGTGGGAATAGAACCGGTGCCAGAAGTAAGCCTTGGCCACCGGATCCCAGGACCAGTTGGACGATTCGAAATCCTTGAAGATGACCCGTGCATCCTGATATTTGGCCGGGGTGTCGCTCCAGACGTAGAAATCCCGCCACACCGACCGTGGCCCACCCCGGCGCGACTTCTGGAACCAGGCGTGCTGATCGGAGGTATGGTTCAGCACCAGCTCAGTAATGATCCTGATCCCCAGCCGGTGGGCCTCGCGCAGCACCGCCTGGAAGTCCCCGAGGGTGCCGTAATCGGGATGGATGCGGTAATAATCGGCAATGTCGTAGCCGTCGTCCTTGAGTGGCGACGGATAAAAAGGCAGAATCCACACTGCCGTCACCCCCAGGTCATGGAGAAAGGGAAGCTTTTTCAGCAGCCCACGGAAATCGCCGATGCCGTCGCCGTTGCTGTCGTAAAAGCTCCGGACGTGAACCTCGTAAATAACGGCGTCCTTGTACCACAGGAGGGGTTCATCTTTCAGTCCTGTCATGGCTTTGCTCCTGCCGATCACATGTAGTAGTCGAAATCCGCCTCATGGCGCAGACGCGGACGGATCTGGAAAATGCGTGCCGGCATCCGGCGGGGATCAAGCTCAATGAAATTCCAGGCCCCCTGCCAGATGGATTTTTCATCACTGATGAGATCGTGGATCAGATAGGGATGCCCCGGAGCAACTCCAAGCTGCTCAAGGGGAACGTGCAGCCTCCCCCCCTGAACTTGTCGGGTCCAGGTTTACCACCACGAGAATGATATTGCCGCCGTCACGGGAGACCTTGCTGTAGAAAATGAGGTTGTCGTTGTCCGTCTCATAGAAGGTAACGTTATAGGTGCTGTGAAAGGCGCGATTCTCCCGGCGAATGCGGTTGATGGTCGTGATCAGCTCCTTCAGGTTACCGGGGGCATTGCGGTCCCAGCTCCTGATCTCATATTTCTCCGCGTCCAGGTATTCCTCTTTCCCCGGCAGCTTCGTTGATTCCCAGCTCGAAGACCGGGCCATAGATGCCGTAACTGGATGAAAGGGTCGCTGCCAGGACCAGGCGATGATGAAAGCCGGCCGCCCTCCGTACTGGAGATGCATGGGGAGGATATCCGGGGTGTTCGGCCAGAAGTTGGGGCGAAAGAACTCCCGCACCTCGCTGCGGGTCAGCTCGCCAGGTAGGCGGTCAACTCGTCCCTGGTGGTCCGCCAGGTGAAATAGGTGTAGGACTGGCTGAAGCCAAGCTTGGCCAGGCGGTACATGACCTTTGGCCTGGTGAAGGCTTCGGCAAGGAAGATTACATCCGGATAATCGCGCCTTATCTCGCCTATCAGCCACTCCCAGAAAGGGAAGGGCTTGGTGTGCGGGTTATCCACCCTGAAGATGCGAATCCCCTTTTCGATCCAGAAGGTCACGACCCGCTTCAGCTCCTGCCAGAGCGACTGCCAGTCCGGTGTCTCGAAGTAAAAGGGGATGATGTCCTGGTATTTCTTCGGCGGATTTTCGGCAAATTGGACCGTGCCGTCAGGCCGCCAGAAAAACCATTCCGGGTGATCCCTCACATAGGATGATCGGGGGAGCACTGGAAGGCCAGGTCGAGGGCAATCTCAAGGCCATGGGTCGCCGCCTTGACCACCAGGGATTCGAAGTCCTCCATGGTACCCAGCTCGGGATGGAGCTGGGCGTGTCCCCCGCTTATGGCACCGATGGCCCAGGGGCTGCCCGGGTCGTCCGGATCGGCCGTTGGGGCGTTGTTCTTTCCCTTGCGGTTAGTGGAACCAATGGGATGAAGGGGGGGGATATAGAGCACATCAAAGCCCATTCCCGCCAATTCAGGCAGAAGCTCCTCACAATCACGGAAGGTACCGTGCCGCTTGCCATCTGTCCCCAGAGACCGGGGAAACAGCTCATACCAGGCACTGAAGCCGGCCTTCTCACGCTCGACGACCACCGAAAGCTCATGGTGATAACGTGTTGCCAGCGGCCTGTCTATGACACTGCTGTAAAGGTGTCCTTCGGAAATAAGTCCCAGCGCCACCCGCTGTTCCGGGCTATGGCGGCTGGAAAGTTCGTCCGCCGCCCCATGCAGCCGCTCTGAGGCTTGATGATTCCCATTCCCGGCGGCCGTTTCCGCCGCCTTCTTGAGTTGATCCCTGATCATGTCCAGTTCGACCGTTACATCCTGTCCATCCTCGTATTTTTTCAGCAGGTCCTTCTGCCATGATTTGAAATGGTCCACCCAGCAATAATGGTGTACTGCCAGACCCCGGTGCTCCGGAGGACAAAGGAGCCTTCCCAGCGGTCATTGCCCACATGCTTCATCTGCTCCTCGCGCCACGACTGTTCCGTCTCCACACGATAGAGCAGAACGGCACTCACTTCATCGTGGCCGTCGCAGAAAATATCGGCCTTCACCGTCAACTCGTCCCCGCAGATCCTTTTGACAGGATACAAGCCGCAATCCACCTGGGGGAAGACCCCTTCGATGACTACCCGTTTTCTCCCTTCAGACATATGAGCCCCCTCGTCGAGATGTCATGTCTGCTCTACAGGAAAACTACTGCGCGTTAGTGGAGACGCTCCAGCATGGCGACCGGAGCATCGCTGAAAACCTCGGCCAGCTCTAGGGCAGTACCCATACCCCGGTCCGCTCCGGCAATGGTCCCGCCGGTGACTATATTCCGGTATTTTGCCCCCTGCTCTTCCCACGGCAAGGAAAGGGCGGTGTCTTTCCATACATCCCTGCCGACGGGTACAGGCCCCAGATCGCCAACCAGTCCGACGGTCAGCCGGGAAGCGGCAATAATCATGGTTTTCCGTTCCCACCTGCGGGCAAAGGCGCATCCATGCCTGGATTTTTCCCCTTGCACCTCCAGGGGCAGATAGTCCCCGTTTTCAAAGAGCCGGCGTTCTGCACGCCGGTAATTGAGGCCGCGGTATATGAGGTAAAGCTTGATGCCGCCGTCCTCTTTCGCCGCCAGCAGTTCACGGACCAGGGGGCCTGGCCCCACCTGAGCTTCTCGCTCCTTAAGCCGGCTGAGCATCTCGCGCCGGATGCGGAAATCCACCGGCCGCCGGTTGTCCGGGTCCACCAGGCTCAATTCCCACAGTTCCGTTCCCTGGTAGAAATCTGGTATGCCGGGCGAGCCTATCTTGAGCAGTACCTGGGACAGGGAATTGAACATGCCGTGGTGGGAAACCAGGGCGGCAAAAGCTTTGAAATCCCTGAGAAAGGCTGCATCCCCCAGGACGGCATCGATAAAGTCCGTCAGTGCTTTTTCATAGGTCCCGTTGGGGTTTATCCAGCTGGTGTGAACCTTGGCCTCGCGAGTCGACTTGACCATGTACTCCCTGATCCTGGCTTGAAATCCCGGCGAAAACGGATTCGAAACCTCCTCCACCGGCCAGGCGCCGACCAGGGTCTGATAGAGCAGGTATTCATCGTTACGCCCCGGCGCCGGCTGCCCGTCCACCATGTTTTTTTTTCTCTTGTTCAGGCGACTCCACTTCACCAGAGATTTCTGCCATTTCTCCGGCATCTCGGAAAGGACATCGATTCGGTTCTTACGTCCTCACCCCTCTTGGAATCATGGGTTGCCGTAGCTATAAGGGCGTGGGGGAAGGTCCTGAAACGGTCCGCATTCTGGCTGTGGAAGGCATCAACGGAAATACCGAACCTGTCCGGCGCCCCTCCCACCTCGTTGAGGGAAACGAGGCGGTTATAGACATAAAAGGCCGTATCCTCCATCCCCTTGGCGGTGACCGGCCCGGTAAGCTGCTGAAATTTCATGACGAAATCCAGCCATTCCAGCCGGTCCCCTTCGCTGGCATCCTCCCCCTGGCGGAGCAGCAGGACATCACGGAGAAAATCGAAGATGGAAGTACTGATGGCGGGATTGCGGCGCTTGGCCTTGGCCACGGCGGTTTCTATGTACTGGACGTCTTTCTCCCGAATGATCGAAGAATTGGCGTAGGTCCTGTAGACGGGAAAGCAGGCAATGACCTCGATGATGGCCCGGGTCAGGCTGATAAGGGTGAAATCCCTGGTCAGGCGATTCTTTTCCGAGATGTTATTCAGATAATGCCCAAGGGTGTTGATCTCCCCCGACATGGACACCTGCATGACCAGTTTTTTCTTCTCGTAGACCGCTTCGGCAAAGTTGATGGTCTGGCGGATAAACCTGGTATAGCTGCGGTCCAGCCACTTGAGGTTTTCCTGGTCGATGAAAATGCCATTCAGATAATTGAGATAGTCATAGCCGGTGGTGCCGAGCACAGGCCACTCCTCCGGCAGCTGCTCCCCTTTGAGCAGGATCTTCTCGCAAACTATAAAGAATGGCTTGTATGACGGATTTTCAGCAATCACTCCGTTATAGTCGTCGTTGCATTTCTTCATAAAATCGGCTGCAGTTTCGGCATCGGCCAAGCGGGGGCCGGCCCCGGATGCGCCCAGACAGCACTGGATGAAGCAGTTTCTCTGCAACCGCTCCAGGTAGGTCAACGGGTCATAAAGTCCATCCACATGGTCGATCCGGAGCCCGGTCACCTTCCCTTCCTGGATAAGCCTCAGGACAAGGGCATGGGTTTCCCTGAAGACAATGGGGTCTTCCATCCTGATGGCGCTCAAGGCATTGATGTCGAAGAACCGGCGATAATTTATCTCCTCAGTGGCCACCTTCCAGAAGGAAAGGCGGTAGACCTGCCGACAGAGAAGCTGGTCCAGCAGATCGAAACTGGCCGGGTTACCCTTGCTGCCATTGAAGATGGTCACATTTTCAGTTATGAAGTTGAGGATTTCCACACTCTGGCCACAGAGCATTAAAAGCCTCTTCTTTACCACCTCTTTCTCCCGGTACCTTTCGCCAATCTTCTCCGGGTCGTGCTCAGTAGTGGGGGGAAGGTGCTGCAGTGCAGTGATGATGCTCAACAGTTCCTGAAGAAGCGGAGCATCGGCGGAAAAAGCCGCCTCTACCACATCGAGACGGTGCCTGAGGATCTGCAGCCAGCTGGTCGGCTCCAGGGGAAGCCTGGTTTCGTAATAAGCGATGGAAAAAGCGCCGTCTTCGAACAACAGGCGCAGCTCCCCGTTTTCCAGGACCTTGCCGTACTGGTCCCCCAGAAGCGGCAATAAGACCTTGTTGGTCAGCTCCTTCTTTACCGGTTGCCAATTGATATCGAAGAAGGTGGCATAATTGGAACAGGGACCGTTTTCCAGGACGTCCATCCACCAGGCATTTTCCCTGCTTTCTATGCACATGTGGTTGGGGACGAAATCGAGGATGTGCCCCATGCCGAATTTGTCCAGCTCGCCGATCAGCTCTGCATAGGCCTCGCCGGTGCCTATTTCCCAGTTGAGCCGGTTCTGGTCCACAACATCGTAGCCATGCATGCTTCCTTCCTTGGCCGTCAGGTAGGACGATGCATAGATGTCGCTCACCCCCAGATCGTTAAGGTAGGGGACGATCTCTTGGGCAGCGGCAAAACTGAATTGCCGGTTGAACTGGAGCCGGTAGGTTGCAACAGGTATTCTCGCAGCCGGCGGGTTCTCGTTTACCATTGCACCTCCAACTTTAGAGTTTCGCTTTCTTCACACCCTCTGTGCCCTCTCTCCAGTTCTCTCCCAGAGAAAGAAGCATTTTCTCCCCCATCAAGGTGGAGGGAGTGTAGTGTCACTCTTCCGCCAGGACTGTTCCCAGGTTCATGGAAAGCATCTCCCCCAGCTGTTTGAAGGCCTCAACCCACCCTGCGGCAGCCCCATCCCCTTCCCTGGCTCGGCTCTGGAACCGGGGATATGCAGTTTTCGCCAATTTGTAATAAACGTTCTGCATGTCCCAGAGATCCACTTGAATAGGGGTAGTCTTCTGCAGCTCGACAAACGTCTTGATCCTCTGCAGCAGCGCAAGGTCTGATGGGCTCCCGTAAAGCCGGTCCATCAGCATCGGCAAAGGTGCGCAGGCTGTATTCCACCTCGGGGAGATCCACAGCCACCTGCCAGCGCTGCATGTTGGCGATGATCCTCTGCACCTGGTCCCCGTCCATATCCTCGGCCATGAGCGCTTCTTTTATCTCCGTGTTAAGGCTTATCTCTGCAGCAGCCAAAAATCGCTTCGGCACCGGCATGCCGGTCTCCTGGACGAACTCCATCAGATGGCGGTTATGCTCATAGATGCTGCGGTAGTCCTGGGTGAACTCCTCCATGGTGGCATCGAGGATGAGGTTCAGTATTTCCCGCTGTTCATCGCGGAAAAGATCCAGGAGAGAGAAATTGTGCATGCCGAAATGCTTGTCCAGCAGGCCGACAATCTCGATGTAATGCCCCCGGTCAAATTCTTCCAGCAGTTCCTCCTTGATGGAGGCACATGCTGCTTCTATCAGGCAGGAACTTACCCCCCCCTTGAAGTCGTGGTGGCCGATGCGAACCACGCAGAACATGAGCCGGGAGCTCTCCTGGGTAATCTCGGAAACAATGCGCACCGTGCCGGTTGCCAATGCCGCATCTTCAGTAACCATCTTCTTGTAATCTTCCACGTTGACCGTATAGGAAAAGATCCTGGTCTGTTCCGGATATTCCCTGAACAGGGAGCTGAAGGCAAAGTGGACCGCCACCTTGGTCAGGTCGACCTGGGCCGGAAGGGCAAATTTCTCATAGATTTGGGTACCGTTGCCGTTTTCCGGGATATTGGACCGGGCAGCGGACAGCCTTTCCTTGAATCCCCTTTCAAGATCCTGCCCCAAAAGCCCTTGGGACAGCTGCAGTGCCCTTCCCGCGTACTGGATGACCTGAACCGTCTCGATGCCGGAAAGCTCGTCGAAGAACCAGCCGCAACTGGTATACATGAGCATGGCGTGGCGCTGGATCTCCTGCAGCTTCAGCACCGCCACCTTGTCATCGTCGCTCAGGTTCCTGCGCGCCTGCTCCGCGAAGAAGGTGTTGCGGTTTGCTTCATCCCGGTCCAGCACTACCCGGATGTATTCGTTCCGAGCCTGCCACGGGTCCTTGAGATACTGGCGGCCAAGCTCGTCATACCTTTCCGCCAACCGGTCCCGCAGCCAGTCCAGGGCACTGCGCAGGGGCGCCCGCCATTCCTGATTCCACCCTCCATGCCCCCCCGAATTGCAGCCGCAGTTGCTCCGCCAGCGCTCGATGCCGTGGGCACAGCTCCAGGAAGAATTTTCATGGATCTGCACCTCAACGGTCGGAGGAAACTGGGCGAGATATTCGCCATAGTTGGTGAGACGGGCCAGGCTGTTGCTTTCGATATGGTCCAGGGCGGCTGCAAGGGCCATATCTCCGAACTTGTGGTGATGGCCGTAGGTTTCCCCATCGGTGGCGATATGGAAAAGCTGCGGCCAGTCCCTGGCGTCGTCGAAGCCCCCTACCAAGCGTTGGGCAAAGGCCTCGCCACGGCTAAGCAGGTCCTCGAAGGCGACCGCCTGGGAAATGGGACCGTCGTAAAAAAAGAGGGTGATGGTCCGTTTGGAGGGAAGCCGGCAAAGATAGGCCCTGGTCGGGTCGATGGATCCATTGCATTCCTGCCACTGCTCTTCGCCGATCTTCCTGAAGGAGGCTGCCTGGCGCGGAGCCAGGATGGTGTATTTAATCCCCTGCTCGGCCAGGATATCCAGGCTTTCCAGGTCCACGGCCGTTTCCGCCAGCCACATCCTTCGGGAAAGCGTTTGAAGCGGTGCTCGAAGTCCCTGAGCCCCCAGACGACCTGGCTGCACTTGTCTCGGGCATTGGCCAGGGGCATAATCATGTGATTGTATACCTGGGCGATGGCGGCACCATGCCCGGACCGCCAATCCATGCTCTGGCGGTCCGCATCCAGCACGGCCTGGTAAAGTTCCGGGTCGCAACCCTGCATCCAGGAAAGGAGTGTTGGGCCAAAGTTGAAGCTGATCTTGGCATAATTGCTGACGATATCCTTGATCCACCCTTCCCCGTCCAGGATACGGGACGCGGAGTTGGGCGCATAGCATTCCGCGGCGATGCGCTCATTCCAGTCATGATAAGGTCGGGCCGAATCCTGAATTTCAATGGCCTCAAGCCAGGGATTTTCCCGCGGCGGCTGATAAAAATGTCCATGAATGCAGATAAAGCGCTCCATTATTACCCCTTAAAATCATGTTCGAGGTTCGAGGTTCGAGGTTCGAAGTCTTCCCGTCACTTGTCACTTGTCACTTGTCACTCACATAAACGGCAAAACTCCATGCCCCAATGGGGATGCGTACTCTCCCTTCCGTCACTGTCAGCCTTGCATGGGCAGTCTCACCCTTCCCACCCCACTCTGCTGCCGACGAATCGAAAAGGTTCGGCCAGTGGCCGTTGGCCAGCTCCACCACCACCTCCTGGGCCGATTCGCTGAAGTTCCAGACACACAAGGTGCTGTTGTTCCCTGCTCGCCGTGTCAGCGCCAATACCCGCTTCTCGTCGAAGGCATTGATCGTCATGTCTTTCCTGTCGATACAACCCAGTGCCGGAATTTCCCTGCGTAGTGCCAACAACTTTTTATGGCAGGCATAGATGAGGGCATGTTCACCCGTCTGCTCGATTCCAGGTCCAGCTTTGACTGCATGAAGGTATCCGGATCCTGGGGATCGAGGGCCTCTTCAGCCCAGGCAAAGGCGGCAAATTCTTCTTTTCTCCCCTTGCGTACCGCTTCAATGAGGAAATTGTCCCCATAACTGACAAAGTAGTTGAAGGGCGCCTTTTCCCCGTATTCCTCCCCCATGAACAAAAGGGGAAGATAGGGCGAAAGCAGCACTGTGCCCGCAGCGAGCAAAAGCTTCTGCAACGGCAGCTTGGCGGCAAGGCGGTCGCCGTGAAGCCTGTTGCCTACCTGGTCGTGATTTTGGGAAAAAGCAACGAATTGAAGCGGTGGCCGGTCCTTGGCCGAATTGCCATGGCGCTTGCTGCGGTACCTGGAATACTGGCCGCTGTAGACATAGCCTTCGGTAAAGGCCTTGACGAGATGGTCGAAGCGGCCGAAGTCCTGGTAATAACCTTCCTTTTCCCCCGTCAGCAGGGCATGCAGGGCGTGGTGCAAGTTGTCGTTCCACTGGGCATCCACACCGTAGCCCCCTATTTCAGGCGGATTTATCAGCCGCACATCGTTGAGGTCGCTCTCGGCGATGAGGTAGATCCTCCTCCCCAGCTGCTGCCCATGGCGGTGCACCTCATCGGCAAGGGCACGGAGGAAATGGGTAGCGCCAAGGTCGTAGATGCGGTCGATGGCATCCAGACGCAGCGCGTCGAAGTGGTACTCATGTATCCAGTAGAGGGCATTGGCAATGAAATATTCTCTAACCTGATCGCTGTGTGGGCCGTCGAAGTTTATGGCGTCACCCCAGGGAGTCCGGTAGCGATCGGTGAAATAGTAGCCGTAATCGTTGAGATAATTTCCTTCCGGTCCGAAGTGGTTGTAGACAACATCGAGAATGACGGCAAGCCCCTTGCCATGACAGGCATCAACCAGCTCCCTGAGCCCCTCGGGTCCGCCATAGCTGTTCTGGGGAGCAAAGGGGTAAACGCCGTCGTAACCCCAGTTGCGGTTTCCTGGAAACTGGGCCACCGGCATGATCTCCACCGCCGTTACCCCCAGGTCCTTCAGGTAGTCCAGATGGGGGATGGCCGCGGTAAAGGTGCCGTCGTGGCTGAATACCCCCACATGCAATTCGTAGATACGTAGGTTTCAAGCGGTATCCCCTGCCATCCCTGGTCCTGCCAGGGAAATTGCCGGGGATCGACAATCATGGAAGGTCCGTGCACCCCCTGGGGCTGAAAGCGGGATACTGGATCGGGTCGCTCGGTGTGGCCGTCAAGCAGGTAGAGATAGCTGTCACCGGCAGAAACCTTTTCCACTTCGGTTGTAAAGTAGCCATCTTCACCGGCAGCAAGATCGATCGACCTCTCGGAACCGGGGGAAAAGAGGCGCAGCGCCACCTTGCCTGCTTTTGGCGCCCAAACCTTGAAATGTGCCCTGCCGTTGTCCAGCAGTTCTGCGCCCAGACCTAGTTTCCATCTGTTTTCAGACATGATCGCTCCGGTCTTTAGCAACACGTTGGACAAATCGTCGTCAATCGGCTGGTCCAAGTCGAATGCTCGGCAAGACTCCGGGATTTATATTTTGAATGAGACTTGTGGATGCCGCATTACCTGTGATCGGGGCTAACGTCCCGAATGATACGTTACACTCGCGGCACTGGTGGGATAACCGGCCTGTTGCACAGGGACGCGGTCAGGGGTTTTTTAGGCGTTCCTCCAGTATCTCATACTGCCTGTTCAAATCCTGCATGGCAGCTTCCACTCCTGCTTTGCCCCGCCCCCAGGTCCTTGCCGTGGCAGCCCTAAGCCTCTGCAGTTTTGCAGCTGCGATCTTCTCCTTTTCCCGGAAGATCCGCATATCTTCGTCGAACCGTACCTTCGCATCGTCCTTAAGGATCGATGACCTGGCCTTCTGTTCGTCCAAGTTCTGTCTCAATGTCCTGAGCCTGAGTTCTATCTGTTTCTGATAGTCTTCTCTCTTGCCGTCTTCGCCGCCGAAGGCCATCAGGAACCCGGAAAAGGTGAAAAAGGCCAGAACGAGTGCCATCCATGTGCGTCTCATATTCTTCGCCCCTTATTCTGTTGGTCAAAACTGCCGCGAATGCACCAATGCTTCAGATGTGCCCGAGCAAAGCCAGAATCAGCAGTATCAACAGCACCAGCAAGACCACCGCTGGGGTAATATCCCCAGGAGGAGCTGTAGGGCCATAAGGGTAGAGCGCCGACCAGGAGTATGATCAGGATAATGAGCAGGATGGTTCTCATGGTTTGCTCCTTGAAAGAGAGAGAAATGCCGGGAGACAAAACAAGTGTAATTGAAGGCAGTTAAGGAACAATCAACCTTAAGGTCATTTTTTTCACGACGAATGGGTTACGAATGGGGTTAATACGGTGGGTGTAGTACATGGGGGGAATGATTTAGCAGCGGACGGGCCTACTCCGTCCGCTACCAATCGTTTTCAAAGCCCTGCTAACGAAGAATTGCGCCCTGGGTTTCTCCATGGTGGGTCTCGGCGTCGTATCGAATCTGATCCTCCTTCAGGGTTTTCAATCTTGCCTCGACAACCCGGTCAACCACGTTATTCAGTTCCCTCCGGCTACTGAAGTTGCCCAATGAAGACAGCGCCCCGTTGATGTCGGCGGCAGCTTGACGGCAATGTCCTTATGACCTATTTCGTGAATAGTGACATTCTCCATATATGAGCTCCACTGTCCTGCCAGTTGCTCGGACATGCCGGCTGCGCTGGCAAGCCGCGGATAACGGTAGACTATGTCGACCTTGGTTTTCACTGAAGCTACGGAATATCTGCCGCCGCTTTCGTTAATGTCGTAGTTGTATCTGATATTCCAGGTCGTCAGGGCCGCATAGGTATGGTTGTCATTCCACCGTGTGCCGTTTTCTTTCATCTGCTTGCGCAATTCCGTCAAGCTGGTGCCTCTGATGTCGTAGTATTCATGCTTTTCCTTCAGATCCAAAGCCACTTCCGGCCTCTTCAACTGAAAAAGGTTTTTTTCATCATACTTGGCAAGCTTTATAGTCTCCGTCCCAACCTTTTCTGCGAGCACGGGCGAAGCGCAAAACAGGGCTCCGGCAATCAAACATATGAATTGTCTGGTCACTTTCTGTTCCTCCTTGTGTTGAACCGCCTTCCGTTTGAAAGCGCAGGTCCAATAGAACATGAAAGGGGCAGTGCCATAAGTGCGCCTGCTCACAAAACCGCAAACTATCCAGTGAGCTCAGGCAGAGCAATTGGAATTATGGGAATTACAGTCGGCGCCTGCAGGGAAAACTTGAGGGAAAAGGTCCATGGGAGGGGGATAAGGGCTCCAGGAGGCGAGGCGGTAAATTTGTAAAAATTAATTTTATTGTTATAGTTGCAGTAGCCTCTGGCGTAGCGCTTTCGCAAGGCGACTGCTCTACCCCAGGGCTTGAAAAAGTGACTGGTCGGGAGGCCGAGTCAACGGAGCAGATCGGCCCGCAGTAAATTTACAAAACCCATTGGTACAGCTGACAGCACAGCACACCCAGACAAAGGAGGAACAGCGATGAACAATGCGAAACGTCTTATTTTTGTCACTGCAGCGCTGGTTGCCCTGTCAGGATTGGCTTTCAGCGCAGACGACAACGAAACCATGGACGAACCTGCAGTTGGTCTTGGTTCTGACGCCGGCTCGGGTGCCGGAGGAGCAACTATTTATCGGAGCTACAGCAGCAGCGGCCCTGGCGGAGAAACCATCTTCCGAAGCTACAGCAGTAGCGGACCTGGTGGAGCTACCATCTACAGAAGCTTCGAAAGTGGCGGCCCTGGCGGAGCCATTGAGTATCGGGAGGAACGCGGCACCCCCACAGGCGGAACATCCGGTTACGAAGTGGAGAGCGGCAGCGGCACAGGCGGCATGACCGGTGCAGAAAGCGGCAGCGGTGCGGGAGGAGCTACTTATAAGAGCTACAGCAGCAGCGGTGCTGGGGGCTCAACCCACGGCGATTACGGCATCGATGTGGATACCCGCACTGGCGG
Source organism: Geotalea toluenoxydans JCM 15764 (assembly GCF_001311985.1). Classification (GTDB taxonomy): domain Bacteria; phylum Desulfobacterota; class Desulfuromonadia; order Geobacterales; family Geobacteraceae; genus Geotalea; species Geotalea toluenoxydans. The sequence continues at coordinate 29,728 of NZ_BBCJ01000033.1, forward strand.
CAGTTATCCCGGAGTCTCTCCAGACACCACTACCGGGACCGACACCAGTCAGGGTATGGGTGGTATTACCGGTGGCAGATCCGGCAGCTATAAATTCGGAGTAGAGGGTCAAGGCGCCGGCGGCACTATGGGCACCTATTCCAGCGCCACAGGCACTGGTCGCTGACGGATTATGGCAAAAATAATCAGCCTTGGCCGAAGCCAGAGGATAGGAAATTTCCCGGAGGTTCCCATGGACTTTGACTACACTGACCACGAGTACCTGCCCATTGCACCGACGGCTGCGGCGCCATTACGGGCTGGCTCTACAGCAGGGAAGTGGCCTCGGAAGCCGGCATGAATCACGCAAAAAACAAGGGTCACCATTGGATGGTGAGGGAAAGAATGAAATAGTCCATGGGAGAGCTTGATCATGAGCAATATGAGTTTTCCGCCGCAGCAGCAGGAACAGCCCGGCGTTGAACAGCAAATGACGCCCCGTCCCGACAGCGGCGAACTTTCATACGCTGGTAGTGGCAGGCTCAAGGGGAAAAAGGCGCTCATCACCGGCGGTGACAGCGGTATCGGCCGGGCAGTGGCCATCGCCTTCGCCAGGGAAGGGGCCGACGTGGCCTTTGCCTACCTGAAGGAAGAGCAGGATGCCATGGAGACATGGGAGATCGTCAAGCGGGAAGGTGTGGACTGCCTCCATTTCCAGGGGGATGTGGCCGATAAAGCTTTCTGTACCGGCATTGTGGAAAAGACGGCGGCCCGATTCGGCAGGATCGATATCCTGGTCAACAATGCCGCCGAGCAGCACTATGCCGAAACCATTGAAGACATCTCGGCCGAGCAGCTGGAGCGAACCTTCAGGACCAACATCTTCGCCTATTTCTATATGGCGGCGGCATCCCTGAAACATATGGGGGAAGGGGGGAGGATCATCAACACCACCTCGGTAACCGCCTTCAAGGGAAACCCGAAACTGATCGATTACTCCTCCACCAAGGGGGCCATCGTCGCCTTTACCCGCTCCCTGGCCCTCTCCCTGGCCGAGCGGGGCATCCTGGTGAACGGGGTTGCACCCGGTCCGGTCTGGACGCCGCTGATACCGGCAAGCTTTCCCGCAGAAAAAGTGGAGCAGTTCGGCGAGAACGTGACCCTGAAAAGGGCTGGCCAGCCGGTTGAGATTGCACACAGCTATGTCTTTCTCGCCTCCCAGGGGGCTCCTACATGACCGGCCAAATCCTCCACCCCAATGGCGGCACCATCGTCGGAGGCTGACCTTGTAGCAGGTTGTTGAAAAACTATTTCTGGATCGCTCTGCTAAAGCAAAATTGTTTCAGCTCAGACACAAACTGCCGATAAGAAAAATATCATTTTAATCTTCTTTCTTATCGGCAGGTCCATGCTGCAAGTTCTCATCAATAACCCGCTTCTGCTGCTGTTCGTTGTGGCAGCAATCGGTTACCCACTGGGGCAGCTGAAAGTCCACGGCAGCTGTCTTGGCGTTGCCGCCGTTCTTTTTGTCGGCCTGGCAGTGGGTTCTATCCATCCGGACCTGAAGCTGCCGGAGATCGTCTACATCTTAGGTCTCGGCCTGTTCGTCTACACCATCGGGCTGTCCAGCGGCCCGGCCTTTGTCGCTTCCCTAAGGCGGGAAGGACTGCGCAACAACCTGCTGGTTATCGGCATGCTCTTTTTTGCCTCGGGACTTGCCGTCACCGCCCACCGGCTTCTTCACCTCAAGGCCTCCCTCACCGCCGGAATGTTCGCCGGCTGCCTGACCAACACTCCTGCCCTGGCCAGTGCCCTGGAGACCATAAAACACACCGCGCCGGCACAGGCACTGGAACTGATGCTGGCCGAACCGGTTGTCGGCTACTCCATCACCTATCCGGTTGGGGTTATCGGCGTCGTCCTTGCCATCACCATTGTCCAGCGTCTCTGGCATATCGACTACACTGCCGAAGCAAAAAGACTGCATACATTCGGCGCCAGCAGCGAGCCTCTCCTGAATTGCACCATAAGTGTCACCCATGCCCATATCTCGGCTACCATCGACCAGCTGAGCCGCGAGCAGAAGTGGGATGTGCTGTTCGGCCGAATCAAGCGCCGGAATCATGTCTTCCTGTCGACACCCCAGACGGTTTTAGAGCCGGGAGACATGGTGATTGCCGTGGGAACCGAGGAAGAGCTGCACAGGGTTGCTGCTTTTCTGGGTGAGCAGAGCAGCGAGCACATCGGCCTCGACCGCAGTGAATACGATTACCGCAGGATTTTCGTCTCCAACACCCATGTGGCGGGGCGCGCCATCGGGGAACTGAAGCTGCAGGAGAAGTTCGGAGCAGTGATTACCAGGGTGCGGCGTGGGGACGTGGATTTTCTCCCCCACGAGGACATGGTGCTGGAGCTGGGGGACCGGGTGCGAGTTCTGACCAGGACCCGGGAAATGGGGAGGGTCACCTCCTACTTCGGCGATTCGTACCGGGCGGTGAGTGAAGTGGATATCATGACCTTCAGCCTCGGCCTCGCCCTGGGGCTGCTGCTCGGCACTATCCCGCTGCCGCTGCCGGGGGGCATCACCATCAAGCTCGGCTTTGCCGGAGGCCCGCTCATTGTCGCCCTCATTCTCGGCACCGTCGGCCGCACCGGCTCCATGGTCTGGAGCCTGCCATACGGCGCCAACATGACCCTGCGCCAGATCGGCCTGGTCTTTTTCCTGGCCGGGATCGGCACCCCGGGCCGGCTACAGCTTTTTCTCCACCTTCAGCCAAGGTGGCGGACTGACCATCTTCGCCGTCGGCGCCGCCATCACTTGTCTCACCGCCCTTGCCACCCTCTGGGTCGGCCATCGTCTGCTGAAGATTCCCTTCAGCCTCCTCATCGGCATGGTCGCCGGTATGCAGACCCAACCGGCCGTACTGGCTACGCCCTGGAGCAGACCGGTAACGATCTCCCCAACATCGGCTACGCCTCGGTCTATCCGGTGGCCACCATCGGCAAGATCGTCGCCGTTCAGTTGATCCTTGTTCTGCTGATGTGATGGTGAATAAAACCATCTATAATGCGGAAGGTTTCTCCCGGCCTCTCTTCCTGGGGATTATGCCCGCAATCCTCAATAATCTCCAACCTCGCTCCGGAAATTGCCTCTTTCAGCCTTTCGCCCTGGGATAACCTGACAATCCGGTCATGCCGCCCCCACAGCAATAGAACGGGCAGGCGAAGTTTTCCGTAGCAGCCGATGAGCCTGTCGCTGTCGGGGGGGACGAGGGTTCGACAAGTTGCCACCAGCGCCAGTTTGGCATCCCGGTCCTGGTAACATGGGGCATACCTGGCCACGTGCTCCCGGTCCACCAGTCTTTTGTCGTAGTAGGCGGCTTTCAGGCCGATTTTTACCCACGCCTCCGGCGAAGATGGCAATGAACGCTTTTCCCGCCAGGGGAAACCGGAAGACCTGCGCCATGAGCGGCAGCTGTTGAATGAATCCCGGCCCTCCCATGATGACCAGGGACTTAAGTAACGCCTCCCGTCCGGCCATGGCTCGATGGCCGCAAAAAGCACCACCGTTCCCCCCAGTGAATGCCCGACAAGCGTCACCCCTGAAAGCCCCAGTCCTTCAATGAAATTTAGCAGCCGCCGCCCATGGGCGCGAATTGAATAATCGGCTTGGCAGGTTTGGCCGATCCGCCCGAGCCAAGGAGATCGAGGAGATAGAGTGTATATCGGTCGGGAGGGAAAAGCGGCACGAGGTCAGTCCAGGTTTCGGCGCGGGAAGCCAAACCGTGGACCAGTATCAGCTTTTGGCTGCCGTGGCCATGGACGCGATAGCGGAGGATGGCATCATCGGCAACGGCATATTGGCGGAGAGGTGAAGTCATCTTCTCAAGGGTAACAGAAATTCCTTGTAAGACACCTTCATCTGCTGACCGGAACGAAGAAGGGCTGAAGGCTTCGCAACCTTCAGCCCCGTTAGAACGCATTCCGCTTACCTCAGTTGGCCTTGATGCGGTTGTCGTCGGTCAACCCCAGCGCCCCCATCATCCCCTTGAAGATATGGGTATTATCGATGATCGTCGTCCCCGGATACCAGAGCCCCTGATAGGCGGCGAGCTGCGATAGCCCGGCGCCCTTCCCGTAGAGGGTCACCAGCTCGTTGGAATGGGAGTTGACCCCTTTGCCCGCAAAGCCATAGGTCACCTCCGTCGGATCGTAATAATAGCTGACGGTGCGGTCATAGTCAGTCGGGGCACCGCCATCATTGATGGGGTTCTGCTTCGGCAAGCTCCCTTTTGCCAGGTCTTTCGCCAAACGCATATAACTGTTGCCGTGGTCCGAGGTGACGATAAGCATGGTGTTATCCCAGGTCACATCATCCCCGGATTGATCCACGTAGGCCTCGATGGATTTGATCGCCTCGTTCAGGTCCCAGATGCCGCCGATCATGGAAGCATAATCGTTGGCATGGTTGGACCAGTCTATGTCCCCCTGCTCCACCATGAGAAAAAAGCCGTTCCGATTCTTGCCGAGCACTTTTAGTGCTGCCTTGGCAGCATCGGCAAGGGTGGGATTTTCAATGGAACCACGGGTAACCTGCGAAGTACCGTCATTACTCGGTTTATGGTATTCGAAACTCCCTCCCGCGCCCCCGAAGAGTCCGAACAACTTCTTGTTTCCTGCCGCCGCAGCATCTGCCGCGCCGGACAGGGCTGTTCCGCCGTCAACACCAGCCTTACGCTCAACGAAAGTGTATTCTGTCGAACCTTTCAGCACGGCATAGTCGGCAGCATCAACATACTGGTAAGCAGCGGGTCCGGTAATCCCTGCCGGATCATTGAAGTTGGGGTTGCCGCCCCCAATGACCACCTCCGGACGGGACACGGTGATGATCTCCTGGGCTATGGCCTGGTAGTTGTTGCGGTTGGTGTTATGGCTGACAAAAGCAGCCGGAGTGGCGTGGGAAAAGGGTACCGTGCTGACGACGCCGATGGATGCCTTCTTCTGATTGCGATACATCTCGGCGATCCTGGCAAGACGGCCGTTGGCCGGATCGCCGCTACGCCAGGCGATGTTGCCGTCATCGGTTTTGAACCCGGTCGCCAGTGCCGTGCCTGCCGACGCCGAGTCTGTTGCGGGATATTTGGCAGTGCCGGTACTGCTGTCCTTTATTTTGGCGCCGAAGTACCCGGTCTGACCGGTGGTATCCTGGCGATAGGGCAGTTTTCCCCCTTTCGCAGGATTATAGCGAGGGTGGGGTCGAAGGTTGCAAGATTTTCCAGATTGACGGTGGCGTCGCTATAGCGCCTGCTGCTGAAACCATTGCTGGAATAGGCCGCAAAGGCATAGCGGTTGTAGGTGGTCACGTCCCAAGTGGAAGCTGCCCCCTTGTAGTTGTACTTCTGGTGCTGCAAAGCTCCCTCGGGCGCGCCATAAAGGTAATTGCCAGCAGCCCGTTCGTGCTCCAGCTGCATGCCATCTGCGACAACCAGGATGACATTTTTCGCCCCGCCGATCGTGTCCGTCGTTCCGCATCCGGCCAGCGACAGTATCAATTGGACGGTGACAACTAGGGAGATGATACTTTTTCTTTGCGCATTTCCAGCATTTCCGTTCCTCCTGTATGAAAGTTAATACCTTTTTCTAACAAATCAAGATTGAGGTGGCGTGGCAACAAGGTGACAATTTAATACAAGATTTAATTTCCAGGCAACATGGAAGCCTGTTACGCGCCTCTTTCGTTGCCTTTAGCCAATTTGTCTGATAATTTGATCCCACAGTAAGAACAGCCCAGAGGGGCATACCAAGGGAGATCAGGGCATGATTGACCAGATTTTGAAGGGCTTCCCCATAGTCGTGGAGTTTCCAGTCGCCTGGGGTGAGATGGACTCCCAGAAGCACGTAAATAATGTCGTCTATTTCCGCTACATGGAAAATGCCCGCATCGCTTATTACGACAGGATCGGCGCCTGGCAGATGATGGAAGAAACTGGTATCGGCACGGTCCTCGCCTCATCCGATTGCCGCTACCGGATCCCGCTTACCTATCCGGATACCCTTTCAGTGGGAGCGAAAGTCGTCAGCATCGAGGCGGATCGCTTCACCATGGAGTATCGTGTGGTAAGCCACCGGCTGGGCAAATTGGCAGCAGAGGGGAAGGGTGTGCTGGTTGCTTACGATTTCCGGGAGGACAGGAAAACTGTTTTGCCTGAAGCCCTGGTACGGAATATGGAGGCACTGGAAGCCACTGTTGGAGAGAATTAAACCGATCCTCGCAGTTGATGTGAAATATTCGGAGAAGGTTGCCACCATTGCCGGGGTCAATGGGGCAGACCTGAAAATCAGGTCTGCCGCCTACCAGCTGATTTCACCACCTTTACAACCCAAAGCTCGCCGTTGCAGCTCAGGCCATTTCCAGGTCCAAAACTACGCCATCATTTCTTAGTGTCAGCATCATCCTCACCGGGGATCATCTCCCCTGGCAAAGAAACTCCAGGATGATCTTTTTCAATTTTCGGGCATCTGCACGTTCCATGGGCTTGCCGGTGATGCTGCTTTTGGGGATGCGGTGGATGTCCTCGGAAGGATAGACGGTGCACTCGATCACCACACCGTCCTCCTCCAGGTAGATATGTGGATACTCGAAAAATTCTCCGCCGTGGCGGATGGTGACCAGTTCCTCCTCGAAAGAAATTCTCTTGCTCAGAAGAAACTCCTCCACCTGTTCGGTGGAGTCGGCAAAGAGATGGAGGTCGATGTCGCTGCGCTCGGTGACGGCGCCGCTCAGGACCGAGCCGACCAGATAGGGATGAAACTGTTCCAGGAGTTCCATGTGCCTTAAGGCCACGAGGCGAAAATGCATCAGCCGCGCCGGCAGCACCTTTTCATCGTGGATGTTGATGAGGCGTTGCACCTCGGCATGGATCTGCCAATTGGCAGGGAGATGAGAACCAAGGGAGAGTGCCTTTTCCGGGCCGAAGCGCCGGGCGGCCTTACGCTTGGCATCAAGGTATTCCTTGACCCCCTCCTCGAACATGAGGCGTGCCGCTTCTTTCGCGATGAGCTGACGAATTCTGTCCATCTTGGCCATGGAGAAATTATAGCAAAAAAGCCCGGGAGAGTGAGTTCCCCGGGCTTTCGAAAAGAAGTTGGCAGCAGCGACCTATTCTTTTATCTCTTCCTGTATCGGCTCTTGAGCCCCTTCCGGCGCGGGCTGTCCCTCCGGCGCTTCAGGTTGTACCGGTGGCATAGCAACAGGGTTCAATGCCTCTCCACCATGCTGGAGACAGTATTCGGTGGGCTGGGTGCCCGGAATAAAGAGTTCATCACGCTTATCGGGGCAATCTGGTGCCGCCAGGTAACCGGTGGCTGGATCGATGGCGACGGAAACGACCATCTCGGGTTTCTGGAAGTCGGCAACCGGTCTCGACGTCACTGCCTGCCGCATGAAACGCTCCCAGATGGGGGCAGCCACCGTGCCGCCGGTAAAGCCTTTGCCCCCCGGTTTTGGTTTGTCGTAGCCGAGCCAGACCCCGGTTATGATCCCGGGAGTATAGCCGACAAACCAGGCATCCCGATAGTCGTCGGTGGTACCGGTCTTGCCGGCGGCTGGGTACAGCTGGGTGAATTTTTTGAGTCCCTTGGCCGTACCGTAGGTCATGACATCCTTCAGCATCTGGGTGGAGATATAGGCGGTGGCCGGAGAAAGAACCGGGGTGATGACGGGAGGATTCTCAGTCCAGGTGCGGCGATTGCGGTCATAAATGCGGATAATTGTTCTCGGCTCGGGGCGCAGGCCGCCGGTGGCAAACGGACTGTAGGCGCGGACCAGCTCATTCAGGGTCACCTCGTCACTGCCCAGCGCCAGGGAAAGGCCGTTTTCCGCCCTCAGCGGCAGGCCGACCTTGCCGGCAAAATCGACAAAATACGGGACGCCGACCGTATCCAGCAGCTTCACGGTAATGACGTTGTTGGAATAGGCCAGGGCCTGTCGCAGGCTCAGCTCCCCATATTGCTCCCGACCGTAGTTGAGGGGTTTCCACACCTCGTTGTTGCCACGGTTGTAAGCAACCGGGGTATCGCTCCAGATGCTGCTGGTTGCAATCCCCTTTTCCAGGGCAGCGGCATAGATCAGGGGCTTAATCGTCGAGCCTGGCTGCCGTTTGGCGAAGAAGGCGCGATTATAGGGCTCTGTTTGTAATCGGTGCCGCCAACTGCGGCAAGTACATCGCCGGTGTTGGTATCCAGACACAATAGTGCCCCCTCCATCTGTGGCGAGATGCGCTTCACTCCATCATGCAGGGTTTTTTCCGCCAGCTTCTGCAGCTCCAGGTCCATGGCCGCCGTCACTTCAAGCCCCCCCTGCTCAATAACCTGCGGTCCGAACTGCTCGATAAGTTTCCCCTTGATATGGGCCAGGTAATAGGGTGCCTGACCCCCTCTGGTCACTGCAACACGCTGGGCCTTCAGCTTCTGCTGCTGCCGTGTAGTGATCATGTTCAAATCAGCCATGCGCTTGAGGACTACCGCTCTCCGCCTGGACACCTCTTCCGCTTTTCCCAGAGGATTGTAGCGCCCCGGGTTTTTCGGCACCCCGGCCAACAAAGAGCATTCAGCCTCGGTCAGCTCCTGGGGGCTTTTATCGAAATAAATTCTTGCAGCCTGGGCAATGCCCCAGGCCCCGTTGCCGTAGTAGATTTCGTTGAAGTACATTTCCAGGATCTGCTTCTTGGTGTACTTCTTTTCAAAATCCATGGCCATCACCCCTTCCTTCAGCTTGCGGTCAATGGATTTCTCGCTGCTGAGGAACTTGTTCTTGATCAGCTGCTGGGTGATGGTCGACCCCCCCTCGGCCATTCTGCCCTTGACCACATCCTTTACCAATGCCCGGGCAATGCCCCGCACATCGATGCCGTTATGCTCGTAAAAACGCGAGTCTTCTACAGCGATAACCGCCTTCTGCAGGAACGCCGGGATGCGATCGATGGAGACCCAGTATCTTTTCTCCGGCAGCAGTCTGCCGACGAACTGCCCCTTGCTGTCAAAGACCTTGATGGAGGAATATGAGGGAGGCAGGTGGGAATAAGCGGCAAAGCCTCCTGGGCCAGGGCCGAGGGAACGATGCACGCAGCCATGCCGATAACCAGCAGGCCGAAAAGGGTCACTTTCCTGCAAAAACGGAAATTCAAAATCTGCTCCTCGATAACATTTGTGCCGATTGTCTGCTGATCGCTGACATGAAGCGTTATAGTTCACCATTTCTTGCTTCAAGAATCAAATTATTAATTTTTAAACGAGGGAAACAACACTGAAAACCGGTTCTGGTGGGATTACGAAATCAGATAATATTCCGCCCGGCCAGCAGGCGCTCCAGGTAGCGGGACTTCATCTGCCGGCTGGCCATTAGCTGTTTGACGCCGGGCAGGCGCAGGACCACCCCGAGGATTGCCGCCATCAGTCGGTGGCTGAACAATGCTTGGGTGTCGAAAATAAGCTGCTGCAGCTTGCCCCGCTCTATTGCCATGAGCACGATGCGGTGAGCTGTGTTGACCGGGGTCACCACCCGCCTCGACCGCGGCACTAGTTTTATGGCCGTGGCTGAACAGGAACGGACGCAGATACCGCAGCCGAGGCATATATCCCCATTGACCACTCCGCTGGCCCGCGGCACCCCATCCACTTCGTGTTTCGAGACCACGGACATGGCCCCGATCGGACAGATATCGGCGCACCTGCCGCAGCCGCTGCATGAATGGGCATCGACCGCCGGCAGAAAATTCGTAGTGCACAGGGGGTGGCTGACGGCAAGACGGCGGACGGCAATCAGCCCTTCGCAGCAGCAGCTGCAGCAGTTGCAGATGAAATTCACCCCCTGCTGGACATTGTCGGCACATTGCAAAAGGTTGAGAGACCATGCTTCCTGCAGGAGGTCAAGCCCCTCGGCAACATCGATCCTCCGGGCAGTGCCGTGGCGGATCAAGGACTCGGCCACATCGTTCAAGGTCATGCAATCGCCCAAGGGCGCCCTACAGGCTCGCCCCAGATGTCCCATTTTGTGCCGACAGTAGCAAAGGCCAACGGCAAGGTGGCTGGCGGTGCTGATTATTTCGCTGGCCCGCTCATAATCGAGGACAACGGCAGCGTTGTCATCTGCAAGAGAAGGCTCGCTGACCAGCACCCGGCCGAGCTGGGTCTCGCCACCGGCAAACAGGTCGCGGACAAATGCGTCCTCGACGTTTACGTACTGGTGTAAAAGCCGGCTCAGAGCTTGCTGATCAAGGTCGGAGCGGACCCGCATCAGGGAAAACTCGAAAAATCCGGCCATTGGTGGAGGCAGCACATAATATACCGTGCCTTCCTTTTCCACATCAAGCAGCATCGCCCGCTCAGCGAGCGTATCCAGTACCAGCCAGGCATTCACCTCTGTCACCTTCCACAAGCGAGCTGCTTTTGCCGCAGTGAATGGCCTGAGGGGCAGCAGGGCCACCAGCGCGGCCTCTTCTTCGTTGAAAAGCAGGGAAAGGATCCGGTAAAGCAGATCCGAAGGGGGGGCGCCCTGGGGAAACCGGTTGATACGGGAGGCTAGCGCCGGGTAGACGCCCTTTGGCTGGTGGTGGGACACTAATTTCTGATCTCCGACTCGCGGGCCTTGGTGTAGAGCATGCGTATCAGTTCGTACTCAAAGGGGGAACCCGACTCAAAATATCTGAATTTTATCTTGTGGCGCATGTCCACCAGATACATGGTGTCAAAGGCCAGGCCGAGTGCTTTGTTGTGCTCGAAGTCGAACGGGTCGATGAAGAAAAAGCCTCCTATGTCTGCAGAAAGACCGATGGTATCACGCAGGTTCGAAGGCCCCATAAAGGGCAAAACCACGAACGGCCCTGGCCCGGCTCCGTAATAACCGAGGGTTTGGCCAAAATCTTCCCTTTGTCGGTCGATCTGCCACTGGGTTGCCGGATCGAACATGCCTCCTATGCCCAGAGTGGTGTTGATGACAATACGGCCGACCGTTTTGGCGGTGCATTTGGGTTTAAGCTGCAGGATGCAGTTGGCCAGCGTGCTCAGTTCAGAGACATTGTTGAAGAAATTGCTGACCCGGTCCTGGAGGAAGACCGGCGTGACAAACTCGTAAAAATTGACCACCGGCAAAAAAACATAGTTATCAGCGTAGTAGTTGAAGCGGTAGACTCCCCGGTTGAACCGTTCCACAGGGTCGTAGATATCCAGCGGGTCGTCCTGGCGCTCGGTCTCGATAAATTCATCCAGAGTGTGGCGCGCCGGTATTTCTGCCTCCAGCCGTGGCGTGGCACAGCCGCAGACAACAGCCATGACCACCGTTACCAAAAGGATTCTTCCAATTGTAGCCAGGGCTCTCCCGGTCATTGTTCTTCTCTCCCCACGCCGAAAAAAGCCAGCATGTCTTCCACATTCTCCTTGTAATCGATGTTGCCCAGGTGCCCTCCCCGAGGGTAAATCTTGGCCCTGTTGCCGAATACAACCACCAGATATTCCAAATCTTCAGGTGCAAGGATCATGTCGTCGGCATTGACCATAACTCCTATCTTGTCTGTGCTTCGCAGATAAGGCTCAAGGCTCTTCAAACTGACCTCCGCAATAAGAGCTTCTTTGGTCAGTCCCGGCATGCGCGCCTTGAAAAAAGGAAAGAAAAATTCATCAAAGAACTGGTCGAAGCTCAGGCGCAATGCAACTTTCAGATATTCGGTGGTGGGGTCGGTGGGTGTCAGAATGCGGTTCTTCGGCACCAGGTATCCCTGGTTGTTGATGATATCAGCGGTCAGCATCATGTTGGCGGATACCAGGCGGAAGGACAGTCCAATCAGGGCAGCCATCTCCCGGTCGTCCGGTTTTTCCTCTTCGAACACCTGGTACAGCACGTCGTTGTTGAAGTCCAGCGCTTCCATTCCCCGGTAGAGCCCGGCAAACTTGGTCATTATCTGATCGACGAAGGGGTTGAGGCCGGCGATGCCGCCGGGGATGTTATCGAGGAGCATCCGGTCGAGAAGCAGGATCGAGTCATGGAGATTGACGGGGGGATTGATCATCAGCACCTTTTTGAAGTTGAAGCCCTTCACCTCCTCATCCAATCTGGCGACAAAGGCTGCATCCGCCGCCCCCAAACTGTAGCCGGTGAGATAAAATTCCGTAACCTGCGCCTCCCCGTCCAGGTCCTGCCAGACCTTGGTCATGGCCCGGTAAAGGTCACGGGCATCGTCGGGTACATAGCCCGGCACGCCGGTCGTGGAGGCGGTAACCATGAAATTGGGATGGGTGGGGGAGGAGAGGCAGACCACATGAAAGCCGGCTTTGTAAAAGGCCCGCTGCAAACTATTGGTGGTGGGAGAGTTGTAGCTGGATCCGGCAGCAGCAATGACAAAGATCAGAGGAGCCTTTCTGTCCTGCAGCGTCACCGAATATTTCATCCTGTTCTGGAACCAGAAGATGGGGGGAACGTTGCGCCCCTCGGCAATTCTCAGTTCCTTGTGCTCTTCAGGAATTGCCAATTTCAGATCGGCCTTGTAGGCGGTTGGAGTGCCGGCGATGGTGGCGATGTACGGGTTGGCAACCGGATAATCATAGGCAGGGGTGTTTACCGGAGAAGCCAGGAGGAGAACTGCCGCTAACAGAACGTGAAACCGTCGCATCAATTTCCCTCCAGCTAAATTAAATTGATATAATTAAAGATACAATACCCTGTATCCATGTCAATTAATTGCAGCTGCAGGAAAGAAGCGAGGGGGAGAATACTTCGCTTTTAACGCTTTTGCATCGCGTCTGCCAAAGCCCGGTGGACTATCGCGCCGCCCTGGGTGTTTACAGCCCCGGCCAGGGCCGCATCCGATTTCAACGCCTCATCGATCCCCCGCCCTGCCAGTATGCTGATGTACTGGAGGGTGGCGTTGGCCAGCGCCAGGGTGGAGGTCCTTGGATAGGCGCCCGGCATGTTGGCCACCGTGTAGTGCACCACCCCCTCTTCCAGGTAGATCGGATCATCATGTGTTGTGGGGCGACTTGTTTCTGCGCATCCCCCCTGGTCGATGGAAACATCAACCAATACCGACCCACGTTTCATGCTCCGCAGCATTTCTCGCGAAATGAGAAGCGGCGTTCTCCCTCCCGGCACCAACACCGCCCCGACCACCAGATCGGCAGTCTCGATTTCCTCCCGGAGGATCTGCCCGTTGAGTACCAGCGTCTTCAGCCTGCCGGGAAAAAGCTCCTCCAGCTCCTGCAAGCGCTCCACACTCCGGTTGAGGACGGTGGTGTCCATGCCGAGGCCGGTGCAGATCCGGGCAGCATTGGTGCCGACTACTCCGGCTCCCAATATCAGAGCACGGGCCGGTTTCACCCCGGGTACTCCGCAAGGCAGGATGCCTGCACCACCATCTTGCTTGTGCAGGTAGAATGCCCCAACCAGCGGCGCCATCCTTCCCGCCACCTCACTCATGGGGGTCAGCAGGGGGAGTGTCCCATCTTTTTCCAGTGTTTCGTAACCGATGGCGGTGATTTCCCTTTCCAGGAGAAATTCCAGCAGGGGAGCGTTGGGGGCCAGATGCAAATAGGTGAAAAGTGCCTGTCCTCGGCGGAAAAAATGGAATTCTTCAGCCAGGGGCTCCTTTACTTTCACAATGAGATCACTGCGGCCAAAGAGCTCCTCCCTGCCGCAGATCTCTGCCCCTCCCTGAAGGTACGCCCTGTCCTCAATACCGCTCCCTGTGCCGGCATCGGTCTCGACTAAAACAGAGTGCCCCTCCCGCGCCAGTTCCGCGGCACCACCCGGTGTAATGCTTACCCGGTACTCGTGCCGTTTGATCTCTTTTGGTATACCTATGACCATCTCGCCCCCCTTTGCATCCATTCCACTTTATCCGCACATTTTATCCCACAAGGGCCATTTGACAACCTATTGCCAGCTCAATGCCCCAGTTCTGCCTATGGCCGCTTCATTTGACTTAGGTACAGGCGAGAGTAAAATTAGATTAGTTGTAATTAATGGTTTAAGGAGATTCCAATGGCCATGGGTAGATTGATACAGGCAAGCCTGCTGCTCCTTATTGTCTCCGGCTGTGCAACAAACAAGTCGGTTACTGAGCAGATCCAACCACTCTCCCACCGGGTCATCCAGCTGGAGCAAAAGATTTCGGCCCTGGAGAAGCAACTGAACGACCAGGACCAGAAGATTACCATTTCCTTGCAAAACAGCGAATCCGCCAGGAACAGCGCCGAAGCTGTCAAAACCTCGCTGATCAATGCTGAAAAAGGTTCGCAGAATTCTGCTGCCCGTGCTGAAGCGGCAGCAGCAACCTCCGAATCGGCTGCCGCCAGAGCAGAAAGCTCGGCAGCCCGGGCCGAAGAGGCGGGCAATCGTGCCGTCAAGGCCTTTGAACTTGAGCAGCGCAAATAAATGGACCATCCGGGCACTAATGATGTCGAAATGACGGGAGATCAGTTTGCAGGATGTCCCGTTGTTTTTTTCGGCATCGGCAAGTTGAGGCTGTATCACCTGTCCCTGAATATGCCCAATGAAAATGTCAACCACAACGATAACCATAGCAGTTATTGCCTTCGCACTGCTCTGCAGGCTTGCATCGGCAAGAGTTTTTTTGCATACCGGCAACTGCATCGGCATGGTCAATATTTATAGGGTAATGCCGGATGAGTCCCTTATCGAGATTGCACGCAAGTTTGATCTGGGCTTCAATGAGATAGCAGATGCCAATCCTTCTGTGGACCCGTTCATTCCTCCCCCCGGCATGGATATTCAGCTGCCGTCGGCGTGGATTGTACCTCATCTGCCTCCCAAGAGGGGATTGTCATCAATCTTGCGGAAATGAGGCTTTATTTCTTCATACCCGGAAATGATCGTAAAATCATGACATTTCCGGTAGGCATCGGCGAAGTCGGCAAAGAGACTCCCCTTGGTACCTTTTCGGTGATCGAAAAGCTGTCGGACCCGGTCTGGCATGTCCCGCCATCGATCCGCATGGAAAGGCCAGACCTGAAGAAAACAGTGGCGGCCGGGCCGGAAAATCCCCTGGGAACGCGTGCTCTGCGACTGTCGGTCAAGGACGTGCTGATCCACGGCACCAACAGGCCATGGGGACAAGGAAGAAGGGTGAGTCACGCTGTCTCAGACTTTACCCGGAGGACATTCTGCAGCTGTATGAAGCAGTGCCGGTCGGAATGAAGGTGACCATCGTCAGCCAGGCGGTGAAAATCGGCACCAGGGGTAGTAGAATATTGGCTGAGATTCACCGGTCCGACGGCACCGACTACCTTGCGGAGGCACTGGCATTGCTCCAAGGACAGGACATTCTCGAACAGGTAGACCTGCTGAAATTAAAGGTGGCAATTTATCAAAAAAGGGGAATACCCGTAGATATATCCCGATAGCCAAGAATGGAAAGTGGCAGGGCGTTAGTAGTCAAACTCTTTTGGAGGCAGCTCATGCTAAAATGCAGAATGGCCGTTATCCGCAGAGTAACCCTTTTGGTTCTGACCATCCTCGTTCTCAGTACCTCCCAGGGAGGCTGCGAGAGCAAGAAAAAGCCGGAGGTGAACAGCTCATTCCGGTCCTTTGCCGATATTGCGGAAAAGGTGAAACCAGCGGTGGTCAACATCAGTACCACTTCGACGGTAAAGGTGCCGGCCAACCCCCTTGAGCAGTTTCTCGGCCCCAATGACGACAGTCCGCTCAGCGAGTTTTTTAAACGCAACTTCGGTGAGAACGGTGAGCGGGAAATGAAGCAGCAGAGTCTCGGCTCCGGCTCCATCATCAACAAGGACGGACTCATCCTCACCACCAACCATGTGGTGGACAATGCCGAGGAAATAAAGGTCAAGCTGTCGGATGGCCGTGAGTTCAAGGCAAAGGTCATCGGCAGGGACGCTAAAACCGATCTTGCCCTGATCAAGATCGCCTCCCCCTTCGAGAACCTGCCGGTGCTCTCACTTGGCGATTCCGACAGGATGAGGGTCGCGATTGGGTCATCGCCGTCGGTAACCCCTTCGGCCTGGAAGAGACCGTGACCCATGGCATAATCAGCGGCACGGCCAGGGTCATCGGCTCCGGACCCTATGACAACTTTCTCCAGACCGATGCCCCCATCAATCCCGGCAACAGCGGCGGGCCGCTGGTCAACGTGACCGGGGAAGTCATCGGCATCAACACCATCATCGTCTCAGGAGGCCAGGGGCTTGGTTTCGCTGTGCCTTCCACACTGGCGTCATCGGTTGTCGACCAGTTGAAGGAAAAAGGGAAGGTTGTGCGCGGCTGGATGGGGGTCAGCATCCAGAATGTCAGCCCGCCCATTGCGAAAGCTTTCGGCCTCAAAGAGCCGAAAGGTGCACTCATTGCCGACGTCATTGCCGGCGGTCCTGCAGACAAGGGGGGGATGAAGAGTGGCGACATAATCAGCTCCTTTGACGGCAAGGAAATTAAAACTGCCAACGATTTATCGCGCGTTGTTGCGGGAACCGCTGTCGGCAAGGAGATCAAGGGCACGGCCATTCGCGATGGCAAAGAGATCCCCTTCACCATGAAGGTGGAGGAACTGACCGAAGAACGGACTGCGTCAAAGGCGCTACCGCCGCTTCACGGTTTCGGCATGAAACTGGAGGATATGACACCGAAACTGAGAGAACAGCTGAAAAGCGAGGAGAAGGCAGGTGTGGTGGTAGTGGATGTGGAGCCGGGGAGTCTTGCTGATGATGCCGGAATAAAGCCTGGTGATGTGGTGAGGGAAATAAATCGCAAGCCGGTGAAGAATCTGGCGGAATATGGTGCAGAAGCTGAAAAGATCAAGAAGGGTGAGCCGATCCTGCTGCTGCTCAAGAGGGGCAAGCAGACCTTCTACATCAGCATCGAAAAATCATAAACGAGAGACAGCCGCAAAAGCTTGATCTGTAGGTTAATCGGCATGCTCTTTGTGGGAGGCCCGCGGCAGCGACCAGTTGTAACGGATGGCGAGAAGGCGCAGCACTATGACCGCCAGAGCTGCAATCAGCGAGGCATAGTTCCCCGGCAGTGGAGTGAAGTGCAGCAGATAGAGAAGTGCGGCGCCTGCCAGACAGGCCGAGGCATAAACCTCCCTTTGCAGCACCAATGGCACGTGGGTGGAGAGCATGTCGCGGACCATGCCCCCTGCAGTAGCTGTCATGACCCCCATCATGATGGAACCGAAGAATCCAATGTGGAAGGCAATGGCTTTACTGGTACCGATGACGACGAAGGTCCCGAGCCCGACCGCATCGCAGTAGAGCAGCGGATGATGAAAACGATCGATGTTTCGATGAAAGATAAATACTGCAACGGACACACACAGGGATAGATAAAGGTAGGTTTCATCCTTGAAGATGAAGGGGGGCGTGTCTCCCAGGAGCAGATCCCGGATAGTGCCGCCACCGGTGGCAGTAACCAGACCGAGCACCAGCACGCCGAAAAGATCCATATTGCGGCGCACTCCGGCCAGCGCGCCTGATGCGGCAAAGGCAGCGGTACCCAGGAGATCGAGAGTGTAAAGTAGGTTCATGCCCCGGCTCCTTCCGGAATTTATCAATGGGCAGCACGGCAAGCTGCTAAGCGTTGCTAAAAGAAAAGGGCCGGCATTTTTGCCGACCCTTTATTATGGCGCGCTCGGAGAGATTCGAACTCCCGACCCCAAGATTCGTAGTCTTGTGCTCTATCCAGCTGAGCTACGAGCGCATATCCTAACCTGCCGGGACAAAGTCCTGCAGGGTAAAGCCGTAACGGGGATGCTGAAATGCATGGGTTGTGGGATAAAGAGTAAACAGCCATCCCTTGAAAATTTCCTTGCCGTTTTCAATCACCCTAACCTGCGCTGCAGGATTTTTCGGCTCGTTTGACTGGGATGTAAGGGTGGTTCCCTCCATGACGAACTGGGGAAGGAAGTTATCCACCTTCAAGGTCAGGTTTCCTCCCGGCAGGGTTACCTCGCGCCGATATTCACCGTGTAGATGGTGTCCTTTTTAGTTGTCTTATCGGTTACGGCAATCTTCACCGCTTTCCACTTGCCTTTGACATTATCCGGCACCACAACAGTGGTCTGCTTTTTAGTCACCTGACCTTGCGGCGCTGCCGTCTCGCTGGGCTTTTTTTTCCTCTTTTTTGGAGCAGCCCCCCAAAGCAACCATCGCCATCAGGGTCAAAATTAAAGATTTCAGCACTGTCTTCACACAACCTCCAAACCTAAAGCATTTCCATTGACAATAAGTGGCGGAGAGAGAGGGATTCGAACCCTCGATACCGGTTTCCCAGTATACTCGCTTAGCAGGCGAGCGCCTTCGACCTACTCGGCCATCTCTCCTTAAAATCAGTTCAAGGTTCTATGTTCGATGTTCTACGTTTTTGACTCTAACACGGAACTTAGAACTTTGAACTTAGAACCTGTTTTTCTGGCGGAGGAAGTAGGATTCGAACCCACGGAACTTTCGTTCAACGGTTTTCAAGACCGCCGCCTTCAACCACTCGGCCATTCCTCCGGAAAGCTAACCAATCTTTTCGGCACCACCCATATATGGCCTTAACGCTCAGGAATTACAACAGAACCGTCCGACTGCTGGTAATTCTCCAAAATGGCCACAACAGTTCTTCCCACTGCCAGTCCTGAGCCATTAAGGGTGTGGACAAATTCAGGCTTGGCCTTTTCATCCTCACGAAAGCGTATCGAGCGCGTCGAGCCTGGAAATCCTCGAAATTGCTACAGGAAGAGATTTCACGATAGCAGTCCTGCCCTGGCAGCCATACTTCAATATCAAAGGTCCGGGCTGCGGAGAAGCCGATATCACCAGTGCAAAGCTCAACCACCCGATAGGGGAGCTTCAACAGCCGCAATACCTCTTCTGCATTGTCCAGAAGTTTGTCCAATTCAGCGTAGGAATGGTCAGGGTGAACGAATTTGACCAACTCCACCTTGTTGAACTGGTGTTGGCGGATCAGGCCCCTGGTATCCTTGCCGTATGATCCGGCTTCCTTGCGGAAACATGGCGTATAAGCGTGTAGCAGAGCGGCAGCTCCGATCCTTTGAGAATCTCACCGCGGTGAATATTGGTTACCGGCACCTCTGCTGTCGGGATCAGAAAATAATCAACCTCTCCCAAATGAAAGAGGTCATCTTCGAATTTCGGCAACTGACCGGTACCGGTCATGCTTTCCCTGTTTACCATAAAGGGCGGGAGCATTTCAAGATAATTGTGGCGTCCCGTGTGGAGATCGAGCATGAAATTGATAAGAGCCCGTTCCAGGCGTGCGCCAAGTCCCTTGTACAGGGTAAAGCGTGCTCCGGTCAGCTTGGCGCCTCGCTCGAAATCCAGAATATCAAGATCTTCGCCAATTTCCCAGTGGGGCTTTGGAGTGAAGTCCTGGCGAGGCTTTTCGCCCCAGACTCTGACTTCCACGTTGTCCGCTTCGGAAGCGCCCACAGGTGTTGCCAAAGAAGGAATATTGGGCACCGTCAGCAGGAAATACTCCAGCGCCTCTTCTACGCCCTTCAACTCTTCATCCAGACCTTTGACCCGCTGAGACACCTCGCGCATTTCTGCGATGCGGTCTTGTGCCTGACTTTTGTCCTTGACCCGGCTTATCTCTTCTGAAACCTTGTTACGTAAGGCTTTGAGGGTTTCAGTCTGCTGGAGTAGTTCACGTCTTTGAGAATCAAGCTGCCGGAACCGCTCCAGGTCAATACCTGTACCGCGTGTTTTCAGGCGCGTTTCCACCAACTCCAGGTTTTCACGAATATATCTCACGTCCAGCATGAAAAAGGCCTTTACAATCGGATAAACGAAGCTATATTTTTTAGCATTTGACCGAAAAATAGTCAATACTTTAATAGAAAAAATCCATTAACGAGAAAAGCCCGCCATGCATTCCCGACTGCTGTTGGTTTTACTGGTCCTTACCGTGAGCATGCCTACCCTTGCCATCGCCGGCCAAGTGGTCATCAACGCCGTTGGCGACATCATGCTCGCCGGAAAGGGAGGCGCGGCGTTGGAACGTATGGGCTACGACTATCCGTTTGCCGCCACTGTTGCAGCTCTGAAAGCGGGGGATCTTGCCATGGGCAACCTGGAAACACCAATTACCAGCGGCGGCTTGGAATTCAAAAACAAAAGTTACCGGTTCAAAGCCGTTCCCCAAGCTGCTGCTGCATTGAAACGGGCAGGCTTCAGGGTGCTTTCCATGGCAAACAATCACATGCTCGACTACGGCGCCGACGGCTTGTTGGAAACCATCTATCACCTGGATAAACAGGGGATTAAACACAGTGGAGCCGGTAAATCCCTGACTGAGGCCCGTCGAGAGGCAATAGTCGACTGCAACGGTAATAGGATTGCATTCCTTTCCTATTCTCTCACTTACCCTGCGGAATTTTCGCCGCCGGCAGGCGCGCCGGGACAGCACCCGGCTATCCTTCCTACTATGAAAAGGATATCTCCAGAGCCAGAGCCAATGCTGATTGCGTGATCGTCTCGTTTCATTGGGGACAGGAAGGGGCCGCCACGCCGAAAAGATATCAGGTTCTAACAGCCCGCAGGGCGGTAGAGGCCGGAGCAGATCTGGTCATCGGCCACCATCCCCACGTTCTGCAGGGGATCGAAAGCTACAGGAACGGCCTGATCTTTTACAGCTTGGGCAACTTTGCCTTCGGCAGCCTGAGCAGGAACTCCGACAGGAGCATCATCGCCCGGATTACGTTGGATAGGGGGGTAAAGGAAGCCGAACTGATTCCCATCAACGTTCTTAACCATGAGGTCAGGTTTCAGCCGGCCATACTAAAGGGAAAAAGAGGTAAGAATGTAATCGAGCGTTTACGGGCAATTTCCAGCATGATGGGCACCACCATACGAAATGAGAACGGTCGTTACCTGATCGATCTGCAACAGACCGGACAAACTCTTGCGGAAAGAAGGGAATAACCATGTACCGACTGTTTGTTGCTGTTGACTTGCCTGATAAGGTGAAAAAATCGGTGACGGACATCAGATGTGAGCTGCCGGGGGCTCGCTGGGTCGCGGAGGAACAGCTGCACCTCACCTTACGCTTTATCGGTGACGCTGATGAACTGACTATGCGAGCCATAAAAACAGCGTTTAAGGAATTGACCTCACCGGCATTTCAACTTGCCCTTTGCGGCGTTGGTCATTTCCCGCCAGGGAAACACCCCCGGGTGCTCTGGGTGGGGATGACAGTAAGCGAGCAGCTATTGGCACTGCAGCAGCAGGTGGAGCTGGCCTTGATGGAGGCTGGTATCCCTTCGGAAGACCGGAAATTCTCCCCCACATAACCATCGCCAGACTGAAGGAAACGCCGGCACGGCTGGTGATAGCCCTTGAGGAAAAGGAGAAGCTTTCGCCAGCGAATCTTTTCAGGTAACTCAATTCCATCTCTATTCCAGCACCCTCACCGGCAGCGGTGCCATCCATACCCGGCAGGCCAGTTACCCTCTGATCTT
>NZ_BBCJ01000034.1 GCF_001311985.1 Geotalea toluenoxydans JCM 15764
CCGATCACCAGCGCCTCCATGAGAAAGAGGGCCTGCACCTGCCGCGGCGTGGCCCCCAGGGCGCGCAGGGTGCCGATATCGCGACGCCTGCGGTTCACCGCCACGTTAAAGGCGTTGAAGATGAGAAAGGTACCGATACAAAGGGCAAAGCCGCTGGTAACATTGAAGCCCACCACGAAATTAGTTACCGTCTGCTCCATCTGTGCACCACGGCGGTCCGGCGTCTCCACGCGATAGGCCGGCCCAAGGGCCTTCTCAAGGGTTGCCGTCCCTTGGGCCACCGTTGTCCCCTCCGAAAGGCGCACATCGATGCGGTCGAAGCGGCGTCCCCGGCCGAACAGCTCCTGGGCGGCATAAACATCCACCACCATCAGGTTGCCGCCGAATGCCTCGGCAAAGCCCTTGGGAGACAAAAGCCCCCGCGCCGCAACCCGTTTTACCCCTGTCGGCACCCGCACGGGAATGGTGTCACCGATTTTGAGCCCTGCACGCCCAGCAAAGTCGCGGGTAAAGATGGCCGAGTCAGGCTGGGCAAGGAAAAGGAGCGGATCGTCCAGGTCGGCGTCCTCTCCCTCGAAGCCATATTCGCGCATCTCCCGGTCCCCCAGGAGGTCGATCCCGATCACCATCAGACTTCCCAGTTCCCCCCGTTCCGGCACCACGATCTGCTCGATGACCGGCGATGTGGCCCGGATTCCCGGAAGGGTCCGCACCTTTTCCTGTATCTCCTCCGGCACGCCCCCGGTCATGGTGATCTGCAGATGGGCCTTGCCGGCGACCCGATCCACGGTGGACCGTATTCCTTTGACGAGCGTTCCCTGGGCGCTCCGGATGGCGCTGAAGGTGGCAACGCCCACCACCACCCCCAAAAGGGTCAGCAAGGTCTTCATCAGGTGACGTCTGACGTAACTCAGGGACAGGGTGCGGAGCAGGAAATTCATTTCCCACCTCCGATGGCGCTGTCCCCTTCCACCCTGCCGTCCCGGAGCTTGATCAGCCGTTGACAGGCGGAAGCGGCATGGTGGTCATGGGTGACCATGACGATGGTAGTATTATGCTCCCGGTGAATGGTGCGGAGCAGGCTCAGTACCTCTTCGCCCCGAGCCGTATCCAGGTTGCCGGTGGGCTCATCGGCCAGAAGCAGCGGCGCATCGGTGATCAGCGCCCGGGCGATGGCGACGCGCTGGCGCTCGCCGCCTGAAAGCTCGTCGGGAAGATGATTGGATCGCGTTTCAAGCCCAACCTCTTGCAAGACACGGGCGACCTTCCGGGTAATCTCCCCGGAGGAAACGCCCGCCAGATGCAGCGGCAAAGCCACATTCTGGCTCACCTTCAAGGTCGGCATCAGGTGGTAGGCCTGGAAGATGTAGGATATTTTCGAGCGGCGAAACAGCGACCGGTCCTTCTCATTCTCCTTGGCCAGGTCCTGCCCCGCCACCACGATAGCCCCGGAGGTGGGAACATCCAGTCCTCCCAGCAAATTGAGCAGGGTGGATTTTCCGGAACCGGACGGCCCCATGATGGCCACCATCTCGCCCGGCTCAATAGTAAGCGTAATCCCTGTCAGGGCCGTCACTTCCGATTTTCCGTCATAGGTCTTGGTTACGTCGTGGAGCTTGAGCATTGTTAACTGTCTCCTTTTTGGGTGAAAAATTAACCCCTCCAAACCTCCCCTTGTCAAGGGAGGCTTAAAGGCTTCCCCCTGACAAGGGGGGATTGAGGGGGGTTAGTTTTAGATGTTCCAGGTATTAGGGGGAGCTAAGTCCCTACGCCGGATCCTGGCGGGCACAAGACGACTCCTGCAGAAAGATTTTCCTGAACTCGCAACGCCCTTTCAACTTGTAACAGAAGGCCCTCCCTCCGAACGTGAAACGGTTGGACCAGATGGTCATGGGCAGGCTTCGGGTGTAGCCTTTGCGAGTCGCTTCAATAGCGTTGTCAATGCCGCGCAGGAAGAAATCCCTGTCCCCGAAATCAAATACACCTTCCTGCTGCCATGGCTCCATAAACCAATAAAAGCCGTTCCGGATAACTTCCAGATGATCCGGTTCCATGTCGTCGGGGTTATCGAAGCGGCAGGCCCTGGCAATGGCGCGATTCAGGCTCGGCATATCCCGGTCGAGGGCCGCCTGGATCGCCACATTTGAAAAGAGCCACTCCTCGTCGCTTAAAGTCAGGGTGCAGCCGAAGTCGATCAGCCCGAGGCGGCCATCCGCCATGAAGATGAAGTTGCCGGGGTGCGGGTCTGCCGGGAGCCAGTGCAGACGGTAATAGAGCCGATAGGTAGCCACCGTCAGCAGGTGGGTAAAATGATCTCGCTCCCCCTGGCCGGGATCTGTCGCCAGGAAGTCGTTTATATGGCAACCATGCAGGTATTCGCTGGTCAGCACCCTGCCGGTGGAATATTCGTCATAAATCTGCGGCACAACCACCCGATCTGCGGCTGTAAATGCACTCCGGGCCAGCTTGCCGAACATGGCCTCCTGGCATAATCGGTCTCCATGAGGAGCATGCGCTCGATGTCGGCCAGCTTGGCGAGAGTGTCCTGCCAGTCTTTAGTCAGGCACAGCGGCTGGAGCAGAAAGCGGAGATTGCGCAGGTCGGCTTTGATGGTCCGGGCAATGCCGGGATACTGAATCTTTACTGCCACTTCCTCGCCTGTGTGCAGCCGGGCGCGGTGCACCTGGCCCAGGGAGCTGCGGCAAAAGCCTGCTGGTCGAAGGAGGCAAAAACCTCCTCCGGCTCGCGGCCAAACTCGTCGAGAAATACCTCGCGCACCATGGCAAAGTGCATGGGTGGTGCCTCGAAATGCAGTGCGGAAAGCACCTCGGCAAATTCCTCAGGCACGACTTCCGGCAGGTTGGCCAGCATCTGGCCGACCTTCATCACAGCCCCCCGCAGGTAGCCCATGGTTCCCAAAAGTTTCAGGGCTGCAGCAAGATGGGCCTCGCTTTTGAGCCGCTCTTTCTCGTCCGTGTCGGCAAAGCGGCTGTGGAGCCAATAGGCAGATAGCCGAGAGTAACTTTGGCCTGAAGGGAGCCCAAGGTCCAGATTCTGGAAAAGGAACTGGTTGGGACCCTTTTATCGGAGATGCTGGTGATGAACTTCGCCAACCGCTGTCCAGTCGGATCGGTATTTCTTTCCTTCGGCAGAACGTCGAGCAGAGCCCTCATATCCTGTGTTCCCGCGGTGGTTTTCTTCTCAGTTTGCATGTGCTTCTCCTGTGCCCGCTCCGACGGAAATCTTCTGGTACAGATGCGTATGGTTAGTCCGTTAAGTGCCGGTTTCCTTCTCGCCCGAACCAAACAGAAGATTCCTGCCGATGGATTGCTCTGAAGTCGCAGCGTCCCTTCAGGCGGTAGATGACGGCCCTCCCCCCGATAGTCAAGCGATTGGTCCAAAGGTACAAAGGAGAGCCGCGAGTGTATCGTTTGCGGGACAGGTTCATGAAACATTCGACACCGCGCCGGAAGAACTCCCGGTCGCCAAAATCGAAGAGGCCTTCTGCCTGATTCGGCTCCAACTGCCAGTCAACCCCTCGCCGAACCGTCTCCAGCCGGTCAGGTTCGATCTCTTCCGGATTTTCAAAGAGACAAGCCTGGGCGAGGAGCCGTTTAATTGCGGGTTCGTCCTGTTTCGATACCGCCAGCTCCAGGTCGCACATCAAACGCCATTCATCATCGGATATGGTCCGCGAACAACCGAAGTCGATAAGTCCGAGGCGGCCATCCTTCATGAATATGAAATTGCCGGGGTGAGGATCGGCTGGAAACCAGTGCAGCCGGTAGTAAATCCGATACACCGCTATGGTCATCAAGGTGGTGAAATAGTCACGATCCTCCTGGCTCGGATCGGCTGCAAGGAATTCATCCAGATGACAGCCGTCCAGATATTCCATGGTAAGCACCCGCTTGGTGCAGAAGTCATCGTATACCTGCGGCACGACTACCTGATCCACAGCTGTGAAGAGGCGACGGGCTTCCCTGGCAAAGCAGGCCTCTTGTTCGTAGTCGGTCTCCATGAGCAGCATCTGCTCGAGATCGGCCAGATTTTCGAGCATATTCTGGCCATCGCTGGTCAGACCTAATGGTTGGAGCAAAAGGCGGAGATTGCGCAGGTCGGCTTTGATGGTCCGGGCAATGCCGGGATACTGAATCTTTACTGCCACCTCCTCGCCTGTGTGCAGCCGGGCGCGGTGCACCTGGCCCAGGGAGCTGCGGCAAAGGCTTTTTTTTCGAAGAAGGCAAACACCTCCTCCGGCTCGCGGCCAAACTCGTCGAGAAATACCTCGCGTACCATGGCAAAGTGCATGGGAGGCGCCTCGAAGTGCAGTGCGGAAAGCACCTCGGCAAACTCTTCGGGCACGACTTCCGGGAGATTGGCCAGCAGCTGGCCCACCTTCATTACGGCTCCCCTCAGGTATCCCATAGTGCCGAACAGTTTCAGGGCCGCAGCCACGTGGGCTTCCTTTCTGAGCCGCTCTTTCTCGTCCGCATCACTGAAACGCTGCGCAGCCAGTAGGCGAAATAGCCGAGAGTAACCTTTGCCTGGAGAGAGCCCAGGTTCCACATTCGGGAAAAGGAGCTTACCGGCACCTTCCTGTTGGAGATGCTGGTGATAAGCTGCGCCAACTGCAGACCCGATGGATCGGCAGGATGTTTCTTCGGCAGGGCGTCGAGCAGAATGCTCATTTCGGCTGCCTCCCTGGTCTTTCCCTCCTCAACGTGCATGCGTTTCTCCCGTGTCCGCCCCGGTGCCGGAAATCAACTGCACGTAGTAGCGGATCGAATAGTCGATGAGTGCCCTGGTCGCTTCCTGATTTGTTGATTCATCATTGGTCCAGAAAGCAAGTATTCCCAGATAGAGGGACCAATACATGGTCACTGCCACATAGTCAGGAGCCTCGGTGAAGCCATGGCGGCCGATAATCTCCTGCACGGTGGCAAGATGTTCCAAGCGGGCAGCTTCACCCTCATGGCATATGGTTTTACGGGGAAAGGGACTTAAAGATCGCTCCAGAACCGGGCCGAGAAAAGGGCGCAATGGCCGCAGCCGCCTTAAGCCAGAGGCGATGAATAAAAAGAGATCCTCGGTCAGGTCCTCCGCACCGGTGCGACGACGCTGATAATCTTCGCGACCCTGGCTGAGTGCCTCGAAACCATGGTCATGGCCAGGGTTTCCTTGCTCGGGAAATAATTGAAGAGGGTACCTGTGGCCAGCCCCGCAGCCAGGGCAAGATCCCGAGTTGTGCAATCCTCGAAGCCCTTGGCGATGAAAAGCTCTGCCGCCTTTCCCAGGATACGGAGCCGGTTTTCCTGTTTAGTCTGTTCATTGATGCGCATTACTGTCTCCACAATATGACTGCGCTCATAATAGAGAACAAAAAAAGAGAACACAAGAATAAAGTGAGCGCGCTCACAAATTAATAAATAGGTGATGGGAGAAAATTAAGCACCGAGGACAAAAGGCCTCTGCACCAGCGTGATCAGACATGGGTTGAACAGGGGAGAATTGCCCTGTTGATATACGTGGTGACGGATAGGGGCAAAGGAGCCCGGCTATAAGCCTTTATCTGATTGAATGAAGCAATGGAGGTTTCATAGGTCTGGGTTAAAATTTCGGTGGGGATGGCCAGGGCAGCCAGGACTTCCGGATCGATGCCTTTTTCGGTACCGGTCTGGATGAAGTTGTCAGCGACCTGGACCAGGGCAATCATCCTGTTGACCATGCCGCCGAAGTTCTTTTTGTGATGGTAACGGATCAGGTTCTGGATCGACTCGGGATAATTCCATTTTTTGGCAATGAGGGAGCCGATCTGTGCATGCTGCTCGTTAAGCAGGTCATCCAGCAGGGCCTGATTGATGTTGAAGTCTTTTGCGACACTGAGGATTACCGTCTTCCCCAGGTCCAGGAGCAGCCCCCCCAGAAATGCCTCTTCCGGATCGAGCCGGCAGTGGCGGGCCAGGCCGCTGGCCATGAAAGCGGTCTTCAGGGCATCGTCCAGGATTGCCTGCAGCTTTTCCCTGGAAACATCGGTGAAATTGAGGGAATTGATCTGGATTGCGGTGACGATGTTCATGATCTCCCGCATGCCCAGGCGGACGATGGCGAACTGGATGGAATCCACCTGACCGGTGGCCGCATAAAACGGGGAGTTGGCGACTTTGAGGATCCTGGAAATGAGGACCTGGTCAGTCATGATGATCCGGGCCATATCCTGGAATGTGGATTTTTCGTCCTCCATTATGGAAATGAGCTGCATGAGCATGTTGGGCAGGACCGGCAGCTGGAAATCTTCCTCGTAGAGGCGTCGGCTGATCTTTTCTATGGACTCGTCCCGCTGCTGGCGGTCCCGGTTCAGCTCATCCAGCTTGCGCACGGCATCGAATACCAGCTGGCCGGTCTGCAGGTGGACCGGTCCGTTCAGGACAAAATCGGGGAGCGGAGACGTGACGGTTACCGAAGCCATGCCCACCTGAACAACTTCCATGAGCAGATCTTCCACCAGACTGGTGAAGACCTCGGTTAGAGCGGGAAGCCCTATTATCTTGTTGTCGGCCAGGTAACGGATAAGGGAGATACCGGATTTGCGGCTCTCTCCCAGGGTCTGGAGCACCCGGACCTCACTCAGGGCGCCTGTCTTTGCCAGATATTCCCCCAGACGAAAGCCCTTGTGCTGGGAAGCTGCATAAATAATGGTGCCATGCTCCATGTAGACGGTCATCTCCCGGTCGCCATCGAGAGTGATTGTCACCACGCAGGAGAGCCTGTTCATATCTATCCACTGCATAACATCGGGGACAGACATGAAATGAGTCTGTACCTGTAATAGCACACCCATACTGCGCTCCTTGACCCCCCTCAATCCCCCCGGTTTCATAGGAGGGAAGCGAACGAGAGTGAGCAGGGGGTAGGCATAAATAAAGATTTGAGTTAACTTACCACCATTCCACCGGAAACAACGAACTTGACCGCCTCCTCCACCGTCATTCCACTTTCGAAAACTTCATCCTGCTTGAAGAACAGGGCAAAGCCGGAAGTGGGATTGGGCATCGTCGGCACGTAAACCACTACCAGGGGCTCGCCGTCCCGCACTATTTCGGCGGTGACAAAACCGATGGCCCGCACTCCCGGGCGTGGCCACTCAACAAACACTGCCCGGCGATAGGAGGTTTTACCCTCTTTGAAGACTTTGGTGAGTTGTTTGCTTGATGTATATATCGACTTCACCAGTGGAATCCTTGAGAGCAACCTGTCCCACCATCTGAGAAGCTGGGTACCGAGCACGTTGGTTGCCAGGAGCCCGCAAAGATAAATGACCACTGCACCGGTAAGCATGCCGAGCCCGGGGAAGTGAATCTCCTCATCGGTCATGGCAGTGAAGAGGCTGTCCAGATAGGACCCGAGGATGCCGTCAGCGAAGTTGAAAAGGAAGATGAGATGAAGATGGTAATTCCCACCGGGACAACGACAAAAAGTCCGGCAAGGAATTTACCCTTCAGATGGTTCAAAAGTTTTTCCATGTTCACTCCCTTGCGCCAACTGAATGCCCAATTTAACTGACAGAAGATACCTTTTCCCCCGCTAATGTCAACAGTTTCCAATTTTTCACCGGAAGGTGACGGAATTGTAACATTAGCAGGCTATACTTCTTTCCCAAAAAGGAGAAATTATATGTGGAAAGAAGATGTAATAGATCTGAAATTGAGCCGCTTTTTCGAACAATCGGCACGGGTGCTCCTGAGTCTGCTGATCATTGCCATCCTGGCAGCGATCCTGGCGGGAGTTCTCTATACCTTTTACGATCTGCGGCTGATCATGGAAACGGATTTCCACGGGGCCTTCAGAACCATCCTCGTGGATGTGCTGACCGTTCTCTCCATTGTGGAGGTGTTGCGGACCGCTCTCGCCTATTTCACCGAGGGGAGGGTCAAGGTCACCTACATCATCGACACGGTAATAGTCACCGTTCTCACCGAGGTCATGGCCTTCTGGTACAGGGATATGGAATGGCAGGAACTGGCGATGGTAATTAGTCTCGTCCTGTCTCTGGCACTGGTCAGGATCATAGCCGTGCGATTTTCGCCCAGAAGTCATCGTGCAGAGCTGTAATCCAATGTTAGCCTGTTAAAATAACTGTATCGTCGTTTTTACCTGATCTTTCCCCCGTTGTAACACAGTTGTAACATTGCAGCGATATCAAGGTAGCCATCACTGAAAAGGAGGCATCCAATGTTCAACTTTGTTCGAAACATTTTCCTGACCTTAAGCATCACGGCGATAACGGCCATGACTGGTCAAGCTTCGGCTGCAACCCTCATCAACGGCGCCGGGGCAACCTTCCCCTACCCCCTCTATTCAAAATGGTTCACCGAGTATGCCAAGGTCGACCCCTCCGTTAAATTCAACTACCAGTCCATCGGCAGCGGCGGCGGCATCAAGCAGATCACTGCCCAGACCGTGGATTTCGGGGCTTCCGACAAGTTTCTCAACGACGACGAACTGAAGCGGGTGCCCGGCAAGCTGCTCCATATCCCGACCGTCATGGGCGCAGTGGTCGTAACCTACAATGTACCCGGCATAGGTAAGGGGCTGAAGCTTTCGTCTGAGAACCTGACCGATATCTACCTGGCAAGCTGACCAAGTGGAATGACCCCAGGATCGTCAAGGACAACCCCGGTCTCACGCTGCCGGCAAAAGCCATCATTGTCGTCCACCGCTCCGATGGCAGCGGCACCACCAGCATCTTCACCGACTATTTATCCTCAGTCAGCCGGCAATGGGGCAGCAAAGTGGGCAAGGGAAGCTCGGTAAAGTGGCCGGTAGGACTCGGCGGCAAGGGTAACGAAGGAGTCGCCGGACAGGTAAAAACCACCCAGTACACCATCGGCTACGTTGAACTGGCCTATGCCGTGGAAAACAAGCTGCCATACGCAAGCCTCAAGAACAAGAGCGGCGTCTTCGTCGAGCCGACCATCAAATCAACCAGTGCCGCCGCTGCCGGCGCCGCCAAATCCATGCCTGCCGATTTCCGCATCTCCCTGGTCAACCAGCCGAGCAAGGACTCCTACCCCATCGTCGGCTTCACCTGGCTCCTGGTTTACCAGGATCAGAAGGACAAGGCCAAGGGGAAAAAGCTGGTGGAGTTCCTCAACTGGGAACTGAAGCACGGCCAGAAGATGGCAGAAAAGATCCTCTATGCGCCGTTGCCGGCCAATGTGGCGAAGATGGTGGAGAAGACGGTTAAGACTATTAAGTAATTTTGCCCCCCCTCCCTTCATGTACCGGAAGCATAAAGGAGGGGGTAGGGGGAGGGCCTGTTTCCCCCTCTCCCCTGCCCTCTCCTTTAGGCCCTATGGGTCCACGATAGGGAGAGGGAATCGCCAAGTTAATTAACGGAGCATATAGTGTCTCAAGCAATACCCAACAGATGGAAAATAAAAACAGGCTTGAACGGTGATTTCATCTTCAAGGGAATCACCGTCATCTTCGCCTTCAGCATTCTCGCCATTCTCTTCCTCATGATCTACGAGATGGTCAACCAAAGCCTGCCGTCCATGGCCAAATCCGGCTGGAGATTCATCACCGGGCAAAACTGGGATGCCGTGCAGGAAGATTTCGGCGCCCTCCCCTATATCTACGGCTCGGTGGTTTCATCCGTTTTGGCCCTTGCCCTGGCCACCCCCCTCAGCGTCGGCAGCGCCGTCTTCATTACCGAGATAGCACCGAAAAAGTGGGCGCCGTGGTAGCCGCCCTGGTGGAACTTCTGGCGGCCATCCCCAGCGTTATCTATGGTCTGTGGGGGGTGCTGGTCATGGCTCCCTGGCTGCAGAAGACCGTTCAACCGTTTCTCATCGACCATTTAGCTTTCTCCCTTTTTTTGAGGGGGCGCCCTACGGGGTGAGCATGCTGGCCGCCATCTTCATCCTCATGATCATGGTGGTGCCGATCATTACCTCCATCAGCCGCGAAGTGCTGCTGGCCGTACCCCAGAGCCAGAAGGAAGCAGCAATAGCACTTGGCGCCACCCGCTGGGAAATGATCCGCATGGCGGTCCTCCCCTACGGCAAATCGGGCATTCTCGGCGCGGTCATACTCGGCATGGGCCGGGCCATCGGCGAGACCATGGCAGTAACCATGGTCATCGGCAACACGCCGCAGATATCACTGTCACTCCTTTCCCCCGCCTACACCATGCCCAGCGTCATTGCCAATGAATTTGCCGAAGCCACCTCCAATATCCATTCTTCGGCACTGATGGAAATCGGCCTTATCCTGCTGGTGGTGACCCTCGTCATCAACGCCCTGGCCAGGTTTCTCATCTGGAGCGTGACCAGAGGACAAAACGGAGGTGGCCGATGAAAAGCGTTGCCCTGCGCAAAACAACCAGCATGGCCATGACCGGCCTTATGCTTGCCGCAGCACTGGCGGTGCTGGTGCCGTTGATATTTATCTTCGTCCATATTGTAAAGATGGGCTTGAGTTCCATCAGTATCGACTTTTTCACCCAGATACCGAAACCGACCGGTGAAACCGGCGGCGGCATGGCCAACGGCATGGCCGGCTCAGCGGTAATGATTGGCATGGCATCCATAATCGGCCTTCCCGTCGGCATTTTCGGCGCCGTTTACCTGGCCGAGTTCGGCGGCAGCCGCATTTCTACCACCATCCGTTTTGCTGCGGACGTCCTGGCCGGCATTCCCTCCATCATCACCGGGATGGTTGCCTATACGCTGCTGGTGGTGCCCATGAAGGGCTTTTCCGCCCTGGCCGGCGCCGTAGCCCTGGCAATGATCATGATCCCCATTATCCTGCGCACCACCGAGGAGCAATTGAAGATGGTTCCCGGTACCTTGCGCGAAGCGTCTCTCGCCCTGGGCGTCCCCCTGTGGCGGACCAGCATCAAGGTCACCTTGAGAAGCGCCATGACCGGGGTCATGACCGGAGTACTACTGGCCATTGCCAGGGTGGCGGGTGAAACCGCACCGCTGCTCTTCACCGCCCTGGGCAACCAGTTCTGGAGCAACAAGCTTACCTCACCCATGGCTGCCATGCCGCTGCAGATCTTCAACTTCGCCATATCTCCCTATGAGGACTGGCATCGGCTGGCATGGGCCGGCGCACTGGTGCTGGTTACGATCATGTTCGCCCTGAGCCTCTCGGCCAGGTATTTCGGTAGAAGCAGACAGAAAAACTGATAAATGAGGTTTCAATGCAAAACAAGGTAAAACTCGAACAACTGAATGTTCATTTCGGCGCCAACCATGCCGTGAAAAGCGTTTCCATGGAATTTCCCGAAAACAGCGTCACCGCCATCATCGGTCCGTCCGGTTGCGGCAAATCAACGGTATTGCGGGCCATCAACCGTATGCACGATCTGGTACCGTCGGCCCAGGTAACCGGCAAGATACTTCTTGACGATACCGATATCTACGACAAGGGCGCCGACCCCGTCACCATCAGACGGCGGGTAGGCATGGTCTTTCAGAAGCCCAACCCTTTCCCGGCCATGTCCATCTATGATAACGTTATTGCCGGTTACAAGCTGAACGGCAGGATCAACCGGGCCGAGGCCGACGGCATCGTCGAATCGTCACTGAAAAGAGTGGCCCTCTGGGATGAGGTGAAAGACCGCCTTAGGGGCAATGCCATGGAGCTTTCCGGCGGACAGCAGCAACGTCTCTGCATTGCCCGGACCATCGCCGTCAAGCCGGAAGTTATTCTCATGGATGAGCCCGCCTCGGCACTGGACCCGATCTCCACACTGAAGATCGAGGAACTGATCGAGGAGCTGAAAGAGAAATACACCATCATCATCGTCACCCATAACATGCAGCAAGCGGCCCGGGTTTCCGACTATACCGCCTTTTTCTACTTGGGAGAACTGGTTGAGGACGGCGAAACGCGCAAGATTTTCACCACGCCGGACAAGAAACAGACAGAGGATTACATTACCGGAAGGTTTGGTTAACGCTAACTGCTGTTCTAAGTTCTACGTTCTACGTTCGATGTTAAAACCTAGAACCTAGAACCTGGAACCTGGAACCTGGAACCTGGAACCTGGAACCTTGAACCTGGAACCTTGAACCTTGAACCTTGAACCTTGAACCTTGAACCTTGAACCTTGAACCTTGAACCTTGAACCTAGAACATAGAACATAGAACATAGAACCAAGGGGTATAAATGGAACGAGAACATTTCAGTAAACACTATGATGCAGAATTGAACGCCATCCGGGAAAAGCTTCTGGAAATGGGTGGCAAGGTGGAATCGATGATCTCCAACGCCATGAAATCGGTCGTGGAAAGGGATACTCCGCTGGCGGAGCAGACCATCGCCTTTGACCACCAGATAAATGGTCTGGAGATGGAAATCGACGAAAAATGCCTGGAGGTCCTAGCCCGCCGTCAGCCGGCCGCCCGGGATCTGCGCTTCATCACCCTGGCATTGAAGATCGTCACCGATCTGGAACGGATCGGCGACCAGTGCACCAACATCTGCAAAAGGGCCAAGGAATTGAATGCCGAGCCGCCGCTGAAACCTTTCATCGACATGCCCCGCATGGCCCAGGCCGCGTCATTCATGGTAAAGGAATCGCTGGATGCCTTTGTCCGCGCCGATGCAGACTTGGCAATCAAGGTCTGCAAAGACGACCAGGTGGTAGACGACCTGAACGAGCAGATCCAGCGGGAGCTCCTTACCTTCATGCTCTCGGACCCCACCACCATCAGCCGGGCCATCAAGATCAACTACATGTCCAAGTGCCTGGAGCGCATCGCCGACCACGCCACCAACGTGGCTGAAATGGTCATCTTCATGGTAAAAGGCAAGGACATCCGCCACACCATCGCCTGATATTTCCCCTGTCATCGATCCTTCTCCCAGTGCATCCCCTGATTAAAATTCAGGGGATGCAACATTATTTTCTTCTGATACAACCATCCCATACCTCCGGGCTTTCCCCTTTGTTTTCCCGATCCATGGGCATGCCCCAAATGACGCCCCAAAGCCGGCAGTGTCACTGCACCTGCTACGTGCAAAAATTTCTAATCATGCACGCAGCGGGTTGTGGCGGGGCGAGATAACTTTGATATTTTCTTTCCAGCCATCCAGTGTGGATCAAAAGGAACGGACAACATCTAAAAAGGAGGAAGAAGACATGGTGGTCACAAAGGAAGTGGGAAATTGCTCAGTGTTCATGTTCTCCGGTTACTCAAAGATGAAGGGAATGTTCAAAAAGGTGGTGCCACAAACGCTTTTATCTTTAACAATGCTTTCTTTTCTGTCTTTCAATGCTGTTTGCTGGGCTGGGGATGGCGGTGATGAAGTTACTGCTTCGAGCGGAATCAAAGGGATAACTATTACGGATCTCGGGACACTCGGCGGAGATCGGAGTGCTGCCGGCGGCATCAACGAAAAGGGGCAGGTGATGGGGCGAAGCAGTACATCTTCGGGGGAGCCTCATTGCTTCTTCTGGGAGAACGGCGTAATGACCGACCTGGGGACGCTGGGTGGAGGGGATTATTGCGAACCACGTGCCATCAATAACAAAGGACAGGTTGTGGGCACAAGTGTGACGTCCTCGGGGGCCTTGCATGGTTTTATCTGGCAGGACGGTGTCATGACCGACCTGGGTACTCGGCGGTGGGTATAGCAGCGCTTATTACGTCAACAAAAGCGGACAGGTCGCAGGCTATAGTGGCACTTCCACAGGGGCCATGCATGCCTTCATCTGGCAGAACGGAGTAATGACCGACCTTGGAACGCTGGGTGGAGATTGGAGCCTTCCTTTCGGCATCAATGATAAGGGGCAGGTCATAGGCTATAGCGCATCATCCACGGTTCCCAGCATGGTTTCATCTGGAAGGACGGCGTCATGACCGATCTGGGAAACCTCGGGGGGGGCTATAGCGGCGCTTATGCCATCAACAAGAGCGGACAGGTGGTTGGCTATAGTGACACTTCTGCAGGGGCCATGCATGCCTTCGTCTGGCAGAAGGGGGTGATGACCGACCTGGGGACGCTGGGTGGAAATTGGAGCACTGCCTTCGGCATCAATGATAAGGGGCAGGTCATAGGCTATAGCGCATCATTCACGGGTTCCCAGCATGGTTTCATCTGGAAGGACGGCGTCATGACCGATCTGGGGATGTTTGCTGGAGGTCAAAACGGTGTGCTCGATGTCAACGACAAAGGACAAGTGGTGGGTTACCGTGCGGCGGATTTCGGCCCGATCAAGGCCTTCATCTGGCAGAACGGCGTAATGACCGACTTAGGCACGCTGGGCGGGAACAGCTGGGCCGTGGGCATCAACAATCATGGCCAGGCGGTAGGTTTCAGCGAGATCAGCTCGGGGTCGATGGCGAGGCATGCAGTTCTCTGGAGCATCAAATAGCCGCAGGGAAAACTGAGGAACCAATAGTGCCAGGCTTGCAGTTAGGGTCATAATTGCAAAACTGCAAGTCTGGCACCACCGCGGAGAGAGAAATCGACGGCTGAAATGCTCTATAAAGCAGGTACCACGACCGGATCATCAGCACCCGGCCGTTTTGTTTTTCCCTTCCCCTTCCGTTTCTTTTCATAGCCCTGGCCAATCTTTTTAATTTTCCAATTGAGATGACCACATTTTTGGTGTAGTGATGATGACAGCCTTGCTTGCCTAAGTGGAATCGGCGGCGCCTGGTAACAATGTGCAAGAGAAGCTGAGGCTGGTGCAGAATGCTCAGTTGCAGGCATTCCCGGATGCCCTAAAAAATGAGGCAACCCAAAGCCAACCCGCGCAGCCCTGGAGGCTATCTGTTTAGCTTTGTCCAGGCGTCCCATCATATAGTTGCCATTTAAGCCATATTCTTTTTATAGTTGCTAAAAATGTTATATTTGTGAATTATAGCAACAGTAATTACCAGATATGGGCCATCCAATGACAACTAGAAACAAAAATATCCTGCAGGAAGTTTTCCTCTCGGAGAGCGACACCTCGCGTACCGTCTCGAACATGGTCAGACGGGGTGCTGTCCGTAAAATCGGTCCACGGCTCTATACCCGTAACATGAGCGAGCCGGTGGAAGTCATCGTTGCCCGTAATCGCTGGCAGATTGTCGGCATGCTGGCGCCAGGCGGCGTAATCGGCTTTCGTACCGCCCTGGAAAGTCATCCTGCCGAAGACGGATCTGCCTTTGTCACCTGTAGTTACAAGAAGATTACTGAACTGCCAGGTCTGCGGATTGTCAGAATACCCGGCTCAGGTCCGGTCGAAGGTGACATGCCTTTTATCGGCGGGCTGCACATGGCATCGCCTTCACGGCTGCTACTGGAAAACCTGTCGCACACAAAAGCACGGGAGGGGGCAACCAAGGCCGCTGGACAGAAGGCTGTCGAAGAGAAACTTACCTCCATCCTGCAGATCAAAGGTGAGACTGAGTTGAACCGAATCCGTGACTTTGCACGCACCATAGCAGCGGATATCGGCCTTGAGAAAGAGTTTCGACTGCTCGACCGCCTGATCGGAAGCCTGCTGCAAACACGGGAAGCTGAATTGAGAAGCCATGTTGCACGATCATATTTCAGCGGCGAGCCGTATGACCCTGTCCGTCTGGAACAGTTTGAAGCCCTGCGCAGCGCACTTTCTCGCACTGTCCTGCCAAGCCGGAACCGCACTTATGAACCGGGGCCGGCATTTTACAACGAGAGCTTCTTCGACGCCTACTTTTCCAATTTCATCGAAGGAACGGAATTCGAAGTGGACGAGGCCTTGGGGATTGTATTCGCGGGAGTGATCCCCCAATCCCGACCGGAAGATGCCCACGATATCCTTGGCACTTGGCGTGTCGTCGGCAATCCTGTCGAATTACAACGGACACCATCGGATTTCGCCTCATTCATGGAACTGCTGCAAAGCCGGCATACGTCGATCCTGGAAGGGAGGCCGGACAAACGACCGGGGGAACTGAAGGAAAAGGGAAACAGGGCCGGGACTACCTACTTTGTCGCGCCGGAACTTGTAAAGGGTACGCTTGCCCAAGGCTTCTCCTTCTATAATTCACTGTCCGATCCACTGGCGCGAGCGCTTTTCATGATGTATCTCGTTTCTGAAGTTCATCCTTTTGACGATGGCAACGGCAGAACGGCGCGGGCGATGATGAACGCTGAACTTGTTGCGGCAGGTGTCTGCCGGATCATTATCCCGAGTGTCTACCGCAATGAATACATCGCATCATTGAAACTGCTCTCCCACCATAAGGCCCCTGCGGCATTCCTTCGCGTCATGGATGTGGCTCAGGATTTTGTCAGCAGGATAGATTTCGGCGATCTGGTGTCTGCCCGTCACATTCTGGAGCGGTGTAACGCCTTTGAACGACCTGCAGATACCGTCAAACTGATGATGCCGTCACCTTGAAGCGCATATATAAACTTATTTATAATATAGAAATTTATTTATACATCTATAAAGTCAGCGCTAACTGCTCAATAACTGGTTATCCATAAAGGAAATTCAACAATGACACCATGGTTTAGTTTTGCAATTTCTTGTTTGGCGCTTCTCATTTCGGGAGTGACAGCGTGGCTTACGTTTTTCCGCAAGGGAATGCTTTTGATGACTCAGCCAACAGTTGTTTTTTTTGGCCCCGATGGCACGAAATTTGACAGCAGTAAAAACAAGATATATCTACGTACTCTTTTATACAGTACTGCAAAACGAGGACAGGTTCTTGAGAGCCTACATGTATCGTTACAGCGAAATGAATCAAAGCAGAATTTCAATATCTGGGTGTACGGTGATAAAGGAAATCTAAAAAGAGGAAGTGGGCTTTTTGTACCTCAAGAGGGTATAGTTTTCGATCATCACTTTTTATTACCAGCGGATGGCGCTAATTTTAATTTTCTTTCCGGGACATATATTTTGGTTGTCTTTGCAACGCTAGTAGGTAGTAAAACAGCCCATAAGCTAGCCACAATAAATCTTTCGATAAAAGAAACGCAAGCAGCTCAATTGGTTGAGCCAAACACTGGCATTTACTTTGATTGGGGGCCAGATCAACAAAGTTATTATTCGCATATCGACAGAAGGCCTGAAAGTGACCAAAACATTGAGAAATTAATAGAAATTATGACTAGCAAGGCCGCTGGACCTGACCGATAAAGCCGTCAGGTCAGCGCACACTGTTGGCAAAGATTACGCATGAGAGGTGTTCACGTTCCACTGGTGAATAGCGGAAAGGCTCTCCGATTCAGAATTTTCAATTTCCTCAGTATCGTAATCGGCCTGAAGACCAAGCCAGAAACCAGCACTGGTGCCAAAGAAGCGCGCTAGCCGCACGGCAGTATCAGCAGTGATTGCCCGCTTGCCATTACAAATGGCGGAAATCCTTGGCTCCGGGACTCCAATTTCTCTTGCCAAACGATACTGGCTTATCCCTAACGGAATCAGGAATTCTTCCCGAAGAACCTCTCCGGGGTGAATATTTGGGAGTTTGTTCATGGCGTCACCTCAATGATAGTCGCAAATTTCGACACGGCTGGCGGTCCCTTCGTTCCACATAAAGCAAATCCGCCACTGGTCATTGATTCTTATGCTCCATTGTCCGTCACGGTCTCCAAACAGCTTCTCCAGCCTATTCTGCGGAGGGATACGGAGATCATCAATTCGACGGGCGTTATTTAACATACGTAGCTTCCGCCGCGCCACGGCCTGAATCTGGTTTGGTAGCCGACGGGAAAAATGGCCATCCCAAATCTTCTGAGTTTCGCTGTCATGGAACGAGGCAATCATAAGTCAAATACTAACGTAAGGCGGAAGTATAGTCAACGAGGAAATTGCAAAGACAACCAAGTTCAGAATAGGTGCCAACCCGCGGCGGCACACGGTCTTCGCTCCGCTCCGCCGGTGCGCCTCGGCCCCGTTATCGAAGGCAGAAAGACAAGAATAGCACCCCCCTATTTCCCTTGATATCTGTCTCCTGCCGCAATTATTGCGCTAATAACGCCTGGAAATCGTGCTTCCAGGTCATCAAATCGAATGGAGTTTATCAACACGTTACCCTCCCGCCTGCTGGCAACCACCCCTGATTCCCGTAGAACTTTAAAATGGTGAGACAAGGTGGACTTAGGCATCGGTATATCGAATGCACACAGGCGACTTGCCCTGCTCTGGCAATCTTGATGACGATTTCCATTCGCACCGGGTCACTTAGGGCATGGAGAACTTTGGGTAAGGTTATCTCGCCCCGTAAAGGTTGCTGTATCTCCTTAATATTGGCCATTTGTTGTCTCTTTCATTTTTTCTGCATCATATAGAAATAAGGTTGACATTGCAATGTTGTTCGACTATTTTCGAATTCACTTGTTCGAAAATAGTCGAACAACACTGCATCATCGCAAGCTGCTTGTCGGCAAGCGATTGCCAACCTTCACCAAAGGAGAACTAACATGAATGTCATCGGAATCAACGGCAGTCCACGGAAGAAATGGAATACGGCCACACTGGTGGCCAAGGCGCTGGAAGGAGCCGCAGCACAAGGGGCCACAACGGAACAGTTTCATCTTTACGACCTGGACTTTAAGGGGTGCACGAGCTGCTTCGCCTGCAAAATCCGAGGGGGTGAAAGTTACGGCAAATGTGCCCTAAACGACGATCTGGCACCGGTTCTGGAAAGGATAGCCGCTGCCGACGCCCTCGTCATAGGTTCGCCGATTTACTTTGGGGCAGTTACCGGTGAGACGCGCAGTTTTCTTGAGCGCCTGCTGTTTCCATACCTCACCTATACCGTACCGTATGGCACCTTGTTCCCGAAGAAAATCAAGACCGGATTTATCTATACAATGAATGTTACGGAAGAGCTGAGCAAGGAATCAGGATACGAACAGTTCTTCAAAACCAATGAGCGCTATGTGCAACTGCTCCTTGGCGCTGCTGAGACACTGTGTGCATATGACACATGCCAGGTAGACGATTATTCAAAGGTGGTGATCGAAAGCTTCGACCCGCTCCACAAAGCAAAGCGCCGTTCTGAGGTATTACCACTGGAATGTCAACGCGCCTTTGAATTGGGACAGCGATTGGCTGGTGCTGAGAGTGTAGCAGCGTAACTTTGGGAGTTGTAGTTGTGTAGTTAGGTCAGGCCTTGAAGATTTGAAGATTGGGAGTGTCATGGCACTAAAATGTGTCCACGATGTCGTGGCACTCATCAATTAACGTCTTGAATAATCTCCCCTCAACTGCTATAAATCTGAAAAACCAAAATTAACGGTGTTAAGTATGGGGCTGCAAGAGCGCAGACAAAGACATAAGGACGAATTCAAGGCCGAGATCCTGGAGGCGGCACTGGTGCTGTTTGTACAGGAAGGTTATAATGGGTTTTCCATGCGAAAGCTTGCGTCCCGCATCGAGCACTCCCCCACCACCATCTACCTCTATTTTCGCGACAGGGACGATCTGCTGCTACACATCTGCGAAAACTTCTATGCGAACCTGCTGCAGGAGCAGCTGCAGGGCATGACCGCGGACGCCCCACCGGAGCAGCTCCTGCGCCAGGCCTTTCTCAGTTATGTCGGTTACAGCCTGGAGCATCCGGAACTGTACAAGGTGGTCTTCTTTTCCAACCCGCAGCTGTACGGCAGGCCGGAGGATTACCTTTCCCGCGACACCATGTCACTGCGCTGCTGGAAGCGGTTCTGCGAAATGGTCGATAACTGCATCAAGAGCGGCTATTTCCGCCCCCTGGATTGCTACACACT
Source organism: Geotalea toluenoxydans JCM 15764 (assembly GCF_001311985.1). Taxonomy (GTDB): domain Bacteria; phylum Desulfobacterota; class Desulfuromonadia; order Geobacterales; family Geobacteraceae; genus Geotalea; species Geotalea toluenoxydans. The sequence goes on from NZ_BBCJ01000034.1 coordinate 19,736, forward strand.
CTCCACGGTATTGTGGAGCGCCATGCACGGACTGGTTACCAGTACCATCTTTACCAAGGATTTCCCCATGCCGGACCCGACCATTATAATGGAGATGATGCTGGACGGGCTGTTTTCAGGCTATCGGACAGCACCCCACTGAACGATTATAACGTTGCACGCAGCTTTTTTTTTGCTATTTTACTTAACAGCGTTAATGCAAATGATATGTGCTATGGAGGTTAACCATGAGTAGGAATAAAAGTACTTTCAATGTGATTGAAGGGTGTAAAACTACCCATGCCAAGGAAGGCGGAACCAGCACTTTTGGCATGAACCCAGCACAACTGGAAAAGGTGACCAAAGGGGCAGCCGCACTGCTGGCCGGGCAGCAACAGGACGACGGGCACTGGGTCTTTGACCTGGAGGCGGATGTGACAATCCCGGCGGAGTACGCCATGCTGCAACGATTCATAGGCCGCGAGATTGACTCCGGGATTGCCGAGCGGCTGGCCGTCTATATGCAGGAACGCCAGTTGCCGGACGGCGGCTGGCCGCTACATGCCGTAGACGGCAATGCCAATATCAGTGCCAGCGTTAAGGCCTATTTTGCCCTCAAGCTGCTGGGGCACGACAAGAACGCCCCCCACATGGTCAGGGCGCGCCAGCTGATCCTCTCCCTCGGCGGGGCGGCCAAATGCAACGTATTCACCCGCATTACCCTGGCAATTTTCGGCCAGATCCCATGGCATACCGTGCCGGCCATGCCGATCGAGATCATGCTGCTGCCGTGCTGGTTTTTCTTTCACCTGAACAAGGTAGCCTACTGGTCACGCACGGTGATTGTGCCACTGCTGATCCTCTACGCTACACAGCCGATCTGTCGTCTGCGATACAACGAGGGAATTGCCGAGTTGTTCACCACCCCGCCGGACATGCTGGTCCATCTGGATAAGTTCCGTCACCACGCCTGGCGCAAGAACGTCTTCATCGCCCTGGACCGGGTGCTGAAATGCAGCATGCACCAGATCCCCGGCCGGATCAAACAACATGCCCTGGCCGAGGCGGAACGCTGGACACGGGCCAGAATGCAGGGGGACGGCGGCATTGGCGCCATCTACCCGGCCATGGCCAATGCAGTCATGGCCCTGAAGACACTGGGGTGCAGCGATGACGATGCCGATTACCTGCGCGGCCTGGAGGCAGTCGATAACCTGATGGTGCACCGCAAGCTGAAGACAGGCGCCATCCCCATGGATGATGGCAACAGCGGCATTGCCATAGATAGCTCTTCAGCAGCGCCGGAACTATACCCAACCTACCTGACTGATACAGCCGGCAACATGGAGTTCAGTTTCTGTCAGCCCTGCAACTCACCCATCTGGGACACTTGCATGAGCTTGTCGGCCCTGTGTGAGGCAGGTTTTGCAGAAAACAACAGGGGCGTAATTGACAGGGGCATCAAATGGCTGTTCAGCCAGCAGATTACCACACCGGGAGACTGGTCGGAGAAATGCCCGGGGCTGGAGTCGGGGGGGTGGGCATTCCAGTATGAAAACAGCCGCTACCCCGATGTGGATGATACAGCCAAAGTACTGATGAGCCTGTTCCGTGCCGGGGCGCTGGAAAAACCGGAATATCGTGAAAAGATTGAACGGGCGATCAGGTGGGTGCAGGGGATGCAAAGCACGGACGGCGGTTGGGGGGCCTTTGATGTGGATAACGACTACTTCTACCTGAACGATATTCCCTTTGCCGACCATGGGGCCTTGCTGGATCCCAGCACCGCCGATCTGACCGGCAGATGTATCGAGATGATGGGGATGCTGGGGCACGGCCCGGATTACCCACCGATTGCCCGCGGCATCGCCTATCTGAAGAAGGAGCAGGAGCAGTTCGGCGGCTGGTTCGGACGCTGGGGTGTCAATTACATCTACGGCACCTGGTCGGTACTTTCCGGGCTGCACCAGGCAGGTGAGAACATGGATGCCCCCTATGTGAGAAAAGCGGCGGAGTGGCTGATCACCTGCCAGAACAGCGACGGCGGCTGGGGGGAAACCTGCGCCAGCTATGATGATCCATCCTTGGCCGGAAGCGGCGCCAGTACCGCTTCACAGACAGCATGGGCGCTGATGGCGCTGATGGCGGCCGGTGAGTGGCGTCACAGCGCCGTCAGGAACGGTGCGCGATACCTGACGGAAAGCTACTGCAACGGCTGGGATGAGAAACACTTTACCGGCACCGGTTTCCCGCGGGTATTCTACCTGCGCTACCACGGTTACAGCCTGTTCTTCCCGGTCTGGGCGCTAGCGGTCTATTCCAGGCACATAAACGGCAAGGCTACAGTTCAGGAAAAGGTACGGGAAAAACAGTTCAGACAGTGCCTGATGGTGTAGGATGCAGCTGAACTACAAAAAAATTGCACATAAGCATATGTGAGGGTATATTATGCGCATAAACAATGCGCATAGGAGATCTATATGCACACCAATTTTTACGATCCGAATGCCCCGAAAAAATCTACAAACCTCAGCATTAACAGCGACCTGCTTCGCCAAGCAAAGGAGCGCCGCATCAACATCTCACAAGCGCTGGAACTAAGGCTTGCCGAGTTGCTACGGGAGGAAAAGAGTCGCAGATGGAAAGAAGAAAACCGGGAGGCCATAGAAGATTATAACCGGCGGATTGAAGCTCATGGTACTTTCAGCGATGGCTTGAGGCGCTTCTGATGGCACAGTTCGATGTATATGAAAATCAAAACCCGGAGACAAAAGCCACAATCCCTTATTTGCTCGACTTGCAGGCGGACCTCCTTGACAACCTTTCAACCCGTGTAGTCGTTCCGCTGGTCACTGTTGCTGCCATGGGCAAAGCCGCCAGACATCTCAATCCTCAATTCAAGATAAAGCGAATCGCTGTCATCATGTCGACTGCCGAACTGGCTGGCGTTAATCGACATATCCTTGGAGATAAAGTCTCCTCCTTCAAAGAGCACAGGGCCGAAATCATTGCCGCCCTGGACTTCCTCTTCACCGGTTTCTAATACCAATATCCATGAGGACAAAATGCAAAAAAAACCCGTTGCTGCTGGAAAGAGCAGCTTTGATTTAATCAACCATCTGCGTTTTTTTCGAATATACATATCCAGCCGGGCGCCCAGATACTCGACGTGGCCTGCGGGGTGGGACGATACAGTCTGGAAATGGCAAAGCTCCTGGACCAGGGAGGGTTGATTAATGCCGTGGATCTTTGGGATGATGGGATCGAGAGTCTGCGAAACATCATACGGGAACAAGGCATTGCCAATATTCAACCCCTGCTGGCCGATATAACCAAGGGAATTCCCCTGAACGACGGGTCCATCGACTTCTGCCTCATGGCCACGATCCTTCACGACCTGTCACCGGAAGGGCAGGACGCAACGCTGAAGGAGATCAAAAGGGTTCTCAAGGATGATGGCGTGCTCGCCGTCATAGAATTCAAGAAAATCGATAAAGGGCCCGGACCTCCGGTAAGCATAAGAATGTCAGAACAGGAAACTGAAAAAACCCTCCGAAAACACGGTTTTCTCAAGACATACCTGGGAGAGGTCGGCGAATTCAATTATCTGCTGACTCTCAAAAAAAGAAGCGCATAAAGAGGGGAACAAACCTGCACATTTGTTGGCGGATGCTGTTGCCCTTGCTCCCACCGATGCTGCAAACCACAACCTCGTTTATCCCGAGAGCCACAAAAATTTATTGACCTCCGAAGAAAAGTAATTACAATGTATGTACGATTTTTTTTCGAAGAGGAAATGCCCATGCGCACAAACATAATTCGAATAGGAAATTCTCAGGGGATTCGGATTCCCAAGATTCTTCTTGAGCAAAGCAATCTGGGGACCGAAGTAGACCTGGAAGTGGAAGACGAGAAGATCATCATTCGCTCAGCTTCCCACCCAAGGCAGGGGTGGCCGATGCATTCAGGCTTATGTCTGAAAGCGATGACGACAAGATGGTCGATGAGGACGTGAGCGGACAGTCTGAATGGGACCGGGATGAATGGGAATGGTAGTCAAACGTTTCGATGTTTATCTGGTCAACCTTGACCCGACTGTCGGTAGTGAAATCCGCAAGGCACGACCATGCCTCATTATCTCGCCCGACGAAATGAATCGGTATATCGCCACGGTCATCGTTGCGCCGATGACGACCAAAGGCAGAAATTACCCCACACGGGTGAACTGCACATTCAAGGGCAAGGATGGACAAGTGGTCCTCGATCAAATCAGGACCGTCGATAAGACCCGGCTGATTCAGAGACTCGGTAAAATCCCTAAACCGACCCAGGAAGAGGTTTTGACGGTTCTTTCTGAACTGTTTGCCCCGTAAAACGGACCTGGGCAAGTTACTTTCTTTTCACTGTTACCACCCTAAGCACCATAAGAATATTCATTCCCCCGAAATAATCGCCACCACCCACTCGGCCAGGGAGGCCAGCTGGTCCAGGGCAATCCGTTCACCGGTAGTGTGGACCTTTTCGTAGCCGCAGCTCAAGACCACTGTGGGAATACCTCTGTTATTGAAATGGTTGGCGTCGGAACCGCCGCCGGTGGCCTTGAACCTGACCGGTAGATTTACCTGTCGGGCAGCTTCTGCCGCTCGCCTCGCCGGCTCTGCCCCTTGATCCAGGCGGTAGGATGGATAGCAGCTCTGCACCTCGATCTCGACAGTGCCCCCCATCTCGGCCGCAGCAGACTCCAGCGCCTTTACCATCCCCTCGACCTGAGCCCGCAGTTTTGCCGAATCCAGCGAACGGGCCTCCGCTTGCAGCTGACAGCGGTCGCAGATGATGTTGGTCGGGCCGGTGGCCTGGATGCTGCCGATGTTGGCCGTAGTTTCCGGGTCGATACGAAGGAGCTTCATGCGGGTTATGGCCAGTGCGGCCATCTGGATGGCGGAAATCCCCTCTTCGGGAGCGAAACCGGCATGGGCGCTCCGGCCATGGAAAACGGCATTGATCTTTGCCTGCTCCGGGGCCTGGATGACGATCTCTCCCACCGGGCCGCCGGCGTCAAGGATAAATCCACAGCGGGAAGTGATCTGGCTGCTGTCAAGGTGGCTGGAACCCAGCAGGGCCAGCTCTTCGGCAACGGTAAAGACAATTTCCAGCGGAGGATGGGAGAGGTTCTTTTCCCTGAGCACTTTCATCCCTTCGATTATTGCCGCCAGGCTGCGGCATCGTCGGCGCCGAGCACCGTTGTACCGTCGCTGACGATGAAATCCCCCTCAACGCGCGGCTTTACCCCCACCCCCGGCGCCACCCGGTCCATGTGGCAGGAAAAGAGCAGCGGCTGGTCCGGGGCAGTACCGTCAAGACGGGCAATGAGATTGCCTGCATTGCCGCCTATCTTCTCCCCGGTATCATCTTCATTCACCATGAAACCCAGCGCTGTCAGATCCTCCTTGAGCCTGTCCGCCAGGAGACGCTCGCTCTTCGGTTCCGAATCGATGGCGCATATTTCCATGAAGTACGCGTAAAGCCGCTCTCTGTTAATCATCTCATCCCCCCACCATTTTAAATAAAGTATCTGGTTTTCATCCGGAAACTCCGATGAGACATTAACAGTTTCCGATTCGGAAACGAGGGATTTTTTGTCCTGGCAAGGAAATCAAGGATTGCGCGGAGCGTACATCAGTACGCCGCACAAGCTATCCCGCAGATTGACACCGCCAGGGCGAAAAATAACCGTTTCCGGACGGAAACTATCTAACATGCCTATCAATCCCAGTCTACAACAAAAAAGGAGTACTGCAGCAACCTGCAACGAACGGATTGCACAGGCAAAATATACAGCAGGAGTTGCAAAGGGCTTTTTCTCCTGCTAGAATTAGCAATTATTGTCGAAGTCAAGTTAATTTACTCAGGAGGAAAAGCGATGAAAGTTGATGAAGTCAAGGAAATAGCCAAACAGCGCGGCATCAAAGCCGGCAAGTTGAATAAGACCGATCTGATCAAGACCATCCAGGATACCGAAGGAAACGACCCCTGCTTTGCCAGCGGCAAGGCTTCGGAATGTGGCCAGGAAAGCTGCCTCTGGCGGCAAGACTGCCCGAAATAAAGCCGCTCCCGTCGATCCTCTACCGAACTCGACCGGAATTTTGCATTTGCGGGCGGATGCCTTGCCGCCAATAGCGACAGGGCATCCGCCTGTCTCCCATCCGATCCCGCCCCAACAAATACCTCCCCTTGCCAATCGTCTGAAACGCTCAGGATTTTAACTTCCTGCCATAGCAGTTTATAACCTTCTTTTTACAGATCTGTAACATGAATGCAACCTGAACTCCGTACCATGGTCACCAATCGATCGGCAGGCTGCTAAGGAAAGAACGTAACGATGCATACGATATTGGTAATCGAGGATGAAAGGGACCTGGCAGAACTGATTGCCTTCAACCTGGAAAAGGAAGGGCACCGGCCGCTTATTGCACTTGATGGGCTTGTCGGCCTCGAAGCAGCGCGCAAGAACCCGCCCGACCTTGTTCTGCTGGACCTGATGCTTCCCGGCATGGCAGGCACCGAGATCTGCAAAATCCTGAAGGGCAATGGGAAAACCGCCTCCATACCGGTTATCATGCTGACCGCCAAGGGGGAAGAGATAGACCGTGTCGTCGGTTTCGAAGTGGGCGCCGATGATTACATTGTCAAGCCCTTCTCCACAAGGGAACTCATGTTGAGGGTAAAGGCACTGCTGCGTCGTACACTGCCTGAACAGCCACGGAAAAAGGTCTTCGGTGTCGGGCCGGTCTCCATCGACACGGAACGTCATCTGGTAACCGTTGCCGATAAAGAGATCCTCCTCACCACCATAGAGTACAAACTGCTTCTGGATCTGGCGGAGCGGGCCGGCAGGGTTCAAAGCAGGGACATCCTGCTGCAGACGTCTGGGGCTACAATTATGTGGGGGACAGCAGAACCGTCGACACCCATGTGACGCGGCTGCGAACCAAGCTGGGGACTGCCGGGGACATGATCAAGACCGTGCGTGGCTTCGGCTACAAGATTGAGGAAGAATAGGATATCTACCCAATCTTTGCCCTTCGGTAACAACGTTGTAACAAAAGCAGTTCACTATAACCCGTATCAAAGCAACATCCACAAAAAGGAGGAAACAAATGTCGGTATTTTTTCGCAAAAAACTTGCAGCAATGCTGCTCCTGGCGCTGACCGCCACTGCCGGGGCGGCTTCGGCCGAAACACTCATCAACGGCGCCGGGGCGACCTTCCCCTATCCCCTCTATTCAAAATGGTTCACCGAATACGCCAAGGTCGATCCGTCGGTCAAATTCAATTACCAGTCCATCGGCAGCGGCGGCGGCATCAAGCAGATCACCGCCCAGACCGTCGATTTCGGCGCTTCCGACAAATTTTTGAGCGATAGCGACCTGAAGGCCGCTCCAGGTAAGCTGCTCCACATCCCGACGGTAATGGGTGCGGTGGTCGTCACCTACAACATTCCCGGCGTAGCAAAAGGCTTGAAGCTCTCCTCCGAAGATGTGGCCGATATCTTCCTGGGCAAGATCACCAAATGGAACGACCCGAAAATTGCCAACGATAACCCCGGCATCAACCTCCCCAACCAGTCGATCATGGTCGTTCACCGCTCCGACGGCAGCGGCACCACCAGCATCTTCACCGACTACCTCTCCTCTGTCAGCCAGGAATGGTCCGGCAAAGTGGGCAAGGGAAGCTCGGTAAAATGGCCGGTAGGTCTTGGTGGCAAGGGTAACGAAGGGGTCGCCGGACAGGTAAAAACAACCCAGTACACCATCGGCTACGTTGAACTGGCATATGCCGTGGAAAACAAGCTGCCATACGCAAGCCTCAAGAACAAGAGCGGCGTCTTCGTCGAGCCGACCATCAAAACCACCAGTGCCGCCGCTGCCGGCGCCGCCAAGTCGATGCCCGCCGATTACCGCATCTCCCTGGTCAACCAGCCGGGCAAGGACTCCTACCCCATCGTCGGCTTCACCTGGCTCCTGGTTTACCAGGATCAGAAGGACAAGGCCAAAGGCAAGAAGCTGGTGGAGTTCCTCAACTGGGAACTGAAGCACGGCCAGAAGATGGCGGAAAAAATTCTCTATGCTCCCCTTCCCGCAAATGTGGCAAAGATGGTTGAGAAGACCATCAAGACCATCAAGTAAAACCTGTCCATCTTGAGTATCCGGAAAGGGCACACGGCAGTGTGCCCTTTCTTTGTTCCAGTCTTTCCAACCAGAAATTATCTTCCTTCATTGAACATTTATCCGCCTGTAACATCATCTTAACGCTTCGCTCCTATGATAGGTACAAAGTTAATGAGAGAGAGGCGGATGAAGATGACATACTGCCAGCATATCATTCCAACGTTAGGTGAAATTCTCAAGAAACAGGAACCAATCTCCCCCCAATTACCGGTATCGGAGGTAGTGGAGATTTTCCAGAAAAACCCCTCGCTGCTGGCCCTGCCCATATTAGCGGAAGGGATATTTACCGGCATTATCAGCCGGAGAGCTCTTTTTTACAACCATCTGGGGCGTCCATTTGCCATGGAACTCTTTGGCAAAAAGCCGATCATGGTTCTTCAGGAAGAAGACTGCATGACAATGGAAGCGGACCTGGACGTGCATGGGGCACTTTCGCGATTACTGGACTTTGATCCCTCCTTGAGACGGATTGCTTCGTAGTCACTGAAGCACAGCGGTACGCGGGGATGGTTTCCGTATCGGATCTGATGATGACCATCTCCATGACACAGGCATCACTGGTTCAAACCCTGGAAAGTCTCGGCGAACGTATTCAGAGTGAGGTAAAAAAAGCCGGTGAAATACAGCAGGCACTGCTTCCCGTTTCCGAATTCAGCTTCGAGGGATTGACCGTCAGCGGAGAAATAACCACTTCCTCGGAAATAGGCGGAGACTATTTCGATTATTTTCAGCTGGATAAAGACAGAATCGGTTTGCTGGTCGCCGACGTCAGCGGCCATGGTGTCCAATCGGGCATGGTCACCACCGCGGCCAAGGCGAGCCTGCACTGCCTCATTTCCCAAGGGGTTGACACCCCTGCCGGATTATTGTTCGGCATGAATAATGCCATTCTGGCCACCGCCCGCCAGACACTGCTCATGACCTGCCTCATAGCCGTCATAGACACCAAAAACGGCAAGGCTACCTTTGCCAATGCCGGCCATAATTTCCCCTATATCCACCGGTCCGGTTCAGGTTTGCTCATGATGCTGGACAGCGTCTCCGGCTTTCCCCTGGGATTCGAAGAAAATAACAGCTACGGAGAATGTTTAACCTCTTTTGAATATGGCGACACCATGCTGCTGTATTCCGACGGCATTGTGGAATGTACCGACCAGGCAGGGGAGGAATTCGGTTATGAACGCCTGTCAGCATCCCTGGCGAAAAATATCCATTTAAAGCCAGCGTATTGAAAAGAAAGCTGCTGCGGGAGGCAGAGCTTTTCACCGGCAGCGAATCGTTCCCCGATGACGTGACTATATTCATCGCCTCTTCGACAGTTAAAGGAGCCCCCCATGCAGCAGAATAAAACCATTCTCGCGCTTTTCGCCGACAATGCCGATGCTGAGGCCATGAGCAGCTGTTTCTTCCATGTCCCTGAAGTTATCAGCGTCATAGCCGACCGCTTTCTCAAAGTAACCCTGGGCGAAATTGCCTCTGCCCGGATAGAACCCGGACTGGCAGTTATTTCAAGTGCTCTCTATCCGGGGAAAAGGCCACAGCTGGTGGAAGAACTGCGCGGTTACTTCCCAGGGCTGGAAATACTGATCCTTGCGCCGGCATCAATGCCGCCTCCTTCACTGGAAAGGTTCATGCTCGACCAGGTGCGGCATCTGATCATAGAAAACCGGCAGGAAAAGGCAGCGACCGGCGATGGAGATCAGCCCCTGTCCGTCGCCATTGGTAATCTCATCTTGAAAAGGCAGTGGCGCCTTGGCCAATATGTGAAAAAGGGGACAGAAATTCAGGAATTCCAACTCTCATTTTCGGAAGAGAAGGAACAGATCATCAAGGCACTTGAGGATTCCATCGTCGGAGACTCAATGGAATACGAGATGCTCCGCCAAAAGGGTGCGCTGCTGGCGGATGAAATGCTGGAAAATGCTTTCTACGGCGCGCCCAAGAGCGATGACGGTATGAAAATCTTCCGCAAGGGGGAAAGAAGACAGATTCTGCCGGATGAGGGGATAGTTTTCCGCTTCGCCTTTGATGGAGAAACCCTGGCCATGGAAATTAAAGACGGCTGGGGCACGCTCGGCGCCGACATGGTGCTTGAATATCTGGCAAAAAATTCGGCGGACATGGGAGCGGCAGATGATGCAGGTGGAAGAGGACTTTTCATCATCTGGCGTTTTCTGGATCATTTCCATGTTTGCGTTAATCCGGGCAAAGAGACTTTGATCGGCGGACATCTTAAAAAGTCATCACAGGTCCCGCCGGAAACCATACACGGCTTTCACATAACAACCACCGGTTGAACAAAAAAGGAGGAGAAAGAACAATGGATGCATCATTCAAGATCGTGCCCCACCCAAGGTGCTGTGCAATTATTTCTCACTGGCAGGGAATATAGACGCCCAGGCCGAGACGCAGCTCATGGCGCTGCCGGCAAAGGTGAACCAGCAACTGGTAAAATTCGACTTCGGCAATGCAGGTCGGATAAACTCCATGGGCATAGCCCTGCTTCTACGTTGCTTCAAGCGTATCAAGGAGGAGAAGCGGGCCGAGATACAAGTGTTGCAAGTTAACGCAACCAACACCATGCTTTTCAAAATGACCGGCATTTTTCTGCTGGCGGCAGCAGCCAAAGACTGAGGCCTCAAAAGGAGGAACTGTGAAATCATTTATTTTCAGATTTCTTGGTGTGGATTTTTCGGAACTGGACCGGCAGATAGACAAGCTGAGGGAGCTGCGGGACTCCTACCGCGAAGCCAACATCCGCCACTACGGCAGCGAACTGGCTGCACTGCTCAATGATTGACGACCTGGCCAAAAGCCAAGGAGGCCCCATGAACAATCTGCAACTGAAACCCCTTTACCTTGCCCCGGACCAGCGGCGCATTCCCAGGCTGGAAAACTCCTTCTCCGACTGCAGCTACCTGTTTCTGAAATTCAAGGAACATCTTAAAAGAAGCGGTCATGCGGCCATTGTCGCCCTCAAATTCGTAGAACCGGTTCATACAAAGATTGGCAAGTCCATTGCCCTTTTTATCAGAACCATGGACAGAAAGCTGTCAGGTCGCATCGAAGGGGGATACAAAGCCAGCGAAGGAGAATTTTTCCTGCTCATCGTGCCGGACAGGGATTACCGTGAAACTGATTTTCAAGGAGACCTGGCAACCATCCGCACGAGCTGTGCCGTTATTTCTCCCTGCCACACATGAGCAGGAACTTTAGCGAGAGACAGGCAGAAGATCTCTTCACCATCTATGGCGTATTTCTTGCCAATAATGGAGGGGAAAACGCGGATAATACCTTGTTTCGCGCCTTCCAGCAGCTGTTCAGCGGCTCTACATCCACAAGCACGGTACAACTCCATGAACGACAGGAAATTGAAGATATTATCTCCGGTGGCTTGATAACTCCTGTCTTTCAACCCATCTTTTCCCTGGGTGAAGGCGCCGTCCATGGCTACGAAGCACTGAGCCGGGTCGCAGACCCAGCCCCTTTTCCGATCCGGAATTGCTCTTTGCCAAGTCCGCTGAACATGGACTCACCTTTCAGCTGGAGATGCTCTGCCGCAGGAATGCGCTGATCCGGTCAAAGGAGTTGGGCATCTCCGAACGGCTTTTCCTCAACGTCTGCCCGAGCCTCCTCCAGGCCAACGATCACGAACGGGGCGTCACCGCTGCACTCCTTGAAGAACTGGGCATTGAGCGCTCGAATATCACCTTTGAGCTTACGGAACGGACACTGATCGAAGATTACGGCCTCTTCAACCGGGTCCTTTCCTATTACCGGGAGCAGGGCTATTCCATTGCCATAGACGACCTGGGTTCCGGTTACGCCGGCCTGAAAATGCTCGCCCAGCTGGAACCGGAATACGTGAAGCTGGCCCGTTTCCTGGTCAGTGACATCGACACCTCGGCAACCAGGCAAGCTTTGGTGGAGGCGCTGGTGACCTTTTGCGGCAAGATAGGAGCAAAAGTCATTGCCGAGGGCATAGAACGCAAGGAGGAATTGGATCTCCTTACGCAAATGGGAGTATCTTTCGGCCAGGGATACCTGCTGGCAAGACCTTCCAACGCACCAGTTTCCTGCAGTTCCATTCTCCACAGATAATTTCCCGAACCGCAACACGTCCGTAACCATTCCCGTTCATAATGGTGCAAACCCTTAGGGAGGAACATTATGAACGGATCAGTCATCCCCTTTGTCCGGAAAAATTTCACCAGGCATCCCGCCCTGCTGGGAGCAGTGACAACTGCCACCGGCTTGCTCCGGCACATGGCTCTAAAGCCCTTCACTCCACGGACCCGGCGACGGGAATTCCAGCTCAGGGACAGCGTTGCCAGCATCCTTGCCAATCGCTCTCAAATTTTCAAGGAAAAGGGATATGGCAGCACCCCCACCATCGTTATCGGCGGTTTCGTCCCCGACGCCACCGAGCTGGTCGAATTCCAACGGGATGTCTTCAGGCAATACGGCAGCATTTATTATATGAACTATCCGCGCAACGGGTTCACGTCAGAATTATTCTTTGCCCAGCTGGCCGATCTCATCGAAGATATAAACAACCATGCAACAAGCCGGTCATCTTCAGCGTCAGTTTCGGCTCGGGTCTTCTGGCACGGTTCCTCCAGGAATGGATGGAACCCGAGAAACTGGGCATCAAAGGTATAGTAATGGCCAGCCCGGTGCTCTGCACCGAGGATCTGATCAGGCCGGAACGGGATAAGTCAGGCGGCATCAGGATGCTTGAGATCAATCTGAAAAGGATTCTCAAGGCCGATCCATCTGCCGAAGAAGATGTAAACAGGCAGATTGACCGCGCCCGCCGCTGTTTCAAGGCACTCTTCGAAGCAGGTGCGGAAAACCGGCAGTTATCCGGCCGACACCTGACCATCAGGAAAAAAATCATGGATGTCATTGAGAGGACCTCGGGCTGCGGGGGGCTATCAGCGGGTATTGGCGCTCAAAGGGTTTTCCAGGCCCCTCCCCCATCGGCCCATTTTCAACGGCCCGGCATTGACGCTTCTGGCTGAACAGGAAGGCGACCTGCTCGTCCCCAATTCGCCGACCATGGCAGCACTGCGTACCCCCGATACATGCAGACAACTGTTCCCGCGGGGCAAGGTACGGGTTGTCTGCTCCGGTTCTGCAGGAGATAGCGTCGCCCATGCCTCGCTCATATTCCACCATTCGCACTATAATCCCATCATAAAGGCCTGGTATGACAAGCTGGTTGCGCCAGTGCTGTTTGCGGTGGTTTAGATATGGAAATTTCCAGCTACCTTGCTAATCCCCTTTTTGATAAAATTCTCAAATCCGGAGCCTCCATAGCGGCGAGGAAATTCCTCAAACGCGATCCTGTGGCAGCCCAGGAAAAAATATTTTCCCAACTGCTTGTTCGCGGCAGTAAAGCCCGCTTCGGCATGGACTACGGGTTTCCGGAACTTACACGCCTTCCCTTTGCCCAGGCTTATCACCTTTATCGGGAGAGGGTCCCCATCAGAACCTATGACGATTTCCGCAAAGACTATCTGGCCAAGGCTGGCAGGTGCAGGAAGGGCGACGGCAACTGCTGCTGAAAGACCAGACCTGGCCGGGAAAGATTCCCTTTTTCTGCGAAACCTCCGGCACCACCGCGCCGAGCAAATATGTTCCCTTTTCCATGGAGATGTTTGCCGCCAACCGGCGGGCAGCCCTCGACCTGACGGCCATGTACCTGCATCAGAACAGGGAGAGCCGCCTATTCAGAGGGAAACTGCTCTACATGGCCGGCAATACCCAGCTGAATGACATGGGGAATGGCATCAAAAGCGGCGACATGAGCGCCATCACCCTGAGCCACCCTCCTTTCTATCTTAATCCGTTCATAGCACCCGACGCAGCCACCGCCGCCCTCCCCTGGGAAGAGAAACTGGAGCGCCTGGCCCAACTGCTTCTCAGGGACAGGAACATCAGGGCCATCTCCGGCGTCCCCCCATGGATTCTGCTCCTATTGAAGCGTTGTACAGAGCTGGGAAAGGCGCCGCTCCACAGCTTGCTGCCAAACCTGGAGCTGATCATTCACGGTGGCACCAGTATTGCCCCTTACCGGCTCGAATTTGCAGAACTGTTCCAGGAACACCCTCCCCACTTCCTGGAGGTTTTGCCATCCTCGGAAGCCTTCATGGCATTCCAGGTGCACGGCGAACCCCAGATGCGGCTGGCCCCATACTACGGCGCCTTTTTTGAATTTGTTCCCTTCGAACATCTGAATGACCGCGGCATCCCGCCGGCCGATGTGGCTGCAGTACCGTTGGCAGAAATAGAAACAGGCCGGCGCTATGCCGTAATACTTTCCACCTGTGCCGGACTCTGGCGCTACCACATCGGCGATACCATCCGCTTCACTGCTCGCGACCCTTTGTTCATTGAATTCACCGGCCGTGACAAATTCCTCGACCGCTTCGAAGAGAAGGTGACCCAAGGGGAAGTTGAAGCTGCCGTCGCCGGACTTAACAGCTACTCAGGATTGAACATACGCGAATTCATGGTCGGTCCGCAAATTGCGGAGAGGCGCCACCTGTGGATACTCGCGGTTGGGGATGGAAATGTGAGCGGCATTAATCCGGCAGATCTGCTTGACAAGGCATTGACCGCCCAAAACGACGACTATGCCACCTTTCGCAGCCAAGGCAGGATCAAGGAACCGGTCGTTATCCAGGTTGAGGCAGGACTGATCTATCGGTGGTCGAAAGAGGTGCGGGGCAAGCTCGGCGGCCAAAGCAAGATTCCCCATATTGACCCGACCCTGGAGGGAGAACTGGTGAGGAGCCTGGTCGAGTTCAGCAGGCAGCATTGCACAATCGTGCGCCCATAAGAAAAGTGAAAGGCCATATCCCTGGGGAAAATGGCCTTTTTTCAAGCTATTGATCTGATGTAGGGGCGCTGCTTGCCGCGCCCCGATTGGGCGGAGCAAGCGCCGCCCCTACCATTCATATGTTTAGTCGCCGGTTTAAACAATACCGGGTGTTTCAGTAACTGATGCTCCGGATCGCCTGGTCCACCATCCCGCCCAGCTTTTCCGGAAGGGGTGTATAAAAGAGGGTCGAGGTCATCTTCTCTGCCTTCTTCAACTCCCAGTTCAAAAACTCCACCAGCGCCTTTCCCTTCACCGGGTCTTTCTGTTCCTGATAGACAAGCAGCCAGGTCAGGCCGACTATGGGATAGCGTCTTTGCCCGCCTGGTTTACCAGTGATACGCGGTAATCACTCTTCACGTTTTTTATGGCATCAACCGCCGCCGCCTGATGGAGCGCATGGTCGGGTTGACAAAGCGGCCGGCCTTGTTTTTCAGCACGGCTGTGGGGAGATTATTGACCATGGTATAGGCATTTTCCATATAAGCGATGGAAAAGGGCACCGTTCTGATGTGCTCGACCATCTCCTTGCTCCCCTTGCCGCCTATGCCGACCGGCCATTGGACGGTGTTTCCCTTGCCTACCTTCCTGGCCCATTCGCTGCTGACACTGGAAAGGTAATCGGTAAAGATGCTGGTGGTGCCGCTGCCGTCACTGCGGTGGACAACAATGATTTTCTGATCTATGGTCTTCAGCTCTTTGTTCAGAGCCACCAGCCGGGAATCGTTCCAGCGGCTGATTTCGCCCAGATAAATGGCACTGACGGCCTCCGGGGTAAGTTTCAGTTCCGAATGCAGGCCCGGAATATTGTAACTCAGCACTACTGCCCCCATTACTGTCGGGATCTGCAGGAGTTTTCCCGGGGCGGCTGCCAGTTCCTCATCGGTGAGAAAGCGGTCGCTTGCGCCGAAATTCACCGCCTGAGCCATGATTTGTTTTACTCCACCGCTGCTGCCGATGGCATCATAGGTAAATGCCACGACCGGATCGACCTGGGCGTAATCCCTGAACCACTTGCTGTACAGAGGATACGGAAAGGTTGCTCCTGCCCCCTTGAGCACTGTCTCGGCAAAGGACTGACCGGCTGAAAGGGCCATGACTGCCGTCAGCAGGACAAAGATTCTGTGTATTTTTTTGATCATCGGCTGGTACTCCTCAGATGGCAGGGGTTGCAAGTGTCGTGGTGAAATCGGCGATTACCTTTGCCACCGCATTGGTGGAAAGGGGAAAGGTGCGGTGGCAGCAGCCGCAGGCCACTTCTTTGGCATCGATTCTTGTCCAGAGCGTCATGTTGCGCGAGTCGCACCATTCGCAGTACCAGACGTAATAATCTCCCATGGGCATCAATTGCATATTCGTTCTCCTTTTATCGTTTCTTTTTCGACAAGGGTATCGTGGAATGATGCCGGTTGTGTTACAGAACCGTTAAAGGTGGGTAAAAAAAGAACGTCCGAGAAACTGAAATATTCCATCCGGGGATCCCGGTGAAAAAGAAGGCAGTCGCGACGTCGTCCGTTCGCTCTGTCGCCACAGCTGCGGACCCTGCGGTGCCGCCCGCGTAATGCCGCATGAAGCGTTAACAGGCGAACCTCCCTCCGCTCCACGTGCGGCGGGCGTCCGCTTGCCGCTGTGGCTCGTCGCTCACTCCCGACGCACGATTGCCTTCCCCGGAAATGTCTGAAGAATCAAAAAAAAAGGCCCGCCGGGAGGCGGACCGATAACAATGAAGGAGGCTTATCAAGCTGGGTAGCCTGATTAGAAGATAATCTGTGCCTGCAAACGGTACTGCATGTCGTCTGAACGAGCCGGCTGTTTGTGAATATTTGTCACATCAGCTGCAGCTTCAGGTTGTGCTTGTTGAAGTAGTAGGAAACGGCCCCGGCGGTTTCCGTCTGAATGTTGTCGGCCTTGTCCCGGTCAGGGTCCACAAAGGAGTAACGGGCTGCCACTTCCAGGTGCTTGGGAATGATGAAATAACCGGCCTGGGTATAGAGACCGTGGGCGCGGAGGGTCTTGTCTGAAGTCTGACCGTTGGCATGGCCGAGGAAGTATTCACCCTGAGCGGAGAAGCCCATC
The DNA here is from genome assembly GCF_001311985.1 of Geotalea toluenoxydans JCM 15764. Classification (GTDB taxonomy): domain Bacteria; phylum Desulfobacterota; class Desulfuromonadia; order Geobacterales; family Geobacteraceae; genus Geotalea; species Geotalea toluenoxydans. The sequence continues at coordinate 36,905 of NZ_BBCJ01000034.1, forward strand.
CATTTGAAAGCGGCATCGATGCGACGCTGTTGGTATCGATCTTTTCAGTGCCGAATTTGCCCAATCCTTTACCCAGCCAGCCGTTGGACCCGGCAAAGGTCAGGTTGTTGCTCTCCAGGGCTGTGGCGCTGGTTTTTGCCAGGGTATCCATGAAGTAGCCGGCGCCAATGGACAGGAGCGGTTTCTGGCTATTGTCCAGATCCCCTTCAGAATAGGCCATGTCGCCGAAAGGGTTGACGGCGACCCTTGCGGCAAAGGCGTTGTTGGTGAATTTGCGCTGGGTGTTCTGGCCTACCCCGCCGTAAACGCCCAGGTTGTAGTTGAATATCCCTTTGGCAATCTTGCCGTGGACCATGAGCCCGGTATCGCGTCCCATCTTGAAGGTATCGGTGGCATTGGAGCGGTCGACGAACTGCTGGGAGCCGGAAGAGGTGATTTCCTGACGGGCGAACTGGACTTTTTCCTGTCCGACCAGAAACTGTGCCTCGTCCACGAGCCGGTAATTGAGCCAGGCATCCTCAAGAAGCTTTCCCGAGTCGGCAAAATTCACCTGAAGCTTATAGGTGAGGTCTTTGCTGTAGGCATAGCCGTTCATGAACAGCTTCATCCGGCGGACCCTGAATTCGGAAGTATTCTGGCCGCCATCGCTGTCGGTAAACGTATAACGGCTCTGGAGGCGAGCCCCCAGGGACATCTGGAATTTTTCATCGGGAGAGGTAAAGGTAAATCCTTTCCCGAGCTTGTAATCCAGGGGCTTGCTCTTGGTCACGGCCTTGTAGTCTTCCTCGGTTATGACGCCTTTCTCCTTGAGCACATCTTCCAAGGTCTTGGCCATTGCTCCCTGGCTCATAAGAGCGGCGGTTAATAGTGCCACTGCTGCAACTCCTGCTTTCATTTTCTCCTCCTTTAGATTGCCGGATAACCCGGCTTTAGATTCGCGGATCGTTTGACTGGGCACATCCTAAATGTACTATGTGGCATTGGTGTTACAGGCAAATTAAAAGATGGTTAAGGGGAAACTGCTTTGAAGTTGACAATTTGCCGGCGTGAATCTAAATTAAGCCGTTCGGCTTATTCACAGAATGGAGGCGCGTCCCGCATGGGCAGAAGCAGAAAAATAATCCTCTCCCTGATCCTGATCATCATTATCCTGGCTTCAGCCATCATCGGCATCATCAACACCCGGAAAAGCATCACCCGGACAGACGACCAGGACTACATCCGATTGTTCGTCGAGGTTGTTGCCATCGTCAAAAAACATTACGTTGAAGAGGTGGAGAGCAAGAAGCTCATGCAGAACGCGGTCAAGGGAATGCTCGCCTCCCTCGACCCCCACAGCGAATACCTCGCGGCTGAACCGTTCAAGGAAATGCAGGTGCACATGTCCGGCTCCTTCGGCGGGTTGGGCATCGAGATCAACATGCTGGACGGCAAGCTGGTGGTGGTCTCCCCCATCGAAGACACTCCTGCCTTCAAGGCCGGCATCAAGCCGGCGGACCACATCTGGAAGATCGACGACAAGCTGACCAGGGGCATGAACATCTCCAAAGCGGTCAGCCTGATGCGGGGCGAGAAGGGAACCAGCGTCACCCTTACCATCCTGCGCAACGGCTCCAGCACCCCGTTGATCTTCCCGTTGGTACGGGACACCATCAAAACCAAAAGCCTCAAGGCAAAAACCCTGGAGCCGGGTTTCGGCTATATCGGCATTGCCGAGTTTCAGGCGAGGACCGGTGAAGACTTCACCAATGCCCTGAAGAAGCTGCGGGAGGACAATGGTGGCACATTGCGCGGCTTGGTGCTCGATCTTCGTTTTAATCCCGGAGGGCTGGTGGATTCGGCATTCATGGTGGCTGACCGCTTCATCGGCGAAGGGCTCTCCAACGGCCTCATCGTCTACACCGAGGGACGTGAGCCGTCGGCCAAAAGAAGCTGGACCGCTATGTGGGGGAAAAGGAACCCCGCTACCCGATGGTGGTGCTGATCAACGGCGGCAGCGCCAGCGCCTCGGAAATTGTCGCCGGAGCCCTGCAGGACCACAAACGGGCCATCATCATGGGCACCCAGAGCTTCGGCAAGGGATCGGTTCAGAGCGTGCTGCCCCTGAAAAACGGCGACGGCCTCAAACTCACCACTGCAAAATATTATACCCCCAATGGTCGATCCATCCAGGCCAGGGGAATCACCCCCGATATCGTCGTCAGCATGATGAAACCGAAGAATGGAGAACCGGACAAGGACCAGGCCATCAGGGAAAAAGACCTGGAGAACCATTTTGAGGGAAAAGGGGAAGCAACGGAGCAGAAACAGGAACAGAAGCAGGAAAAACCTGCCCCCATGGCCGCTGCCGACAAGTCGAAAAAGGATGACTACCAGCTCTCAAGGGCACTGGACCTCTTGAAGGGGATCGACATGCTGTCCCAGTTGAAGATGAAGAAGTAGTTCCTCGATGCTCTTCAACCTTCTTGTCATACTTGGTCCGACCGCCTCGGGCAAAACCAGGCTGGGGGTGGAGCTGGCCCGGCGGTTTTCCGGCGAGGTCATCTCCGCCGATTCCAGGCAGGTCTATCGGGGCATGGACATCGGCACCGGCAAGGACTTGTCCGAATATGGGGAAGTTCCCTATCACCTGATCGATATCGTCGATCCCGGTTATGAATTCAGCGTCTTTGAGTTCCAGCGCCGCTTCGAGCAAGCCTACAACGATATTACGGAGCGCGGCAGGTTGCCGGTGATGGTTGGGGGGACCGGCATGTACCTGGAATCGGTGCTGAAGGGGTACAGACTGGTAGAAGTGCCTGAGAACGCCCAGCTGCGACGGCAACTGGCCGGTCTTTCCCACGAGGCTCTCATGGAGCGCCTTGGAAACGCCAATCCCCGTCTCCACAACTCCACCGACCTCCTTGACCATCACCGCCTTGTGCGGGCCATCGAAATCGCCGAATATGACGCTCCCCCGCAGGCGCCGTTCCTTCCCGGCCTGTCCCCCCTGATCTTCGGCATCCAGTGGGACCGTCCGATCCTTCGCCGACGCATAACCGAGAGGCTGAAACTCAGGCTCGACCAGGGGATTATCCAGGAGGTGGAACGGCTGCACGACGCCGGCATCCCCTTCGAGACACTTGAGTTCTATGGACTGGAGTATCGCTTCATTGCCAGGCACCTCAAGGGGGAACTGAGCCGCAACGACATGTTCCAAAAATTGAACAGCGCCATCCACGACTTTGCCAAGCGCCAGTGCACGTGGTTCTCCCGCATGGAACGGCACGGCACGGCCATCCATTGGTTGGACGGCGCCGCAGCCCCCCTGGCGGAAGCCTGAAGATCCTTTCCCATCAAAAAACCCAGTCCACTCCATCTTGCCGACCATGATTCCCACCCATGTCTCGGATTATCTCCGTAAACGAGGTGTACGCGCCTGGTCCATTTCCGGCAGGAGGGAAACCCTCCATGCCGGAGCAGTCATCATCCCGGCTTTGGCAGAGAGTCCCCGCCTTTTCGCCACATTGAGGTCGTTGGCAAAGAATCCGCCCGAGCTACTCGACCGGTTCCTGGTGCTGGTGGTGGTCAATCACCGGGAGGATGCGCCGCCAGAGGACAAGACGGATAACGATGCTACGCTGAAGATGCTTGAATCGGGTGATGCCGAGCTGTCCATGCTGCATCTGGCATGGGTTGATGCTGCCTCGCCCGGAAGTGAAATGCCCGTCAAGGGGGGCGGAGTAGGCCTTGCACGTAAAATCGGCGCCGACCTGGCCCTCCCCTGTCTCGATTATGTCAGCTGCAGTCCTCTTCTTATCTACCTTGATGCCGACACACTGGTCGAGCCCGATTACCTCCATGCAATTACCCGCCACTTCCAGTATTCGACGGCAGGGGGCGCCGTCATCCCCTTTCGCCACCAGCAGCCGGCAACATCTGCGGAGCAGCAGGCGATCGACACCTATGAGCTTTTTCTCCGCTGTTATGTGCTGGGCCTGGAGATTGCCGGGTCCCCCTATGCCTTCCACACGGTAGGGAGCGCCATGGCCTGCCGCGCCGTGGATTATGCCCGCATGGGCGGAATGAACAGCCGTGCCGCCGGCGAGGACTTCTATTTCCTTCAGCAGATGCACCGGGTTGCCGGAGTTTCGCAGCTGTGCGGCACCGTGGTACATCCTTCCCCTCGCGCCTCCCATCGGGTGCCGTTCGGTACCGGCAGGTCCATGTCCCGAGCGCTGGCCGGCGAGCCGAATGCCATCGTCTTCCACCAGAGCGAATGCTTTCTGATCCTTAAGGAATGGCTGAAGCTGGTCGCCGGCAACCTTGGCTCCGAAGCAGCACAGCTAATGGAGCTAGCCGAAGGAATATCGCCGGAATTAACTGTTTTTCTTGATCAGACAGCGTTTTCACCCACCTGGGACAAGCTGCGGCAGAACAACAAGGACCACAGGTCTCGGCATAAGGCTTTTCATGACTGGTTCGACGGCCTGAGGACCATGAAACTGGTCCACCACCTTTCCGCTACGGCCTTTCCCTGCTGCAGTCCCCATGAATGTGTCCCGGAACTCCTCCGCCTGGCAGGCGAGGCCCCGGCTGAAAGGGTGGCGGACCAGCTAAAAACACTGCAAAAGCGCCAGTTTGCCCCATAGAAACGTGATTTAACCAAACAACACCCTTTCACCACCGATCTTGTTACCACCTCAACATTCAAATCCGCTCATATATCGGTTTTCTGAAATGAAATCTGCTGATATGGGTTTAGCGGATAACCCGCCAGAATCCCTGCTTATCATCTAGCCCGCCCATTGACCGCGACTAGCCACGCTTCAGAACTGATGCCCCTGCTGGTATGTTATTTGCTGCAATGACAAACCGGGTGGTACGATGAAAGCGAATAAAATTCTCATTGTAGATGATCAGAAGTATGCCAGGCAGATGTTGCGCGACATCCTGGCCCCGCTTCAATTTGTAATCGAAGAGGCCGGTGACGGCCGTGAAGCCGTCATGAAGACAAAGGACTTCCGCCCGGATATCATTCTCATGGACCTGATGATGCCCGACATGAGCGGCATCGAAGCTTCCCGCCTGATCAAAAGCGATCTCCAGACAGCTCCATTCCGATCCTCGTCATTACGGCAAGCAAGGAAAAGAACAACCTGCTGTCCGCTTTTGCCGAAGGAGTCGATGATTACATTACCAAGCCCTTCTCCACCAATGAGCTCCTGGCACGGGTCCAGGCGAACCTTTACAAACGTGATGCACTGATCCTGGTGGAACAGAAGAAAGTCGATGCCGGGATCATCCTTGATCTCTCCCTCGCCATTGCCTCTACGCTCAATGCCGCAAAGATTCTGCAGATCATTGTCGCCAGGATTGCTGAACACGTCAACATGAGGCGCTGCTCCATCGTCAGATTCAGCGACAGTAGCCATGGTCATGTTCTCGCCTCCAACGACGACCCCTCGGCAAAGGGATTAAGAATCGAGTTGTCCCGTTATCCCGAACTACAGGAGATGATCCGCACCGGCAGGGCTTTTGTCGTCAAAGATGCCAAGCGCCATCCACTTCTGGCTGAGGTCAGGGAATACATTGAAGATATCGATTTCGACACCATCCTCGTCATCCCCATACACCACGAACAGGAGATCATCGGCGCCTTATTTTGAGAACAAAGGGTGGGGAAAATTCGTTCGGCAGTCGCGAGCTTGCTTTCTGCCAATCGATCGCCGATGCCGCAGCAAATGCCATAAAAAATGCATCTCTTTTTGAGAAAGTTCTTGAGGAATCGGACGAACTGCGGGAGACGAAAGAAAAGCTGGAAAAAGAACTTAGAGAGAAGACGGTTTATGAAGGTCTCTTCGAACATGCCTCTGAAGGGCTGATGGTATTGAATGCGGCAGGACAGCCGCAGTATGTCAACAGAAGCGCTGCTGAAATGCTCGGTTACACTGGAAAGCAGATGCTGAAAATGTCGTTGAAGGATTTCCTGGCAGAAGAAAGCCTGCAGGTGGGCATGGAAAACCACATCAACTTCTTCCTGGGGCGTGAATTTTCCAGAAAATACGACGTCCTTTTCAAGACATCCTCAGGGGAAAAACGTTGTGTCGCCGTCTCGGTCAGTAATCATCGCCTGGAAGGAAACTACGCCATCCTTGCCCTTATTGATGTGACCCGGGAAAGAATGGACCAGCACCTGCTGGCCGAGGCAAACGAGCGACTGAAGGCCCTTGACCTGCTCAAGTCGGAATTCATCTACACGGCCACCAACGACCTGCGTCTGCCGGTAGCGGTCCTGCACAGCAATTGCCTGCAACTGAGAGAGTCGGACACGGACAACCTTACGGAAACACAGGGCGAGCATCTGGACGCCGCCATTGAAAGCTGCGACCGGCTCATGGACCTTATCGAGAACTGCTGGACAGTTCCAGGTTCGATCTCAAGGATTATGCCCTGACCATAGGAAAACAGAACATAATGGATCCCATCCGGGAGGTCTATACGGTCCTCGCTCCTTTTGCCAGCTGCAATGGGGTGCAGATGACCGTAACCCCCCTACAGAGCGATACTTTTGGCTCCTTTGATGGCGGTAAGATCAAATGCGTCCTTACCAACCTGATCGGCAATGCTATCAAATTCACCCCCCGGGGCGGCGAGATCGGCATTTCGGTGGATGCGGACGATCTTGAGCTGAAGATTTCCATATCGGACACAGGGGAAGGAATTCCGGAAGCTTACGTGACCAGGATCTTCAATGAATTTTACCACTTGAAATCAGCCAAGGGCTCCCTTAAAAAAGGAAGCGGTCTGGGGTTGGCCGTCAGCAAAAGGATAATCGATGCCCATAACGGCCGCATCTGGGTCGAAAGCTCAGAGGACAGAGGAACCACTTTCTCCTTCGCCATCCCCCTGACACGCTGAAATTTCCCCGATTTAATCCCTCACATAATAATTGACTGAAATAGTAAGGTATGGTTTAATCTGGCTTAACTTTTATGAGACCATGAAAGGGAGAGCCATGTTTTCAAGGTTACAAGAGGATATCAAGGCAGTATTCGACAGGGACCCTGCAGCAAGAAGCAAGCTGGAGGTGTTTTTCTGTTATCCGGGTCTTCATGCCATCTGGTTTTACCGGGTTTCCCACTGGCTTTGGCAACACGAGCTGTTCTTTCTCGGCCGTTTCTGCTCCCACTGGGGAAGATTTTTCACCGGCATAGAAATTCACCCCGGCGCCAGGATCGGCAAGGGCTTCTTCATAGATCACGGCATGGGGGTCGTAATAGGCGAAACTGCGAGATCGGCGACAACGTCACCCTTTACCATGGCGTAACTCTTGGTGGAGTCAGCTGGGAGAAGACCAAGCGCCATCCCACACTGGAAGACAACGTGGTGGTAGGCTCGGGGGCCAAAGTCCTTGGACCGTTTACCGTGGGCAGGGACAGCAAGATCGGCTCCAATTCAGTCGTCGTTAAGGAAGTCCCCCCCAATTCCACCGTTGTCGGCATACCTGGCCGGGCCGTAATGGCCGCTGAAAAACCCGCGGAAAAAATAGATCTGCAGCATGGCCAGCTTCCGGATCCTGAAGCCAAGGCCATTTCCTGCCTGTTCGACCAGATCAGGGAATTGGAACGCAAATTTTCCGCTCTCACCCTTGAGCATGAGCAATTGAAAAAGCGGATCGAAGAAGGAAAGTAGCATGCGCTTATCAACAAGGGCTCAATATGCAGTAAGGGCAATGGTTGATCTTGCCCTTTACTCTACCAGCAAGCCTGTATCGCTCAAAGAAATAGCCCAAAGGGAAGAAATCCCCCTGAGTTATCTGGAACAGCTCTTCTTCCGCCTGAAAAACGGCGGCATCGTTACCAGTATCCGTGGGCCCGGTGGGGGCTACATCCTGGCCAGGGAGAGTTCACTCATCAAAGTCGGAGAGATCGTCGTCACCGTGGAAGAGCCGCTCAGTCCGGTGGCCTGCATGGATGAGGGCAGTACCGGCTGTTCGCGAATCTCCCAGTGTGTCACCCACAATATCTGGAAAGGGCTGGGAGAAAAAATCCGGGGATTTCTCGATGGGATTACCCTGGAAGACCTGGCCCAGGAAGCGCGACGCAACCTGGAAGCCTGATTTGCCACCTGCCATTACCTTCAAAATTTTACACACTTACAGGTCAAAATGATTTACATGGATTACAACGCCACAGCTCCGGTCCATCCGGAAGTTCTTGAGGCGATCCTCCCCTTTTACCGGGAGCAGTTCGGCAATCCCTCCAGCATCCATTGGGCAGGCAGGATGGTCAAGGGCGCGGTGGAGGAAGCCCGTGAAGAGGTGGCCCGGCTGGTGGGCTGCGCACCATCCGAGGTGATCTTCACCTCCTGTGGCTCCGAGTCGGACAACATGGCGATCAAAGGTGTCGCCGCCGCCAATCGCAGCAAGGGCAACCATATCATAACCACATCAGTTGAGCATCCCGCCGTGCTCAACAGCTGCCATTATCTGGAACATGAGGGATACCGGATTACCAGGCTGCCGGTCGATAGAGATGGCCTCGTGGACCCGCAGGAGCTGAAGTCGGCTATCGGCGACAAAACCATTCTTGTATCGGCCATGTTTGCCAACAATGAAACCGGCGTCCTTTTCCCTGTTCGGGAGATTGGGGCCATCTGCAGGGAACGCGGAGTTTATTTCCACTGCGATGCCGTGCAGACGGTAGGCAAGGTGCCAGTCGACTGCCGTGGCATGGACATTGGCCTGTTATCCCTCTCCGGCCATAAGATTGGCGCCCCCAAAGGTATCGGTGCACTGGTGGTCAGAAAGGGGATCAAACTGCATCCCCTGCTGCACGGCGGCGCCCAGGAGCGTAACCGGCGAGCCGGCACGGAGAATGTCGCAGGGATTGTCGCTCTGGGCAAAGCATGCCAGATCGCCAAGGAGGAGATGTCTTCCGAGGCTGCAAGAGTGCAGCAGTTGCGTGACCGACTGGAAAAGGGTGTCATGGCCATCTTTCCACAGGCAAGTCTGAACGGCCATCGTGAAAACCGCCTGCCGACCACTGCCAACATATCTTTCACAGGACTTGAGGCAGACTCACTGCTCTTGAACCTGGATCTGCAAGGCATCGCCGTCTCGTCCGGTTCCGCCTGCAGCTCCGGAACCCTCAAGGCATCACCGGTCCTTGCTGCCATGGGGGTCGATCCTGCCTCGGCCAAAGGTTCCGTTCGTTTCTCGCTGGGCAGGACAAATACCGAAGAAGAGGTAAATTACTTACTGGGGGTCCTGCCGGAGATCCTGCAGCGGCTTCAGCAAAAATAGAGACAGATAAGGCTCATGCATAAAGAAAACAGCAAAAAACGTGTCGTCATCGCCATGAGCGGTGGCGTCGATTCATCGGTTTCGGCAGCCCTTCTCCAGGAGCAGGGCTTTGAAGTGATCGGCATTTCCATGCAAGTCTGGGACTATGGCAAATTTACTGCCGCCGAGGACGAAAAATTCGACACCTGCTGCTCCCTGGACGACATCCATGACGCCAGGCGGGTGGCGGAGCAATTGGGTATTCCCTTTTATGTAGTCAACTTCGAGGAAGAATTCGAGAACCTGGTCATCAGGGATTTTGTCGATGAATACCTGAAGGGCCGTACTCCCAATCCCTGCGTTCGCTGCAATCAATGGATCAAGTTCGAACTGCTCCTGAAAAAGGCCAGAGGGCTCGGCGCCGATTTTATCGCCACCGGCCACTACGCCCGGACCTTTCGGGATGACAACGGCCGTTTCCATCTCCTTAAGGGAGTGGACCAGACCAAGGACCAGTCATATTTCCTCTTCACCCTCACCCAGGAACAGCTGGCCATGACCCTTTTCCCCCTGGGGGAAATGACCAAGACGCAGGTGCGCGCCCTTGCCGCCAGGTATAACCTGCGGGTAGCGGAAAAGGGTGAAAGCCAGGAGATCTGCTTCGTACCCGACAACGATTACGTACGTTTCATCGAGGAAGAGCGGGGCAAGGAGCTGTTGCCCGGCAATATCATCGACCGGAGCGGCAAGATCCTCGGCAGGCACCGGGGCACCTACCGCTATACCATCGGCCAACGCAGGGGGTTAGGTATTGCCCATCCCGAACCGCTCCATGTCCTTGAATTGAACGCCGAAAAAAAAGAGGTGGTGGTAGGGCCGAAGGATGCCCTGTTCAGCCATGGCCTTGTTGCGGCCAACATCAACTGGATCAACCGGCGCCTGAGGCTGCCATCGAGGCAACATGCAAGATCAGGTACCGGCACCAGCCCGTCTCCTGCACCATTAAGCCACTGCCATGTAACCGGGCCGAGGTCATGTTCGCCGAGCGGGAAAAATCGGTCACCCCCGGACAGGCGGTGGTTTTTTATGACGGGGACACTGTGCTGGGCGGCGGCTGGATTGAAAAGGCAGTGAATAGTTGATGGTGATTGGTGATTGAAAAAGCAGATGGTACCCATAAGCAGTGGATGGTTGATGGTGAATAAACAAAAACAGACGGTGGCCATAACCACCCTGGGCTGCAAGATAAACCAGTTCGAATCGGCCGCCATGGCCGAAACGTTGGGCAAGGAAGGCTTCTCCATCGTCCCCTTCGATGATGCTGCAGATATCTACGTCATCAATACCTGCACCGTCACCTCCAAAACCGACGCCGAGTCGCGCCGCCTAATCCGCCGCGCCTCGCGGCAGAATCCATCGGCAAAGATCGTCGTCACCGGCTGTTACGCCCAGGTCGCCTTTGAAGAACTGCAGGACATGCCGGGGGTCAACCTCATCCTCGGCAACAGCGAAAAAAAGGGCATTGCCCAGATGCTCAGTGACCTGGGGGACAGCCGGCAGGTGCTGGTCTCGGATATCGCCCAGGAGCAGCATGCACGCGGCACGACGCTGGAAACTTTTGCTGAGCACACCAGGGCCTTTCTTCAGGTACAGAACGGCTGCGATGCCTTCTGTTCCTACTGTATCGTCCCCTATGCACGGGGCAGAAGCCGAAGCGTCTCCCTGGAAGAAGCTTTGGCCGGTATCGGGACCTTTGCCGAGCGCGGCTTTAAGGAAGTGGTCCTTACGGGAATCCATCTGGGCGCCTATGGGCTGGATCTGGCTCCGCCTCTGTCGCTGCTCGATCTACTGGCCGCCGCAGAAAAAGAGCGGCTGGTGGGAAGGCTCCGCATTGGCTCGGTGGAACCCACCGAGGTTTCGGATGCCTGATCAGCTTCCTTGCCAAATCAGCTACAGTATGTCCCCATCTGCATATCCCGCTGCAGAGCGGCCACGACCGGGTGCTCAAGGCCATGAACCGCAACTACTCCACCGCTGACTTCCGCACGGTAATGGAGAAGCTCGATACCGCCCTCCCCTCCATCTGTATCGGCACCGATATCATCACCGGCTTCCCTGGCGAGACCGATGATGAATTCCAGGATGGCTACCGGTTCCTGGAATCCCTGCCACTTGCCTATTTCCACGTTTTCCCATTCTCTCCCCGCTCGGAACCCCCGCCGCAACAATGGAAGGTCATGTCCACAGCAGTGTCATCAAAGAGCGGGCCAAGGCCCTGCGCAAGCTGTCCGAAGAAAAGAAAAAAGCCTATTACCGCAACTTCATCGGCAGAGAACTGCAGGTATTGGTCCAGACCCGGGAAGGCGACCTGCTCAAGGGGCTGTCCCGCAACTACATCCCGGTTTTCATGGAGGGGGATGATGACCTGTTGAAGACGGAACAGCTGGTAAGAATAACGGGAGTGGAACGGGAAAAGGTAACGGGAGAGGTAATCCCCATGGTGCAAGGGCCTACCCCTTCCGTCCTC
>NZ_BBCJ01000035.1 GCF_001311985.1 Geotalea toluenoxydans JCM 15764
GGGGTGAGGGGTGAGGGGACGTTATGATTAAGAAAGCGATAGCACGGGTGGTGGAACGGGAGGATCTCTCCCAGTCAGAGATGATCCAGGTCATGGACCAGATCATGTCCGGTGAGGCGACACCGGCGCAGATTGCGGCATTTATCACCGCTTTGCGTATGAAGGGGGAGACGGTGGCTGAAATCGCCGGTGCCGCACGGGTGATGCGTGACCGGGCAACCCGGATCAGAGTGGGCAAAAACGTGCTCGACCTGGATCGTGATGACATCAACATCGACCTGGAAACCATCCTGGATGTGGTGGGTACCGGCGGCGACGGAACCAACACCTTCAATATTTCCACCACCGTTTCTTTCGTCGTTGCCGCCTGCGGCGTCAAGGTCGCCAAGCACGGCAACCGTTCCGTTTCTTCAGCTTGCGGCAGTGCCGATGTGGTTGAAGCGCTGGGAATAAGCCTTGAAGTGACGCCGGAAACCGTTGAAAACTGCATCAATGAAGCGGGGATCGGTTTTCTCTATGCCCCGGCACTGCACGGCGCCATGAAATTTGCCATCGGCCCGCGCAAGGAAATCGGCATCCGCACCATCTTCAATATTCTCGGCCCACTGACCAATCCGGCCGGGGCACCCTGCCAGGTGCTGGGGGTCTACCGGGAAGAGTTGGTTGAAAAACTGGCCCATGTCCTGAAAAACCTCGGCTGCGACGCGGCTTTGTCGTTTATGGTATGGACGGCATGGACGAGATCACCCTGACCACGGAAACACGCATGGCCGAGGTAACTCCCGAAGAAGTGAAGACCTGGCTGTTCAAGCCGGAAGACCTGGGGTTCGCTCGCTGTGCCATGGACGATCTGCGCGGCGGCGATGCCGTGGCCAACGCGGTAACGGTGCGGGGCATTCTTGAAGGGGAGAAAGGACCCAAGCGTGACGTGGTCCTTATCAATGCTGCTTTCGGACTTGTTGCCGCCGGCAGGGCGGCGAACCCGGCCGAAGGGGTGAAACTGGCCGTCGAGGCGCTAGATTCCGGAGCAGCACTGGCAAAACTGGAAAAACTCAAGGCACTGACCAACGCATAGCAGGCGGATCATTCATGACTGATGCACCGGACATTCTAAAGAAAATCGTCGCCCATAAAAAGATGGAGCTTGCTGCCGTGAAAGGGGCAAGGCCTCTGGCGGAGGTGCAGGCGCGCCTTGCCGACCTGGAAGACCAGCCGCGGGGGTTTGAGCAGGCATTGAGAAATGCCGGCGAATCCGGTTGGGCCGCTATCATCGCCGAAGTCAAGAAGGGTTCTCCGTCAAAGGGTTTGATCCGGGCCGATTTCGATCCGGTGGAGATTGCTGCCGTTTATGAAAAAAATGGTGCCGCCTGCCTGTCGGTGCTGACCGAAGAACATTTCTTCCTTGGACACTTGAGCTATCTGGCTCTTATTCGTGAGCAGGTGGGCTTACCCCTGCTGCGCAAGGATTTTATCTTTGACCCATACCAGATCTATGAGGCCCGTGCTGCCGGAGCCGATGCGGTTCTTCTCATCGCTGCCATGCTCGATATTCACCAGTTGCGGGACTTGTCGGCCCTGGCAAAAGAGTTGTCCCTTGACGTGCTGCTTGAGGTCCACGACCGGGCCGAGCTGGAAACGGCACTTGAAACCGACTGCACCCTGATCGGCATCAACAACCGGAACCTGCGAACCTTCGTCTGTGACCTTGCCGTTACGGAAGGCCTCGCTCCGCTGGTTCCGCCGGAGAGGCTGATTGTGGCGGAGAGCGGTATTCATTTCAGGGCAGATGTGATTCGTCTGCAGCAGGCCGGCGCCGGTGCTTTTCTTATCGGGGAGTCGTTGATGCGGGAGCCGGATATGGGGGCGAAGCTGCGGGAGCTCCTCACAGAGTAGCAGGTTAAGGGACATTTCTGGCTGTGCTATAATAAAGCATCAGCTTATTCCCGAGGGGTATACACAAATGACAAAGGTGAAAATCTGCGGTATAACCACTGTTGCCGATGCCATGATGGCGGTGGAAGCTGGCGCCGATGCCCTTGGTTTTGTTTTTTACGATCAATCTCCCCGTAATCTTGAGCCGGCCCAGGCAGCTGAAATTATCAGGGTGCTTCCACCGTTTGTCCAGGTGGTGGGCCTGTTTGTCCATGCGCCCCTTGATTTTATCAATACTGTTACCGACCGCTGTCGTCTGGATGTGGTGCAGCTCCATGGCGATGAGCCACCGGAATTCTGCGCCGGGGTCAACAGGCGTGTTATCAAGCTTTCCGGATCAAGGACATCACCAGCCTGGACCACATGGATGAATACAATGTGGCCGGATATCTGCTGGATGCCTGGTCACCAAAGCCTTCGGCGGTACCGGCGTCACCTTCAACTGGGATACGGCATTGATGGCCAAGAAGTTTGGCCCGATCATCCTTGCGGGAGGTCTGACCCCGGAAAATGTGGCGGAAGCCGTCCACTACGTGTCTCCATATGGGGTCGATGTCTCAAGCGGTGTGGAAGCGGCCCACCGGGTCAAGGATCCGGAAAAGGTGCGGCAGTTCATCCAGCGGGCCAAGGAATGTTTAGGTTCTATGTAAAGTTCGAAGTTCGGAGATTGATTTAAACAAAGGAAGGAAAGAGCAATGAAGGTTATCGTAACAGACGAGGTGGCGCAGGAAGGGTTGGAGCTGTTGAAGAAAGATCCCCGGGTGGAGCTGGATATTCGTCTCGGCCTGAAAAAAGAGGAGTTGCTGGCACTTATCGGCGACTACGAGGTGATCATCACCCGCAGCGGAACCACCGTGGACAAGGACCTGCTGGATGCGGGCAGGAATCTGAAAATGGTGGCCAGGGCAGGAGTCGGTATCGACAACGTGGACGTGGATTACGCCAGCTCCAAGGGGGTTATCGTTGTCAATGCGCCATTCGGCAACACCAACAGTGCCGCCGAGCATGCCATGGCCCTTTTGCTTGCCTTCTGCCGCAATATTACCAAGGCCAACGCCAGCCTGAAAAACGGCGAATGGAAACGCGCCCCCTTCACCGGTGTTGAGCTGAAAGGGAAAACCGCCGGAGTCATTGGTCTGGGCAAGGTTGGCGGCCGGGTCGCCACCAGGCTCAAGGCCTTTGAATGCGAGGTCCTCGCCTGCGATCCTTACATTGCCGCCAAACGCGCCCATGATCTTGGTGTGAAGCTGGTCTCCCACGACGAGATCTACAAGAACTGCGACATCATCACCTTGCACACACCCTTGAACGATGAGACCCGCAACATGATAGGAGAGCGGGAGCTTTCCATGATGAAGCATGGCGTTATTCTGATCAATGCTGCCCGCGGCGGCATTATCACTGAAGGGGCGCTTTTGAATGCCCTTAAAAGCGGTAAGGTCTATGGCGCTGCCATGGATGTGTGGAGCGAAGAGCCGCCGAAGAGCGAAGTCCTCAAAGAACTGATTTCCCAGGAAAGGTTGGTTGTGACTCCACATCTGGGCGCCAACACTTTCGAAGCCCAGATCAACGTGGCGGTCGACGTATCCAAGGAGATCCTCAACTATCTGGATGAACAGCCCCTGGAGAATGCCGTCAACATTCCCCGTTTCGACATGGCGCTCATGGACCAGATGCGGCCGTTCCTCAACCTGATGAGCGTGCTCTCCGACTTCGGTATCCAGCTGGTGGACACCAATATAGCCAAGGTTATCTTCAGTTATTCGGGCAACATTGCCCATTACGACTGCTCTCCCCTCAGTGTCTGTGGCCTTTCGGCACTACTCAACCGCCGGGTGGACCAGGACGTCAATCTGGTCAATGCCAGTCTTGTTGCAGAGCAGATGGGCATTGTCGTAGAGGAGACCAAATCGACCCAGGCCGGGGCCTTCTCCAACCTGATCACCCTCATTGTAGAAGTGGAGGGGGGAAAACGTCGCACGGTTTCCGGTACTCTTTTCGAGGGAGCACCGCGTATCGTCCGTCTGCGGGATTATTCCATGGATTTTGCTCCCGACGAGCACATGCTGCTTCTCAATTACACCGATCGTCCGGGTATGATCGGCCAGATCGGCACCATCATGGGCACCCATGGCATTAACATAGCCTCAATGAATCTGGGACGCCGGGAGAAAAAGGGGGAAGCGATGGTCATCCTTTCCCTGGACTCTGCAGTGCCGCCCGAGGTGGTTGAGGAAATGAAAACAGCGATCGATGCCACTTATATCCGTGCCATCCACATGCGCACGGTGAAGTGCAATCGGGGCTGCTGTGCCTGAAAAAAACAGTGAATGGTGAATGGTGAATGGTGAAAAAAAGCCCCGCGGGAATTCCGGCGGGGCTTTTCTTATCACCAATCACCAATCACCAATTACCGATCAAGCTGTTTTTCTCCCGCCACAGGCCTTGAGGCTGGCGTGTGCCTTGCGCAGGATAGTCTCGGTAGTCTGCCAGTCGATGCATTTGTCGGTGATGGATACGCCGTACTTCAGTTGGGAAATGTCCTTTGGCATCGCTTGATTTCCCCCTTCCAGATAGCTTTCGATCATCACCCCGGAAATGGAGGTGTTGCCTGCAGCAATCTGCTGGACAACACTTTCCAGCACCATGGGCTGTTTTTCATGGTTTTTCTCGGAGTTGCCGTGGCTGCAGTCGATCATGATGGTCGGCAGGAGACCGGCGGCTTTGAGCTTTTCTTCGGTATTGCGGATGTCTTCGGGAGAATAGTTTGGTTTTCTTCCACCCCGCAGGACCATGTGTACGTCTGGATTGCCGGTGGTCTGGACGATGGAAGTAAGCCCTTCCCGGTTGATGCCCAGGAAGCTGTGGGAATGTCTTGCTGCGATCATGGCGTCTATGGCGATCTGAAGGTTGCCGTCGGTGCCGTTCTTGAAGCCGATGGGGAAGGAAAGGCCGCTGGCCAGTTCGCGGTGGGTCTGGGATTCAGTGGTGCGTGCGCCGATGGCCCCCCAGGAGAGATGGTCGGCCAGGTATTCAGGGGTAATAGGATCGAGCATTTCGGTGGCGACCGGTATTTTCATGGCGATAATCTCGGTCAATAGCCTTCTGGCAGTGCCCAGCCCCTTGGAAATGAGGTGGGTGCCGTTCATGTCCGGGTCGTTGATCAGCCCCTTCCAGCCGACGGTTGTTCGCGGCTTTTCAAAATACACTCGCATGATGAGGAGCAACTGATCTGAAACTTCGGCAGAAAGCTTGGCCAGTTTTGCCCCATACTCAAGCGCCCCTTTGATCATGGATGGAACATGGCCCGACCACCACCATCAGGCGTGGATCCTTGCCATGCAGGATGTTCTTGATACTCTCCCGGCTGGCGCTGACGAATTCACTGGCTTCGATGGAAAGGGGGAATACCTGCCGCAGATCGGTGGGGGCGATGATGGGGGTAATGCTCTTGATTTTCAGGTTGTTGGTCTTGATCATGGCTGTTCCTTTGTCGACTTAGGGTGAGAGCTGCGGTACTCTAGCTCTTTTGACCTGAAATGTCAACGAAATCGCCATGATGGGAGAGGTTGCAGTCGCAGGTCAGCCTAAATCAATAGTGGACAAGTTTGTGGATTTGGCTCCGGTTGTTTTCATCTCAGCCATTGCCTTTGCGCTGTCGCCAGGCTTGAGATCCACTCCACGGACGGCATCTTCCAGTAAGGTTACGGAAAATCCCTGCCGCAGCGCTGCCAATGCCGACTCTTTGATGCAATAGTCGGTGGCCAGTCCGCCGATGAATATTGTATTCACATCAAGACGCCGTAAAAGCTCAGGAAAAGGGGTGCCGGAATCGTCGACGCCGTCAAAGGCAGAATAGTCATCCCGTGATGGATCCATGCCTTTGGAGATGATCGTAGCCACCTCCGGCACCTTGAGGGCAGGATGAAATTCCGCTCCTTTGCTTTCCATGATGCAGTGTACCGGCCAGGCACCGCCAAAGGCCTCGAAGTGCGACGTTTCTTGCGGGTGCCAGTCCTGGAAAAGAAAATGGGCAGGTTCTTATTGAGGAACAGCTCGCAGTATCCGTTGAGAGCCGGAATGATTCGGTCACCTTCGGCCACGGCCAGCATCCCGCCCGGGCAGAAGTCATTCTGCACATCCACAATCAGCAATGCCGGCTTCGTTTCATTTTTGACTGACATAAATACGCTCCTTTTCACGCTCGTGGAAAAAAATCACCATGCCGCCTTTATATCGGACAAAACTCCTGCTATTATTGATTTGTTAAAATTTGTAAATTAATAAAATATCAGGAGTATGCTGGTTTTTGCTTGCAATCTCTTTCCAGGAGGGGCCATGTACAAGTCACAGACGCTCATTCATCATTTTCTTGAGACTAACGCAATTGTCAGGCCTGTCAAGATCGCCTTCGTCCATGAGGACTTGAGGGTCAATTACTTCCAGATCAACAACAATGCCAACCAGTTCGCAGCACATTTGATGACTTGTGGGGTCTCTCGTGGCGACAGAGTCATCATTTTCGTGGAGAATGGCCTTCAGTATCTCATCAGCTATTATGGTACCCTGAAAGCGGGAGCCGTTGCCGTGCCCCTGAGTACGGACCTGCACCCGGACCGCCTGAAATTGCTGCTCAATGAGCTTCAGCCCGGAGCAATTGTCACTGCGTCCAGGCATGAGAACATTTTTTTCGATCTTTCATCCGGATTGGAAGGGAGCAAGCTGAAGGCACTCCTGATAAAGGAACCATCGCGTAATTTCTGCAACGTCACTTTTGCCGTCACCCCGTGGGAAGATATCATCAGCAATGTCATAGCCGACAACCCGGCGATTCCCATGCACCCGGACGAATTGGCAAGCATCGTCTATACTTCGGGGTCCACAGCCGTGCCCAAGGGGGTTATGCTTTCCCACCGGAATTGCGTCTCAAATACCCATGCAATCATCCAAGCTCTCGGGATCACAGAATCCGATATCCAGATGAGTGTGCTTCCCTTCCACTATGTGATGGGAAAATCGCTGGTTAACACCCATTTCGCCGCCGGCGGGACGGTGGTCGTCAACAACAAGTTTGCCTTTACCGGACAGTTGATTGAACAGATGGTGAAGGAACAGGTGACCGGGTTCTCCGGGGTTCCCTCCAGCTATGCCTATCTGCTTCAGCGCTCACCCCTGTTGCAGTACCGTGACCGGCTCGGTTCTCTGCGCTATTGCTCCCAGGCGGGGGGACACATGTCAAGGCAGTTGAAGGAGGAACTTTTGCAGGTGCTGCCTCCCCATACAAGGCTTTATATAATGTACGGCGCCACCGAGGCCTCGGCACGCCTGACCGTGCTGGAGCACGAATCACTGCGGACCAGGATCGACTCCATCGGCAGGCCCATTGCCGGCGTCACGCTGCGCGTTCTGGATGAGCAGGGGAGGGAGCTGCCGGTAGGGGAGACGGGCGAACTGGTGGCCGCCGGCCCAAACATCATGCAGGGATACTGGAAGGACTCCGTTCATACGGCGAACGTTCTGGATGACAATGGTTATCATACGGGAGATCTTGGTTACCGAGACCGCGAAGGATACTATTTCGTGGTGGGCCGGAAGGATAACCTGCTCAAAATAGGAGGCCACCGGATAAATCCACGGGAAATAGAAGAGGCCATGATGTCCACAGGCCTTCTGGCTGAGGTGGCGGTTGTCGGTGTGCCTGACCTGCTGTTGGGGCAGCGGCTGCTGGCAGTGGCTCGCCCCTGGAGAAGGGGTGCTCGGAGAAGGAGATTCTGAACCGCTGTGTAAAATTGCTTCCCAGATACAAACTGCCGGCCGAAGTAAGGCTCATGGATGCCCTGCCGAAAACGGCCACTGCAAAAATCGACTATCCGAAGTGTGCGGCGGTGGTGCAGGATGCCGGCATGGCTACGTTGAGCGCAACCATGCTGGAGGCAAAGCAGGATCAGGATGTCAAGCCGGATGTGGCAATCATTTCCGGGACCGGGTCCCATGGGTGAGATACGAACTTAAGCCTGCTGCAGCTCTTCCATAAGCCTCAGACGCAGATCATGAATCCCGCAGCTGATGGAAACCTTGTAGGTGTGGGGATTGATAAAGCGCAGACATCCCTGGGGGAGGCAGGCGAGCTGCCGGCGGCAACGGTCCGCAAGCTGATCCAGAGTTGACGAAGAGCCCGTCCTTTTGCCCTCTTCCATAACAACTGTACGCAGTTCTGTTAAACGCACCCCTGTGGGAATATGGGTAAACTGCAGCGGGTTGACCGGGTTGTAGACCTTTCGGCCGATTTCGATCTTCTCGTCAGCCAGGGCAATAATGTCCATGATGCAGGAACCGTCCTCTGACAATGCGCGCAGCAGTTTCTTCCGGTCGGGGAGGGTTGCTTTGGCAATATCGCTGGTCACCTTGAGCTTGGGTTGTGCGCCGATCCTCACTAACTTGTAGACACCGCCGAGGGCTCCTCCTCCATCTCCCATGCCGGTGGCCAGCTTGGTTCCGACTCCATAGATGTCCACCTTTCCCCCTTCGGAAAGGATCGATTCGATGACGTATTCATCCACTTCGTTGGAGGCGACGATCTTCGCTTCGGTAAAACCGGCTTCATCGAGCATGTGTCTGGCCTGCCTGCTCAGGTAGGCCAGGTCGCCGGAATCGAGGCGCACCCCGACCAGTTCATGTCCTTTGGCACGCAGTTCTCCGGCGACGGTGATGGCATTGACCATGCCGCTTTTGAGGGTGTCATAGGTATCGACCAACAGGATGCTGCTGTCGGGAAAGACATCTGCATAGGCGCGAAAAGCGGTCAGCTCGTCGGGAAAGGCCATGATCCAGCTATGGGCGTGGGTCCCCTTTACCGGAATGTCATACTGCATACCAGCCATGACGTTGCTGGTGCTGCGTACTCCGCCTATATAGGCGGCCCTGGCGACGCTTGAACCGCCATCGGGCCCCTGGGCGCGACGCAGTCCGAACTCTATTACCTTGGCATTTCCTGCCGCATGGGTGATGCGGGCTGCTTGGTGGCGATAAGGGTCTGGAAGTTGATGATGTTGAGCAATGCCGTTTCCACGAACTGGGCTTCGGCCAGGTTCCCTTCCACGGTCAGAAGCGGCTCGTTGCCAAAGACAACGGTCCCTTCGGCAGGGGCCGTTATCCGCCCCCTGAAACGGAAGTCCCGGAGAAACTCAAGGAAACGGGGGCGAAAGAGATTGAGTCCCTTTAAATAGGCGATTTCCTCTTTATCAAAGGCAAGGTTTTCCAGATAGGTGAGAGCCGTATCCAGCCCGGCGAAAATAGCGTAGCCACCCTTGAACGGGTTCTGGCGGTAGAAGAGATCGAACACCGCCGGCGTTTCGTGCATTCCCTCCTCAAGGTAGCCCGCCAGCATCGTCAGTTCATATAGATCGGTGATCAGGGGTGAAAATCGCATCTGTGTCTCCTTTTGATCAAGAACTATAACACATCTTCCTGCTCTGTCATGGATAGAACTGTGTTGACATGGGAAGGGTGAAAGGTATAGTTGACATTCATAAATTTCATCCCTGGCGGAGGGGGCGACAAATGAAAAGAAGGACATTTCTCAGGCTTTTAGGGATTTCGGCTGTTTTCCATCAATGGCTGCTCAGGGATCTTATGGCCGCCGGCAGTCCGGTGGTAGCTGTTGCCGAGGGGAAGGACCATGCTCAGGTAACGAGAAATGCCATTGCTGCCCTCGGTGGTATGAACAGGTTCGTCAAAAAAGGGGATGTGGTTGTGGTCAAACCCAACATGGGATGGGACCGGAACCCGGAGCAGGCAGCCAACACCAATCCCTTGGTGGTGAGGGCGGTGGTTGAAGAAGTCCTGCGCGCCGGAGCAAAAAAGGTAAAGGTCTTCGACCGCACCTGCAATGACGAGCGGCGCTGTTATGCAAACTGCGGTATACCGGCGGCACTTAAGGGAATGAAAAAAGTTGAGGTGAAGTACATGGATAGCGGCCGCTACCGCAAGGTGCCCATCAGGGGAGGAGTGTTGAGCGAGTGGGACCTGTACGACGAGGTGCTCAAGGCCGACGTCTTTATCAATGTGCCTGTTGCCAAGCATCATGGGCTAACCAAACTGACCCTGGGGCTGAAGAATGTCATGGGGGTGATGGGAGGCAACCGGGGGAGCATCCACAAAAATATCGACGCGGCGCTGGCAGACGTGAACAGCGTGCTGAAAACACACCTGGTGGTGGTGGATGCCACAAGGGTGCTGACGGCCCACGGTCCCCAAGGTGGCGATCTTAAGGACGTGAAAATTCTCAATAAAGTCATAGCTTCCACGGACATAGTTGCTGCCGATGCCTATGCGACCACTCTTTTCGGTTTGAAACCAAAGGATATTGCTGTAACTGTTGCCGCCAGCAAGAGAGGACTCGGTGAAATGGATCTGAAAAAGGTGACAATAGTTAAAGCATGAAGAAGATCAATCCCGCCCGACTGAGCCAGTTGCTGTTTTTAATCCTGTTTCTCTTTTTGTTCGTTCAGACCGAATATCGCGGCAACGACACCATTCCTGCAGCCATAAACAGCTTTTTTCGGGCTGACCCGCTGGTGCTGGCCAGCTATCTGGCAGCTGTCCGATCTTTTACCTGGCTGCTGTTGCCGGCGCTGCTGGTAATCGTCTTCACCCTGATCCTGGGACGTTTTTTCTGTGGCTGGATCTGCCCCCTGGGCACCTTCCTCGACCTGATCACCGGCTGGATCAAAAAAACGGCGCCGCTCAAATTCCTGAAAGGAAATCTTAAATACTGGCTGCTCCTTCCCCTCCTTTCTTTGGCCCTGTTCAATATCAATCTGGCGGGAGTTCTGGATCCAATAGCCATTTTCCTAAGGGCCCTGACCTTTTTCTTCTATCCACTCATGGGTGATGCCGTGCGCCAGGGCTGGACGAAGCTTTACTATCTGGTGGGTGAGCAGCGCGATTTTCTCGAACCGGCTTACGGGGTGATACGCGACCACCTGCTTCCGTTCCGGGAAACTTTCTATCCGCTCGCTTTCGTTTCGGCCTTGATGTTTATCGCCATCATCTTTCTCGAACGTTATGAACGGCGCAACTGGTGCAGGAATATCTGTCCCTTGGGCACCCTGCTGGGAATGGTCGCCCGTTTCTCGCCTCTCAAAAGAATGCCGGTCGATCTTTGTCCGGACTGCAAGGCCTGCAGTACCGTCTGTCCCACTTCCTTCGACAGGGAAATCCTGCAGCAGGATGAATGCATCCTCTGCATGGACTGTCTTCGGGCCTGCCGCTTCCGGAGGATCAGTTTCAACTTCCGGTTCCTGAGTAAAAACGATCAACCATATCTCCCCGCGCGGCGGGTCCTTCTGGGGGGACTGGTATCCGGCTTTTTCCTGTCGGGTTTCTTTCGCTTCCGCCACCCCGAAGCGGAGGCTTTGGTGCTAAGGCCACCGGGGGTCAGGGATGAGGGGGAATTCCTGAAGAAGTGCGTTCGCTGCGGCGAGTGTATGAAGGTCTGTCTTAAAAGTGCTCTCTATCCTGCCGTCATGCAGTCCGGGCCAGAGTCCCTCTTCACTCCTGTCGTCATTCCTCGACTGGGTTACTGCGAATACAACTGCACCCTCTGCGGCCAGGTCTGCCCCACTGGGGCAATTCCCAATCTGCCCGTGGCCGAAAAAAAACTGGCGGTCATAGGCAAGGCTGTATTTGACAAGAACCACTGTCTCCCCTTTGCCCGCAAAACCAACTGCATTGTCTGCGAGGAGCACTGCCCCATACCGCAAAAGGCCATCAGATCCGAATCGGTAGAAGATGTTGATCTGAACGGCAGGAAGATCCTGCTTCAGAAGCCGTATGTGGTGGATGAGCTGTGCAACGGCTGCGGTATCTGCGAGAATGTCTGCCCATTGGAAGGAAAAGAGGGGATTAAGGTATTTGCCGTCAAAGATCGTTCACCGCTTAAAGCAGATCCGGAAAAAAGGGAAGCTGAAGATCCTTATGGGGGCGAGAAAACCTGATCTACTTCTGTTACATGCCGATGAACTGAAGAAGCGCGGCTGCCAATTCCTTATCCGTTGCCAGCAGCAGTTCATACTCCTTGAGGGCAGAGTCCCGGTCTCCCAGACCCGCAAAAACGATGCCCCTGTTGTAACGGGCGTTTGTATCATCAGGTTTGAGACGAAGCACCTGGGAATAGGCATCGAGTGCTTCCTCAAACTCCCCAGTCTCCCATATACTGCTCCAAGGTTGCTGTAGGCAACCATCAGGTCGGGATCAAAAGTAAGTGCCTGGCTGAGGAATCCGGCCGCTTCCTCATAACTGCCGCTGAAGGCTTTGGCCGTGCCCAGGCTGAACCAGGCGACAGCATCGTCGGGGTTTACGGATATTACCTTTTGAAACGCCTCGGCGGCCTCTTCATACTGCCCTTGGCCATTCAGCTCCAGCCCTTTCTGCATCCATTCGGCTGCACCAAGGAACTCGAACCCCTGTTCTTCCTCGATTGTTGGTTCCTTTTCCACCAGGGCATATGCTGCCGGCAAGGCCATCAACGGAATGAGACAGCTCCAAATAAAAGTAAGGATAATTGTTTTCATTATTTTTCCCTCATTTGTTTCCAGTATAGCAAAAAAAACGATAACTTCAGTTGGAGAAGGATTTTTTCTGGAAACAGAGGGAGGATTCTGCTAAGAGACTGATGTGAAGTTCGTAAAAGATGGAGGATAACCGGTGAAGAATGTAGTGATTATAGGATGTGGAGATATTGGCAAGCGTGTTGCCGCTATTTTCAAGGAGACAGGAGCAACCATCACCGCCCTTTCACGGGCAGAGGCAAAGATGGGGCAGCTGCAGGCACTTGGCATTCGGACGATCTCGGGGGATCTGGATGATCCCGCCTCCTTGGCAGATCTGCCGTTAAAGGATGCCCTGGTTTATTACCTGGCTCCTCCGCCGGGTGGGGGTTACCTGGACTCACGCATGCGCAACTTTTGTGCAACCATAAAGGCAGAAAATGGGCCGCGCCGGATTATATACATGAGCACCAGCGGTGTTTACGGCGACTGCGGGGATGCAGTCGTCACCGAAGAAACTCCACCCAATCCGCAGACGGCCCGGGCAAAGCGGCGCTTTGACGCCGAAACAGTGCTTCAGGGCTGGGGGAAGGAACAGAAGGTCGAGGTCATAATTCTGCGGGTAACGGGCATTTATGGGCCGGGACGGCTGCCGGTCACCCAACTGGCCTCTGGGCAGCCACTCCTGTATGAGCACCTGTCGCCGCCAACCAATCGTGTTCATGCCGCCGATCTGGCCCGCATATGCGTTGCTGCAGCTGAAAAGGGGGAGGATGGAGATATTTTCAATATCAGCGATGGGCAGACCGGTACCATGACCCAGTACTTCAATGCCGCCGCTGATTTGCTTGGCTTTCCCCGACCCCGTCAAGTTTCCCTGGAGGAGGCGCACCAGGTGATGAGCCCGCTGATGCTCTCCTACATTTCCGAAACACGACGCATGGACAATGGCAAGATGTTACGTAAGCTGGGGGTCAAGTTGCTCTACCCTTCACTTGAGGAGGGTTTGAAAGCTTGTGTATAGCTTCATTGAATCGTCCGATCTTTTCTGGCCGTATCAATTTTGTTTTTCAAATCAGTAAGGATGGTTATTGTGAATCCGCCTGATAAAAGTGACTTCCCCGAGTGCATCCTTACCGGCCTTGGCGGCGAAGGATGCTCCCTTGGCATACTTGTTTCGACCACTTCGTGCCGGAAAGAGTTCTTTTCCTGGGATTTGACTTCATACATCAGCCCATCCGCCTTTTTCAACATTTCATCCACCGATGTCGGAGGGCAATAATAGGTTACCAGGCCGACACTGAAGCTGACCGGCCAGTTCCTTGCCCCCATCCGTTCCATAAGCCTCTCCTGCAGCTTGACAACGGCTGATCGAGCGTCTGATGCGCCGGTTTCCGGCAGGAGAACGACGAACTCGTCCCCACCGATGCGGGCCACCATGTCTGCACAGCGCATATTTTCTACGATGGTACCGGCTACAACGCATAAAAGATCATCGCCCACATGATGCCCCTTTGTGTCGTTGATTGCCTTAAAGTTGTCCAGGTCCAGATATGCAATGCTGAAAAAGCGGCCATAGCGTCTGGATCTATTTATCTCCTGCTCTGCCATTTCATACAGGTAACGGCGATTCAGTACACGTGTCAGAGGGTCGATCCTGGCCAGTTGCTTTTCCTGATCATGCTTTTCCCGCAGTTGAGAACATCATCCCCAGAGGATCATATAACTGGATTCGATGATGAAGTCCCATGAATGGTGAAAAGTCGTGGTGGCAGGGTGAGTGAGAAATTGGTTGCATAGGCTGGCGAGGGCGGCATACAGGCAGATGAAGAAAACGGAGCGTTTGTTGACGAACCAGCCACAAGGAAAATCGGGATCAGATAAAAGAGAATAATCGAGAAATCGCCAGTTACGTAGTCAACGTAGGCGAGGATAGCCACTAGAATGTAACCGGAGAAAAGAAGCGAGATCTTGGATCTTTTTTCCAGATATTCAAAAACCCGGTTGTGGACGGCATCATACATAGAGATATGGCCTTTTTTGAATGATTGGGACTAATGAATAACAGACGCAATAAATCTGCCACCAATAAATCTCCAAGAAATATTATCCATTCCTCAGTAATAATTTTTGCTTGATTAAGGCCTGGGATGGCTTAAAAAATTCTTTAGTGATATAATTTAATGCTGCCAACTCCGGAAGATAGATTGTTTTTCAGTTTGATAGAAAAGTGAAAAGGTTGGAAATGACGGGTGGGTTATTAATGAAAAGGGAGAGTAATCATCAGAATTGCAGAAATTGGACAAATGCAGCCACGTATTATAACGGGAAGGCTCTGCCCCTCTGGCAAGAGAGAACCTTCCCGTGGCTTCTTTACTTTGTCCCGTGAGAGCTTATATCCAACCATCGCCCCCATCGTATTGAAGAGCTTCACCCTTGGTTTTTGGTGTCATTCTGAATTTTGCTTCCTTGGCACAGCATTTCAGCTTGTCCAGTGCCTCGTCCTTGGCTTCACCGAGTTTTTCACGAACCTCTTTTCCCGTTTTAGGGGTCAGAAGGAGAGTGACACCGGCAGCGATGACGGCGCCGGTCAAAAAAGCCAAGATTGCGGTGTTTTCGTTACTCCTGTTATTTGACATGGATAGAGCTCCTTTCGGTTCATTATGTAAAACTAGGAAATATTATTAACATATATTCTGTTTCAAGAAAAGCCCTGTTGTCATCTTTTTGTGTCCGTGAAAAGACCGCATTTTACTGGAAAAGACGGAGCAATCGTCCCTGTTTTTCCGACAGGTTTTTTTCTTGACAATCTACGGTGGGTGTTTTATATAGTGAGGTCTCTTGTCAACCGCCTTTGGTTAATTGAACAATTTAAGCATATTTCTAATATTTTGGCGGTGTAGCTCAGCTGGTTAGAGCATACGGCTCATATCCGTAGTGTCCGGGGTTCAAGTCCCTGCACCGCCACCAATTTAACCCCTCCAACGAGGTTTTTTTGTATCTGGAGCCGCATTTATTCATTGGGAATTTCGAGGCGATATTCATGTTGAGAAAGGTTAATAGCTACATAAGGGCACACAGGCTTATCAGCTCTGGCGATACGATTATCGTTGCCGTTTCCGGCGGTGCTGATTCAGTTGCCCTGCTGGATGTGCTTGCCAGCCTCAGGTCATCGAAGCTTCGTCTCATAGTAGCCCACCTCAACCACTGTCTACGTGGCAGCGAATCTGATGCAGACGAGGCATTTGTCCGCAAATTGGCCGGGAAATACGGCGTTTGCTTCGTGACAAAGGCTGTGGATGTACTTGCTCTTAGCCGAGAGAGTAAGATGTCCCTTGAAGAAGCCGGCCGCGTTGCCCGCTATCGGTTCTTCAAGGAGCTTGCCATAAACTGCAAGGCCCGGTCAGTTGCAGTTGCACACCATGCCGACGACCAGGCGGAAACAGTGCTGATGCGGCTTATCAGGGGCGCTGGGGGCAGCGGTTTGCGCGCCATGACCTCAACTACTGCCGGCTTGATCATCCGTCCACTGCTTTCGGTAACCCGCAGGGAAATTGAATCATACCTGGACAAAAAGGGACTTGGCTACCGGACCGACAGCAGCAATGCCGATCTCAATTTCCTCCGCAACCGCATTCGTCATGAATTGATCCCATTCCTCAGGGTTATAATCCAGCCATTACCGAGCGTTTGGCTACAACCGCCGTCGCTCTCTCCGAAGACGAGAAAATACTGGAGGCAGTTACTGCAACTGCGTTCGCCAACCATGCCTCAGTGGGATCGGGAGAGGTATCCATCTCAGTCGCTGGAGCGGATATGGAACCCAGGGGGATACGCATCCGCATGTATCGGCAGGCACTGCAGCAACTGAAAGGCGATCTGTCAACTATCAGCGCTGCACATCTCAACGATGTGGACCTTCTTCTTCTCTCACGCAAGCCAAGCGGCAAAGTCAATCTCAGCCGCGGAATTACCGTGATGCGCTGCTACGAAAAGCTTGCCTTCAGCAGTGAGAACTATACACTGCCGGAACAGTATGAACTTCATGTCGAGGGCCCTGGCAGCTACGCCATTCCATGTGGAGGCTCCTTTTCAGTTGAATTTGCTCACGCACCGGGGACCTGGAAAAATATACCGGCGCATGTGGTCTATTTAGATATGGATGCCGTGCCTTTCCCCTGGCAAATTCGCACCTTCAGGCCGGGTGATGCATTTTTCCCACTCGGCATGGGCGGGTCAAAAAAAGTCAAGAACCTCTTCATTGATCGCAAGGTACCCCTTCCGTCCCGGCGCCGCATACCGCTGTTCTTTTCCGGGGACACCCTGTTCTGGGTCGGTGGGGTCATGCCGGCAGCCTCAGGCAGGATAACGGCGGATACCACCTCGGTGCTGAAGGTTGAGATTCTTGACACGCCAGCTTAAGCACTTGTCAACAACTGTCCTTTATGGTAACTTTTCAACCTTATATGCGGCAAAATAAGCTTTTCAACCTATCACGGGGGTAAACTTGAATCAGTTTTATAAAAACCTGGCCCTTTGGCTTGTCATAAGCCTGATGATGATTCTGTTGTTCAATCTGATCAACAAGCCGAAACCATCCCAGGAAAAGTTGGACTACAGCGACTTCATAGAATCTGTGGAAACCGGCAAGATCAAGAATGTGGATAAGCGGGTGGCCAGCGTCACCATCCAGGGTAACGAGATCATCGGCAAGTTCAGCGACGGCAAGGAGTTCCGCAGCTACAAACCGGCCGACGCCAAGCTGACCGACCTCCTGCTGGCGAAAAAGGTTCCGGTCAACGCGCGACCTGAAGAAGAGAAATTTTCCTGGTTCTCTATATTTATTTCCTGGTTTCCCATCATCTTCCTCGTGGGGGTCTGGATTTTCTTCATGCGCCAGATGCAGGGGGGCGGCGGCAAGGCCATGGCTTTCGGCAAAAGCCGCGCCAAGCTCCTGACCGAATCTCAGGGACGAATCACCTTTGAAGATGTGGCCGGCATCGAAGAGGCGAAAGAAGAACTTGAAGAGATCATCTCCTTTCTCAAGGAGCCGAAAAAATTCACCAAGCTTGGTGGCCGTATTCCCAAAGGGGTCCTTCTCATGGGACCTCCGGGTACCGGTAAAACCCTGCTCGCCCGGGCCATAGCCGGGGAGGCGGGTGTCCCTTTCTTTTCC
The DNA here is from genome assembly GCF_001311985.1 of Geotalea toluenoxydans JCM 15764. Classification (GTDB taxonomy): domain Bacteria; phylum Desulfobacterota; class Desulfuromonadia; order Geobacterales; family Geobacteraceae; genus Geotalea; species Geotalea toluenoxydans. The sequence goes on from NZ_BBCJ01000035.1 coordinate 17,659, forward strand.
ATCTCCGGCTCCGACTTTGTGGAAATGTTCGTCGGCGTCGGCGCCAGCCGGGTCCGTGACCTGTTTGTCCAGGGGAAAAAGAGTGCACCCTGCATTATCTTCATCGATGAGATCGATGCCGTCGGCCGTCACCGTGGCGCCGGTCTCGGGGGAGGGCACGACGAGCGCGAGCAGACCCTGAACCAGCTCCTGGTGGAGATGGACGGCTTTGAATCAAACGAAGGGGTCATTCTCATCGCTGCCACCAACCGCCCGGATGTCCTCGATCCGGCACTGCTTCGCCCCGGCCGTTTCGACCGCCAGGTGGTGGTGCCCCGCCCTGATGTGAAGGGGCGCGAGGCGATCCTCAAGGTTCACACCAAGAAAACACCCCTTGGCCCCAATATCGACCTGGCGGTCATTGCCAGGGGTACTCCCGGCTTCTCCGGAGCCGATCTTTCCAACGTGGTCAACGAGGCAGCTCTTCTCGCCGCCCGCAAGGACAAGAGCGTTGTCGATATGCAGGACTTCGACGATGCCAAGGACAAGGTCCTGATGGGGGTAGAACGGCGCAGCATGGTCATTTCCGATGAGGAGAAGAAAAACACTGCCTACCATGAGGCCGGACATACCCTGGTGGCCAAACTTATTCCTGGAACCGATCCGGTGCACAAGGTGTCCATCATCCCACGGGGCAGGGCGCTTGGCGTTACCATGCAGCTGCCCATAGAGGACAAGCACAGCTATTCACGTGAATCGCTGCTGGACCGTATTGCTGTTCTTCTCGGTGGCCGGGTGGCAGAAGAAATTATCTTCAGTTCCATGACCACCGGCGCCGGCAATGATATCGAACGGGCTACGGAGATTGCCCGGAAGATGATCTGTGAATGGGGCATGAGCGAAAAGCTTGGGCCGGTCAGTTTCGGCAAGAAAGACGAGCAGATCTTCCTCGGCCGCGAAATGTCCACCCACAAGAATTACAGTGAAGCGACAGCGGTTGAAATCGACGTGGAGATCAGGCGCATCATCGACGACAACTACGGCCGGGTATACAAGCTGCTTTCCGACAACATCGATACTCTGCACAAATTGTCCCTGGAACTGATCGAAAAGGAAAACCTGAGTGGCGATGAGGTTGACCGGATCATTCGGTCGGACGCGCCGGTACAGGCCATACCCGAGGTGACCCCTGCATAATGGCTGATTTCCCGCTTTCCTGGTCCATCGGCAGACGCACCATCGACCTTTCCGGACGACCTTGTGTCATGGGTATCCTCAATGTCACCCCCGATTCCTTTTCAGACGGCAACAGCTTTTTCAGTTATGAAAGCTGTTGCAGGGCACTGGAAATGGAAGCTCAGGGGGCCGACATCATCGACATCGGCGGTGAAAGTACCCGTCCCAATGCGCCGCCGGTAAGCGAGCAGGAAGAGCTGAACCGGGTTATCCCTGTGGTTGAAGCGCTGGCTGGCCGTCTTAAAATCCCCATCTCCATCGATACCTACAAGGCTTCCGTTGCCGAGGCTGCATTGGCAGCGGGGGCCGAAATCATTAACGATATCAGTGGTCTCACCTTCGACAGCCATATGGCAGGGGTCGTTGCTGCAGCCGGTGCCGGACTGATCGTCATGCACACCAGGGGGACCCCCCAGGAAATGCAGCTGAATACCACCTATGGAGATATTATTGCCGAGGTTTCGGCAACGTTGCGCTCGTCTCTAAAACTGGCTGAGGATGCCGGAATCCCGGCAGAACGGATCATCGTCGATCCAGGTGTCGGTTTCGGCAAGGACATGGAGGGAAACCTGGAGATCATTCGCCGCCTGGGCGAATTTTCAGAGCTTGGCCGTCCTATTCTTCTGGCCGCGTCCAGAAAGACCTTTATCGGCAAGATTACCGGCAAGGAACCGGCTGAACGCCTTTTCGGCACTGCTGCTGTAGTCGCTGTCGCCATTTACAACGGTGCTGCCCTTGTCCGGGTGCACGATGTCCTGGAAATGCGCGATGTTGCCGATATGGCCGGAGCGCTTTATGGGAAACGAAACTGATACAGCGGTTAGCATGGCAGCACCATCTGCAATCCTGACCACCAGGTAATGAATGACGGAATTTCCGCAAAATTTGAGCCTTATACTACAGACACTGGATATCGCACTTGCAGCCTTCGTCATCTACAGGCTAAGCCTGCTCATTAACGACGCACTGGCAGTACGAATCCTCGCAAGCCTCTCCCTGCTCCTTGTTTTCTCCATGGCCGCACGCCTTGCCGGCCTGCATACCGTGCACCTGCTGCTGCAGGCTGTAATTGCCTCCTCCTTCGTTGCTCTCGTTGTGATTTTCCAGACGGATATCCGGCTGGCGTTCGCTACCATGAATCGGGGGCGTCAGGGGAAAGAGCGGGAAGTGGAAGAGGTGGATTCCATTATCGAGGAACTGGCCACTGCTGTAGAGTCTCTCGCCGGCAGGCAGATCGGCGCATTGATAGTCATCGAGCGGTCAATGTCCATTGACAATTTCATTGCCGTAGGCACCGATATCGACGCCAAGGTCACCAGCGAACTGATTTCTTCCATATTTCTCCCCTATTCTCCCATTCATGATGGCGCGGTGATCATCCAGAAGGGGAAGCTGACCAGGGCCGGCTGTTTTCTGCCCCTGACCCAGAACCCGGATATCAGCAAGAATCTGGGGACCAGGCACAGGGCCGCCATCGGCCTGACTGAGCTGGTGGATGCCGTTGTGCTGGTTGTGTCGGAAGAAACGGGATCCATTTCGCTTGTCGTCGGAGGGCACAAATCGGATGATCTGGACTCCATCACTCTCCGCAAGGTGTTGCGCAAACTCATAGAACCCAGGTGGCTGTCATGACCATGGATCAGGCAGAGAAGAAAATCTTGCTCCGGGTTCTGTCCCTTCTGCTGGCGGTGCTTGTCTTTCTCTTCATCACGAGCGAGACCCAAGGCGAAAAAAGAGTGAGGGTGCCGGTGGAATACGGTAATGTGCCTGCCGGGCTGACACTGGTAACCCAGCCTCCGGCCTATGTTGAAATGGTTATAGCCGGTCCGCGCATTCTGCTGCTCAAGGCAAAAATTACAGGCTTGAAGGCGCAGTTGGACCTCCATGGGCTGCATGCCGGAGTGAACCGGTTCGCCGAGCCGGAGAAATTTATCCACCTGGATGATGAATTGCGGGTGAAAACAGTGTTGACGGCAGTTGTTATAATGGTTCAGCCATCGGAGCCAAAAAAGCCAGATTAAAAGGCAAAGCTGTAGTATATAAATTAGGTGTAGAGTAAAGTTTACTTCTCCTAAAAGCTCAGGAGGTTCAGACGATGAAAAAACTTTTCGGCACGGATGGCGTCAGGGGGGTGGCCAATGTTTACCCCATGACAACGGAAATGGCCATGCAGATCGGCAGGGCAGCCGCACATATTTTCAGGAACGGCAAGAGCAGGCACAGGATTGTTATCGGCAAGGATACCCGGCTTTCCGGCTACATGATTGAAAATGCACTGGTCGCAGGCATATGCTCCATGGGAGTGGATGTGCTTCAGGTGGGACCCCTTCCTACCCCCGGCATTGCAACATAACCTCTTCCATGCGGGCTGACGCCGGGGTGGTTATTTCCGCATCCCACAATCCATTTCAGGACAACGGCATCAAGTTCTTTTGCCGTGACGGTTTCAAGCTGCCCGATGAAATGGAACTGCGCATCGAAGAGCTCATTTTTTCCGGAGACATGGACTCCATGCGCCCCATTGCCAACGAAGTGGGCAAGGCATACCGCATCGACGATGCCGCCGGGCGATTCGTTGTCTTCCTCAAGAGCACCTTTCCCAAGGATATGGACCTGAGCGGCCTGAAGATAGTTCTCGATTGCGCCAACGGCGCCGCCTACAAGGTTGCCCCTGCCGTTTTCGAGGAACTGGGGGCCGAAGTGATCGCCATCGGCGTCAAGCCCAACGGCACCAACATCAATGCCGGCTGCGGCTCTCTGCACCCGGAGGTGATCAGCGCAGCGGTGAAAGAGCATGGCGCCGATCTGGGAATAGCCCTGGACGGCGATGCGGACCGGGTCATATTCGTCGATGAGTTCGGCAATGAGGTGAATGGCGACAACATCATGGCCATCTGCGCCACCGACATGCTGCAGAAGGGTACGCTGAATAAACAGACCCTTGTGGCCACCGTCATGAGTAATATGGGACTGGACATTGCCGTGAAAAGAGCAGGGGGGCGGGTGATAAAGACCGCTGTCGGCGATCGCTACGTGGTGGAAGAGATGCAGAAGGGGGGATATAACCTGGGTGGCGAGCAGTCGGGCCACATGATCTTCCTCGACCACAATACCACCGGTGACGGAATACTGTCCGCCCTGCAGGTGCTGGCGGTGATGCAGCGCCAGGGCAAGCGCCTTTCCGAGCTGGCCGAAGTGATGTTTGCCCTGCCCCAGGTGTTGGTAAATGTGCGGGTGGCGGAAAAGCGGGATGTGATGACCATCCCTGCAGTGGCCGGCCTAATCGGCGACATCGAAGCAAAGGTAAAGGACGAGGGGAGAATCCTCATCCGCTACTCCGGCACGGAGCCGCTCTTGCGCATCATGCTGGAAGGGCAGGACAAGTACCAGATTTCCGGCTGGGCCAAAGAGATAGCCGATCTGGTTGAAAAGAACATTGGAGGAAGTAAAGTTGGCTAGACTCGGAGTGAATATCGACCACGTGGCAACCATCCGCCAGGCAAGGGGGGGAGCAGAGCCGGACCCGGTGGCTGCAGCTGCCATTGCCGAGCTGGCCGGCGCCGACGGCATCACCATTCATCTGCGCGAAGACCGTCGCCACATCCAGGACCGGGACCTGCGTCTGCTGCGCCAGACGATCAAAACCCGCCTGAACCTGGAAATGGCAGCAACCGACGAGATGGTTTCCATCGCCCTTTCCGTCAAGCCGGACATGTGTACCCTGGTACCGGAAAAACGCCAGGAGCTTACCACTGAAGGCGGCCTCGATGTACGGCTACACCTGGATGCAGTCAAGGGAGCAGTGCAGAAACTCCAGGATGGAGGCTCATCGTCAGCCTCTTCATCGACCCGGACACCGATCAGATCAAGCCGCCAACAAGAGCGGCGCCGATTACATCGAGATACATACCGGCGCTTTTGCCGAGGCGTCCGATTGGAAAGCAGAGCAGGAAGAGTTGAAAAAGATCGAAAATGCCATCAAGCTGGCCGGAAAGCTGGGCTTGGGGGTCAACGCCGGCCACGGGCTCAATTACAGCAACATCAGGAAGATTGCCGCACTTGGGGGATCGAGGAGTACAACATCGGTCACTCCATCATTTCAAAGGCGGTGCTGGTGGGGTTGGATCGAGCGGTAAGGGACATGGTCGACCTGGTCAAATATTCATAACGAAGCCGTATTCGAGCCCTAACTGCGTTGGCTGCGTCGTTGGCTCCTCGACGTACCGATGTACGCCTCCGTCGCCTCCTCCTTGCCGCCTTGTTATCATCTCGAATCCGGCTCCGTCTGATCTGCTGCGTTACGCTCACCCTTCGTACCTGCGGCGTACCTGATGTACGCCTCAGTCCTCAGGACTCGCAAGCCTTGCAGCTGGAGCTTTTCTCGCATCCAGTGCTGAAAAGGCCCCTCTGCCGACCCCCCTCAATCCCCCCTATTCCATAGGGGGGAAGCGAACACAAGTGAGCAGGGGGTGATTCCCTCACCAATCACTCTTCACTCGTCACCAATCACCCGTCCGTCACCAATCACCAATCACCAATCACCGCTTACTCCCCCTTCATAGAAAAATATCTGGGAATGGTAAAGCTGAAGGTCGTTCCTTCCTTGTCGTTGCTGGTGAAGGAAACGCTTCCCTTCAGGTAGCGCTCGCCGAACAGCTTGATGCTGTAAGTGCCGATACCTCTCCCTTCGGCCGACTTGGTGCTGAACGAACGCTGAAACATCTGCAGCTGTACATCCTCCGACATAACTCCCGGATTGTTGACCATGAAGGTGATGGATTCCTCGTCTTCGGTGCATGAAAGGGTAACCGTCTCTCCAGGGGCGCAGGCTTCCAGGGCGTTTTTGACCATATTTCCCAGGATCCGTCGCAGAATGGCAGCATCGGTGATGATGTTGGCATTGGTCGAACAGTTCAGTACCAGGTTTCGCCCTTCAGCCACCTCATGGTTTGCATAAAGGGTTTGCACCTCCTGCAGCAGCCTTGGCACATCCACCATGCCCGGGTCCGGCCTGAACTCCCCCTTTTCCGCAGCAAGCAGGTGCCGCTGGTAGACGATCTCATCAATCAGTCTGGCAGAGAGGCTTACCATCGACTCCTTATAGTATTTCTCGTCCTCGGCAGTCTGCAGCATTCCCTTGGCCAGCACCTCGGCCATGCCGCGAATCCCTCCCGCCGTATTGATCACATCATGGAAGAAGACCTGTTCCAGCACCTTCCGTCGCTTCTCGGCACTTATGTCCTTCAGAACGAAAAGGATCAGCTGCAGGTCGCCTATTTTCAAGGGAGAAACAACCACTTCAAGATCCAGGGCGCTCCACTGGCCGTTGTCGATGGTAATGCGGTACTCCTTCGCCACCTGGGCGTTGGTCTGCTCGCTTTCGATAATGGACAGGACTGCCGCACATTTCTGGCAGTGCCTGCCGGAGCCGCAACCATCAGGGTTCTGGTCGGCATGGATACAGTGCAGCGCCTCGCCAGGCTTGAGGCCGACGAGCATCTGCGGATCATCTATGCCGAAGGCATGTAGCAATCGGCTGTTGACGGCCAGCACCTGGTACTGCCGGTCAAGGACCAGCACGTAATCGGGTATCGCCTCGATCATGGCGGGAATGGCGCTTTCAAGAAGCAGTTTGCGCCGCCCATCATCTTTGGCGGCGGTTATGTTGAGTCTTTTCGCTGCTGGTAACGGGGTTGTTTTCGTAACTTCCACCAGTTCGCTCATGTAAGCAACCTCATTTTTACGGGTAAAGCATCAGAACAAATTTATGCAAATGAATCTAACAATAGGGGAGGGGTAAGGTCAAGATGAAAGAAGGGGTGCATATTTCGTAAATATGGCTGGAAACGATAGAAGTTGCGGAAGATTTTACTGGCTTATCGGTGGCAGCGGCTAAAATGATGACGTCCGCTATTTTTTCCATGCGTTGATTTTCTCGAAAACAGATTCAAGAGGTGCCGCGACAAGTTCTCCCCGTTCGTAAGCATCGATGCGCTCTTCAGATTCTGCAGCCCAAAGACGGTCGAGCCGCTCTTTGCCGGAAAACTCGAAACTGGAGAGCAGTTCCTCTACCAGTGCCGCCCGTTCTATGGGAGGCAAAGCAAGGGCTTCTGCCAGGACATCTTTTTTAGAGTGCATAAGTACCTCCGTTCATAATCATGTTAAACACAATCTAGCATAACGCACCGCAGTTGGAAACCGGGGTGTTAGAAATATTTTTATGAAAAAGACGTATTCTGTCGCAATGCACGGTTACACTGTGTCTGAAAAAAATAAGAAATAAATAATGTGGTTTGGATCATTTTGGGCTTGTAAGGGGGCGGGGGATGGGACTATAAAAAGGCTGCTGTTGGGCTAAGTGATTGGAAGGACTGTAAAATTTTTTTACACTGTAAAGATTTTTTACAGCTGTTGGGATAATGCTTCTTAATGCGATGTAAGGAGTGGGCTTTGGAAAGTTATTTCCGGTATTGGGGGAAGGCGGAGAAGGAGGGGGATGGTTATCACCTGTTGCCGTATCACTGTCTGGATGTGGCGGCGGTGGGGCGGTTGGTGGGATGCCAGCCCGGCTATTCGTCATGGGTTTAAGCAACACAATGATTTGCTTGAAGAGCAGCTTAGGGCATGGGTTCTGTTCTATATTGCTCTGCATGATTACGGAAAGCTCGATGCGCGCTTTCAATTACGGGTTATGCCGCTTTGGAAGTCGCTCTATCCGAATGCAAACAATTATCAGGTGCTCCCTAGTATTCTGGAATGCAAAAGCTATTACCATGGCGAGGGTGGTCTTTCCTGGTTCATTCAGGATAATGCGGCGAAGTTAAGTGGAGGAGTATTGCAGAGGGAGGATGTCGGATGGGATTTCCTTGACCAGATGGAAACCTCTTTTGGTACATGGGATTTGTGGAAACCGTGGATTGAATCGGTAACCGGACACCACGGTCATATCAAGTCTGCCGATTGCGTTCCTGAAACAGCAATTTCCTCAGCATGCGACAAGCGTTTGGGAGAAGTTGACCGTTTGGCTCGGAGAGAATGGCTGCATGCTGTGGAATCCCTATTCCTTTCGCCAGTCGGGCTTTCTCTTACCGATACACCTCCTATATATTCCCCTCTCATGGCAGGTTTTTGCTCTGTTGCTGACTGGCTTGGTTCCCGTTGTGATGACGAAAATTTTTCTTATTGCAGGGAAGAACTGAATTTACAGACATATTTTGAGGAGCGTTACGTTTCTGATGCGTCAAGAACTTTACAGATTGCCGGTGTCATTGGGCAACCTAAATTCTATGAAGGCGTCAACGCTTTACTCGACAAAAAGAACACACCACGATCACTGCAAACATTGGTAGATGATTTACCGCTGGAAACCGGTCTTTCGCTGGTAGAAGCTCCCACTGGCAGCGGCAAGACTGAAGCAGCTCTGGCCTATGCTTGGCGGCTTGTTGCCGCTGGCCTGGCCGATTCCATCGTATTTGCCCTGCCAACACAGGCCACAGCAAATGCCATGCTGGGACGGTTGGAGCGAGTTGCTCCCCTTTTGTTTGCTGACAAGCCCAATCTCTTACTCGCCCACGGCTTGGCTCGTTTCAATAAAGCCTTCACAAATATTAAACACTGCGCAATCGAAGGGTATGACTCCCAGGAAGATGGTTGGGTGCAGTGCAGCCAGTGGCTGGCGGAAAGCCGAAAGCGGGTTTTTCTGGGTCAAATTGGTGTCTGCACTGTGGATCAGGTGCTGGTGTCGGTGCTACCAGTTAAGCACCGCTTTGTGCGAGGCTTCGGCATTGGCAGAAGTGTGCTGATCATAGATGAGGTACACGCCTATGATGCATACATGTACGGCCTGCTGGAAGAGGTTTTGCGGCAGCAAAAGTCCTCGGGAGGATCGGCAATCCTCCTGTCGGCAACGCTACCGGAGCGTCAGCGCAAGCAACTCTGCTCTGCTTGGGGAGTTAATCCGGGGAAACAGGAAGAGAAAGCGCCGTATCCGTTAATTACCTGGACCGATGGAGCTGAGCCACATTTTCATGAACTTGATCCTGTGCAGTTACCGGAAAATGTGGCGGTCAAAGTGGAGCCTATCCTTATTGAAGGATTACTACCCGATGAAACCTTGCTCCGCAGGATCATTGCCGCAGCCGGGGCCGGGGCGCAGGTGGCGATTGTCTGCAATCTGGTGAACCTGGCGCAAGGGCTTGTCCGCACATTGCGAGACATGACCGGTTTGCCGGTTGACCTGTTTCATGCCCGCTACTGCTATCGCCATCGACAGGAAAAAGAGCTGGACGTCATTGACCGGTTTGGCCTTGGCGGAGACCGTGAAACGGGAAGAATCCTGGTAGCAACGCAAGTTGTTGAACAGTCGCTGGATATTGATTTTGATTGGCTTATAACTCAGCTCTGCCCGGTAGACCTTCTGTTTCAGCGGATGGGGCGGCTGCATCGACATCATCGACCGGGTAAGCGTCCGGAAGGTTTTGAAAAGCCGCTTTGTACAGTGCTGTTGCCAGAGGGGGATGATTTCGGCTTACACGGGGTTATCTATACCAATACCCGCGTTCTCTGGCGGACAGCGAAAAAGCTTGTTGCAGAGCCTGATGGAGAGATTCTTTTCCCCAAGGCGTACCGTGACTGGATAGAGTCGGTATATCAGGAAGATGGCTGGGAAAATGAGCCGGTGGCAGTGACAGAGGGTTACGAAAAATTCAAATACGAAATCGAGGAAATCAAACGGTACAAGGCGCGGTACATGGTAGACACGGCCATGAATCCGTTCAATGACACTGACGACAAGGTTCTTGCCGTCACTAGGGACGGTGATATGAATCTTTCGGTTGTGCCGTTCTGTCGTACAGCTCAGGGGCGGATGCTCATGGATGGGACAGTTTTCGAGACGTTGGACGAACTCAGGCAACTTGAGGCGTTGTCATTGAATAGTGTCGGAGTACCGAAGTCATGGAAGTATGATTTGGAAAAATCTGACGAAGGGAGGTTCTGGCTTGAGATGGAACAGGAGGGGGAAGGTTACCGGGGAGTGTCTAAAGGGGTGACTTTTCGCTATCACAAAGACATGGGACTGGAGAGAGAGAAATGAATCTTTTGATCGATCAGTGGATACCGGTCCGTCCGCCTGACAGCGGTGGGGCTATTAAGATCTCTCTGCGCGAACTGCTGTGCGGAGAAGCGAAGTGGGAGTTATGTCTCCCACGAGATGACATGGAGCTTGCGGCAATGCAGTTATTGATCTGCATTACCCAGGCGCTTTTTACGCCGAAAGACGGCAAGGAGTTGCAGACCCGTATTTCAAGGCCCATTACAGCAGAAGAATATGAAACAGCTACTCTGAATTTTGCCGACTGGTTTTGTGTTGATCACCCAAAGCAGCCATTCATGCAGGTTCGTGGGGTAGCTGCCAAGGACCCGACGCCGATGGATAAGCTGCTGGCCGGGGTGACGGGCGCAACTAACAGTTGTTTCGTGAATCAGGCTGGATTGGCAGATGGCTTGTGCGGTGGTTGCGCGGCGATTGTTCTGTTCAACCAGGCTTCGTGTGCACCGAGCTTTGGTGGCGGGTTCAAGGCTGGATTGCGTGGCAGCGCACCGATTACAACATTAGCGCAAGGTGATCATCTGCGGCGAACTGTCTGGCTCAATGTGCTGCATGAAGAAGAGCTGGTGTTGAATTTCCCATGGCATAGGGATACTTTGCAGCAAAAGCCTACCTGGATTGAACCGTTGAAAGCGGGAGAGACCATTCCGGCGCAGAGAATTGGCGTTATTCGAGGTTTGTTATGGCAACCGGCGCATATTGAGCTTCTGCCACCTGTGGCGGCAGAGACATGTTCATGCTGCGGCTGCCGTACTGACAAGGCGTATGTCGCATTCAATAAGGCAAAATTCAGCTACACGGTTTCAGGTACATGGCCACACCCCCATTCACCCCGCATCATGACCAGCAAGAAAGGTGAGATGGAAGAAAAATTTGCTTCCTTTACAACTTCGGCGCCTGTCTGGACACAGCTAAGTCGTTTTGTAGTTCAGCAGCAGCTTGATAAGACCAATACCGACGGTCAACAACCTGCGGCAGTCATTATGCAGGCGCGCAAAATTCTTCCTCCTCAGCTGCAAAAACTCCACTTGCTGATTGGTGGTTACCGTAACAATCAGGCTTCGGTTCTTGAACGACGACATGAGGTTTTTACGTTGAATCATGGGTGGGACAAACATTCGGGAGTTATCGGTGAATTGGTTTCCTTAGGACGTGGTTATCGGGATGCTTTGTACAAGGCAGTGTTCGTTTTTGTAAATGGTGTAAAGGATGTGAAAGGCGCAGGCGTGAAAATTAATCAAGCTGCAGAAGCCCAATTCTACCGCCGCTCCGAGCCGACCATCGAAGAAACGCTGGCACGGATAGATTTTGCCGATCCTGCACCGGAACTGGCGAGAATGCGTGCTTCATTAAAGTCAATAGCTACTGATCTTTTCCGTGAAGCTACTCGTCCCTATCTGAATGATCCGCAATTGATCAAAACGCTGGCGGTTGCCCGGCGAACGCTCTTCAAGCATTTAAATAATCTGGAACCACAACAGAATAAAGGAGGGGTCAATGGAACAGCAGAAATTCCCTGATTTCATGGCGCTCTATCACGCCTGGGAGCAGTTGGCGAATGGGCCGAAAGCCGAATTGCGACGCGTCGCCAGGCCCGAAGAGCTGCTTGAGGTGCCGACCTTTTATCGGCTGTTCAGCGGGAAAGCCATTCAGAATGGGAGAAACAGGCATACCAGCGATTGATTTTCTGTTTGCCGCACATCAGGCACACTAACGATGGGGTTGGGCTGGGCAAGGCATTAACCAGGGGAAAAAATGTCAGTGAAAAACGCCTGTTTCAGGTAGTTCGTTCGGATTCGCCCAACGACATGATCCAACTCCGCCGCATTGTGCAGATGGTGGAACCGTCCGTAAACTGGACCTTGGCGGCGAAAACCCTCTGGTACTGGAACGACCGGAGCAAACGCGATCTTCTGGAAGACTATTTTCTCAATCAACCCAAGTAAGCAAAACTCATATACGAAAGGAATAAGCCATGAAGAATTTCATCAATTTTCACATCCTCATTTCCCACAGCCCGTCCTGTCTCAATCGTGATGATATGAACATGCAGAAGTCGGCCATCTTTGGCGGTAAGCGGCGGGTGCGTGTTTCCAGCCAAAGCTTGAAGCGAACCATGCGCAAGAGCAAGTATTATGCTGACAATCTTGGCGAGGCGACCATCCGGACCAAGCATCTTGGCGACTTGAAAGCTTGTCTTGTCGAGCGTCTCGCCGGTCGGTTTGATGCTGAGTTGATTGGTAAAACTCTGGCGCTGCTGACGGTAAAGGATTTGAAAGCAGAGGTCGCGGTTGAAGGGGATGCCGTTGCACCATGGGCTGTTGAAGAGTTTGCGTGGTTCTGTGAACAGGTCAAGAAAGGGCTCGAACAGGGGCTTGATGAAAAAGGGCTTGCCAAGCAGATCAAGGATCAAGCCGAGGCCATGCGGCAAGCGCTGGCAAAAGGGCTTGATATAGCGCTTTCCGGGCGGATGGCGACATCAGGGCTATTGAGTGAACTTGGCAAGGTTGACGGCGCTCTTGCTGTCGCCCATGCCATTACCACCCACACTGTTGATGCAGATATTGACTGGTTTACTGCTGTTGACGATCTTCAGGAACTCGGTTCTGGTCACCTTGATACCCAGGAGTTTTCCAGCGGTGTGTTTTATCGTTATGCCAGTCTTAATGTTGATCAGTTGCAAAGGAATCTGGGCAATGCGCCGCGTGAAAAGGCGCTGGAGATCGCCGCTCATGTGCTGCATCTGATAGCGACGGTAGTTCCTTCCGCCAAGCAGCAGAGTTTTGCCGCCCACAATCTGGCTGATCTGGCAATGGTATCGTTTTCCGACATGCCGATCTCTCTTGCCAATGCCTTTGAAGAGCCGGTCAAGGCATCTTCAGGGTTTCTGAAGCCATCAATTAGGGCACTACAAGATTACCGGCAGGCAGTCCATACCGGATATGGCCTTGATGAGCGGTGCGGCCAGTTTGCGCTCTTTGCTGAAGTTCCCGAAGGGGTAAAAGCGGCGAAGACTCTGGATGAGTTGAAGACATGGGTGAAATCCGACGGAAAGGGGTAAACCATGGGCGACTATCTTATTTTAAAACTGCATGGCCCCATGCAGGCGTGGGGTGAGCACAGCTTTGAGGGGTTGCGACCTTCAGCAAACTTCCCGACGCGAAGTGCTCTACTCGGACTTCTCGGGGCATGCCTCGGTATTAGCCGTATTGAACGGGATCGTTTGCAGGCATTGGCGGATAGCGTCGGTATGGCGGTAAGGGTTGATGAGCGCCGTGTTCCCCGCAAGAACGGATCAGTGCAAACGGTTCGCATGGTGAAAATGACCGATTACCACACGGTCAAAGATGCTCGCGAGGATTACACTGGCCTGAAGAGCCATGAAACCATCCAGACGTGGCGCGAATATCTTTACGACGCCGAATTTACCGTGACGCTCTGGTGCCGCTCCGATGCCGAAGTGTCTATTGCCGAACTGGAAAAAGCGGTTCAGCAGCCGCTTTTTACGCCATATCTAGGGCGGCGCAGTTGTCCCCTTGCCAGACCATTGTTTCATGCCCGTATAACGGCAAAAAGTGTGGTAGATGCACTGCAAACAGTTGCCCCGCAAGGCGGTACGATCTACAGCGAGGAAAAGGTTAGCGATACGATGAAGCGGGTTCGCGATGTACCGTTGATCCAGCAACCGCGCCAGTTTGCCGGGCGTAACCTCTATGTTCTGGGAGGTGGCCATGTATCTGAGTAAAGTCATGATCAGCGGTGCAGCCTGCCACAACCCCTATGAAATACATCGCGCACTGTGGAAGCTGTTTCCTGAAGATGCGAAGGCAGAGCGGGATTTTCTGTTTCGAGTAGGGCAGTCGGACCGCAATAAAGTAGAGGTTTTGCTGCAGTCCCTGCGCAAGCCGGAGCTATCTATAGAAACGGCGCAAATACTGGGGTGCAAGGAGTATCCGCTGACATTGCAAGAAGGGCAGCGATTACGCTTTTTCCTGGTCGCCAATCCGATCAAAATGATCAACGACGAAGGCGGCAGGAAGAATGCATCTGGCGAACCCAAAAAGTGCCGAGTGCCCCTTGTAAAAGAAGAAGACCAGCGAGCATGGATCGAACGGAAGTTTCAAGATGTTGCTCAGTTGGAAAATCTTGTCATCGACCCGGTATTTCCGCTTCGTTTTAGGAAGAATAAGGAAAATAGAGTCGGTAAGATTCAACAGGTTAGTTTTCAGGGTGTTTTTAATGTAACAGGCCCGGATGCATTGGCTGCGTTGGTTAAAACCGGCATCGGCCCGGCTAAGGCCTTCGGTTGCGGATTGTTGTCCCTGGCGCGGGCATAATACCAAAGGCGGGCGGCCACATGGGGCCGCCCCTACGGCATCGGTATGCCATTGAACCGGGCGAACACAAGGTTCGCCCCTACGGGTGAACATGAGATACGATCCAGACATCCATCATCGCCATTCCATTCGGCTACAGAAATATGACTACGCTGCCGTTGGGGCTTATTCCGTCACCATTTGCACCCAGGGGCGTGAATGCATTTTCGGGGACATTACAAACGGCGAAATGCATCACAACGATGCCGGCCGGATGGTGAGGGAATGGTGGCTGAAATTGCCGGATAAATTCCCCGGCGTCATGTTGGATGAATACGTGATCATGCCCAACCATTTCCACGGAATTATCGTCATGTCCGGTAGGGGCGAACCTTGTGTTCGCCCGCCTTTGGGTGTTGCTTTGGGTTTTGCCGAACCTTGTGTTCGCCCTGATCCGATTGCCATTGAAAAACCGGGCGATCACAAGGATCGCCCCTACGGAACACGGGACAATTCGTTGGGGCGGATTGTACAGGCGTTTAAATCACTGACCACCGTTGAATATACGCGGGGTGTGCAGACGTTTCATTGGCCGTCGTTCCCCGGCCGGCTCTGGCAGCGGAATTTTTACGAACGGGTCATCAGGGACGAGGCCGAATTGGCCGCTATTCGGGAATATATCCAAGCCAATCCGGCAACGTGGGCGGATGATGAGGAACGTCCGGAATCTGTCTGAACCGGCAGCGGCCACCATCGTTGGGACAATTCATGAATTGCTCCTACCATCGGCCGTCCGCAGGGTGGCAATCGGCAGGAAAAGGTGCAATGGGTGTGATGGCAGGGGCATGAAACCGTATCGTTCATAGAATGATTTGGCGTTGTCGTCTTTGGCATCGACGAATAGGCCGATCAACCCGGCATGATCGGCAATGATGATGGTGCGGTGAATAGCTTCAGCCAGAAGCAGTTCGCCGTACCCTTTGCCCTGATGCCTGCGTGAGACGGCAAGTCTGCCAAGCCGTACCGCCGGAAGACCATGGGCCGGATATTTTTTGACATAACCTGCGGGCAGCCTGTCTACCTGAATCTCGCCGAGTGTCAACGTGAAGAAACCGAGAATCCGTGTGTCTTCTTCAGTGAGCACAAACGTGCGGGAGATGCCTTTTTCTCCATGTTGTCGGGCAGTTGCTTTGAGAAAGACATTAAGTTCTGGAACGCCGCAATCGAAACCGGCCCTGTCGTGTTCGCGGGAAAGTGGGGCGATTACCGGCACGAGAGGTCCTTGCGCCGCTGCATGGCGGTTTTCAGCTTCTCGTTCGGTTCCGGCGGGTTATCAATGAGATCGAAGACCTTTTTTGCTGCTGCCGTCGAAAGTCTAACGACCCGTTCCTGCTCCAGGATGGCGTTGGCCTTTTCCAGTGCCGATTGCACCAGGAACTGGTTAAGAGTCGC
This sequence comes from Geotalea toluenoxydans JCM 15764, assembly GCF_001311985.1. Classification (GTDB taxonomy): domain Bacteria; phylum Desulfobacterota; class Desulfuromonadia; order Geobacterales; family Geobacteraceae; genus Geotalea; species Geotalea toluenoxydans. The sequence continues at coordinate 33,751 of NZ_BBCJ01000035.1, forward strand.
GCCTACCGCCTGGGCAGCTTCGAGGACTTTTTCATAGACCGCCGCGGGCATGCGGGCGGGTATTCTTTCTTCTGCTATGTTCTTTGCCATAGGGAACCTCCGAATGAAAAGGTACCAAAATGGCGCCATTTGGCAAATAATAATTATTAGATATACTTCCATGAGAAATGAGGCAACCCATGACCGAACCAATCCTCCCCCCATTGAAACCGCTTCCCATCAAGGACCGCATCTCCGTGGTCTATGTGGAGCGGGGTAATCTGGATGTTATCGACGGTGCCTTTGTCGTGGTCGATGTGACCGGCGTCCGCACCCATATTCCCATCGGCACCGTAGCCTGCTTGATGCTGGAACCAGGGGCGCGTGTCTCCCATGCGGCAGTGGTATTGGCGGCGCGGGTGGGCTGCCTTCTCGTCTGGATTGGCGAGGCGGGGGTGCGGCTCTATGCGGCAGGCCAGCCGGGCGGAGCACGGTCGGATAGGCTCCTTTATCAGGCAAAACTTGCCCTGGACGATTCGGCCAGGCTGAAGGTGGTTCGCAAGATGTATGCGCTACGCTTCAGGGAAGAGCCGCCGGAGCGGCGCAGCGTGGAACAGTTGCGCGGCATCGAAGGAGTGCGGGTACGCAAGATGTACGAGCTGCTGGCGAAGCAGCATGGCGTGGAGTGGAAGCGTCGCAATTATGACTATAGCGAATGGGAAAGCGGCGATGTGCCGAACCGCTGCCTGTCGTCAGCAACCGCCTGTATCTATGGCATCTGCGAGGCTGCTATCCTGGCAGCCGGCTATGCTCCGGCGGTCGGTTTTATCCATACGGGCAAACCCCAGTCGTTTGTCTACGATGTGGCCGATATCTTCAAATTCGACACCGTGGTGCCGGTGGCTTTTCGTATTGCCGCCAAGAATCCGCGCAATCCGGAACGTGAGGTGCGGCTGGCCTGCCGTGACGTCTTCCGACAGAGTAAGATTCTGGACAGGATAATCCCTACCATCGAGGAAGTGCTTGCCGCCGGGGAACTGGAACGACCCAAGGCCCACGAAGAGGCGGTGGAGATTGCCATTCCCAACAAGGAGGGCCTGGGCGATGCTGGTCATCGTGGTTGAAAATGTGCCGCCCCGCTTACGTGGACGGCTAGGCTTATGGCTGGTCGAGGTCCGGGCTGGGGTCTATGTGGGAGATGTGTCCCGGCGTGTGCGGGAGATGATCTGGAACAATCTGGAAAAGGGGGTCGAGGATGGGAATGCCGTTATGGCCTGGACGTCCAATAATGAATCGGGTTTCGATTTTCTGACGTTGGGCGAAAATCGAAGAATGCCGGTTGAGATGGACGGAATCAAACTGGTGTCATTCCTGCCGGAAAACGGACGAGATAACGCCGCTGCCGAGCCCTGAAAAACGGCATGGTTGCAGCGAGAAAAATCGGTAGAATTTTGCTCTTTGAAAATCGATAGTAATTTCAAAGTGATACAGGAAGTATGTTCCCCGCACACGCGGGGATGAACCGGAACGACCGTCGATATAGACGTTGGCGTTGGTATGTTCCCCGCACACGCGGGGATGAACCGGTCACCGCCCTCAATATGGAGATTCCCGAAGAATGTTCCCCGCACACGCGGGGATGAACCGTTATTTCGTTAACTATACACATACGCAATACAATGTTCCCCGCACACGCGGGGATGAACCGCAGCACAGGAAGCCGTTATTTTTACGTATGAAATGTTCCCCGCACACGCGGGGATGAACCGGTCGGCCGTCGCTTTTGGCTGTACATGAGTTATGTTCCCCGCACACGCGGGGATGAACCGGCTAACACCAACACCTGTAAACGGGGTTCCTTATGTTCCCCGCACACGCGGGGATGAACCGGCCACAACAGCAACGGAAGTTATTCAGGCCCAATGTTCCCCGCACACGCGGGGATGAACCGGCGTTAGTTGTTACGGCCACATGGAAGCCGGGATGTTCCCCGCACACGCGGGGATGAACCGCTTAAAGCCCCTGTTTATGCGGGTTTGCAGTGATGTTCCCCGCACACGCGGGGATGAACCGCCCTATTGAATTCTACATGGAATGGGCCAGTGATGTTCCCCGCACACGCGGGGATGAACCGTTCCGGGGAAATACCATTCGAAACCGTTATAAATGTTCCCCGCACACGCGGGGATGAACCGTGGTAAAGGCTTTCTGCATTTATAACGGTTTCATGTTCCCCGCACACGCGGGGATGAACCGTTGGGGTCGAAACTTGTTGAAGGCCACGAGGGATGTTCCCCGCACACGCGGGGATGAACCGCTTTGTTACTTCGTTGTGAATGAAGTGGTAAAATGTTCCCCGCACACGCGGGGATGAACCGCCGTACCGTGTTTTTATTAACCCTTATTACCTATGTTCCCCGCACACGCGGGGATGAACCCTAAAACCCCTGTTTATGCAGGTTTGCAGTGAAATGTTCCCCGCACACGCGGGGATGAACCGGGTAACATATAGGTATAATATCGATATATGTAATGTTCCCCGCACACGCGGGGATGAACCGTTAGCAGCTTAAATTTCCTTGAATTTATTACTATGTTCCCCGCACACGCGGGGATGAACCGGCCCCATCCTTCCATAAATGCCTTACAGTGGCATGTTCCCCGCACACGCGGGATGAACCGTTATTTCGTTAACTATACACATACGCAATACACATGTTCCCCGCACACGCGGGGATGAACCGAAAATTTTCAAAACTATTCCAGCGTCTACAAAATGTTCCCCGCACACGCGGGGATGAACCGGAACCGGGCTTTTAATGGCGGGAACACGTTGTATGTTCCCCGCACACGCGGGGATGAACCGCGATGGCAATTCCTGTGCAGCACCATATATTGATGTTCCCCGCACACGCGGGGATGAACCGCCCACATACTACACTAAATGTATCGACAACTAATGTTCCCCGCACACGCGGGGATGAACCGTATGCCCGTTTAATTTCTTCCATGTTGTGTTCATGTTCCCCGCACACGCGGGGATGAACCGTTAACGAAATAACTTAACGAAAGGGCAACCAAATGTTCCCCGCACACGCGGGATGAACCGGCGGCGTTGACGATGGTGCGCAGCTCGACACCATGTTCCCCGCACACGCGGGGATGAACCGCTTATGGCCATTGAGTGACAATGATGACGTCCATGTTCCCCGCACACGCGGGGATGAACCGAAGCCAAAATCAAGGAATTATCCCAGGCCATGATGTTCCCCGCACACGCGGGGATGAACCGAACATGAAATTGGAGGAACTAGTGAACTATCAATGTTCCCCGCACACGCGGGGATGAACCGGTAAATGAATTACAAGGACGACTTTGTAACCGATGTTCCCCGCACACGCGGGGATGAACCGGGGGGGCCGATGATGCGGAGTGATGTACTGATATGTTCCCCGCACACGCGGGGATGAACCGTGGATCAGTGACAGGGTGACGGTCGATAAATTATGTTCCCCGCACACGCGGGGATGAACCGGTAGCGGTGCAGCCTATACGGGGATATCCCATGTTCCCCGCACACGCGGGGATGAACCGGTGCTGCAACCGGCCCAGCCGGAGCGGCTTTTATGTTCCCCGCACACGCGGGGATGAACCGGTGAGTCCCAGGGAGTTGATAGCCAGCTCCAGATGTTCCCCGCACACGCGGGGATGAACCGGCGCTCCAGGAGGCTGCTGCAAGGTGGAGAAATGTTCCCCGCACACGCGGGGATGAACCGGGCTGTTGCGGGTAGTACCGACAAGGTGTAATATGTTCCCCGCACACGCGGGATGAACCGTTGCCGCTCTGACAAGAATCCGCGCTCCCGGTATGTTCCCCGCACACGCGGGGATGAACCGCGCCCCGGCTTCAAGAGCAAGCATGACCACTTATGTTCCCCGCACACGCGGGGATGAACCGAGTTGTCCATACCCGGCAGGCAGTCAGAATGAATGTTCCCCGCACACGCGGGGATGAACCGGTATAGAAGCCCCTGTTTGGCAGCCTTATTTCATGTTCCCCGCACACGCGGGATGAACCGTTCTTTGTGGGTAGCAGGCCCAGCAGGAGCTTATGTTCCCCGCACACGCGGGGATGAACCGGGCGCGTTCGGGGAAGGCGAAATCGTCTTTGAATGTTCCCCGCACACGCGGGGATGAACCGCAGATGGACGCCCTTATCGGCGCACTGAAAGAATGTTCCCCGCACACGCGGGGATGAACCGGAAAGGGGCAATTGTCAGTAAATCAGCAAAGCATGTTCCCCGCACACGCGGGGATGAACCGTCTCAGGGTCGGGGCCGATAAGGGATAGACACATGTTCCCCGCACACGCGGGGATGAACCGCAACAGCGGTTTACGGCGTCTAAGGACTCAGAATGTTCCCCGCACACGCGGGGATGAACCGACTTCGGCGCTATCCAGTGCCGACAATGATTCATGTTCCCCGCACACGCGGGGATGAACCGGAAGGTGGGAGACGGTGTGGCCTCACGAACTTATGTTCCCCGCACACGCGGGGATGAACCGGTCAACCGTCACCGGTGGACAGGGCCGGGGGCATGTTCCCCGCACACGCGGGGATGAACCGGAACGGGAGCAAAAGGGCGATATGTGGAACCTATGTTCCCCGCACACGCGGGGATGAACCGCTTTAGCGCCAGTAGCACCAAACTCAATACAGATGTTCCCCGCACACGCGGGGATGAACCGGTCAGCTGGCCGATATTGCCGTCGTTGATCAAATGTTCCCCGCACACGCGGGGATGAACCGGTTTTATCCGATATAAAAAAGGAGAAACAGAAATGTTCCCCGCACACGCGGGGATGAACCGGGTCGGGTCGCTGCCTATACCCGTAGCATTGCATGTTCCCCGCACACGCGGGGATGAACCGTTTTCCGACTACGCCAACTCCGACCCCTGGGATGTTCCCCGCACACGCGGGGATGAACCGAAGCTGCCACCCTGGGGGACTGATCGAAGGCATGTTCCCCGCACACGCGGGATGAACCGACCGTCTCGGCCTGCACCACAAGGTTATGGATATGTTCCCCGCACACGCGGGGATGAACCGGTAGTTGGCGCAGTTATCGGCCCGGCCAATTGATGTTCCCCGCACACGCGGGGATGAACCGCTCAATGGCGTTGAGGCTTGAGCCCGTTCGGATGTTCCCCGCACACGCGGGGATGAACCGATATAGCTGGGTTGTATGGCCCTGGCTCTGGCATGTTCCCCGCACACGCGGGGATGAACCGGTTTGCCCCGGCATCGTATACATAATTAATGTATGTTCCCCGCACACGCGGGGATGAACCGTTTGAGCGACACGCGACGACCCGCCAGACGCTATGTTCCCCGCACACGCGGGGATGAACCGGTAGGAGCTAACATCCTGTATGACCTGGAAATATGTTCCCCGCACACGCGGGGATGAACCGCATGTAATTACAGATAGTTACAATAACAAAAAATGTTCCCCGCACACGCGGGGATGAACCGCGGTCCTTGCGGCTGAACGCGCCGCTGGCCTTATGTTCCCCGCACACGCGGGGATGAACCGTTAAACAGCTCGCCATAGGCGGCAATGGCGGCATGTTCCCCGCACACGCGGGGATGAACCGGACTACAACCGCATCAGCAGCGCGTTGTCACCATGTTCCCCGCACACGCGGGGATGAACCGAGGTAGGGGAAGTGTCGGTACCGGTAAAATATATGTTCCCCGCACACGCGGGGATGAACCGAAAAAGCAGATCAGGCTCTACGAACGCAACGAATGTTCCCCGCACACGCGGGGATGAACCGGGCAACTGGATGGCAGGCGGCCAGGCAATCGGATGTTCCCCGCACACGCGGGGATGAACCGTTTTTACGCCTGGCGCGGCTGGAAGAAAAGCGATGTTCCCCGCACACGCGGGGATGAACCGATGCTATGAGCCTCCGATGGACAGACGAAGATATGTTCCCCGCACACGCGGGGATGAACCGCAGGATCTTATTGCCAATCTGCCGCTTATCTGATGTTCCCCGCACACGCGGGGATGAACCGTAGTCATAGGTCTGGCTGGCCCGGTTCGTCCAATGTTCCCCGCACACGCGGGGATGAACCGAAATCCCGTCTGTAAAGGCGGGCGAGGATTGAACCCCAGCGGGGCGCCACTGCCGACCATAAATCGCCCAGATGTTAAAGCAGCCCCAGCACTCCCTTGAGGCTCTTCTCCACCGTTGCCATTTCTTCTGGGGTGAGGCTGGTCAAAGGGCCATCGCCGAAACGGTCTAGATCGAGGGCTCTTGGCTGGTCGACGACGACCTGGCAAGGCTTGAGCAGCCGGTCTCGCGGCTCGATCATGATGCGCCAGAGTTTGAAGGATGGGTAAACTTGTGTGGTAAGTGGCAGAATAACCACCATCGGCGTGCCTCTTGCCGTAAGGGCGTTATCCTGGATGACCAGAACAGGCCTTATTTTGTCGATTTCACGACCGCGTCCGGGGTTGAGGTTGGCTGTCCATATCTCGCCGCGCCGCTTCATTTCCACCACCGCTCGCTTGTTTCCTCGGGGCAGGGTTCACCAGGCTTGCGACCTTCGGCGATATCGAGGGCCTCGTTGTCCAGTGGAAGGAATTCTTCGGTGATTTTGATGGATTCGTTGCGGATGGCCTCGTTTGCATAGCCAGCGCTGGCTTCGGCCACCAGTTCGGCCATGAAACGTTCTTTTTCACGGCGGGTAATGTACTCGGATATGGCCTGGCGGGCTACTTCTGATCTGGGCAGGCCCTCCCGATTAGCTTCTTCATTCAGTCGATGATCAAGATCTTCGGGCAGGCGCAGGCTCAATGCGGGCATAAGTTACTCCTGTATTCTGTTATGTAATACATTCTGTATCCCAATTTGTTTTGCCTGTCAATATTTGCCAGGTTACGCGGGGATGAACCGCAGTTTGTCCTTAACATCCTGCCGAAACTGACATCCGGTAGGGGCGAACTTATGTTCGCCCGCCTTTGGGTTTTGCCGAACCTTGTGTTCGCCCTGATCTGATTGCTATTGAAAAACCGGGCGATCACAAGGATCGCCCCTACGGACACGGGATAATTCGTTGGGGCGGATTTGTACAGGCGTTTTAAGGCGATCCGAGGATTGAAACAACGTGGCGGCGGGTGTAAGTGGGGCGTAGCCTTACCCAGGTGCCCCTAACGGTATGCCTTGTCGTGCTGGACGTGCAGGCTGACGAGCACAATGGTCGGCCCTTTCAATAGGCAAGTGATGGCGCGGGCGCTGCCGGTGACGCGGAGAGAATAAAGCTGCTGGTTGGTGGCCGGCTCGATCATGCCGTATGTAGCCCGGACACATGGGGATGAATACTGTGATATTTCCACGGCATCGTCGCCATGTCGGTAGGGGCGAACCTTGTGTTCGCCCGCCTTTGGGTGTTGCCTATTGAAAAACCGGGCGATCGCAAGGATCGCCCTACGAAACACGGGACTATTGAAAAACTGGGCGGCCACATGGGGCCGCCCCTACGGGGGGTTACCCGACGATCTCGTTCAATCCTTCCACCACCTGGTTTGTCTCTTCCGGGCTGGCTTCGGCGATTTTCTTGCCGATCCGTTCCACGGAGAGGGTGCGGATCTGGCTGATCTTGACCCAGGATTGTTTGGGCAGGGCAGGTGAGGCAAGTTTCAGGGTGAGGGGGAAACCAGCCCGTTGAGGCTGACTGGTGATGGCAACGGCAATGACCGTGCCGGAGCGGGAGTTGAAGACATCATGGCTGAGTATGAGTACTGGTCTCATACCGGCCTGTTCGTTGCCCCGCACCGGGTTCAGATCGGCCCAGCGGATGTCGCCTCTCAGTATTCTGGCCATTGGTCGATCTCCTCCCCCATTCCTTCTTCGGCTATGGCCTTTTCCTGAATCGGGTCCAGCAGGGCGCATTCCCTGGCCAGGCGGTTGTGTTTCATTCGGGCGAGTTTTTCCACCACCGCTTCTTCGATGACGCGACTGCGGTTGGGGAACAGGCGCTGTTTGACCAGAAGATCGACCTCAGCGAGAGTTTCTTCATCAAATGTGACAGCCAGCTTTGCCTTTGCCATAAAAGCCTCCTTCGGGTTGGTATGATAATATGTCATACTATTTATGTCGTCAAGCTCCAGGAAAACATATTTCGCCGCCGAGCGCTCACCCAAGGTCTCACTACACCGGCGCGTGAAAAGGAAGGCGGCTGATCTACAACCTGCTTCGATCAGCCGCCCGTCTGTCCACCCTTAGTTTTCATCCGGAAAGGGTGCTTTTTTTCCTAGCGCGTCAATCTGCTGGCTTTCTTGCACAATGTCGCACGGTCAGATGTTCCAGCAACAGCAGGGTCAGCCCCACCGCCATGACTGAGATAAAGCTGCTGCGGCCGGTTTCCACTACGAGATAGAGGGGGTAAAAGAGGACCGGCAGGGCAATGTTGATCCAGTTGTAGTCTGGCCGGGTGTGGCCGGTGATCCTGCCCAGGATGAGGATCAGCGCCGAAATGGTGGAGGCTCCCAGGGCAAGGTGGATCAGTATCGGTGGCGGGCTATCCCCCAGAAGCGTCCGCACCGTTTCCGGCAGGGCGTCGAGAAGCTGTGCATCCCGTACAGTCAGCGCGCAGAGGCTTATGCCGAGAAAGAGGATCATTCCCCACAATCCACGGTGGGACGGAGCGGCGATGGTCGGCAGATTTTTCTCCTGTTTCATGTTGGTTATATGGATGGTCATGGCATCCTCCTTTCCCGGTCTATAAAGGATTATCGTTTAATGGTGACCCTCGGCCTCATCCCCTTCGGTCTCTTCCCAGCCGCTCCACATGGGCTTTATGTATGCCATGGGGGTGTGCCCCAGGGTCGCCAGGTAAATATGGGTGAAGAGGAAGGCGCACAGGGAGCAGGCGAGCAGGAAATGGACGGCGACGAGGATCTTCAGGCCGCCGCTTAACAGCACCAGCTCGCGCAGCGGCGTTACGTTCATGAGCAGAATGCCGGTCAGGGCCACCAGCGGCATGAGCACGAACATGATGGCCAGGTAGGCCGACTTCTGCATGGGGTTGAACTTGTTGTCCGGCGTGGCGTGATGGGGGCTGGGATCGCCGCGGAAGTACCTGAAGAAATAGAAGAATGCCTGGCGCACCAGCCCGTATTTGAGCTCGTCGGGATTGGCACATAGATCTTCGCCAGCTTCCCCGATAGTTTGTAGTAGAAAAACCAGAGGGAGAAGGAGAGGGAGACGACGATGCCGGCGGTATTATGGAGCATGATGCCGTCTTGTAGCTGCCGAAGATGGCCATAAATTCGGGAAAGCGAATCTGAACGCCGGTTACGCAGAGGGTGACGATGCCCAGGGCATTGAGCCAGTGCCATATGCGTACCGGGGTCGGCTGCAGGTAGATCATCCTCTTTTCACTCATGGCGATGACTCCTTTCTTTTCTGTTTTTTCGTGTCAGAAATCGCAGGAAGCCGTGCCCCACCGGCATTACCAGCTCCGGCGATGATTGCCAGGCCGATCCTGTCCAAAGTCCCGTTGCGGGTGGCTCCAGTCATATAGAAATCCGGTGTGCTTCCCAGCGCCTCGAGGACGGCTCCCTTTTCCACGTCAAGGCGGGTGAAGGTGCCGTTTTTCTCCGGCAGTGCCAGGGTGCTCCTCTGCATGGCCCGTGGACCTGATGCGTGGCAGAAGGTGCAGTCCCAGCGATTATCCAGGGTCTGAAAGTCATGGGTCACCTTCTCGGGAACCATCACCCCCTGGAGCCTGAACAGCCTCTGATCCTGCTTTTCGTTGAACAGCCGCAGTTCCGCCAGGGAAATATATGTATCGCCGTTGGTGTCGACCAGCGAGCGAATATCCTTTCCTCCTGCCAGCTTGTTCAGCTCTGGGAATGTGGCCGGCCTGAACTCGCCATAGCGGTTGTCCCCATCCCTCTTTATGACATGGAGGGTGATCAGGTAGTTCTCAGAAGCGGTGTGGCATGTGACGCAAGGGAGCATGCCCAGGTGCAGATCTGCCTGGGGCAGCCATGTTGCATGCCGGGCTTCCATGCTTTCCCGATTGTGGCAGCCGGCGCACATCCTGTTCATTTCCTGGCCGGATATCTCCTGGGGGGCGCTGACCCGGTGGGGGGTGTGGCAGTCTCGGCAGGAGGCCTTGGCGGCGTGCTTGCTGCGGGCATATTCCCCGGCCGTGTCACCGTGGCATTGGCTGCAGTCCGATCTTTTCGAGGCGATGCCGTCGGCCGGATGTTTTGGTGAAACCGTGTCGTGGCAGGCGACACAGCCGATCCTGGCGTGACTGGTGTGGCTGTACTGCTCGTGATCGATGACATAGCGTGCGCCGATGGTTTTGCTATTTTCATGGCAGACCAGGCAGTTGCCGCTTTTGCCGTCCGTGCTGCCATAGGAAAAACTCTCGGCGCCGGCACTGGTGGCCACGGCACAGAAAACAAGGCCGGCAAGTGTAAGCAAGATATTCAAGGGTGCAATTTCTATATCTTTCACGGTTTACCTCCTCACAAAATAGTTAGTTTCCATACCCCCTCTGTCCCCCCTATTCCATAGGGGGGAAGCGAACGTAGGTGAGCAGGGGGGTCATCGATTCTCTCCATTGTCACCGGTGACGGCCTCTTTTGCAGCCAGTTGCGCTCTTCTCTGGCTGATGCGGGTGCGGAAGATGGGCAGCAGCTGGCCGACAACAATCAGGGCGCAGAAAGCAAGAAAGATGATGACAGCCAGGCCGCTGCCGTCCTCCCTTGGCTCTCCTGCCGCGAAAGTGGAGGTGGCTGTTCCTGCAACTACCCCAATGATTTCAGCTTTTAGTCTCATGGTCTGTTCCTCCCTGGAAATTTAATCGATCCGGTTCTTGGCAAAGTTTTTCTTCAGGGCGCAACTGACTGCCTGGTGCAGCTCTTCCCGGTCGGCTGGAGCGGCTGGTTTAAAGGCGTGATAAAAAATGCCCTCTTGCCTGATTTTCCTGGCAACCGACAGGGGCATTTCGTCGGAAACGACAATTATGGCCAGCTGCCGGTTGCATTTTTTCAGGAGAGGAATCAGGTCGGCAGAAGCGAGTTTGCCATCGAAATCATCTCCAAGAAGAATTACGGGGATGTGCTTTTCAACGATGCTGCAGAAGGCATGGATAGCGGAATCGGTTGTTTCTACCTGGTAACCCGCCTGTCGGAAATACTCAGCGATCTGGTTACGGAATTCATTGTCCCTGTCGGCTATGAGGATTTCCCGCTCGTTCATGGTCTTCTCCTTCAGAGTTCTTTTTCCTTGCGCAGCGCGTTGTAGACACCCTTGGCCATGGCGCCGAAGAGCATCAGCCCCGGCACCAGCTGCAGGGCAATGATGGCGCCGATGAAGAAGATGAAGAGATTGCCCAGCATCCCGCTATCGGCGGGCATATTTGCCACCCCCGCCACGAGCAGGGTGCCGGTTGCAATCAGCCCCACTATCAGGCGCTGGCGATTTTCCAGGTTTTGCTGTTTTCGGCTGGATTTTTCATGACGCTCTCCTTTCGTGAGTTGCGTTGGTCTCAACCAAGGTAGAGCAACGGTAATGCCACAATTAATTCAAATTAATTTTTTACGTAGTAGCGTGTAACTTCAGGTGGTTATAGCGATGGTGGGGCGGCGAGAGTAATCAGGACAATTCCTGCGGATGGATTGAATCTAACGAAGGTTTTGATGAATGTATCGTGTTATCAATTGGTTAGACCATTCCTGCATTATGGGAAATTCCCGTTATCCAGGAACGATCCCTGCTAGGAGT
>NZ_BBCJ01000036.1 GCF_001311985.1 Geotalea toluenoxydans JCM 15764
GTCGGCGGATTGTGGTCATGCGCTCCGGTGAAAATGCCAAGGCGGTGATCGGCCGGGTCAAGGCCAAGCTGGAAGACCTGAAAAAGGGGCTGCCCGAAGGGGTATCCGTTGTCACCGCTTACGACAGGAGCAGCCTCATCGACCGGGCCATGGATACCCTCAAGCATGCCCTGATCGAGGAAATCCTGCTGGTCACCCTGGTACATATCCTTTTCCTCTGGCATTTCCGCTCCATCCTGATCGTTACGGCGCCGCTTCCCCTGGCGGTGCTCGCCTCGTTCATCGGCATGTACTATACGGGGATCAACTCCAACATCATGAGCCTCGGGGGGATTGCCATCGCCATCGGCGTACTGGTGGATGCCGGGATCGTCATGAACGAGAACGTCATCCGCCATGCCGGCCAGTGGGGGCCGGGGTACGAGAAGCATATCCTTTCCATCACCGAGAAGGCCGCCCACCAGGTGGGCCGCCCCATTTTCTTCGCCATGGCGATCATCATCCTCGCCTTCGTCCCGGTCTTCGCCCTGACCGGGATGGAAGGAAAGATGTTCCATCCCCTGGCGTCCACCAAGACCTTTGCCATGGTCGGCTCGTCCATTCTGGCGGTTACCCTCGTGCCGGTGCTCTGCTCGCTGCTGGTCAGGGGGAGGCTGCACCGTGAGGACGAGAACCGGTTGATGAAGGCACTGGTGAAAGGCTACAAGCCGGTGCTGACGTGGGCGCTTTCCCACCGCAAAATGACCCTCGGCAGCGCCGCTCTACTGTTCGTCTTTGCCCTGTTTCTTGCCTCCCGCATCGGCACAGAGTTCATGCCCCCCTTGGACGAGGGGAGCCTCCTGTTCATGCCGGTGACCCAGCCCAATATCTCCATCGGCGAGGCCAAGCGGCTGGCAATGGCCCAGGACCGGATAATCAAGGGGACGCCGGAAGTGGAGTACGTCCTGGGGAAGGTGGGGCGGGCGGATACGGCCACCGATCCTTCACCCCTCTCCATGTTCGAGACGATCATCCTCCTGAAATCGCGTGATAGGTGGCGTCCGGGGATGACGACGGAAAAGCTGGTGGGGGAGCTGAACGAAAAGCTGCAGATTCCCGGGGTGGCCAATGGCTGGACCATGCCGATCATCAACCGGATCAACATGCTTTCCACCGGCGTCCGTACCGATCTGGGGCTGAAGATCTTCGGCAGCGACCAGGAAACCCTGGCGCGACTCTCCCTGCAGGCGGCGGAACTGATCAAAAAGATTCCCGGCGCTGCGGATGTGGCCGCGGAGCGGACCCAGGCCGGGGATTACCTGGAAATAGAGGTGGACCGGGAAGCGGCGGCGCGGCATGGATTAAACCCGGCAACGGTCAACGAGACCATCGAGACGGCACTGGGAGGGATGGTCGTTACCAATACCATCGAGGGGCGCGAGCGCTACCCGGTGCGGGTCAGATTCATGCGTGACCACCGCCAGGAACTGGAATCCATCCGGCGGCTGCAGATTCCCCGGGCAGCCTCAGCTTCGCGGCAGGGTGCAGTCCCGCTGGCCACCGCTGCATATCAGCCGGGAGAACCGGGTGACGCCATGTCCCCGGCAGCCATGACCACCCCGTATCCCCAGGGAACGGCGCCTTCCATGGGAGTGATGGCCGACGGCCCGGTGGGGGGACAGGTGCAGCTGGGGCAGGTGACCAGGATCTCCTATGCCCCGGCTCCATCCATGATCAATACGGAAAACAGCTTCCTGCGGTCGGTGGTTTTTCTCAACGTCCGCGGCCGCGACATGGGGAGCTTCGTGGACGAGGCGAAGGATGTCCTGGCCGGGAACCTCAAGCTTCCGCCGGGATATTCCATGGAATGGTCCGGGCAGTACGAGAACCAGCTCCGGGCAAAGCGCACCCTGCAACTGGTGGTGCCCCTGGTGCTCCTCATCATTTTCGTGCTGCTGGTCATGGTCTACCGGTCGATGAAAGAAGCGCTCCATGTGCTTCTGACCGTTCCCTTCGCCCTGACCGGCGGCGTCTATCTCCTCTATTGCACCGGCTACAACTTTTCCGTTGCCGTCTGGGTCGGATTCATCGCCCTCTTCGGCACGGCCGTGCAGACGGGGGTTGTCATGGTCATCTACCTGGAGGAGGCGGTGGAACGGGTGAAGCAGCGGGATGGCCGGCTGACCAGGGATAACCTGCACGAAGCGGTCCTGGCGGGGGCGCTTTTGCGGCTGCGGCCCAAGTTGATGACCGTCACCACCATCGTCGTCGGCCTGGTACCCATCTTCTGGAGCAGCCGCACCGGGGCCGAGGTGATGAAGCCTCTGGCAACGCCGGTCCTGGGGGGGATGGTCTCCTCGTTGCTTCATGTTCTCATCGTTACGCCGGTGATCTTTGCCTGGCTGCGGGAGAGGGAGCTGGCGCAGCTGGAGGAAAGCGCCAGGGTGGGAAAGGCGGAGGGCATCTGAGGGTTTGTGCTGTCATGAAAGGGGGGATAGTTATCAACGGTAAGGTGGTAGTTGCAGTGGCCATGGCGCTTGCATGGCAGCGGCCATGGAGGCGCAGGGAGCACTGAACGGCAAGACGCTGTTGGAGTCGAGATGCACCTCTTGTCACGAGGTGAAAACGGTCATTGCCATGAAAAAAACGCGGCGGCAGTGGCATGGCGTTATCGTCGACATGAGAAGAACTGGTGCAAAGGTGAGTGATGCTGAAGCAACGGCAAGTCAACTACCTTTCGAAACCGGTGAAATAGATCAGGTGGAGGTTGTGGCGGGCGGCTCGGTCCCGGCGCTGCCCGCCATAACTTCCCAGTGCAGGAACGTCTTCAGCAGGAGCAGGATGCTTTTCCCTCCTTGCGCGAGCGCTTTTCCGCCTCCCGCAATTGTGCATTGATCCGGCCGCCGATACGGCCATGACCACCGCCTGAACGGCGCCGATTTCCTGGTCGGTGATTCCCTGTTCCTTGGTCACGCCAAGGTAGTACTCGATTCAGGGGGAGCAGCCAAGGGCCATTGCCGTTCCCAGGTGGATGAGAAGCGTGGTCTTCGGATCGAGGATGTCGTTGTTGCGGGCCGAGTAATAAAAATCGGCGTATTTTTTCTGGTGTTGTTCGGAAAGCATGATTCCTCCTTGAGGTATGGGTGATGGTGGTCGTTAGTGTGAACTAACCCGCACGGGACACTAGCAACAGCCGCTGCCGCCGAGACGGATATTGTGGTCCTTGAGCCATTCGTTGATGATCCCGCTGGCGCAGCCTACCCCGGCATCGACCCGGATGGCAGCGGTCGGGCAGTTCCTTTGGCAGGCTCCGCATTCCATGCAGGCATCCCGGTCGGCAAGGCGCGCCCTTTTGTCCGCAAGGGTGAAGACCTGATGGGGACAGACCTCCAGGCATCTGCCGCAGCCGATGCAGGCGGATTCGTTCAGCTCCAGGGTGGTGGCATTTTGCAGGTATCTGAAACCTTTCATGGTCTTCTCCTTTACAACAACCTGTTGATAATAGGGTTAAACAAATCTACCTGCCACAAACAGCAGGACACCCAGGGCAACGGCTCCTCCATGAGCGGCAGGGCGCGGCCCATCTCCCGTTTCACTCCGGTGCGGGAGGTATAGGTGGAGCAGCCGGTGAAATTGAGGGCGTAGAAGGCGGAAACGGCGGGAAGCGCCAGGAAGGCACCGATAGTTGCCGGCAGGCTCCAGGTGGCACCTTTTCCGGCAAAGTACCACAGGATGCACCACAGCACACCCGTTACGGTTCCCTTGATGGAAAAGCTTTTTCCCGGAAGCCAGGGGAGCAGAAGCGGTGCGGCCACTAGGCCGGCCAGTGTTGCCCCAAGGTAGGCGATTGCTGCCTGTAAACCGCTGGTGGCGCCGCCGAAAAGGGTGCCGCAGAGAAACAGGCAGAGGATGATGACGCGGTCGGCGCCAGGGAGTGCATTACTTCCACAGGTACCAGCACCAGCCTCTCGTAAGTGGAGAAGGTCAGCTCGCCCATGTCGGGGGTCGTCACCTGGCCGTTATCCAGGAATCGCGGCAGGTCCGAGGCCCTGATGGTTGCATAGACAATGGAAAAACCGGTTCGCTGGGCCACCTGGTGTGCCGCAACCCCTGGGGCTCCCAGGATCGGCAGCAGCAGCCGGCGATGGGTCACGATACGTGCCAGCCCGGTCATCTCCAGGCGGTGCACCAGCTCTTCGGTGCCGAAAGTGCCTTTTCCCGCCGCGCACCAGACATTGATGCCGTGGGTTTCCAGCACCAGAAGCCAGACATTGCGCCCGGCCAATTGGTGGCGGACGATGTCGAAGCTCATCTTGTAGTTGGCGGTCACCACCACCTGATCCGAGCCGGTGGGCCGGCCGATGGCGTACAGCCCTGGCGGGACCAGGTAGGACATCCTGCCGATTCCCCAGCGGGCCTTCCACCTGCCGATCAGGTCATGGAAACCAAGATGGGATGAAACCTGCGCCACCTTCCCGGCCTGGGTCTCAAGCCAGCCGGTGAATCCGGGAACCGCCTCGTCAATAATCCCGCCGCCGGCGGGGGGACGAGGACCTCAGCAGGGGGGCTTGGCCGTTTCACCGGCCGGGGTTCCGCATCCAGCCGAAGGGGCATTTATTTCCCCATACGTCTTTAACTGTTCGCTCATGTAGTGCTCCTTAGTTTTACTTGCAACATGCAACTTCTTTTTCTGCGGTTATGGTACAGCAACTGCCTGCTTTCGCCACCGCCTCGTTCAGTAGGGCAAGGGACCGGATGACGCTTTCCCGCTCGAAGGGGGACATGAACGAAAATATCTGCTCTATTTTGCCGGCCATGTACCGGTCGATCTGGTCCAAGACCCGTTCACCTTCGGACGTCAGTCGAAGGAGGTTCACCCGCCGGTCTTCAGGGGAGACCTGTCTTATGAGAAGCTTTCTCCCTTCCAGTGTTCTGATCTGCCGGCTGAAGGTGGTGAGGTCGACGCCCAGCTCATCGGCCACCTGCACCATGGCGGGGTTGCCCACCTGCGGATCTCGAAGAGAATATGGCTCTGTACCAGCGACACCTGTTCGCCGCAGCAGCTTTCACAGCAGGAGGCGTTCAAAAGGCCGAAGCGGCGCGTAAACAACTGTAGGTTTTCTCTGAGTGACTCCATGCTTCCTCCAGAAAGTAAGATAAGATTAAGTGTAATTATTGCAATATGCAAGTAATTTTTGAAAAAATTTTCTTGCGGTAAGATACTGACCCGTTTGTCTTTAAAACAGAGGTCATAATATTAAAGGAGATATTTATGAACGACCCGGTTACACATTCCCTGGAACTGTTTCGCAACGGCCTGTTTTGCTCGGAGGCGATAGTGCAGGCATTCAATGAGGACCTCCAGCTCGGCCTCGATGGGGCGGCCGTGCGCATTGCCACGGTGTTCGGCGCCGGTTTCGGCGGGGCGAAATGCAGTTGCGGCTCCCTTACCGGCGCGCTGGTGGTGCTTGGAGCGGTGCGGGGCCGGACCACGGCAGATGAGTCCGTGGATCTTCTTTTCTCCCAGGCGGCCGAGCTGCACGATACCTTCCGCAAGAGATTCGGCCAGGTATGCTGCCGATGGCTCACCCGTGAGCAGGAATGGGGAGCGCCTGAACACCATGCCTACTGTGAACGGTTCGTGCAGGGAGCTGGGGAAATTTTGCTTGATATTCTCAAGGGCCGGGACGAGCAGCTGACCACGGAAAGGGGAGGAGAGGGCCATGAAGATCATTGACGGAAAACGATTCAAAGCCGTTGTCTGCCACCATTGCCCACTCTGCAGGCATGCGCGGAAAAAGCCCGATTCGTTCATCGGGCGGATCATTCACCAGCGCCATGCCGAAGACTGTCCGTCGTGGCAAGCTGAGCAGGATCTCTATGGGAAGGAGTGAGCGCTGAATTCCATCGGAACGCGGAGAGTCTTTCGCTGTTTTGATGCACATTCGGACGCTGCTATTAATGGGCAAAAGGAAAACAGATGAAAAATACAGTCGAATACCCAGTCTCCAGGCGGGCCGATAGCCGGTCGAAGGCAATTTGGTATGTTCTCCCGGCCTTGGTGCTCCCTTTCCTGCTGCAGCCGGTTACGGGATTCTCCGAGGAGCTGCCGCGGGATACGGGTTACCTGTTTGCGCTGGCTGTTGCCGACAAACCGACCGTCCATGGGGTCGGCGAACGGATCAGGATTGCAAAAGGCTGGAACCTGACCGGATCGCTGAGTTTAACGGCGTGCATGAGGCGGTATCCTTTCCGGGCGATACCGACCCTGATGCCGACGATTTTAAAGAAGAAGCTTATGGTCAGCTTCGGGCCGAGATCCGCATGACTTTTGCCGAGTTGTCCTCGGTCAGAGCCCGGATCGAAGTGATTAAACAGAGCCTGGAGTTGCTGCGGCGCATGGTGCTTACCTCCACCGGTCTCTATGGCGAGGGAAAACTGGACCAGGGCCAGGCTCTGCAGGCACAGCTGGAATGGGAAAAACTGGTGGGCAATCTGCAATTCCTGGAGAAACGGGAGAAAATTTACAGCATTCGCATGAATGTTCTGACCGGCGCCCCTACGGAGAACTCGGTGCCCATCCTTCAACCACTGCAGGAGTATCGGCCGGATTTCGACAGCAGGACCATGATGGAATCGTACAGGTCCCGTCGTTTCCTGGAATTGTTTCAGCAATTGATACGGCAGGAAACTCAGCCCACAGGTGAAGGCTTGCATGGGAGTGATTCCCTGGATGTGGAAGCCGATGCATTCATCACTGTGGTCAGAATTTCTTTGGAAAGCCTTTACCAGCAGGCTCGACGCTATCGTACATCAATTATTCCAAAGGCTGAACTGGCTCATTCCATAAGACTCGAACTTTACAAAAATGGAAAGCAAGATTTCTCCTCGCTGATAGAAGGGCTTCTATACCTTTGCGAGATGCGGAGTGAATACCAGGCCCTGCTTGGAGAGGCCCATGGTTTGAAGGCCCGGGTGGAATATCTGACAGGTGTCGTTATAGATTGAGAATGCAACCGGGGTGTTCCCGGTTGCATCTCTGGTCGAATGGAATAAACAGCTGCATTCAGACAGCTGCCAGGGCCTGATCCAGATCGGCTATCAGGTCGTTTACGTTTTCTATGCCGACAGAAAGGCGTATGAAGTCCGGGGTTACACCGGCGGAGAGTTGTTCTTCCGGTGACAG
The DNA here is from genome assembly GCF_001311985.1 of Geotalea toluenoxydans JCM 15764. GTDB lineage: Bacteria > Desulfobacterota > Desulfuromonadia > Geobacterales > Geobacteraceae > Geotalea > Geotalea toluenoxydans. The sequence goes on from NZ_BBCJ01000036.1 coordinate 7,166, forward strand.
CTGCTGGTGGGTGGTTGATGCCGGATGGATGACCAGGGATTTGGCATCGCCGATATTGGCCAGCAGTGAGTGCAACTTCAGCGCGTCAATAAACTTCTTGCCGTCCTCGATGCTTCCCCCTTTGATGCCGAACCCTACCATGGCTCCGAACAACCCGCGTGTATGATACTTACTGGCAATTTTGTATGACTGATTGTCGGGAAGGCCGGGATAGTTCACCCAGGCTACCTTGGTGATTTTTAAGGAATTGGGCTACAGCCAGGGCGTTTGTGCTGTGACGTTCCATTCTCAGATGCAGGGTCTCAAGACCCAGCAGGAAAAGGAATGAATTAAACGGGGAAACAGCCGGCCCCACGTCGCGCAGTAGGTGTACCCGCACCTTGATAATAAAGGCAATGTTGCCGAGGGCCTGCCAGAAATTAATCCCGTGGTAGGATGGGTCCGGTTCCGAAAGCTCAGGGAATTTTCCGTTGCCCCAGTTGAAGCTGCCGCCATCCACAATGACACCGCCAATGGATGTGCCATGGCCGCCGATAAACTTGGTGGCTGAATGGACAACGATATCGGCGCCGTGTTTCAGTGGCTGTACCAGATAGGGTGAGGGCATCGTGTTGTCGATGATCAACGGGAGGCCGTTTTCATGGGCGATTGCCGCTACCTTTTCGATATCAAGGGTGTCGAGCTTGGGGTTGCCGACAGTTTCGCCATATATCAGTCTTGTTTTAGGAGTGATTGCCTTGCGGAAATTCTCCGGGTCTGCAGGATCCACGAATCTGACCGTAATGCCCATCTGCGGAAGTGTGTAGTGAAACAGATTATAGGTGCCGCCGTAGAGGCTGGTGGCTGATACGATCTCATCACCGGCGTGGGCCAGAGTCAAAATGGCCAGAGTTATGGCCGATTGACCGGATGCCACTGCCAATGCGGCGACGCCACCTTCCAGTGCTGCTACTCTCTGCTCGAAAACATCGCTGGTCGGGTTCATTATCCGGGTGTAAATGTTGCCGAATTCCTGCAATCCGAACAACCGTGCCGCATGATCGGAATCATTGAAAACAAATGAAGTGGTCTGGTAGATGGGTACTGCCCGTGCGTTGGTTGCGGAGTCAGGTTTTTGCCCTGCATGCAAGGCCAGGGTTTCCGCCTGGTAGTTGATCTGGTCGCTCATAAAATAACCTCTCTCTTTGATTTTTTAGCCACTGGGTTAGTGGCGCCACATGCTCAGTTATCCCTGTGTCTATTGAATTTGAAAAAAAGAAAGAGGCCGGAAAATCCCTTTAAAGATTTTTCCGACCTCCAGTTGTCTGGGCAGTCAGCATGATTGTCGCCAATTTATCAGGGGGGGCTGTTACCGTCAAGCAAAAATATACAAAAACTATCGACTAAATATAAAATGCTTGACAGCAAGTCATTTTTTCGTTATCAATCTATTTAAAAGATAGACTAAAAAGTTTAGTTCTTCAGGAGCCCACTGGATAAACCGGAGGCGGGGATTTTTTCCTTGGCCTCTTTTTTTTTCGGCAGCAGGGAAGGGGAATCATGGCGGCAACTTGCTCGGCACCGGCGAGCGCTACCTTTCCACACCGCTTTTTCGAGATTCAGGTCATGGGCAAGCGGCATCGGTGAAACTTGGGCAGCGAAAGGGGGACCATGTATGAGTGATACGCAAACTGAAAAAACCGGCAATTATCTTTTTCCTCGAAAAAGGAGATCGGGTGGGTTGAAAAGGTATCGCAACGTGCAATTGATGAGGCAAATGGACAAAAGGTAACCGGTATTCTTTCCTGGCTGGCTGTTCTCAACAACCGGTTGCTGGATTACTATGCCGGGGTTGCCCTGCTGGTTTTGTGGGAGCTTGCACCGCGCCTGAAATGGGTTGATTCCAAGTTCATTCCTGCGCCCACGGCCATAATTGCAGAAGGCGCCAAGCTGGCTTCTTCGGGAGAACTGCTGGTTCATATTGCCATCAGTCTGCAGCGGACCTTGCAGGGTCTGTTCTTTGCCCTGATTGTCGCCATCCCGCTGGGTTTTATCCTCGCCGGATGGTTCCCGCGGCTAACTCGCTTTCTCGGGCCACTGCTCAGACTGCTGGGCGAGATCAATGCATTTTCCCTCTTTCCGCTGTTTGTCCTGTTCTTCGGCATTGGCGAGCTGGCCAAATTCAGCATCATCTTCTGGTCCTGCCTCTGGCCGATACTGTTTACTACCATTGCGGGGGTCAGGGGAGTGGACCCTCTTTTCGTCAAGCTGGCCCGCTCCATGGGAAGCGGGCGGCTGCTCCTCTTCTTCAAGGTGCTGCTGCCGGGAGCCCTCCCTTACATTTTTACCGGAATTCGGCTGGGGGCTACGGTCGCCTTCCTCATGCTGATAGCTGCTGAAATGATCGGAGCCAGCACCGGCCTGGGCTGGCTGATCCACAACTCCAATGTCAACTTCATCATGCCCCGCCTCTATCTGGGAGCGGTACTCATTGCCCTCCTGGGAATGGCGCTCGATTATGGGATTCGTTGGCTGGAGTTACGAGTGGTCCGTTGGAAGGAAGCATGAGGTCTTAGTCTGGAAAGCCTGAAAGGAGATCATCATCATGAGCGAAAATACGGGAAAACATTCTCTGTGGTCCTGGTCCAACTGGTTCAACCGCAGTTCAGTTCTTATCTTCTTTGTCGCCTGGGAGCTTGTGCCCCGCGCCGGCGGGTTGCTGGAGACCTTCATCGCTCCACCGTCGGTGGTGCTGAAGACTCTCTGGGAGATATTCAACAGCGGCCAATTGCTTGGACACGTGGGCGTAAGTCTAAGCCGTACTGCTTCAGGCTTCCTTGCCGCGTCGCTGGTAGCCATTCCCTTGGGTTTTTTGCTGGGGGGGAGTTTCAGGACATTGGAGCGCCTCATTAATCCCGTACTTCGTTTCTTCGGCCAGTTGAATCCTTTTTCTCTATTTCCTCTGTTCATCATGCTCTTCGGTATCGGCGAACTTTCAAAAGGGGCGATGATCTTCTGGGTCTGCATCTGGCCGATACTGTTCAATACCATCAACGGGGTCAAGGAGATAGATCCACTACTGATCAAGTCCGCCCGTTCAATGGGGACCGGGATCGTTACCCTGTTTTTCAAGGTCATTCTCCCGGCGGCGGCCCCCGGCATTTTCCTCGGCTTGAAAATGGGCTCTGGTACCGCATTCTTCATGCTGATTGCCGCCGAGATGATCGGTGCCAGCCGCGGTCTTGGCTGGCTGGTCTGGAATGCCCAGATAAACTTTCAGATTCCGCAACTGTTCGCCGCCACCGTCACCATCTCCGTGTTGGGACTGGCGTTGAACGGCATTTTTGCAATCATTGAAAAGGCTCTGCTGGGATGGAAGCAGCATTCCCATGCCTGATCCGGTCCGGCCCACAATGGAGCCGGGAGGCGAAAGTCACTTTGAAGAACAGTCCAATCCACTGCACCATACGAAGAAGAAGGGGTATAGGATGGGTATCGTTACACCACTGAAAACAAAAGATAAACCTTCCTACCCCTGGAATGTTGAAGCACCCCGCTTCTCCTGCGCACCGGGTGGGGTCTATATGGCGACTCTTGCCACCTTTGGCGCCGTGCCCATACTGCATTCGGGGGCAGGCTGCGGCATGTTCCGGAAATCAGGACAGGATCTTGCCGGCGGTCTCAATGGCGCCGGTCCCAACGGCAAGATCGGCACCCCTTGTTCCTGCATGGTGGACGAAGAACATGCGTTGTCCGGCGAGGAAAAACTGCGTGATTTGGTCCGGACCACAGCCGGCCTGGCCTGCGGCGACCTCTATACAGTCATTTCCGGCTGTGTGCCGGCGCTTGTCGGCGACGATGCGGGAGTCGCAGCCAGGGAATTCCGTGGTACCGCGCAGGTCATCCACGTGAATACCTCCGGCTTTGCCGGCAACTCTTACATGGGATACGAGCAGTATTTGGAAGCGGTGATAGACCAGTTGCTTGCGCCGCAGCCAGTGGTAAGAAAGCGCGTCAATCTGCTGGGTATAGTCCCGTACCAGCACGTGTTCTGGAAGGGGAACCTGCAGGTAATCAAGGATCTGCTTGGGCAGATAGGTGTGCAGGCAAACATGATCTTCATTGAAAATGATGGTCTTGAGGCGTTGAAAAGTATTCCTTCGGCAGAGCTGAACCTGGTCTTTTCCGCTTGGTCAGGTGTGAGCACAGCCCGGAAGTTGGAAGAAAAATTCGGCACTCCCCATGTGGTCATCCCGTCGGTGCCGGTTGGGCCGAAAGACACCTCTACCTTTCTCCGCTTTCTCGCTCGCCGGTTGCAACTTAGACGTACCAGAGTTGAAAAAGTCATCGCCGCTGAGGAACATCGGGCCTACCGTTTTGCCGAAAATATTGCCGACATCGCCATGATGGCGCTTCCCCATGCCTGTACCGCCATTGTCGCTGATACCGGTACGGCCATCGGGCTCACCAGGTACGGGAGCAATGAACTGGGATGGCTTCCGAAAGTGGTCGTTATAACCGATGATCCTCCGGAAGAATTCCGGGCCGATATTATTCGTCACCTGACAGAAGGGCTTGAGAGCGCTGTCAAGCCAGAAGTGCATTTCGAGATCGATCCCCACAAGATCCGCCTGCTTTTGCGGGAACATACCCTGCAGCTTGTCCTGGCCAGCTCACTTGAAAAGCATATTGCAACCGATGAACTGAATGCCATGCAGGTGAGCGTTGCTTTTCCCGCCCATGACCGGCTGATCGCCGATCGTTCCTATGCCGGGTATCGGGGCGGGTTGGCGTTGATGGAAGATGTAGCATACAAATACGGTGGGCCTTTATAGGAGAACGCCGGCTTTTGCGCCAGGGCTGCGTAAGTCTACGGCTTCCCTTGTGCGACGTAGCTTCCGCTACGCCTCCGCGGAAATCCTTGACAGCCTTGCCCTGACACAAAATCCAGCGTTCTGCAGCATTGGTGGTTATTCCACTAAAAAACTTAATCCAGGAGCTTACTATGGGAACAATTACAGATACTTTCTATCAGGAATCACCAGATGCCAAGATCGTCGTCAGGGACATCAACCGGGTCTTTTACCTGAAACGGACCAGGACAGAAGGGGCAAGGGAATTATCGCCCTCAAGGACATCAATCTGGAAGTGCAGAAAGGTGAGTTTCTGGTGCTGGTCGGGCCTTCCGGCTGCGGTAAGTCGACCCTCTTGGACATCCTCGCCGGGCTTGCCCAGCCCACCTCCGGCGCGTCTACATCGACGGCAAACAGGTTAGCGGTCCGGCCCTGGATCGAGGCATCGTTCTTCAGGGTTATGCACTGTTCCCGTGGCGGACCGTGCGCCAGAACGTTGAGTTCGGCCTGGAGATCAAGAAGGTTGCCAAAGTTGAGCGCAAGGCGATCAGCGACCATTTCATCAGCCTGGTTGGCCTGGATGGCTTTGCCGACCGCTATCCCCACGAACTGTCTGGCGGCATGAAGCAGCGGGTGGCCATCGCCAGGGCACTGGCCTATGATCCCGAGGTGCTGCTCATGGACGAACCCTTTGCCGCAGTCGATGCCCAAACCCGTGAGAGCCTGCAGGATGAACTCCTGCGCATCTGGAGGAGACGAAAAAAACTATCGTCTTCGTCACCCACAGTATTGAAGAAGCGGCCTTTCTCGGCGACCGGGTGGCTGTTTTGACTGCCAATCCCGGCACCCTGCGGAGATCGTCAAGATCGACTGCCCAGACCGCGGCACAACAGCGACATTCGTTCTTCCGCCGAGTTCGGGTGGGTCAGGCACAAAATCTGGGAGCTGTTGCAGAACCATCAGCCCGAGATAAGAGTCCCTGCCGACAGCCGCCCGGTGGCCGATATCATTTCGCCATCGGCATCGCTTTGAAACTTTAATTCCCCCTCCCGTTATGGGGGATGGCAATCGTCGCGTGTTCACTCCCCAACCCTCCCCCATCAAGGGGAGGGAGAAAAACAGATGGCACGCCACATTAATTCTTGAAGCATTTACTGATTCATTAGGTAATCCCATGCCGGTCATTCCTGAAAACTTACAACGATTTCTTATCCGTTCATCGGGCGTGATCACGTTTCTCCTGCTCTGGGAGATTGGGCCCCGGCTGGGCTGGTTGATCCGGAGTTCCTTCCCTCCTTTTCGACGGTCCTGATTGAGATAGGAAAGTTGTTCAACGACGGCACGTTAAAGGTTCATCTGCTGGTGAGCATCTGGCGCGCCACCACCGGACTGCTGCTGGCCCTGGCTATGGGTTTGCCTCTCGGCCTCCTGCTGGGTCGACATCAACGGCATCCGGCAGAGGCTATCGAGCCTTTATTACGGGTCCTGAGCCAGGTAAATCCCTTTACCCTGCTGCCGGTCTTTATTTTGTTCTTCGGCATCGGTGAGATGGCCAAGGTTGCGGTTGTCGCCTGGGTCTGTCTCTGGCCGGTTCTTTTTTACACCATTACCGCCAGCAGGCATGTGGAGGCGATCCAGATAAAGACGGCAGCTTCCATGGGTATTTCCACCATGGACATGATGCTGAAGGTCATTGTTCCCGGAGCGCTGCCCACTATTTTTGTCGGCATAAGGATCGGCGCCTGTTTGACCTTCTATATTCTGGTGGCAGCGGAGATGCTGGGCGCCAGCGCCGGACTCGGCTGGCTGGTGCACAATTCCGCCATGAATTACCTGATTCCCCGCATCTATGCAGGAGCCACCTTTATCGTCGTGCTGGGTTTTCTCCTGAATCGCTTCCTCCTTTACCTGGAACGAGCCCTTTTTTCCTGGCAGTCCGATACCCTCATGCTGTTCGGTTCTGCCGCTCCCCCGGCAGCCTTGCGCCCCGGAAAGGGTCTGGTAGCTGCCTTTACCGGTGCTCTGGTCCTGATCGCTCTCCTGGGTGGAATTCAAGTGCAGAAAATCAACAGGGAGGCGGCTACCGTCAGTGACGGACCACATTCCCATCACTCGGAGACAGGGGGGCACAATGGACACAGTGGATTCTGAGAGAGGGCATCAAAGTAGCCTATGTTTAATGAGAATAACTGTCGCAGCCCTGGCGCTTTTTGCCTGGGAATTGCTGCCCCGTCTGGAAGTGATAGATCCCCAGTTCGTCCCGCCACTGTCCAGTGTGCTGGTGACCATAAGGGGATTGCTGGAAAACGGGGACCTGTTGACGCACACGCTGGTCAGCCTGCAACGTGCGTTCAGTGGCCTGCTGGCTGCAACCCTGATCGGACTGCCGCTTGGCTTGGTTCTCGGGGGATGGTTTCCTCGCCTGCAGCAGGCTCTTGAGCCGTTGATGGAGCTTTTTGCCCAGGCGAACCCTGTCATACTGGCCCATATCATCATCTTCTTTCTTGGGATCGGGGAAGTGGCGAAGATCTTCACCATCTGCTGGCTCTGCATCTGGCCCATTACCTTCAGCACCATTGCCGGCATCCGGAATGTGGATCCACAGCTGATGAAGGCGGCACGATCCCTGGGACTCGGGCGGTGGCAACTTTTTTTGCACGTCGCGCTTCCTGCCTCGCTCCCTCCTTCTTTACCGGTTTGAGGCTGGCCGCCGGGTATGCGTTCCTGATGCTTATCGCTTCGGAAATGATGGGTGCAAGTAATGGGTTGGGGTGGCTGGTGATGCAGAGCCAGGAAAACTACCATATACAACGAATTTTTGCCGGGGCAACGACCATAACTGCCCTGGCGGTGATCACAGACCTGCTGTTGAAGTTGCTGGAAAAAAGGACTTTGGTCTGGACAGATACTGGTAGCGGCTGGCTGAAACCTCAAGGCCTGGGAATTCCCGTAGGGGAGCAAAGGTAAGGCAAAAAAAATGGTGATGGCAGCAAAGAAAGCAAATACCAGTGAACCAGGTGAAGGAGCGCCATGAGCCGCCCTTCCTTTCGCCACGCCTCCGCTTTGCTCCTCGTCATCCTCTATGGATTGATGGTAATGACCCCCCTTGTTCCTTTTGCCCTGCATTCGCAAGCCCTTGCACATGCCCTGGCAGGAGAATGCTCCGGCGACTGCAGGGTCTGTGGCTGTGAAACTGAACGAAGCGCCAATCATACCTGTTGCTGTTGGCAGAAGAAAGGCCGGATGGTTTCACTGGACAACGACTGCCGCACCAGGCACGATCAGCGCGAAAAGACAGTAACACCGGTTCTGTCCTGTACATCCCCCTGTGGCAAACAAAAACAGGCGCTCATATTCGGATGGGAAAAATGTGAGCAGCCTCCCTCTGATTTTGTCCGAAATGCAGTGTTCCATTGTCTTATGGAACTTGCCTCTCACCCTTGCGGTCATCCGCCTTTACGCTACCTGAATCCTCCTGATCCGCCACCAAAACTCCTGCATCTTTCCTGATTGTCAAAACTGGATCTTCCGCTGTGTGCATCGATCTGCACATGCCAGGGGAATCCCCCGGAAAGCGGAAATGACGGACATGCAATTGACGTGGGCGAGCGGCCTTTCTGCGTTATCGGCCTCTCAGGCTGAAATGCACCCGTTCGCCCAGATTTACAGGAGAGATACATGAGAGAAAAAATTCTGATAATTACCCTGGTGATGCTGTTGAGTTGTTGTGGAACAGAAGCGGCTGACTTGTTGGAAAACACGTCTCACCATGCCCATGGGGGCAATGGTACCCGGTTACTCTTCAACCCGGCCTTCGGCGAGGACATCTACCATACCCATTCTGCCGGAGCGTGGATGGTCAACTACAGAGACCTGCATACGAACCAGAAAGGGCTTGGTGCCGGATCATCCTCTGTTGCCGTCGAGCAGGTTATTCCCATGAATTCACCCTATGGCTACATGATGACCCCTACCGAAATGTCCATGGATATGCACATGCTGATGGTCATGTACGGAGTTAATGACCGCTTTACGTTGATGGGCATGGGAACGTACCAGGACAATCGCATGGACATGCTCATGGATATGGGGATGGGAATGGGGCAGAAAGTAATGTCCATGAGGACGAGCGGTATCGGCGACACGGAACTGCGCGGCATTTATAATGTGGGAGGCGGGATCGCAGCCAGCCTGGGATTAACCATCCCCACCGGGGATATTGATCAGGAATTCGAGACCATGGGCATGAAATTCCGGGCGCCTTACGACATGCAACTGGGTTCAGGCAGCTTCGATCTTGAACCGGTGCTGGCCTACTCGGCACTGACCGATGACGGGCTGTGGAACTGGGGTGGGCAGGTCTCCTATATCTGGCACACCAATGAAAATAATAATGGTTATCGCCTGGGAGACACCTTCAAGGCCACAAGTTGGGTGCAACGGGCACTGGGACCGGTGGCAGGCTGGTTGCGCCTTGCCTTCAACCATACCGGGCGCATCAAAGGCCGGGATGGCGAGATCGAGAAGCTTCTTGACACTACCATGGGGGCTCCGACTCCGGATGCTGTTGCTGACAACTATGGCGGGCGGCGATTGGATGGGTTTGTCGGCGTGAGTTACAACCAGGGTCCTTTCAGTGTGGGGGTGGAAGGAGGCCTTCCCCTTTACCAGTACGTGAACGGCCTGCAGTTAAAAAATGACTGGTATATTAATGCCGGGATTCAATTCACGCTTTGAAGGGGAATAACTTCTTGACAGAGTGCGGGAAATGGGATACAAAACTACAAAATCTATAGACTAAAAACGCCAACCGGAAAACCGGAGGTTTCCTTGCACTTGCTGCGGAACCTCCGGTTTTTTGTTGTCCATGCCTTTTATCAAGGAGGTATTCATGATACGCGTTGCCGTGGCATCGTCCGATGGTGAATCAATCGATGAACATTTCGGAAAGACAAGTCAGTTCATCATCTATGAGGTGGAGGATGACGGAAATTACCGGCAGGTTGAGAAACGGGAGGTACTTCCCGGTTGCAGCAATGCCGAGACCAGTGTCCATGGCCCAGGGGGTACGACTGACCGGCTTGGTGATGTACAGGCGGTCTTTGCCGTCCAGATAGGCCCGGGCGCCGCTGCCGCACTGCAGGAAAAAGGTGTCAGGGCTTTCAATCTCAAAGGCTCTGTCCACAAGGCTCTTACTGCCTATGGAAAACGGTACAAGCTGCTGGATGCAAAGGTCGCCGGCTTGACCCAGGGATGCGGATCGGGCGGCGGTTGCGGGTGCGGTGGCTCCGGCGGCAATTCTTGCCGGTAGCATACCACCAATCGATCACCAGAAAGGAAACGACATGTCCACCGCACCAGTTAAAGAAACAATGACATCCAGGGAACGGACCATTGCTGCACTTACCGGCCAGCCCTATGACCGGATTCCGGTCAATCTGCTCATCAGCGACCATGGGGCAAGGGTCATCGGCGTTACCGTCGGCGAATACAACAATTCCGCCAGTCTCATGGCCCAAGGGCAGGTTGCGGCCTGGCGCCGCTACGGAGCCGATAATGTCAATACCGGCCCCGGACTTACCGGTATTGCCGAGGCCATCGGCAGCAAACTCGCCTACCCCGACTCAACCCCTTACGTGGCCGACTATGTGGTCAAGGAAGAAGCCGATCTAGACCGGCTCAAGGTCCCAGATCCCGAGCGGGACGGCCGGTTACCTCTTTTCCTGGAGGCAGCGACCATAGTTCTCAAGGAAGTTGGGGACCAGGTGCCCCTTAATATGACCACTTCCGGTCCTTTTACCACCGCCACCAGCATCCGTGGCACGGAGAATTTCCTGCGCGATCTTCACAAGAACCCCCAATTCGCCCATCGGCTGCTGCGCCTGTCCAGCGACAGCATCATTCGTTTTGCGGCTGCGGCAATCAAGGTGGGGGCTCGCATCGGTCTGGCTGACCCGACAGCTTCAGGGACGATGATCAGTCCCCGTCAGTTCCGCGAATTCGCCCAACCCTATCTGCAGGAAGTAGTCACAGCCATTGCCGCCATCGCCGGCGCGGCTCCTTCGCTGCATATCTGCGGCAATACCAGCAAGATCTGGCCGGAAATGACTGCCACCGGCGTCTCGGTATTAAGCTGGATGACGCCGTCGATCTGGTCGAGGCAAAGACGCTGGTGGGGGACAAGGTTGCTTTGCTGGGCAACATCCGCCCGACCGCTGTCATGTACCTGGGCAAGCCGGACGATGTGCGGGAAAATGCACGGGAGTGCCTGGCAAAGGGCTGGGACAACCCCAAGGGCTATATACTTGGCCTGGGCTGTGGACTTCCCATCGACACGCCGCCGGAAAATATCCATGCCCTGGTGGGCGCGGCGAGGGAATATGGTCGCTGGCCCCTTGATCCGTCGCGGTTTTCCTTGAGTAACGCAGCATGATCATGGATCGGACCATTTTGCCGGTACCGGTGTAATTAACCAGAATAAGGAGTAACAGCCCATGGCTAACGGAGATTATAGTTTCGACACGGTGAAAGTGCGGGGAGGGTATGACCCGAAGGCTCACAACCTTGCGGTTTCGGTACCGATCTATCAGACGGCGTCCTTCGAGCTGGGGGACACGGAGCGGGTCGAGCGGCTGCTCCGCTTCAAAGAGCTTGGTTTCGTCTACACCCGGCTCGGCAACCCTACCGTGCAAGTGCTGGAGGAGCGGATCGCTGCACTGGACGGCGGCAGTGCCGCCATTGCGGTAGGGTCGGGGATGGCTGCAGTTACCTATGCCCTGTTCAACGTGGCGGAAGGGGGAGGGCGAATACTGACCACCCGCAACCTCTACGGCGGTACCGAGGACAGTTTCAAGAAGCTCTTTCCCACCTTCGGCATAGGCATTGACCAGGTTGATAATGCCGATGATGTCGATCAGTTTCGCCGGGGGATAAAACCGGAGACCAGGGCCATCTTCGTTGAGAGTATCAGCAACCCCAACGCCACGCTGCTGGATTTGGAGCGGATCGCTGCCGTGGCCCATGAAAACGGCATCCCGCTCATTGTCGACAATACCTTTGCTACCCCCTATCTCTTCAACCCCCTCAAGCATGGGGCGGATATCGTTGTATATTCGGCCACCAAGGCCTTGGGGGGGCACGGTAACACCATTGCCGGGGTTATTGTCGAAGGGGGCGCCTTCGACTGGGGGAACGGAAAGTTTCCCCAGTTTACCAAGCCCCACTACCTTTTGCGGGACGATACCGGTGTGGAGCGCAGTTTCCTGGAGATCACCTCCGAGTTCCCCTTTACCCTCCGGGTTCGCCTCAACTACCTGGTCTATTTCGGCGCCGTTCTGAGCCCGTTCGATGCCTATCTGATCCTGCAGGGGGTCGAAACCCTGTCGGAGCGGGTCCAGAAGCAGGTGACCAACACGGAAAAGATCATCCGTTATCTGGAATCGAAGGGCGAGGTTGCTGGATAAAACATCCCTCGGCAAAGGAAAGTCCCTATCGGGCACTGGCCGATCGATACTTTCCGAAAGGGGCAGGGTCCACCTTCACCTTCGGGTTCAAGGGGGATGAGGCGCAACGTGACGCCTTCATCAATTCTGTGAGGCTGTTCAGTTATCAGGCCAATGTGGGTGACAGCCGTTCCCTGATCATCAACTCCCCGAAAACCACCCATGGGGAATTGACGCCGGACGAGCTGGCGCTGGCAGATATCCCCCCCGAGACCATCCGGCTTTCCCTTGGGCTGGAGGACGCCAACGACTTGATTGCCGATCTTGAGCAGGCCTTTGCCCGGTCTCTCGGCGGGAAGGAGTGATCATGGCGGTACATCTGAACAATAGTGAAAGCGGCACCAGGGAAAACAGGCTCGGCTCTATCACCGCTTATCACGGGACCCTGCGCGACCTGAACACAAAGTCCGGGTGCGGCAGTCTTGGGGACAAGGGGCGCTGCTACAGCCAGGCAAGCCTCTGTAACGCCGCCTGCGCCCTGAGCCAGCTCAGCTTCATAACCGACGCCGCGGTGGTGCACCACGCTCCGGCAGGCTGCGCCGTTACCGCCATGCAGGTCAGCAATGCCAAGGATCAACTGGCGGAATCGCTCGGCCTTGATAATTCCCGCTCGGGCTATGTCTGCACCGACATGAACGATTCGGACGTCATTTTCGGCGCCACCGAACTTGAAGGACGTGGTGCGGGAGACCTGGAGCCGCTACAAACCATCAGCCATCTTCATCGGCGCCTCCTGCGTCAGCGGCATCATCGGCGAAGATCTTGAGAGTACGGCTGCCGAACTGATGGAAGAGTTGCCGGTGCCGGTCGCCCCTGTCCATTGCGAGGGTTTCAAGACCAAGATCTGGGCCTCGGGTTTCGACGGGGCCTATCATGCCATCCTTACCCATATCGTCAAGCCGCCGCAGAAAAAGACCAATACGGTCAACGTGATCAACTTTTTCGGCAGCGCCCGGAAGCAGATCACAGAGATTTTTGCCAATTTCGGCGTAGAGCCGCTTTTCCTTACCTCCAACACGACAATCGACCAACTCTCCCGGTTGGGGGAAGCGGCGGCTACCATAAGTACCTGCGGCACCCTGGGGACCTACCTGGGGGCAGGGCTGGAGGAGAAATATGGCGTCCCCTATGTGAAGTCGTTGCAGCCCCACGGCATCGCCGGGTTCGAGAGCTGGCTGCGGGGACTGGGGGAGGCTCTTGGGAAAGAGGCGGAAGTGGAAGCTTTTCTGGACAAGGAACGTTCCATTTACCTGCCATGGATCGATGCCATCCGCGCAAAACTCAAAGGGCTTAGGGCGGTGGTCGGCATGGGGCCCGGCTTCAACTTCAACACCTCCCGTGCCATCCAGGAACTGGGGATCGAGATTGCCCATGCTGCCGCTTGGCATTTCGACAAACAGTATGACGATGGCAAGGCGCCGGATGCCTTCACTTACCAGGTGGAGCATTCCCCCACCGACTACAGCCTGTCGGTGAATGATCTGCAGAACCACGAGCTGCTCAACATCCTCCAGCGGGAAAAGCCGGACATCTTCTTCTCCCGCCATGCCGGCTCCACGGTTTGGGCCATGAAGCTCGGCATTCCGGCCATTTGCGTCTACGACGAGTATGCCATCTTCGGCTACCGGGGGTTGTTGAATTTTGCCTCGTCAATCCATGATGTGGTGACCAACCGGAGTTTCACTGACAACCTGGCCGGCCGGGTGAGGCTCCCGTACACCGACTGGTGGTTCCGGCAGCGCACCGACCATTTTTATTCCAAGGAGAACGTAGATGACGAGAATAATTGACCAGCCAGGTATGTCTGTGCCCTGGGGGCGATGCAGACGGTCCAGGGTATTTACCGCGGGGTGCCTATCCTGCATGCCGGCCCTGGCTGCGCAGGGAAGCTGGCAGCGGGAATTGCCGGAAACAACGGCGATTCCGGCTACATCTCGCCTCAAGTATATCCCTGCACAAACGTATCCGAGACGGAGATCGTCTTCGGCGGCGAGGAGAATCTGCGGCAGACCATTGACAACGCGCTGAAAGTAATCGATGGCGATTTCTTTATCGTCCTGTCCGGCTGCACCACCGAGATCGTCGGCGATGATATCGCCACCGTGACCCGCGAGTTCGGCGATCGGGACAAGCCGGTCATTTTTGTGGAAACGGCCGGTTTCAAGGGAACCAACCTGGAAGGGCACGAGTGGGTAATCGACGCCATTATTGAGCAGTATCTGGCTAAAAAGCCGCCAGTCGAGAAGGTGAAGGGGCTGGTCAATATCTGGGGGCCGGTTCCTTCCTACGATCCTTTCTGGGTAGGAAACATCAGGGAACTGGAAGCGCTGGTTGCGGAACTGGGACTGACGCCCAACATCATTTTCGGTGAGTATCGAGGGATTGCCGAGATAGACAGGATTCCGGCGGCGGAATACAATCTTCTCGTGGCGCCGTGGGTCGGACTGAAGAACGTGAAGTCACTTCAAGAGAAATTCGGGACGCCGTACCTGCATTACCCGACCCTGCCCATCGGCGCCTTCGAAACCAGCAGGTTCCTGCGGGCAGTCGGTAAACTCGCTGGTGTGGATCCGTCGAAGGTCGAGGGGGTCATCGGCAGGCACGAGAGGGAATACTACTACCATATTGAACGAACCTCGGACGTCTTCCTGGAGAACCGCACCATGTCTCGTCGCTTTTCCACGGTGACCAACGCGGCCGATGCCCTGGCAATCTCCCGGTTCCTGGTGAACGACTTCGGTTGGTGCCGGACCGGCAGTACATCACCGACGGTACCCCGGCAGAGCATCGCGACGCTATTATCCAGCTGTTCAAGGAATTTCAGTACGGGATCGAGGCCGAGGTTGTCTTCTCGACGGACGGCTACCAGATCCACAACGATATCAGGAACAACGACTACTTCGGAGCGCCGCTCATCATCGGCAGCATCTATGAGAAGAAACTGGCCGAGGAATTAAACGGCAATTTTCTGGCGGTGTCGGTGCCGTTCAAAGAACGGCTGGTCCTGAGCAGTTCCTACGTGGGGTACCGCGGCGGCTTGAAATTGCTGGAAGATATCTATACCTATGTGCTCAAGCAATTCAATTGAGGTGTGGAAACACCGCTTGCAGCTGCATGCTGACCTGAAAACGGAGGCCATGGACTTTTCCCATGGTCTTTTTCATTTAAAAGGCCGGCACGGTATCGGGTTGGATGGGGAAATGGATGATTGTGTTTGTCTGAGCGTGGAAACATCTTGATGACTTAGAAAGTGCAGAACATGATCAACAGGGTTTCGATTAATGAGGGAGTGTCAGCCCATCTGGATGCCTGTCTTGCCATGGTACGCGATTCGGACCTGGGCCGGAATTATTTTCAAGATGAGGGACGACTTACCGGAATCATCGGTGAGGGGCTACTCAAAGGGGAGATACGGATAGCCTGCACCGCCGAAAATCCCTGTGCCGGATTTATCTGGTTTACCGGCGCCGGCATGTTTTACGGCTTTCCCTATATCAAGCTTCTTGCCGTTAATCCCGCCTGCCGTTCAGATGGCATCGGCTCTTTTTTACTTCAGTATGTGGAGGACCTCCTCCGGCAGCGGCAAGCCCGAAAGGTATTCTTGACGGTGGCAGAATTCAACCTGCGGGCGAAACGTTTGTATGAAAGGTTAGGCTATGGAGAAGTGGCGCTCATTTCCGATCTCTATATCGCCGGATATGCCGAACATGTGATGATGAAACAACTGGATGAGGTCCCTCGGCCAAAGGATCTTCTCTCGGAGGTAGGACATGCCATTGCATAATCTGAAATGTACGGCGCCTTTTTGTGCTATGATTTGGACTCGAAGGAGAGACCGAAACCAGACCCCGACGGCATCCTGAAACTTGCTGTTCTCTGGGATTCACCGCCTGAAGGTCTGGTCATGGTGGGGGATTACCAGTTGGCTGAAGAGTTCCAGGGGGACTGAAAAGATGTTCGAGATTCACAACTATATCGGCTTTATCACAGCCATTCTCCTCTTTCAGCTGGTTCCCGGCCCCGGAACTGTGGCTATTCTCAATGCAACTGCACGCAGTGGCCGGCGTGGCGGCATGGGTGCGGTTCTTGGTACATTAGCCGGCGATCTGGTTTATATGGTGGCTGCGGTTTCGGGATTGGCGGCCTTATTGACGGCCAGTCCTGTGCTCTTCTCGGTGGTACGCCTGGCAGGTATTGCGTATCTATGCCGCTTTGGCTGGACACTTCTACGTTCCACCACAACCAGCAATGTTCAGGAGACCTGTTCCGTGCCAGTGTACGGCGCTCCTTTCATCAGCCTTTGTCGTCGGACTCACCAATCCAAAGGTCATTGTCTTTTTCATGTCCTTTTTCCCACTCTTTATGACCTCAACAACCAGGCCGGTGACCCTGGTGATCATGATGGTCCATGTCAGTGCGCTCTGCCTTGTATATCAGACGTTGCTCGTTCTGGTCGGCGATCAGGTGGCTAAACGCCTTTCGCCCATGCCGCAGGTTCGGCTTCATGCCACACGCCTGGCAGGGGCGGCTTTGATCGTCTTCGGTATCAAATTGGCCCTGGAGTCCGATTGAAAAGCCCCAACAGCTATCGCCATATTTACAGTATTGTGTCCTGCATCCCCAAGGGGCGCGTGGCAACCTACGGACAGATTGCACAGCTGGCAGGGATACCGGGAGGCGCGAGGCTTGTGGGATACGCATTGAGTATCCTTGCTGACAGGTCAATTCCGTGGCACCGCGTCGTCAATGCCAGGGGGGCAATCAGCCACGCTCAGGCAGTGTTACTGCAGGTGACGTTCAGAGGCTTCGTCTTGAGGCGGAAGGGGTGCAGTTCGACAGGCAAGGTCGAATCGTACTTTCCAGGTATCAGTGGCGGCAACAACACGGAGCCAGACAAATTGCTTGATAGAAGCCTTCTTAACATCATTCAACCTCTCTCCGCAGGGTTAACTCCGTGGGGAACGTAACCATGAAGCACAAAAGGACAAGCATGAGCACACTACACTTTGATTTCGACAGGGTCATCGACCGCCGCCATACCGGCAGCGAAAAATGGGACAGGTACGCAGGACGGGACATCATTCCCCTCTGGGTTGCAGATATGGATTTCCGCTCGCCACCGGCGGTGATCGAGGCACTGCACGAGCGGGTCGAGCATGGTATTTTCGGCTATACCCATCCCCCGGCAGAGTTGGTTGAGGCCGTACAGGCATCGCTACTGGCCGACTACGACTGGGCGGTGGAGGCAGAATGGATCGTCTGGCTGCCGGGGCTGGTTTGCGGGCTCAATGTGCTCAGTCTTGCCG
Source organism: Geotalea toluenoxydans JCM 15764 (assembly GCF_001311985.1). GTDB lineage: Bacteria > Desulfobacterota > Desulfuromonadia > Geobacterales > Geobacteraceae > Geotalea > Geotalea toluenoxydans. Next base: position 24,806 of record NZ_BBCJ01000036.1, read on the forward strand.
TTGGCGAACCGGGTGACCAGGTAATTACCTTCATACCGGTTTATCCGCCATTCATGTCTGCTCCCGGGCTCACCGGACGGACACTGGTCAAGGTTCCCCTCAAGCTGGAAGATGATCGCTGGCAGATGGATCTGCCTGGCTTGGAACTGGCCATAACTCCGCGTACCAGATTATTGCTCCTCTGTTCGCCACACAACCCGGTGGGACGTTCCTGGTCCAGGGAGGAACTGGCGGCAATTGCCCAGGTGGCTAAACGTCACAATCTCATCATCGGTTCCGATGACATCCACGCCGGGCTGGTGCTGGATGAGGACAAACGGCATATCCCCATCGCCACCCTGTCTCCGGAAACGGCACGGCGCACCATTACCCTGCTGGCGCCGAGCAAAACCTACAACATTCCAGGTCTCGGTTGTTCCTTTGCCGTCATCTCCGATCCAGGTTTGCGCCGCGCCTTCCGCAGCGCCAAGGGCCGCATTGTCCCCCATGTGAACACCCTGGGCTATACGGCGGCGCTGGCCGCCTACCGCCATGGGGAAGAATGGCGCCAGCAGCTGCTGGATTACCTGCGAGGCAACCGGATCTGCTTACCACAGAGATAAATTCCATGCCCGGCCTGACCATGACCCATGTGGAAGCCACCTATCTTGCCTGGATAGATGCACGTGGAACTGGCATAGAGGACCCGGCCGCGTTCTTTGAAGAGGCGGGGGTAGGTCTCTCCGATGGCGCCGATTTTGGCGCCCCCGGTTTTGTCAGGCTCAATTTCGGCTGCAGCAGAACTCTGCTGCTGGAGCTCTGGGCCGGATGCGTCAGGCCTTGTCGCAAGATGTGTCATCAAGAAGTAAAATCGTGAGGTAAACAACAGGTGCCGTGGCTGCTGTCTGCCTCTTCTCCTGCTGCTGATTGATAAATCCGATCAATATTCAGATTAGTATTGATAATATCAATATAATGCTTGCAAGATAGGTTTGTAGCTGCTATAAAACTATCAAATCGATAGATTAACGGAGGCGCTCAATGGAACCCATTTATCTTGATTACAACGCCACCACCCCCGTGGACCCATTGGTGGTCGAGGAACTCTTGCCCTACCTTCGGGAGGGGTTCGGCAATCCCTCCAGCAGCCACCCCTATGGCAAAAAGGCGAAGGAGGGGGTCGAGACGGCCAGGAAACGGGTTGCCGGGCTTTTGGGCTGCGATCCCGCCGAGATTGTTTTTACCAGCGGCGGCACCGAGGCCAACAATCAGGCATTGATCGGCACTGCCATGGCCAACAGGGAAAAGGGAAACCACATCATCACCACTGCCATCGAACATCCGGCAGTGCTTAATCCCTTACGCTGGCTGGAAGGGCAGGGCTTTGCCGTCACCTACCTGCCGGTGGACGGGTACGGCCTTGTTGATCCGCAAGCGGTTCGGCAGGCAATTAACAACAAGACCATCCTCATCAGCGTCATGCACGCCAACAATGAAGTGGGAACCATCCAGCCGCTGGCCGAGATCGGCGCCATTGCCCGTGAGCACGACATCCTGCTGCACACGGATGCAGCCCAGTCGGTGGGGAAGATACCTACCAGGGTGGACGAGCTGCGGGTCGATCTCCTTTCCATTGCCGGTCACAAGCTCTATGCCCCAAGGGGATAGGGGCGCTGTATGTGAGGCGGGGGGTGAAGATCGATTCCTATCTTCATGGAGCCGGGCATGAAGGCGGTCGCCGCGCCGGTACCGAAAATGTTCCTTACATGGCTGCCCTGGGCAAAGCTGCGGAACTGGCTGCCGAGCACCTGGCAACGGAGAGCGAACGCATCCTATCCTTGCGTGAGCGGTTCCATGGACGGCTCGAAGAACTGGTGGGCGATGTGCTTCTCAACGGGCACCCCACCTCCCGCCTTCCCAATACCCTCAATGTCAGCTTTGCCGGGGTAAATGGCGCCGATCTTCTGGCCCGTACCCCCGAAATTGCCGCTTCCACCGGTTCCGCCTGCCATGACGGCAGCTGCGAACTGTCCGGGGTCTCAAGGCCATGGGCCTTTCGCCGGAACAGGGATTCGGCGCCGTCCGCTTCAGTCTGGGACGTCTCACTACTATCGAAGAGCTGGACCGGGCGGCGGAGATAGTTGCCGCGAGGGTAAAGGAACTGCGGGGCATTCGCGGCGGGGTCTCCCACAACCATGTCCAGACCGGCCTTTCGGCCCTTGCCTCTTGCGCCGGCTGAGCGGCAAAACTCAGTCCTCAGGACCTGGCTCACGTGCTGAGTCAGCTACCCAGCAGCACCGATCCCAATGTGCTTATCGGCACCAAAACCGCCGATGATGCCGCCGTTTATCGGCTGAGCGACACCCTGGCCATTGTTGAAACTGTCGATTACTTTACGCCGGTGGTGGACGATCCCTACACCTTCGGCCAGATCACCGCCGCCAATTCCCTTTCCGACATCTACGCCATGGGGGCAACGCCGCTCTTTGCCCTCAATATCGCCGGTTTTCCGTCTGACACGCTGCCCCTGGATGTCCTGGCGAAGATCCTCCAGGGAGGGGCGGACAAAGCAGCGGAGGCCGGCATCAGCATCATCGGCGGCCACACCATCAAGGATGCGGAGCCAAAGTACGGTATGGCGGTTACCGGCGTGATCCACCCGGACAAGGTTATCAGCAATGCCGGCGCCAGACCCGGGGACCGCCTTATCCTCACCAAACCCCTCGGCATCGGCATCATTACCACGGCCATGAAGCAGGGCAAGGTTTCGGCTGCTACCATCGCCGCGGCAACAGAGATAATGGCAACCCTGAACAAGGGGGCGGCAGAGGCAATGGCAACGGTTGATGCCCACGCCTGCACCGATGTTACCGGCTTCGGCTTTCTCGGCCATCTCTCGGAAATGGTGCGGGGAAGCGGCGTTGGCGCCGTGATCAACCTGGCACAAGTGCCGGTGCTGGAGGAGACCTGGTCCTTGGTGCGGCAGGGACTTGCACCAGGGGGGAGCAGACGTAATCTGGAGTTTCTTCGGGAACGGCTGTTGCCGGGAGCTGGGGTGAACGAAGAAGCCCTGCTGGTGCTGGCAGATGCCCAGACTTCGGGCGGGTTGCTTATCGCCGTATCCGCTGCCGATGCCGAGCGCCTGAAGGAAGAACTGGCAAGGCGGAATGTGCCGGTGGTGGCGGAAGTCGGAGAGATAATCGATGACCCGGACAGCCGGATCAGGATCGAAGCGTGAAAAAACCTGGTTAGCCACCAATGACACGAATTTACACGAATTTTTGTACCAATTTATTGCTGCGAGATTCGTGGCTAAAGGCTCTTGCCAGATGAAGGGTTTGCTATGGATTATGAATTGATAAAAGCTTCCGTGCAACAACAGTTCAACCGGGTGGCCCATCATTATCTGAATGACAGCCCCATGGCCGAGGCCGGACTGCTTGACCTGATCATCCAGGCTGCAGAGCCGCGTTCGGAGCATCTTTCCCTTGATATTGCCTGTGGCGCCGGTTTGCTTGCCTGCCGGTTCGCCCCCTTGGTTTCAAAGCGACCGGTGTCGATCTGAGCCGGTCAATGCTGGCCGAGGCGGAAAAGGAGGCCCAGCGCCAGGGCCTTGCCAACACCGCCTTCGATCAGGCCGACAGCGAATCTTTGCCCTTTCTCGATAATACGTTCCACATTGTCACCTGCAAGCTGGCCCTGCACTATTTTCCCAACCCCCATCGTGCTATCCATGAAATGAAGCGGGTTGCGAGACCCGGCGGACGCATCATCCTTGTTGACCGGGTTGCCGCCGAAGACTCCCAGGCACGGGACCTGCACAACCGCATCGAAAAGCTGCGGACCCCAAGCAAGGTGAAGGTCTATGCCCCATCGGAGATTCAATCGCTGCTCGAAGGGGAGGGGCTGGCGGTGCGAGGCATCCGCCATTACGAGCAGTATCAGGATGTGGACCAATGGCTGGAGACGACCGGGGCACCCCCAGTAAATCAAAAGCTGGCCAGCGATCTGATTGTGCAATCCATCGAAGGCGACGCTGCAGGCCTGAAGCTTTTCCGGCAAAACGGCCGCCTGATGATGACCCACAGCACCGCTGTTTTCATCGCCGAGCGGTCCAGCCCGTAGGGGCCGCCCCCGCATGCTTTCGGTTCCTGGTCATCCCGAAAACTGTTGAACTTCTAAGGAGTGGGGAGTATTTAATAAGGACTTAATGATGTAGGGGTGTGATGATGGTTGCATGAGATGACAAGCCGTTTCCATTGATAAGGAAGCGGCTTTGTACTATTTTCCCCCGCATTTTTCCCCCGGCGCTGCACATCGGTCTTGATGATGACGAAGCGGGGCACGTCGGGATAACGGGCAGCGGTTTCCTCAACTGATGATAGTCTGTGTGTTTTTGTTGAAGCGAGTGGCATATTGGATTCCTCTCTCACTGTGCCGATTTTGCTTGGCTGGCAAGCCCTGACAGACCGTTGGCGATGGGCAGTGCAGGGTCTTTTGACCAGCCGATCCATGAGCTGTCATAATTATGCAGCTTCTCCAGGGGCCAACCGGAAAGGTAGAGGGCAAAAATGGCCTGGGTGGAGCGTACTCCTGACTGGCAGTAGAAGTACTGCTCCTTGCTGCGGTCGTAGCCCAGTTTCTTCAAGATCGGCTGTATCTCTGCTGCCGTCAACCACTCCGCCCGGTTCTGTTTCTTTTTGAAGAGGGCCCAGTCGCTATGGATGCTGCCCGGTATCCGCCCTGCCCGGTAGGCTCCTTTTTTTAATTCGTCGCCGGTAAACTCCTTTATATCCCGGTTGTCCCACAGCTGCGCTTTTCTTGTGTCTTGCTGGATGGCTACGACATCGGGCGTATCCACTCGAAATGACGGTATGGATACCTTGGCGACTAAATTTCCCTGACGACTAGGATTGGCTGGAGCCAAAATGTCTATGGGATAACCAGCCTTCTTCCATGCCTTGCTGCCGCCGTCCAGCACCCGGACATCACCTTTGCCGTAATAGGTGAACGCCCACCAGAGACGGGTTGCGTCGTATTTGCTGTCGTAGATAACTATCTTGCTGTCGCGGTTTATGCCCAGCTTTTGGACCAGTTTCGTGAATCCTGTCGCATCGATAATGTTGCCCGTTATTCCGTTCTGGGTTTCCGGTGGCGCCTCAATCTCGGGCCGGTCTACCTGGTAGGAACCGGGGATATGGCCAAGCCGATACTCGACGCTGTTCTCTGCGGCTAAAATAACCAGCTTCGTGTCCTTGGCGTCGATCAACTGCTTCAGTTCCTGCACGGTGATAAGCGCAATGCCGCGCGGGTAGCCTTTGTAGCCAGTGTCGTTGGCAAAGGAGCACGTAACCGCTGCCAGCAATGACGTAATCGTCAGCAGGGTAAGTAGGGATTTGTGCATAAGTTGAATCTCCTTTAAAAGAAAAAGGCCAGACGGAAAAGGGGCTCACATGCCCGCGTTTCGTCTGGCCTCCAGTGTTTCTGGTCAGCCTTGAAATTGTCCACCGATAATCACGGCTTTTGATAGTTTTAATTTAGCAATACTTTATAGCGCCTGTCAAGAATTATATTCCTATTGTCTATAGAAATAGTAGATTATACTCTTAAGCATCTCTAGTTGCCCTTCTCGCTGCAATCAAGAAATCCTGTTGACCTTCAATGGAGGAGGGAGTAATTAATAAGATCTTAATTATTTTAGAGGTAGTGATGATGGTTGAATGAGATGACAAAACCGTTGAAGCCGTTGAGCATGGCGGTATTGAACGGTGGCATGTGTGTCGGATGGAGAAAGTAGAGGATGTTGGCAACGGCAGGGCCGAGCCCCTTGATGCGACAGTCTATGTCTTCTGGTTGACAAAAATAATAAAATCAACTATTGTTGTCAACCAGGAAGTATAAATAAGCAGGAGACTGTATGTTTTCTACAAAATTGAAACAGCTACGCCTTGCCCGGGGATTGACACTCGACGGTCTGGCCGAAAAGATGGGCGGGATTGTGACGAAGCAGGCACTTTCCAAGTACGAGAAAGGGCTTACTTCTCCGACGCCTGCCGTTCTGACAAAGCTTGCTGACGCACTCTCCGTCAAGTCGGCCGAGCTTTTCAGGGAGAGCAGATATAACGTCGAACTCGTCGCATACCGGAAGCGTGCCACGCTCCTGAAGCGAGACCAGGAGGAGATCGAAAGCCTCGTCAGGGAGTCGTTGGATGAACGGCTACGCCTGCAGTCCCTGGTCCAGGAGGATGGCAGGTTGAACCTCCCTGTTCGGAAGTTCAAGGTCGAGCGGCTTGAGGATGCCGAGACGGCCGCAATGGAACTGAGAAAGAAGTGGAATCTTGGTGAGGCCCCTGTTGCGGATGTTATTGCCCTTCTTGAAGATCGGCTGATCCATGTGTTCGAGGTCGAAGGGGTAAGTGAAAAATTCGACGGCATTTCGGCTCTTGCTTACGATCAGGAGGGTGGGATCAAAGGGGCTGCTGTTGTCAGCAGGAAGCTGGTGGCCGGCGAGCGGCAGCGGCTGAATATAGTGCATGAACTCGGTCATGTGGTTCTTGACATAGCCGAGGATGTAGACGAGGAAAAGGCAGCATTCCGTTTCGCCGGGGCATTTCTCGCCCCAGCGGCTGTCATGTACCGCGAGGTGGGGAAAAGCAGGACCTCCATTCAGCTCAGGGAACTTCTCCTTCTCAAGAAACTTTTCGGGATGAGTATTCAGGCGCTTCTGTTCCGCCTGCGCGACCTGAAGATCATCAACGATTCGGCCTATAAGTGGTCATGCATTCAGGTAAATCGGATGAACATGAGACTGAGGGAACCGGGCGAGCTGCCGCGCGAAGAGCCGCAGTGCTGAAACGGAACGTCCTGAGGGCGGTTTCGGAAGGGGTACTTCCCCGTGACGAGGCGGAGCGGTTGATTGGAGAGCCACTTGAGGAGGAGCACCGGCAGTTTCTGGATCGGCGGGCGTTTATGAGACTTCCGGTTGAGGAGCGCCGAAAGATCCTCGAAGAGCAGGCGAAGGCACTGCAGGAGCACTATGAAGAGCTGGCGGAACGCGAGGAGCCGGGCGGAGGTGACTTCCTTGACTAGTAGAACTCTCCCGCCGTGCCGCGGCGACATTTGGCTCGTCAATCTCGACCCCACCATCGGCGCCGAAATCAAGAAAACCCGCCCCGCCGTCATTATCTCCTCCGACGCCGCAGGCAAACTACCTATCAAACTCATCGTCCCCATCACCGATTGGAAAGATGCTTTCCTCGGCAATCTCTGGCATGTACGTATAGATCCGGATTCCAGGAACGGCTTGTCGAAGACCTCTGCAGCAGATGCGCTCCAGGTGCGGGGTGTCGATCAGCGGCGGCTGGTGAAGAGATTGGGAAGGCTGAGCGCGCAGGAAGTGGAGGATGTTTCGGCGGCTATTGCGATGGTAGTGGAGTATGCATAGGGGAGTAGACGCGACATATTATGTCGTGTATGTCTGGTAACATGCGGTCGGAGGAATTGCTTTGTCGATGCTGGAGCGAACCATTCCAGAAGAGAAGCAGTACCAGTTTACTGGACCAGGACACGTTTATCTGGAGCTTATCGATCTAACACGCAACAGCAAAAAGTGGTATTCCATTGAGCTTCTTCAAGATCAGGATGGATTTGCTATCCGCAGGTCATGGGGCCGAATCGGAAAGCACCATCAGACCTTAAACACGATCATGTCTCATTGAAGAGTGCGCTCAAGGAAGCTAACTTAAAGTGCTGAGAGAAGCTGCAAAAGGGCTATACACAGAAAGAACGCCCAGCGAGGCCGGAAATACATGGTTGGTCGCAGGGTGTTCTTGAGTTTTTGATTTTATTTTCCTTCCGCTGTAAATTAGAGAGTTGACGCTTTCATCCTATTCGAGGTCAGGCCATAGAGCTTCTTGAGGTTTTGCATTTACGATGGAAAATCTGTTTGAACGAACAACAATAGTAAACGCTGCGCCGGTCGGTGCCTTGGCAACGTCAGGTGGGACAGCAATAAATACAATTCAGCATTATTATACTGGATTTGCCCCTGAGATGCTGCATAGACCAATCGAGACAGTACTGGAACAGTTTCGTAAGGGCAACAAGGATGTGGCAAAAGGGCAGCTTAAGATTCTGCGTGATATGGGAGGGCAGGACCCAAAAGTACTACCCGCGTTAGACGTCGTCTCGATCTTCCTTAATCTATTGGACGTTGACGAGACAGCAAAAGTCAGACAGCAACTTACAACATTTCTCGCTCAGCAACCGGTCACTGAGACCCCATCTCTGCTGACGGATTTATGCACTTCTGCGCTTCTTAGAGTTGCATGTAGGGAGGTAGATGCGGAAGCCGCACGTGTTGTGTGGAATTCTCTGAAATCTCCTGGGCCACATACTAAAGAGACTTTTCTTGCCCTCATAGCCACTGTTGACGAACTTGAGGATGTTAGGAGTAGAGGCCTCTTATTGACAGCCGGAGAGTTGCGAGGTGCCGTTGAAGGCGCTATCCGGTTGGGTAACTATGAAATTGCAGGTGCTGCAGCAAAGGGCCTTTTGGAGGTTGATGAAGGGACAACAACACGTTTCCTTGCTTTGTCGGCTAAAGCTGGGCTAGCTGAATCTGAATTTAAGAATAAGCACTTCTGGTCAATCACTGCTTCTCTTCATGATGACCTGATGCTTATGGCGAAAGAGACCAGCGAGCTGCTGTTATTAGAGCCATTGCCAGATTCACGACTACCACAATTGGCGGCCAAATTGTTCGTATACTTGCGTGGTGGCTCTGAAGACCTTGCAGAAGCGTGTCGGAAGAAAATAGACTTGATCCAGGCCGTTCATCCTGAATGTGCTTCGCTACTCCGTTTCCAGCATCAAAAAGACTGCTCTGGGTTTAGCGAGTTCGGGCAGAAGATCGTGAAAGCTGAGACAGATGAGGCATTTCGCAATCAGTACATCAATAATCTGATCTGCGAATCAAGCTTATCCATGGATGACGCTATATTTCTAAAGCACCATGCCGCGCCAGAGGTGTTGAAAAATTGGTTGGGTGGTGGAGGTAGGTGCATCGAAAAGGACGAACTCGCCAAGGATTTGATTACACTACATCTGCTTATTCGGTCGCTGGACCCTATTAAGGATATTACTGGTCGTCGGGAGCTCAGAAGCCATTGTCAGGAGTTCTTCACCCGGCATGGCCAAGACTTGGCGCGTCTGAATGCAGACCCTATTCTCGAGATTGCAGGTCAGCTGAATGCCTTGGATTTGCCACTGGAAGCTGCAAGGTTCTTGGAGCCACTTCTACCTAACGGCGATTACTGGCCGTCCCCCATATTTAGGTGCTACTTAGACTCATTGGTTCGTGCAGAAAAAAACGCAACTCTTGCGGCAGTCCTAGTCAAAATTCCGGATCGTTTCTGGAATAGGTGGTTATGGCAGCTGAAAGCACGGCTTGAATTTTTTCTTGCCAATTATGCAGAAGCTGAGAGTTCCCTTCAGAAAGGGGCGGCTTTTGGTATCACCCCTCAGTTAGCAGTAGGGCTTATTGATGTCATGAAGAAGCTGGGGAACGAGAGCGGAATCCCGGGTGTATTGTCCCAAGTTCCAGACACCGCTTTGGCCCTAGGTGATCAGTATTCTCAGCGATTGATAGTGGAGATGTTCAAGAACGGCCTTGAGGATAGAGCTACAAGCTTCGTGCTTGAATGTTTCATCGCAGGTCCAGATTTAAGTGCCGTTGCCATAACTGACATCTTTAACACTCTTTTCTATAGAGATGAACCACTACGTCTTGGAGTATTCAGCGGTGAGGCGGTGGTTAAAGGTGTCAGATACTCCGATGGGAAGTCAATATTGACAAAATTGATCTTGGCGCCGGAACAAGCACGGGGGCAATATTTTGTTAGCTCATCCTCGCCCCTTGGGGAACGGCTGCTTAAGGTGACTGTCGGTGAAACTTTCAAGGAGGGAATTGTAAGTTACAAACTAGAGGAGAGCCTACCAGCTATTGTCGCAGCTTACCAGATATCTCTTCACATCAGGGATGCAATGAACGAAGGCACTGATTGCTTCCACATGTTTCATGCCCCTGAAAATCCACATGATTTGCTCCAGCAATTACTAGAGATCAGTTCGACAAATAGGAACCAACGTCGTGAAATTCTAGAGCATGAATCACTGCCACTTATGTTTAAAGGCCACATGCTTCGTAAGGGCAATCCCGTTGATGCTGCACTTAGTGTCTTGTCCGATTCAGAGGCAAAAAGGCATCCTATGCCGGATTACGCCTCAGAAGAAGATTACCAGGCTGTGGTCATTGATGTGTATGGAGTAATATATCTGGCGATCACTGGCTTAACTACAGGTTAATAGCAGCCAAGACGGAAATAATCATTTCTGCTGAAACAGAAGCTTACCTTAAGCAGTGGTTGTCCGGACGGCAGCGGAGTGAGGGAGGGATGCTGGCAACTTTCCCGAACGGAAAGCCGCTCCTTTATACGATGGATCACGTCAGGCGCAGGACCGAACATATCGCCGAACAGATAATATTACTACTTGATGCAGCCCAAATCACGGCGCCCTCTTTGGCAGATCTGCAACCAGAGATGCTCGACTGGCGTGACTGCTTTGATTCCTCAGTTCTTTCTATAATACGTGTAGCCCAAACAAGAAATATCCCGTGGTTATGCATAGACTTCCAGATGGCCAAAGTTGCCGATAGCTTGGGATGTCCTGTTATCAAGAATTGCCTCCACTTGCTGATGAAGATAAGCGATTTGACACCGTTTAGCAGCAGGAAATACGGTATCTACCGACACGCTATCGACAAGCTCCCTTTTCCCTTGCGCCTTCTAGATTTTCACGACCTCAGCCGTGATGAAGAAGCAGGTTCAGCAGTAGTCTTATCTGCGTTGCTGCGACAGTACCCAAATGCATTTGACAATACACAGCATCGACTCGAGATGCTCGTCGACTTGTTTTTGCCAGTGCTGGCCAATAGTTGGGTTAGGCTCGGAAACTTTTATAATGTTAATGATGTAGCTTTTCCGAGTGAGGTGGAAAAAGTTGCTAATGCATGTTTTTACATCGCTTCACGTGGGGGGAATTCTACTGCGGAAATCAACTTTGCGGTCTTTCTGCATAAAATGATTTCATCACTTACTCTTTTAGCCCCTATTTCCAAAAAGGACCAGTAACTGTTATTTTGGGTCTCGCCAGTGGATTTTTGACAGGACATTTCATGAGCATTGACGTCGTCAACAGACATTTAATCGAGCTTAGAAAGGACAATTGACTATAGTTAATAACAACAGGAGGATTGATATGGCAGAAGATAAAAGCAATATAACTACTATTACGAACTCTGGCACAATTGGAGCAATAGCAGTTGGCACAGGTGCAATTGCGGTTGAGGCTGGTGGGTCAGTCTCTGTTACAGCCGCCCTTGATGCACAATTCGCTGCCTTAGAGAAACTTGTCGAACAACATCAATCGGCAGCAGGACTCAAAGCTTTGGTGGAGGAAGCTATAAGACTGTCGAAGTCAGGCAATCCCGCAGCCAGCAAACCGATCTGGGACGAAATAGCTCTCTATGGAGGGGCAATTGGGTCTTTGGTAGGGGGTATTGCTGGGACACTGGCCCTCTTGTGAATGAATCTGCCATTGGTACAGGTGGCATAATCGGCCGCTATTCGCTTAGGCCAAGAAAATGGGGACATAACGGACACATTACGCATTTCCTGAGTTGAAGGGGGCGAGAGGCAGGACTTGAAATATAATCCGCTGGAGCCGCAAGTTGAACGAAATTTGTCCTTCATTTACCGGTAGACCCTTTGAATTTGGGGACATCATATGGGACAACTTACTTAACTTTGGAAATTCTGGAAGGTTGTATTCAGCGTGTGCGTTGATGGTGGAATAAGCTACCCTTCAGATTTACAAAGTCATGATCTCCGCTGGTTGACCTCCTCTTGGGTCTATGTTATACAATGTAATACAAAAGGAGGTGGCCCATGCTTACAATACGTCTCGAAAAAGAGCTGGAAGAGCAGATCGATCTGCTTGCCAAGGTAAAGCGAAGCAACCGTAGCACGGTTGTGCGGGAGGCGGTGATCCGCTATCTGGAGGATAACGAAGATCTTGAGTTGGCCAAACAGGCTTTGACTGAGACAAAGGGCAGCCGGTCACTGAAAGAACTGAGGCGGGATCTTGACCTGGACCGTTGAGATCAGCGACGTGGCTGAGAAGCAGCTGCGCCGGCTCGACCGCCCGGTACAGAAACGCCTTCTCGACTGGCTCGACGACCGTATCGAGGGGTGCAAGAACCCCCGGCACTTCGGCGAGCCCTTACGTGGCGATTTATCTGGCCTCTGGCGCTATCGGGTGGGTGATTATCGCATTATCTGCGAGATTCAGGATGACCAGTTAGTAGTACTTGCTCTGGCAGTTGGACACCGGCGGGAAGTCTATCGGCCTGAATCTTCTCTACCATTATCGCCCCTGCTTCCACGAATCCACCAAACCCCTTGCCTCTCACCTTACCACCCGTTATAATCCTGTTATAACGAAAACCATGGGAGCATCGTATGCGTCGAAAGATTTGCGCCATAGGCAACAGCCGGGGGGTGTCGCTTCCCATCGAGGCCCTGGAGAAGCTGAAACTGGCGGTGGGATCGGAAGTGGATGTGCAAGTGGACGAAGAACATGGCCGGATTGTCATCGAGCCGGTGAAACCGGTTTCCTATGTGGAAGGGGTGGATGAAACCTTCGCCTTGCAGGTCAATGATTTCATCGAGCAGTACAAACCGGCGTTGAAAAAGCTCGCCGAATGATGAAATGCCTGACGCCACAACAGATACTCTTCATCCACTACCGGCTTATCGAGACGACCGGCGGCAGTCATGGGGTCCGTGATCTGGGCCTCTTACAAGCTGCTGCAGCAAGGCCGCAGGCGGCCTTTGACGGTGGAGACCTCTATCCGGACATTTTTGCCAAGGCAGCGGCACTAATGGAGTCCATAGTCAGAAATCACCCTTTCGTGGACGGCAACAAGCGGGCGGGGATTACCGCTGCGGGGCTATTGCTTCAGTTCAACGGATTCCGTCTCCAGACAACCCAGGATGAGCTATATCGCTTTACCATGGCCATGGCTGCCGGTAAGGCTGGTGCCAAGGAAGCGGAAGACTGGTTACGCAGCCGGGCGCGCGAGGATAATCGTGATAATTGAACGAGGCAATAGGCAATGACGAAAAAAATCAAGAGATCGATCAAAAGCGGCCTGCCCCCCGGCACCCTTGTCCACATTGGCGAAAAGAGCGACCGGGAAATCAAGATCACCGTTATGGATTACCATGCCGGAGGCTGTGAGGAAAAGGAGATAAAGGCACTTAAGGAATGCTTCTATTACTCCGATACCTCCATGGTCAGCTGGATAGATGTGGAGGGACTCCACGAAGTGGAGATTGTCCGGCAGGTGGGGGATTGCCAGGGGCTCCATCCGCTGGTCCTTGAGGACATCCTCAACACCAACCAGCGGCCAAAGGTGGAGGATTATGGCGACTACCTCTACATCGTCCTGAAAATGCTATACACCGGGGAAGATGGAAGAACCGTCACCGAACAGGTGAGCCTGGTTCTTGGCAGCAACTTTCTCATTTCTTTTCAGGAGGGAATGAAGGGGGATGTTTTCAACCCCATCAGGGAGCGTCTTCGCAGCGGTAAAGGCAGGATCAGGGAGTTGGGGGCGGACTACCTGGCTTATGCCTCATGGATGCCATTGTCGACAACTATTTCGTGGTCCTGGAACGGGTGGGGGAGCGGATCGAGGAACTGGAGGACGCGGTGGTGACCACCCCGCGCCCCGAAACGGTGCGGGAAATCCACCAGCTGAAACGGGAGGTGATTCTCCTGCGCAAGGCGGTCTGGCCCCTGCGCGAGGTAATTGGTGCCCTTGAACGCCGGGAATCAAGGCTTATCAGCGAGACGGTCGTCGTCTACCTGCGCGACCTCTATGACCATACCATCCAGGTGATCGATACTATCGAAGCGAGCCGCGACATGCTGGCAGGCATGCTGGATGTCTATCTCTCCAGCATCAGCAACCGCATGAACGAAGTCATGAAGTTCCTCACTATCATCGGCACCATCTTCATCCCTCTCACCTTCATCGCCGGACTCTATGGCATGAATTTCCAGAATATGCGAACTGCACTGGCAGTGGGGGTATTATGCCTGCCTGTTCCTGATGACCATAGTGGCTGTTTTTCTCCTCTTATATTTTAAAAGGAAGCGGTGGTTGTAGCCTTCCAAGCACTGTCTACTGTCCTGATAGACTGCAAGGGGGACATGTGGTATAGTCAGCCATCGATTGCTGCATGGTATATCACCTCACGTCCACTCGATCCTGACTATGCCTTATCAATACCTTGGGAACTGCCCAGACCATTGAACGCCACAATAACGAAACGAGCAGGGGAGCCGCCGAAAGTGGCTCACTTGTGTTGAGGAAATAACACTTATATGAAAATACCCGAAAAATTCGAAATACTGGTTACTAACGGCCTTGTGGACGAGGTTGTCTGTCAGTTGATGAGCGGCAAGGAAGCGGATGTTTATGTCGTACGCTCCAAGGGAGAGCTTCGCTGCGCAAAGGTGTACAAGGACGCGGGGAGCCGGAGCTTCAGCAAACAGGCCGTGTACCAGGAAGGTCGCAAGGTGAGGAACAGCCGCCAGGCGCGTGCCATAGTGAAAAACACCAGGTATGGCCGAAAAGAGCAGGAGGATGCCTGGCAGAATGCAGAGGTGAATGCGCTGCAGCGCCTTGCCTCCGTTGGGGTTCGCGTGCCGCAAGTATTCAGTTGTGTCGGTGGAATTCTGCTGATGGAGCTGATTGTGGACGATAGCGGCAACACCGCACCGAGGCTCAACGATGTAAAGCTGACCGGACCCCAGGCCCGCGAATTCCACAGTGTGCTGATCTCGCAGATCGTTCTTATGCTCTGCGCAGGGCTCGTCCACGGCGACCTGTCCGAGTACAACGTGCTCGTCGACAGCAACGGTCCAGTTATCATTGATCTGCCACAGGCCATCGATGCCGCGGGGAACAACAATGCAGCAGGTATGTTGCAGCGGGACGTGGACAACATGGCCGCCTACTTCGGCCGTTTCGCACCAGAACTTCTGACCACGGACTACGGCAGGGAGATCTGGAAACTTTACTCTACCGGGGAGCTTTCTCCCCATGTGGTCCTTACCGGCCATTATGAGCAGAGCACTATTCCGGCCGATGTGGGTGGTGTCATGGGGGATGTGGAAGCAGTGCGGCGTTGGCATGAGCGCCACCTGTGAATTCACATCTTTAGTGTCCCTTGGATCTATTGCAGCAGGTGAAGACGATATTAACTTTCCCTTGACATGAAAGAGCTCTTAATTTACTATTCCTATAAATTTAGTCATAAAAGGTCTTCAGTGAAATTAACCTCCCGCAGCGAATACGCTCTTCTTGCACTCATATACCTGGCCCGTAACGGCGGTGACAATCTTATCCCTGTCCAGACCATCGCCGCAGCACAGGGAATTCCACCAAAATTTCTCGAACAGATCCTGCTGATCCTGAAGCGGGCCAAATTTCTCCGCAGTCTGCGGGGCCAGGCAGGGGGCTATGCCCTGGCCAGACCTGCCAACCAGATCCATCTTGCCGAGGTGATCAGGCTCTTTGATGGGGCGCTGGCTCCCACGGAATCGGTCAGTGTCTACTTTTACGAGTCGACCCCCATTGAGAAAGAGCAGAAACTCATTTCCGTATTCAAGGATATCCGAGACTACATTGCAGATAAGTTGGAGAATACCACCCTGGCGGACGTGAGCGAATGAAACGGTTCTTTTTTGCCCTGGCTGTGTCAATCAGCGGGCTTGCTTGTGCGGCATACAGATGTACGCCTCCGCGCAATCCCGTGATGTCCTTGCCGGAACAAAAATCCTCGTTTCAGAAGGTAAAAAGAGCTGGATTTTTTTGTTCATTAATACGACAAAACCGGTAGGAAAAGGAGGAAAAGCAATGGTAACAAGTATTACGATTATCGGCGGCAAAGGCAAGAATGGAGCGGCAGAGGCGGTAGAGAGGCTGGAGCTGAAGATGGGGGATGTGGTCAGCATTGTCGGCCCGACCGGATCGGGGAAGACCACGTTGATAAATGACCTGGAGCTGTTTGCCGATGGCAGCACGCCCACGGGCCGCAGGGTGCTCATCAACGGCGCCTTGCCTGAGGCTGAATATCGCTATGATCCTTCCCGCAATCCTATTGCCCTGATTACCCAGCACACCACCTTTCTCTCCGATCTTCCCGTAAAGGAATTTCTCAGTACCCATGCCCGTATCCGCAGTACGGACGGCATAGAGGGAGAGCAGATCGTTGCCGAAACCCTGGACTTTGCCAACCAGCTGACCGGCGAAGCCATTGCCCTGGACAGCCGCATGACCGAGCTTTCCGGCGGTCAGACCCGCGCCCTGCTCATTGCCGATGCCACCATCATCTGCAATACCCCCATCGTTCTTCTGGATGAGGTGGAAAATGCCGGCATCCACCGTACCCGCGCCCTGGAGCTGCTGCGCCAGTACCGCAAGATCTTCATCTTCGTCACCCACGATCCCCGCATTGCCCTGTTATCGGACTATCGCATCGTCATGGAAAAGGGAACGATGACAAAAGTGCTGCATACCGACGAACAGGAACAGCGACTTTCCCACCAGGTAAGCCGCCTGGACGATATTCTGTCTGCTTTGCGTGAGAAGATGCGGCTTGGCGAAAATCTGGGTGGATTGGAACTGGAGGGATTGGCATGAAACTGGTCATCTGTGCAGGGCCGGCCACCACCGGCAAAACTTCCGTACTACGGCACATGGTTCGTAAGATCCTTGCCGGTGGACGCAAGGCGCATTCCTGAAGATCGACGTTCAGTATGCCGATGAGGATCTGGCCTTTGCCGGAGAGTTCGGCATTCCCACGCGCAAGGTTTACTCGGGGGAACTCTGCCTGACCATTGCAACGTCATGGTGCTGGGTGACGCCCTGCAGTGGGCGAGGAAGGAAGGATGCCAGGTGCTGCTGGTGGAGACGGCGGGGCTGTGTCTGCGTTGTTCACCATATGTGGAAGGGGCTCTGGGCATGATCGTCCTTGAGGCGACCAGCGGCATGAACCTGCCGCTCAAGGTGGGGCCGATGCTTTCATTGGCGGACATTGCCGTGGTGACAAAGATCGACAGGGTCTCCCAGGCTGAGCGGGAGGTTTTCCGCGCTCGCATCCAGGATGTGGCGCCTCTGGTAAAGATACGTGAAGTTCATGCCCTGCATGGCATCGGTATCGATCCGCTCCTGGATTATCTGGATCAGAGCCCGGATGTGCTCTTCAACGGCGATCACACCCCGCAGCGTATGCTGCTCCGTGGCAATCCGCCGGTGGGGACCTGCACCATCTGTGTCGGCAAGAAAGAAATCGGCTGGCAGTCCCACTTTGGCGTGGTCCGGCCCCTGGAAAACCAGACCTTCTATCGCGGGGAATGATCATGTCAACACGGATCTATTTCGACAACTCAGCCACCACACCGCTGGATCCGAGGGTACGGGAGGCGATGCTTCCTTTTCTGGACAACATCTTCGGCAACCCATCCAGCATGCACCTGGATGGGCTGGAGGCACGCCAGGCCGTTGAATATGCCCGTGGGCAACTTGCTGATCTTATAGGTGCCGGTACCGATGAGATCGTCTTTACCGCAAGCGGCACCGAGGCTTCCAATCTGGCCCTTGCCGGCTTTACCAGGGCTCAGCCCCCTGGCTGTCACATTATCACGACGGCTATCGAACATCCGGCGGTGCTTATGGCTTGTCGGGCGTTGGAACGTTCCGGTGTCGCAATTACCCGGCTCCCGGTGGGAGGCGATGGCATCGTCGATCCGGCAGCCCTTGCGGTAGCACTGCGGCCCACTACCCGACTGGTATCGGTGATGGCTGCCAATAACGTGGTGGGGACCTTGCAACCCATTGCGGAATTGGCACTCATTACCCGCAACCATGGGGCGGTATTCCACTGTGATGCGGTGCAGGCGGTGGGGAAGATTCCTCTGGATATGAGGACGCTGCCGGTGGATCTGCTCTCCCTTTCCGCCCACAAGTTCCATGGTCCCAAGGGGGTAGGGGCTCTGTACATCCGAAAAGGAGTCAGGCTTTCGCCCCTTATCCACGGAGGCGGTCAGGAAAAGGGTTTGCGCTCGGCAACGGAGAATGTCGCCGGCATTGCCGGCCTGGGTGCGGCAGCAGCCATCGCCGCAAATGGCATGTCGGCAGAAACGGCCAGACTGGTTTGTTTGCGTGACCGCCTTCTGGATCGCCTTCTTCAGCGCATCCCCCAGGCCTACCTAATCGGCCACCGCTACCGGCGCCTGCCCGGGCATCTCTGTCTCGGGATAGACGGCAGGGAAGGGGAGACCATCAAGCTCCTCATGGCTTTGGACGATGCGGGCATTGCTGTTTCCACCGGCAGCGCCTGCAGCGCCAGCCATGGCAGTGAGCCTTCATACATTCTGTCGGCCATGGGCTACGACCAGCTGCGGGCACGCGGTTCGCTACGTATAACCCTTGGCCGATTCAATACAGAGAAGGAAGTGGATCGTTTTATTGATGTCTTTGCTGCACAAATAATTAACAAACCTGAAAAGCGGTAACCACGAATGACACGAATAAACACGAATTTTTGAAACCTTGAGGTTTTGCTCTTCATTGGTGGCCATTCGTGCGATTCGTGGTTAATAAAACTTGTATTAATAGGGTAAAGGAGCATCAACAATGAGTGAATCAGCAAGAATGATAGATATAAACGATCTTCCCGGCTTGAACTGTGGGGTCTGCGGTTTTCGTCTCTGCGAGGAATTTGCTGCCAGATTGAAAACCGACCCCGGCCTTCTGCCTCGCTGCATCCATCTTTCCACCAATATCCATGCAGGTTCCGATTATTCCGAACAGCAGAGACCTGCCCCTTCAGGCTGCGGCGGCTGCTTGGGTGTCGAGAGCAGCATAACCACAGCAGTCCATCAGGACGACGCCCAGTGGACCGATTCCCTGGGGCGGGAATTCGATTTCTACCTGGAACATTTTCCCGAAGAGCCGGGACCCAGGGAAATCATCATTCCCCACAACCCGATCATTACCCGGGAGATGGAGATTGCCCCCGGCGACATCCTCATCGGCCGCCCCCTGGGCATGTCCTGCGGATGCCCCATCACCCACTGCGGAGTGGTCAAGGAAGTTGACCTGCGCACCGGCGTCATCGTCTGGTGCGTGACCGGGCCACTGACCCCAAGGGAAAAAGGCTTCAAGGATATGGCTATTACATCGCCGAAGGGTACGAGGGGCTGATTGCCAAAAGCAGGGTGGACCCCAAGATCGGCATGCGTTATTACTTCCAGCCCAGCATGTGCATGCTCCAGTGGCGTCACAGCGGCCTGGTCAATTACCTGAACCGTACGGAGAGCGGGCTGCAGGTCAGGGTAGAAGGGCTGTGGATTGGCTGAGGCATGGCTGTCAGCGGCATTGCAGTTCAAGTGTCAGCTGTATTTGCCTGCTAGGAGT
>NZ_BBCJ01000037.1 GCF_001311985.1 Geotalea toluenoxydans JCM 15764
GGAGGGTGCAAGGCAGTGGCTTCAAGTCCAGAGGCTAAGAATCAATATTTTGGCCGGATAGTGTTGGAGTCCACTAATTCATCGAGCCGGCCGTTGCCGGCAGGAAAGGAGACAGATATGACTACAGCCCTTGAATTTAAACCGCGGGTCGTCGGTTTTTATGCACATGGTGAGCGTACGGCGCTGCCGACCTGGCTGGAGTTTCCAGACTGCAATATACAACTGAAACAAAGATCATCCGTGTAATGTGCTCAGGCAGGGTCGACCTGGACTTTGTGCTGCGGGCCTTTTCCAGGGGAGCCGATGGAGTATTCATCGGTGGCTGCTGGCTTGGCGAGTGCCATTATGTTACCGAAGGCAATTACGACGCCTGAGCATGATGCACCTGGCCAAGAGAGTCCTGGAACAGGTGGGGATCAATCCTGACCGGCTGCGGCTGGAATGGGTTTCCGCCTCCGAGGGAATGCGCTACGCCGATGTGATGAACGACTTCGGTCGCAGGCTCAAGGAACTTGGGCCAATCGGCTCCAGCGAGGGAATAGAAAAAGAGGCCCTGAAGCTGAAGTTTGCCGCAGTCAAGAAGATACTCCCCTTCCTCAAGCTGGTTGAACGGGAGCGGCTGCGGGTACGGTTCAAGACGGAAGAAGAATATACCAAATTCTTCAGCAGCCCGGAGGTGGATGCCCTGATCCGCGAGGTGATTGCCGAAAATCTGGCCATAAGCCAAATTCTAACACTTTTGGGCAGAAAACCCCTGTCAACCAGGGAAATTGCCGAGGTGTTGAGGCTGGAACCGGCGGATGTGGCAAGATGCCTCAATGTATCGTCGCAACAGGGCTTGATCCGCTACAACGAAACCAAGAAACGCTATGCCATCGCCTGATCCTATCGGTGACGGGGCTAAGTGAGAAGAGAGGGCACGAGCTATGGATATTGAAAGGATTGACCAGATTATTGACGCCCATGGGCGCAAAGCCAGTTCGCTGATTCAGATATTGATCAATATCCAGAGTGAGAACCACTGGCTCCCCAAGGAAGTTCTGGAACGGGTCAGTGAGCGACTGGAAGTACCCATGAATCAGATTCAGCATATCACCACCTTTTATAAGTCGTTCAGCCTGGTCCCCAAGGGGCGTCACGAGGTCCATGTCTGCATGGGAACAGCTTGTCATGTCCGTGGCGCCCAGAGCGTTCTCGATAATGTTGAAGATGCGATCGGTATCAAGCCGGGAGAAACGGACGTTGATCTCAAGTTCAGCCTGGAAACCGTCAACTGTATCGGCTGCTGTGCCCTCGGACCGGTTATGGTGGTGGACGGCGAATACCACGGCAACCTGGCCGCGACCCAGGTGGAAGACGTGTTGAAAACCTACGAGTAAGGGAAGGCCATGGCAAAGATAAATTCGACTGTCGAGTTCGAAGCATTGAGGAAGGAAATCCTGTCGTCCAGGGATCCGAACCGCCCCTGCATTGCCGTATGTACCGGCTCCGGCTGCCTTGCCCTCGGCGCCGCCAATCTGGTGGCCGCCTTGAAAAGCGAAATCAAAGAGCAGCGGCTGGAACAAAGGATTGAGGTCAGGGAAACCGGCTGTCCCGGCTTCTGTGAACGGGGACCCTGATCGTCATCTATCCGGAAGAGACCTGCTATCTCAAGGTGCAGCCGTCCGACGCCAAAGAGGTCTTAGCCAGCGTCATGGAAAAGAAGGTGATCGACCGGCTGCTCTATGTGGATCCGGTGACCGGTGAGCGGGTCGTCCATGAGATGGAGATTCCCTTTTACAAGAATCAGTTGCGGCTCCTGATCGGCAACAACATCAAGCTGGACCCCACCAGCATCGAGGACTATCTTGCCATCGGCGGTTATGCTGCGTTGGAAAAGGCAGTCTGCCAGATGAAGCCGGAGCAGGTGGTGGGTCTGGTGAAGGAATCAGGGCTCAGGGGGCGTGGGGGCGGCGGATTTCCCTCGGGCAACAAATGGGAATTCACCCGCAATGCTCCCGATCCGGTGAAATATGTGGTCGTCAACGCCGACGAGGGTGACCCCGGGGCGTTCATGGACCGGGCGCTGCTGGAAGGTAGTCCCCATGCTGTGCTGGAAGGGCTGATTATCGGCGCCTATGCCATCGGAGCCCACGAAGGTTTCCTCTACGTGCGGCAGGAATACCCCCTGGCGGTGCACAATATTACCCTGGCCATCCAGAAGGCCACCGAATATGGCTTTCTGGGGAAAAACATCCTGGGATCGGGTTTCGATTTCACGGTAGAAGTGGCCCAAGGGGCGGGCGCCTTTGTCTGCGGCGAAGAAACAGCCTTGATCCGCTCCCTGGAAGGGAAGACGGGGGAACCGAAACCAAGGCCGCCTTTCCCTGCGGTGAAGGGGCTCTGGAACAAACCGACCAACATCAATAACGTGGAGACCTGGGCCAATATTCCCCTGATTATCAACAAGGGTCCGGCTGCTTCGCTTCCATAGGCACCGGGGGAAGCAAAGGCACCAAAATATTCTCCCTGGTGGGCAAGGTCAAGAACACCGGCCTGGTTGAAGTACCCATGGGCATAACCTTGAGAGACATCGTCTACAAGATCGGCGGTGGCATCCCCGGCGACAAGCAGTTCAAGGCGGTGCAGACCGGTGGCCCGGCGGGGGGCTGCATGCCCGAGTCGCTCCTGGACATGGAGGTCGATTTCGACCAGCTCACCAAGGCCGGCTCCATGATGGGTTCTGGCGGGATGATCGTCCTGGATGAAGAAACCTGCATGGTGGATTTCGCCAGGTTCTTCCTCTCATTTCTGGCAGAAGAATCTTGCGGCAAATGTGTTCCCTGCCGCGAAGGCATTCAACAGATGCTCGCCATCCTCAACGACCTGACCCATGGAAAAGGGAAAGAGGGTGATCTGGAGCTTCTGGAGCAGCTTACCGAGGTTTCGAGCGCCTCGTTGTGCGCTCTGGGCAAGGGTGCACCCAATCCGGTGCTGAGCACACTTAAACATTTCCGGGATGAATATCAGGCCCACATGGAGGGGAAATGTCCCGCCTTCACCTGCAAGAGCCTCTTCTCCTTTTATATTGAGCCGGAGAAGTGCCAGGCATGCACGAGCTGCAGCAAAAAATGCCCGGCAGGGGCGATTGAAGGTGGGAAGAACCAGATCCACGTGGTCGATCAGGCAAAATGCACCAAGTGCGGGGCCTGTCTGAAGGCCTGTCCCCCCCGCTTCGGCGCGGTGACGCGGATACCGGGCAAGACAGTCCCATCCCCGCTGCCTGAAGAGGCGAGAACAATAGTCAGGGGGAGCAAATAGCCATGAGCGAACTTGTCCTACAAATAGACGGCAGAGAAGTTACGGTCCAGGAAGCGCGACCATTCTGGAAGCAGCCGAGAGCTTGGGAATAGCAATACCGACTCTTTGCCACCACCACAAGCTGGAACCCTATGGCGGGTGCCGGGTCTGCTCGGTGGAGGTGGAAGCCAACGGCAGGACCATGGTCGTTGCCGCCTGCACCTATCCGGCCGAAAAAAATGTCGTGGTGCGCACCCGGAGCGAAAAGCTTTCCAGGATTCGCCAGGCGTTGGTGGAGATGATGCTTGCCCATGCACCCGACTCGGAAACACTGGTGGCGCTGGCTGAAGAGTATTGCGCAGACAGGGAGAGGTTCAAAAGAAACCAGTCCTTTTGCATTCATTGTGGCCTCTGTGTACGCTACTGTACCGAGGTAAAGAAGAAAAATGCCCTGGGATTCATCGATCGGGGAGCCAAAAAGAGGATCTGCTTCATTCCGAAAATAGCGGCCACTGAATGCTGGAAGTGCAGGGAATGTTTTCCCCTCTGTCCCACCTCGCGCTACAGGCTGCCTTTGTTCTGACTGAAGGAATGACCACCGCTGAACTGGGAGATGGATGTAACTGCCAGCGCTGAAGCGGCAGAAGCCGACAGTAAGTAGAATCGTCTTTTTCACAAAAAAGAACAGGCCTTGAAAGTGATGCATTTGCTCACTCTCAAGGCCTGTTTGCGTTTATGGTCCCTGCTTGCGTGGAAAGGCCCGGAAGTAGTCAGTTTCGGGCAAAGGAAAGGGCGGTGCGCACGTTGCCGACCAGGTTGATGAGCCGCGGGCCGATGTCGCTTTCGATCAGTTGCCGCGACAGCTGGAATGAGGCGCCGCTGCAGCTGAACCCCATGATGGTGCCGTCATCCAGGACCAGGGGAACGGCAACGGCATGTACTTCGGTGCGCCAGTTGCGAGGCTGGTGCAGTAGCCGAACTGCCGGTAGTCGGCCATTGCCTGATCGAACCCTGCTTGATAGTTGGCCAGTTTTGCTCGTCACTGGCCTTTATCTGCGCCAGCAGCTCGTTCCGTTCATCCTCGGGCATGGCGCAGAGGTAGGCCCTGCCCATGGAGGTGGTGGCGATGGGGATTTGCGAACCCACATCCAGCTGCACCGTGAGCGTTGAAGTATTGCGGTAGGTATCGATATAGATGAGGTTCAGCTGATCGCGGATGCCAGATTGACCGACGCCTGGGTATGCTCGGCCAGGGCCTGCATCAGGGGGCGGGAAATGCGGCGGATATCCATTTGCCCCAGTTTTGCGTAGCCCAGGGCGATGACCGCATTGCCCAGGGAGTATTTGTTGGCGGTTTTGCAGTAATTGAGATAGCCCAGCTCCGAGAGGGTGAAGGTCAATCGGGAAACGGTCGATTTGGGGAGCTTCGTTCTCTTGGCGATGTCCTGGTTTCCCAGGAAATGGTCACTGGGGTGAAAACAGCTCAGCACTTCAAGTCCCCGTGCCAGAGCTTCGACAAATTTGCGCGCCTCCGCCGGGGCCCTGCCGGTTTTCTGGTCCATGGTCATGCCGGTTGTCTCCCTTGCCTACATACGTTGTGGTGCCGAGGCACTTCTTGGATCATAGGGTTGCATAAAGGGAGAATGGTGTCAACCCTAATTCGCATAAAAATGGTGATTAAATTCCGCACAATGGAACTGTTCAATTGTGCTTTCAGTGTGGGATATAATTCAGTCGGCTGTCATGGCAGCCCGTATCTACGGTATTGTGGAAAAGAAATGTTTCTGTAAAAGGATGGCAATGGGTGATCTAAAGATTTTGCTTGCAATTTATTTTTTTTGTAATATCATCAATTTCAGAACATACGAACCGCACAGCGGAATTGATGCGGGAAAAGCTACACAATGCACTAAACGAGCGGGGAGTGCGGTAGAAAAAACGGTCCATATAAAACATAAGTTTGTATCAATCGAATAGTATTGCATCGTTGTCAACTTTCATAAACACCACAAAATACGCACTAGTGCAACCCATTGATACTAGTTGCTTGACAAAAAATAAGCATTGCGGTACTTATTTACCAAATGCTAAATTGAGACTATGTTTTAAAATCACCACGCTGCCCCCTGGGCAGGGTGGTACAGGTCCATAACCGGTAACTAACATAGGCAAGGAGATGACCATGAGATTCGGACTTACGGATGAGCAGAAGATGATGCAGGACATGGCGCGGGATTTTGCCCAGAAGGAAATCTTGCCCACACTCAAGGAAGACGAGGCGAACCACACCTTTCGCCCGGAGTTGGTGAAGAAGATGGCCGATCTGGGCTTCTTCGGCTGCGCACTCCCCGAGGAGTACGGCGGTAACGGCTGCGGGTTCCTGGAGTCGGTCATCATCGCCGAGCAACTCGCCATGATCAGCGGCTCATCCCGTCTGCCCCTCAACATGCAGAACATCGGTCCAGCCATCACCGTCAACAAGTTCGGCACCAAGGAGCAGAAGGAACGCTTCATCCCCAAATGGGTCAGTGGCGAATATTTCGGCTTTTTTGCCATCACCGAGCCCAATTCCGGCTCCGACGTCATCAGCATGGGGACCACCGCCACCGATCGTGGCGACCACTGGGAACTGAACGGCCAGAAGATGTGGATTTCCAACGCCCATCTCGGTGACTACGGCCTGGTCTATGCCATGACCGACAAGAGCGCCAAGTACAAGGGAATGACCTGCTTCATCGTCAACCTGAAAGGGAACGAGGGGATCATCACTGCTCCCATCGAGACCAAGCTGGGTCTCCATTGCGCCCCCACCGGCGAGATATCCTTCAGCCAGGCCAAGATTCCCAAGGACTCCGTGCTGGGCGAGGTGGGCCAGGGCTTCCAGATCTGCATGTTCCAGTTGAACAATACCCGTATCAGCTGTGCCGCCGGAGCGCTCGGCATCGGTGGCGGCGCCATCGAGGCCGCCATCGGTTACGCCAACGAGCGGACCCAGTTCGGCAAGAAAATCGGCTCCTACCAGATGATCCAGCTTCCATCGCCGAGATGGTGGCGGAGCATGAGGCGGCCAAGCTCCTTGTCTACCAGGCAGCATGGCTCAAGGACCAGGGACTGCCCAACCAGTACCAGACCTCCATGGCCAAGCTTTTCGCCTCAGAAGCGGCAGTGCATGCGGCTACCGAGACCATGAAGATCTTCGGCAGCTACGGCTTCTCCACCGAGTACCCGGCAGAGCGCTGGCTGCGTGATTCCATGTCCCTTCGGACGGTGGAAGGGACGAGCAACATCCAGAAGACGATCATCGCCGGTTTTGCCTTGGGCGATGTAACCAACCGCTGAGACCCCCTGCTCAATGACGTTCGCTTCCCCCCTATGGAATAGGGGGGATTGTGGGGGGTATGGTAGCTAATAATAAGAATTAACTGAAAGGGGTTTCGTTATGTCACGCAAGCAAACGCCGCTTCGTCCCTATTTCGAGAAAATGCCTGATATCGGCAAGGCGCTCACAGAGGCAGAAATCAAGCGCGCCCAGGAAAATATCGATCTGGTTCGGGAGCAGGAGAAAATTCTCGCCCAGGAGGCTGAGCGGGTAAAAAATGCGGGAATCCCCGCCAAGAAGGTCCACGAGCGGGGCGGGATGACTATCTATGACCGCCTCGAATACCTGGTTGATCCCGGCACCTGGTCTCCCCTGCACTCCCTCTACAATCCCCGCGACAATGAAGAGGGATGTACCGGGGTGGTAAATGGCATCGGCAAGATCGAGGGAAAATGGGCCGTCATTATCGGTTTTGACAACAAGGTCATGGCCGGCGCCTGGATTGCCGGGCAGTCGGAGAATATCCTCATGGTCACCGACATGGCCAAGCGGCTCAATGTGCCGCTGGTCTGGTTGACCAACTGCAGTGGCGTCAAGCTTATGGAACAGGAGACGGTCTATGCCGGCCGCCGCTCCAGTGGCGCACCGTTCTACCGTCATGCGGACCTGAACCATCTGGGAATCCCCATCCTCAACGCCATCTACGGCACCAACCCGGCCGGTGGCGGCTACCAGGGGATCAGCCCCACCATCCTGCTGGCCCACGAGGGAGCCAACATCGCTGTCGGCGGCGCCGGCATCGTCGGGGGCATGAACCCCAAGGGGTATATCGACGCCGAAGCGGCACGGGCGCTGATCGACGGCACCAAGAGCTTCAAGGCCAAGGATCCGGGGCGGGTTGAGACCCACTTCGACCATACCGGCTATTTCCGCGAGGTGCACGACAGCGAAACGGGGGTGTTGGACGGCATCAAGGATTACATGCGCATGATGCCCGCCTACGATTCGGCCATGTTCCGCGTTGCCCAGCCTGCTCCGCCGAAGTTTCCGGTGGAGGATCTGAACATGATCCTCCCGGCGAACCAGAAGCGCCCCTACGACGCCATCCAGATTCTCTCCCGGCTCACTGACAACAGCGAGTTCATGGAATACCGTCCCGATTACGGGCGCGAAGTCTTTACCGGCATTGCCAAGATCGACGGCTTCCCGGTCGCCTTCATCGGCAACCGCCAGGGGGTTTTCCCCGGTTATCCGGAATATGCCAACGGCGCCTATCCGGCCGTGGGGGGCAAGCACTACCGCCAGGGGCTCATCAAGCAGGGGGAATTCGTCACCCTTTGCGGCCGTGATAACCTGCCCGTCGTCTGGCTGCAGGACACCACCGGCATCGACGTGGGTGACCTGGCCGAAGAGGCGGAGCTGCTGGCTCTTGGCCAGTCCCTGGTCTACTCCATCGAGCAGACCGAGCTCTCCATGATGTGCGTTGTCCTGCGTAAGGGTACGGCGGCGGCTCACTACATCATGTGCGGCCCCCAGGCCAACAACAACAACGCCTTCACCCTGGGTACGCCTCTCACGGAGATCTACGTCATGCACGGCGAGACCGCTGCCGCTGCATCCTACGCCCGGCGGCTGGTCAAGGAAGATGAGGCGGGCAATGACCTGACCCCGGTCCTGGACAAGATGAACCAGATGATCCAGGACTACCAGGACAAGTCGCGCCCGGCATACTGCGCCAAGACCGGTTTCGTCGATGAAATAGTGTCGCTGCCCGATCTGCGCAAGTACATCCAGGCCTTCACCGGCGCCAACTACCAGAATCCCCGGTCGATCACACCGGTGCATCAAATGCTGTTGCCGCGCATCATCAAAGGATAAGAATGCACAGGGAAGCCCCGGACGATACTGCCCGGGGCTTTTGTTCCACCAGGTTTGATGTTGGGTGGCTTTTATACCACAGTGTTGACCCCCCTGCTCACTGACGTTCGCTTCCCCCCTATTTCATAGGGGGGATCGAGGGGGGTTGCGATAGAAACTAACCATATTCTGAAAGGATCTGCACATGAGCAAAGAAAAAAAACCATTGGGTATAACTGAAGTCGTGTTGCGGGACGCCCATCAGTCCCTCTTCGCCACCCGTCTGCGTCTGGACGATATGCTTCCCATCGCGGCAAAACTCGACCAGGTCGGCTACTGGTCCATCGAAATGTGGGGAGGAGCCACCTTCGATTCCTGTATCCGTTTTCTCGGCGAAGATCCATGGGTGCGCCTGCGGGAACTGAAGAAGGCCATGCCGAATACCCCGCAGCAGATGCTCTTCCGCGGTCAGAATATCCTCGGCTACCGCCATTATGCTGACGATGTGGTGGAGAAGTTCGTGGAGCGTGCGGCAGTGAATGGCATCGACGTTTTCCGCGTTTTCGATGCATGAATGATCCCCGCAACCTGGATACGGCCATCAAGGCGGTCATCAAGCAGGGTAAGCATGCCCAGGGGACCATGTCCTACACGGTCAGTCCGGTGGATACCATTCCCAAATGGGTCGATCTGGCCAAGCGCATCGAGGATATGGGATCCCATTCCCTCTGCATCAAGGATATGGCCGGCCTTCTCTCTCCATACACTGCCTATGAGCTGGTGAAGAAGCTGAAGAAATCCATCAACATCCCGATCCACATGCAGTGCCACGCCACCACCGGCATGTCCACCGCCACCTATGTCAAGGCCATTGAAGCCGGCGTCGAAAACGTCGATACCTCCATTTCTTCCATGAGCATGACCTACGGTCACTCCGCTACCGAGCGCTGGTGGCCATCATGTCCGAGACGGACCAAGCGACCGGGCTCGATATGTCGCTTCTGCAGGAGATTGCCGATTACTTCACCGTCGTGCGCAAGAAATATGCAAAATTCGAAGGGTCGCTCAAGGGTATCGATGCCAGGATCATCATGGCACAGGTGCCGGGGGGCATGTTGACTAATATGGAGAGCCAGCTCAAAGACCAGAATGCCGGCCACAAGATGGACCAGGTGCTGGCCGAAATCCCCAAGGTACGCGAGGATCTGGGCATGATTCCGCTGGTCACCCCGACTTCGCAGATCGTCGGCACCCAGGCGGTCATCAACGTCCTGACAGGCGAGCGCTACAAGTCCATGACCAAGGAGACCGCTGCCGTCCTCAAGGGCGAGTACGGCGCCACCTCCGCACCGGTGAACAAGGAACTGCAAGCGAAGGTCCTGGCCGGGGCCGAGCCTATCACCTGCCGTCCGGCAGACCTGCTCGACCACGAGATGGACAAGCTCACCGCCGAGCTGCGCGACCTGGCCAAGGGCAAAAATCTCAAGTTCGGGGACCATGAGGTGGAGGATGTGCTCACCTACGCCCTCTTCCAGCAGGTGGGGCTCAAGTTCCTGGAGCATCGGGACAATCCCGACATGTTCGAGCCGGTTCCCACCGGGGCGGAGGCCGCTCCGGCAGCCAAGGCCGCTGTTCCTGCGGTTGCGGGTGGAGAAACCTTCACCGTTACCGGCGGTGGCCAGACCTTCGTCGTACAGGTCGCCAAGGCCACCGGCGCCGCAGCGGCTGCCGCAGCAGCGGCCGCCAATGCCGCAGCAGGGGCGGTAGCTGCCGCTCCGGCTGCTTCAGCCGGTGGTTTCGATATCGTCTCTCCCCTGGCGGGCAATGTCTGGAAGATCGAGGTCGACCCCGGCCAGGAGGTCAAGGAAGGGGATCTGCTGCTGATCCTCGAGGCAATGAAGATGGAGAACGAGATCTTTGCCGACCGGGACGGTATTGTCGGCACGATCCATATCCAGGAGGGAAATGCCGTCGATATCGGCCAGCCCCTGGTGACCCTGCTCAGTGACGCTGCTGCACCGGCTGCTACCGCTGCAGCTCCGGCCGCTGCAGGTGCGGCAGCGCCCAAGAACGGCGTCACAGCTCCCCTTGCCGGCAATGTCTGGAAGATCGAGGTCAAACCGGGGCAGAAGGTGCAGGAAGGGGATCTGCTGTTGATCCTGGAGGCGATGAAAATGGAGAATGAAATATTCGCCGACAAGGACGGCATCGTCGGTCAGCTTCTCATCCAGGAGGGGCATGCCGTTGACATAGGACAGGTCCTGCTGACTCTGGACTAAGCTTTTGACCGATCTTCATTCGTTTCACAAATCCAAACTGAATCACCCCCTGATCCGCCGGGTCAGGGGGTGAGAGCCCGACATTGACTCCATAAATATGCAGCAGTAAGGGCTGAGGAAGATAACGATGAACAAAAAATCCGCAGCACTTGAATACCACTCGACCGGCCGCAAAGGGAAGATCGAAGTCATTGCCACTAAACCTTGCCAGACCGCACAGGATCTGTCTCTTGCCTATTCACCCGGAGTTGCTGAGCCATGTCTGGCCATCGAGCAGACGCCTGAAGATGCCTATCAGTACACTGCCAAAGGTAACCTGGTTGCGGTCGTCTCCAACGGTACCGCAGTCCTGGGCCTGGGCAACATCGGGGCTCTTGCCGGAAAACCGGTCATGGAAGGGAAGGGGGTGCTCTTCAAGCGCTTTGCGGACGTGGATGTCTTCGACATCGAGCTGAACAGCGAAAATCCCGATGAGATCATCCGCGCCGTGCAACTGCTGGAACCGACCTTCGGCGGCATCAACCTGGAGGATATCAAGGCTCCTGAATGTTTCTACATCGAGGAAGAACTGAAGAAGACCATGAATATTCCGGTCTTCCACGATGACCAGCACGGCACGGCGATCATCTCGGCAGCCGGTCTCATCAATGCCCTGGAACTGGTTGGGAAAAAGATAGAGGATATTCGTCTCGTGGTCAACGGCGCCGGTGCCGCGGCCATTGCCTGCGCCAACCTGGTAGTCTCCCTGGGGGTCAAGCGGGAAAACATAATCATGTGCGACACCAAGGGGGTTATCTATAAAGGCCGCACCGAGGGGATGAATAAATACAAGGAGCGTTTCGCCGTCGATACGCCGATGCGCACCCTGGAAGAGGCGGCTGTGGACTCGGATGTCCTCTTCGGACTCTCCTCCAAGGGAGCCTTTACCCCGGAGATGGTGCGTACCATGGGGGTAAATCCTATCATCTTCGCCATGGCGAATCCCGATCCGGAGATCACCCCGGAAGATGCCCACAAGGTCCGCGGCGACGTGCTGATTGCCACCGGCCGTTCCGACTACCCGAACCAGGTCAATAACGTCCTCGGCTTTCCCTTCATCTTCCGTGGCGCACTGGACGTCCGCGCCACCACCATCAATGAGGAAATGAAAAAAGCGGCGGTTTTCGCCCTGGCGGAGCTGGCCCGCGAGGAATGCCCCGATTCAGTCTGCCGTGCCTACGGCAACGTCAAGTTCAGCTTCGGCCGGGACTACATCATTCCCAAGCCGTTCGATCCCCGGGCGCTGATGCGGGTTGCCCCGGCCATTGCCAAGGCGGCCATGGATTCGGGGGTGGCCCGGCAGCCGATCCCCGATATGGACAAGTACGTGGAGGCGCTGGAATCCCTGCAGGGAAAAGCGAAAGAAACCCTGCGCATGATCATCAACAAGGCGAAGTGCGATCCCAAGAGCATCGTCTTTCCCGAGGGGGAGAACGAGAAAATACTACGCGCCGCTCAGGTGCTGGTGGAACAGGGGATTGCACGGCCTATTCTTCTGGGGAGTGAAAAGAAGATTCGTGCGACCCTGCAGGAGCTGGGGATCGACCTGAACGGCGGGGTGACGATCATTGACCCGGCCAACTCCGACAAGGCCAATGGCTACGCAGATGAATTTTACCGCTTGCGGCAGCGCAAGGGGCTCACCCTCTCCGAATCCCAGCGCCTTATGTCCCGCAAGTCCCGTACCCATTTCGGCTGCATGATGGTGCGGCAGGGTGATGCCGATACCCTCCTGGCGGGAATTGACTCAAATTATGCAGAGACCATCCGACCGGCACTGCAGGTGATCGGCAAGCAGGAGGGACTCTCCAGTGTCCATGGCCTCTACATCATGGTCTTCAAAAAAGGGCTCTACTTCCTGGCCGACACTACTGTGCGCATAGATCCAAATGCCCAGGAACTGGCGGAAACGGCGATTCTGACTGCTGAAATGGCACGCATGCTTGAGGTTGAACCGAGTGTTGCCATGCTTTCCATGTCCAACTTCGGTTCCGTGCGCCATCCCCAGGTGGATAAAGTGAGACTGGCGGTTGAACTGGTTAAGGAAAAGGAGCCGCTGATCATCGACGGTGAGATGCAGGCGGATACGGCGGTGGTTACGGAAATTCTGCAGTCGAGCTTTCCCTTCTCCACCCTGAAAAAAGCGGCGAATATTCTCATCTTTCCCGATTTGACTTCGGGAAACATCGCCTACAAACTGCTCAACAAGCTGGGGGGAGCGGACGCCATCGGCCCGATCCTGATGGGGATGAACAAGCCGGTCCATATCCTGCAGCGTGGTGATGACGTCATGGATATCGTCAATATGGCTGCCATCGCAGTAGTGGATGCCCAGAACAATGGTCGACCATAGATCCCCTGCTCACCAAGGTTCGCTTCCCCCCTACTTGTAGGGGGGGATTGATGAAGAGGAGCGTGAAGCCATGCATTCGACAGCCGCATATTTCGATACCGTAGAAGCCCATTACGGACATAACGACCTTGAAACCACAATCTTGAACGCACTGGTTGCAGCCGGAAAAGATCCCGATCGTCTCAAGGCTGAAGACCTGGCCCCAATCGATCAGTTTCATGTTCGTGGTTTGAAGGCGACCTCTCAGCTTGCACTGGATATCAAGCTTGACAGGGATATGCAGGTGCTGGATCTGGGGAGTGGCCTTGGTGGGGCTTCCCGTTATCTTGCAAAGGAGTTTGGCTGCAGTGTCGTCGGCCTGGATCTGAATGCCCAGTATTGTCAGGTCGCCACCACTCTCACCCGGCGTCTCGGGCTTGCCTCCCAGGTTTCATTCATCCAGGGAAACGCCCTTGAGATTCCTTTTCCAGACGGGTCGTTCGACCTTGTCTGGACCCAGCACATGACCATGAACATCCCTGATAAATCCCGGTTCTACCGGGAAGTTTACCGTGTGCTTAAGCCGGGGGGGCGGCTCGCCATGTATGATATTCTTGCCGGTCCGGGGGGAGAGGTGTTGTTTCCGGTTCCTTGGGCGAGGGATACCGCCACCAGTTTTCTGGTTGCTTCCCAGGTACTGGTGGACACGATAGCCGAGACGGGGTTCGACATACATATCTGGCGAGACGTGACGGAAGCGGCCCGTTTATGGACCCAGGCAACGCAGGAAAGACTCTACCTCAATCCCGGCTTGTTGGGTCTGCAACTCTTGTTGGGCCCCGACTTCCGCAAAATGGTGCACAATCAGTTTCTTAACCTGCAACAGGAGCGTATTGCCCTGGTTGAAGCTGTCGTCCGCCGCCCGCTGCTGGCATAATCATGGGGGTGTGCTATGATGTCAGACAGCCAATGCAGACTCAGGGGGGAGTATGAATAAATCAGCAGCGAAGATAGCCCTGCTGCCCACGCTGAACGATCTGCCTGGTGAAATTGCCCAAGCAGACCCAGGGGGAAGTATGCAGACAACAGCCGAAAAAATGGTCCTGCCCACGCTGAAGGATTCCTCCATTGTTGTGGAGAAGCGGATCGCCGTATTGACGTTGCAGCGCAACGACGTGCGTAATGCCCTGACCGGCACGGCCCTGATCGACGATATCGTGCAGACGGTGAACTGGGTGAATAATGAACCAGAGGTCTCGGTCCTAGTTATCACTGGGGAAGGGACGGCGTTTTCTTCAGGCGGTAACGTCAAGGAGATGCAGTCGCAAAGCGGCAGCTTTGCCGGATCGCCCATGGAGATTCAGGACCACTACCGGCGTGGAATACAGCAGATTCCACTCGCCCTGCATAAGGCGGAGGTGGCGGTTATTGCCGCCGTCAATGGCCAGGCCATCGGTGCCGGGTTCGACCTGGCCTGCATGTGTGATATACGCATCGCTTCAACAAAGGCCCAGGTGGGAGAGGCCTTCATCAATCTCGGTATCACTCCGGGAGATGGTGGCGCCTGGTTCATGCAGCGGCTGATTGGCTATCAGCGGGCTGCCGAGCTGACTTTTACCGGAAGAATCGTCAAGGCCGACGAGGCACTGCAGCTTGGAATATTCCTCGAAGTGGTGGAGCCGGAGGCGCTGATGTCGCGGGCAATGGAACTGGCCGGGCAGATTGCCGCCAAGCCACCCCTTACGCTGCGGTTGACCAAGCGGATGATGAAGCTGGCCCAGCGCAGCGAGCTCCCGGATTTTCTCGATTTATGCGCCTGCTTCCAGACAATGGCCCATCACACGGAGGATCACCTGGAAGCGGTTAACGCTTTTCTGGAAAAGAGACCACCTTCCTACAGGGGGCAATAATGAGCCGATTTCCGGGAGAAACAAGGGCGGACAGTATCTCGGACCAGACGGTGATATCCACTGGTGCAGATTTTTTTAGAATAGTGTTATACAAAGAAGATTTTTTCTTGACCGAAAAATAGTATTGTGGTACCTATTTACTTAATAGTTTGTATACTGAATTTAAGAACAATGTTACAAAAGGCATGGACATTTTCTAGTGGGGACTCTGGACCGGGAACCTCACCTACATAGCTGAGGAGGCTGATATGAGTGAAGTTTTTATCGTTGAGTCATTGCGTACGCCGCTGGGATCGTTTGGTGGTGCGCTCGCCGATGTGGATGCGCCTCGTCTGGCTGCTGCAGTCATCAAGGAGCTGTTGGAGAGAGCTGCTCTCAGTCCCGAAGCTGTGGATGAGGTGATTATCGGTCAGGTGCTTTCCGGGGGAAGCGGTCAGGCTCCCGCCAGGCAGGCTCTGCGTTATGGCGGCCTCCCCGATTCGGTACCGGCAATGACCATCAACAAGGTGTGCGGCAGCGGCCTGAAGGCGATCATGCTCGGGGCCGATGCAATTCGTCTGGGAGACGCCCACGTTGTGCTGGCCGGCGGCATGGAGAACATGTCCCAGGCGCCTTATGCCCTGCCCAAGGCGAGGAATGGTTTCCGTATGGGGAACGGTGAAGTGGTTGACCTGATGGTCAATGACGGCCTCTTGGATCCATACAGCGGCAACCACATGGGGGTCATTGCCGAGGCCAATGCTGCCAAAAACGGCCTGAGCCGTGCCGAGCAGGATGAATTTGCCATCGCTTCTTATAAAAAAGCTCAAGCAGCGGTTAAAGATGGTGTGTTTAAGGATGAGATAGTGCCGGTGGTGAAAAAGGGGCGCCAGGGAGAGGTGGTGATTGCCGAGGATGAAGAGCCGCTCAAGGGTGATATCGGCAAGCTGCCCGGGCTGCGTGCCGCATTTGCCAAAGAGGGAACCATCACCGCCGGTAACGCATCCACCATCAACGACGGCGCCGGGATAGCCCTGCTTGCATCCGGCGAAGCGGTTAAGAAATACAACCTGAAACCGAAGGCCCGTTTGCTTGCCTATGCCACCAACAGTATCCATCCCGACCTCTTTACCGAGCGCCGGTGGGAGCCATTGAAAAAGCATTGGTCAAGGCAGGGCTAAAGGTGGGCGACATCGACCTCTTCGAGCTCAATGAGGCCTTTGCCACCGTGCCGCTTTTGGCCATCAAGAAGCTGGGGATCGACCCCGCCAGGGTCAACGTCAATGGTGGAGCGGTCGCCATCGGCCACCCCCTCGGAGCGAGCGGCGCACGCCTGGCAGCTACCCTTATAAGGGAACTGCACAAGCGCCAGGCACGGTATGGGCTGGCGACACTCTGCATTGGCGGTGGAGAAGCGGTAGCGGCCATCTTCGAGCGGGTATAGCCCAAGCGCCCGGTTGTGGACAATTGACCCCCTCAATCCCCCCTATTTTATAGGGGGGAAGCGAGCCCGAGGCGAGCAGGGGGTGACCATTCTGACTATTGCAGAGGGAGACGAACATGATCAAGAAAGTAGGCGTTTTGGGAGCGGGACAGATGGGGAGCGGCATCGCCCATGTCCTTGCGGTGCAGGAAATAGAGGTAGTCCTTTTCGATATCGCAGAGGATCAACTTGCCAAGGCCATTGCCGGCATCGAGAAGAACCTGGAGCGCCAGCAAAAAAAGGTGAGGTGGACAGCGCTTCCATCCCGGTCATTCTCAAGCGAATCAGCACCACCAAGGTTATGGGAGACCTGGCCGACTGCGACATGGCCATTGAAGCGGTCACGGAGCGGGAAACCCTCAAGCTGGATATCTTCCGCCAGCTGGACGGCATCGTCAAAAAGGGGGCGATCCTTGCTTCCAACACCTCCTCAATTCCCATTACCCGTATCGCTGCCGTTACCGGCCGTCCCGACAAACTGATCGGCATGCATTTCATGAACCCGGTACCGGTGATGAAGCTGGTGGAGGTGATTCGCGGCCTGGCCACCAGTGATGAAACTTTCGATGCCACCGCCGCCCTTGTGGCAAAACTGGGCAAGGAAATGGCCGTCTCCGCCGACTACCCCGGTTTCATCGTCAACCGTATCCTCATCCCCATGATCAACGAGGCAGCCTTTGCCCTCTACGAAGGGGTGGCGAACGTGGAAGACATCGACAAGGCCATGAAGCTCGGCACCAATCAGCCCATGGGGCCGCTGACCCTGGCCGATTTCATCGGCCTCGACACCTGTCTGGCCATCATGAACGTCCTTTACGAAGGCTTCAAGGATACGAAATACCGCCCCTGTCCGCTGCTGGTGAAGATGGTTGAGGCGGGCTTCCTGGGCAAGAAGGCGGGGCGCGGGTTTTACACATATTGATAGAATCGCATGCGAAAATCGCATTTGCCGGATCGTAGGGGCGAATCTTGTATTCGCCCGAACCAAGGCGGGTTACATCCGCCCAATCCCAAGGCGATCATGATCGGATAAACCTGGGGCGATCACAAGGATCGCCCTACGGGGGAATTCATGGAATACGAAAATCTGCTTATTGAAAAACGTGGCGCAGTAGCGCTCCTCTCGGTTAACCGCCCCAAAGCGCTCAACAGCTGAACAGCGCCGTGCTGGATGAACTGATCGCTGCCTTTAGCGCACTGGGCCAGGATGAGGGTGTCGGGGCGATAGTCCTTACCGGCAGCGGTGAGAAGGCCTTTGTTGCAGGGGCAGACATCGCGGAAATGGTTGATCTGTCCGCCATGCAGGCCCAGGAATTCTCCAGGAAGGGGCAGCAGCTGGTCAACCTGATCGGCCGGCTGGCCAAGCCGGTCATAGCAGCCGTCAACGGCTTTGCCCTGGGTGGCGGGCTGGAGATGGTACTGGCCTGCGACTTTGCCTATGCCTCGGAAAATGCCAAGCTCGGCCTTCCCGAGGTGACGCTTGGTATCATCCCCGGATTTGGCGGCACCCAAAAACTTGCCCGGCTCATCGGCCGCAGCCGTGCCAACGAGCTGATCTTCACCGGCAGGATGCTCACCGCAGTCGAGGCAAAGGACTGGGGCGTTGTCAATGCAGTGTTCCCGGCAGGGGAACTGGTTGCCAAGGCCATGGAAACTGCCGGCAAAATTGCCGCCAACGGTCAGCTCGGTGTGGCCCATGCCAAGGATGCCGTCAAAAGCGGCCTGGATATGGCAGAAGCAGACGGAATGAATTACGAATCGGTTCACTTCGGTGCACTTTTCTCTACTGCAGACCAAAGGGAAGGGATGCGGGCGTTTCTTGAGAAGAGAAAGCCGGTGTTTTCCGGCAGATGAGCAGCATAGACAGGAACTAATTGGGGAAAAGCTATGGAAGCGACACGCGAACTATACTGGAATATCGGCCATGGGGCACTTGTACTGTTGCCCATGTACCTCTTTACTTTTGTTGCCCTGGGACTTGATCAAAAGCGGCCTGAAGCGGCTTGATATCTATCGTCAGGGAAAACCCCTGGATCGCTTCGGCAACAGGGGCGAGCGCATCGCCAATCTCCTGAAGAATGTCTTTCTGCAGAGCCGGGTGCTGATGGTCAAGGGACCCGGTTATGCCCACGGTCTTTTCTTCTGGGGCTTCTTCGTCCTCTTTGTCGGCACCATACTCGTGGCCCTCCAGGCAGATTTCACCGACCTCCTCTTCGGCTTCAGGTTCCTGGACGGCGAGTTCTACAAATTCTTTTCCCTGGCGCTGGATCTGGCCGGTCTTGCCGCCGTCGTCATGCTGGCCGGTCTCTTTGTCCGCCGTTACCTGGTGCGCCCCAAAGGGCTTGAAACCGGCCGCGACGACGCCATCATGCACGGCCTGCTCTTTGCCATCCTCATAACCGGCTTTGTCATCGAAGGGGCACGGATGGCCGTCAACGAGCTGCCCAACGACCCGGCCCTGGCGGCATGGTCGCCGGTGGGACTAATGATCGCCAAAGCGCTTGCCGGCATGGGCGAACCAGCCCTGCGCGCCCTGCACCAGGGGCTGTGGTGGGTCCATTTCTTCCTGGTCATCGGTTTCATCTGCGCCATCCCTTTTACCAAGTTCCGGCACATCTTCACCACCGCCGCCAATTACTTTTTTGCCGACCTTGGTCCCAAGGGGGCGCTGGTGACCCTGGATATGGAAGGTGATGCCGAAAGCTTCGGCACCGCCAACCTTAAAGACCTCACCTGGAAAGACATCTTCGACACCGACGCCTGCACCAAATGCAAGCGCTGCCAGGACCGCTGTCCGGCCCACAACACCGACAAGCCCCTTTCCCCCATGAAAGTCATCAATCAGCTGGGAGAAGTGGCCTGCACCAACCCGGAAGCCAACCTCATCGAAACGGTGAGCAAGGATGCCCTCTGGTCCTGCACCACCTGCCGCGCCTGCCAGGAGATCTGCCCGGCCGCCATAGAGCACGTGGGCAAGGTGGTCGACATGCGCCGCAACATGGTGCTCATGGAAGGTGAATTTCCCGGCGAAGAAGTAATGGCCGCCATGGACAATACCGAAGTCAACGGCAACCCCCTGGGGATGGCCATGGCTTCCAGGGGCGACTGGGCCGAAGGGCTGCCGGTTAAAAAGATGGCCGAAGATGCCGACGTGGATATCCTCTATTTCGTCGGCTGCTACGCCTCCTTCGACAAGCGCAATATCAAGATCGCCACCAGCTTTATCCATCTCTGCGCCGCTGCCGGCATCAAGGTGGGCATTCTCGGCAAAGAAGAGAAGTGCTGTGGTGAACCCATGCGCAAGATGGGCAATGAATACCTGTACCAGTCCATGGCCGCCGAAAACATCGAGACCATCAAGGGCTACGGGGTGAAAAAGGTGGTAACCGCCTGTCCCCACTGCTTCAACACCCTGGCCAAGGACTATCGGGATTTGGGCTTCGATGTGGAGACCGAGCATTACACCGTCTTCCTCAATCGGCTGGTGGAGCAGGGCAAATTGAAGCTCAAAGCCGAAAGCTTCGACTGCACCTACCATGACTCATGCTATATCGGCCGTTACAACGATCTGTATAAGGAGCCGCGGGCGCTCATATCGGCGGCAGGCGGCACCATCCTGGAAATGGACAAAAGCGGCGCCGAGAGTTTCTGCTGCGGCGCCGGTGGCGGGCGGATCATGGCCGAGGAGAAACTGGGGAGCCGGATCAGCGTCAGCAGGGCGAAAATGGCAGCCGGGACCGGAGCAGGAATGCTGGTATCGAACTGTCCCTTCTGCATGACCATGTTCGAGGACGGTATCAAGGGGGCAGAGCTGGAAGGGCAGCTGGTACCGCGGGATATCGGCGAGATACTGCTGGAACGGCTGACCCTGTGAAGTGAAGCAGTTGTCGTGAAGGACGGGAGATATCATGTCCATGCGGGAATGTATGAAGCAGTTTCTTAAGATTGGCGGTACCGTGTGCCATTGTGCTCACGTCCTGTTGCACATTCCGCCATGAAAGATCGCCATGCTGGTTACTGGTCCTACTGTAATGATTAAAAGCGGGATGCCGCTGATGATGCGAGTTTTACTCGCGGGGAGAGGATTGCATGAATATACATGAGTATCAGGCAAAGGCAATACTGAGGGAATTCGGGGTGCCCGTTCCGGATGGGCACGTCTGCTACAACGGCGCCAGCGCCCGTGAATGGGCGAAACGGCTGAGTGAGGGACCTTGGGTAGTGAAGGCCCAGATCCATGCCGGTGGCCGTGGCAAGGGGGGCGGTGTCAAGCTGGCCCGCACCGCCGACGAGGTACGAAACACCGCCCGGGACATGCTTGGCATGATCCTGCGCACCCACCAGACCGGACCTGAAGGGAAGGTTGTTACCCGGGTCCTGGTGGAAAACGGCTGCAATATCGGCACTGAACTGTACATCAGCCTCCTGGTGGACCGTGCCACCTCCAAGGTGACGGTCATGGCCTCCACCGAAGGGGGAATGGACATCGAAGAGGTTGCCGCCAAGACACCGGAGAAAATCTTCCGCGAGGCCATCGACCCGCTGGTGGGACTTACCCCCTTCCAGTGCCGCAATCTGGCCTTCAGCCTGGGACTTACCGGCAAGCTGACCAACAAGGCTGTCAAGCTGCTGCAGGGGCTCTACGAAACCTTTATCGGCTGCGACTGCTCTCTGTTGGAGATCAACCCCCTGGTCGTGACCAAGGAAGGGGATCTGCTCTGTCTGGACGCCAAGTTCGGCTTCGACGACAACGCCGTCTTCAGGCATCCCAAGATCGGCGACATGCGGGATTATGACGAGGAAGACCCCAACGAGGTGGAAGCATCACAGCACGACCTCTCCTATGTCTCCCTGGCCGGCAACATCGGCTGTCTGGTCAACGGCGCCGGTCTGGCCATGGCCACCATGGATATTATCAAACATTCCGGCGGCAATCCGGCCAACTTCCTGGACGTTGGGGGCGGGGCGACCATCGAGCGCGTTACCGAAGCTTCAAGATCATCCTTTCCGACAAGAACGTCAAAGGCATCCTGGTCAACATCTTCGGCGGCATCATGAAATGCGATGTCATTGCCACCGGGGTCATCGAGGCTGCCAAGCAGGTCTCCCTCAAGGTGCCGCTGGTCGTTCGTCTGGAAGGTACCAATGTGGATAAAGGCAAAGAAATCCTTTCCGCCAGTGGTCTGAATATTATCGCCGCCGACGGCATGGCCGACGCCGCAAATAAAATCGTCCAGGCCGTGGTAGCTGCCTGAGGGGGGGAGAGCAATGAGCATACTTATCGATAAAAACACCAAGGTAATCACCCAGGGGCTCGGTGCAACCGGACTCTTTCACGCCAACGGCGCCAGGGATTACGGCACCCAGATGGTCGGGGGGGTCACCCCCGGCAAAGGCGGAACCACCATCGAAGGCTTTCCCGTATTCGACACGGTTAAAGAAGCCGTCTACAAAACCGGTGCAACCGCTTCGGTGATCTACGTACCGCCGCCGTTTGCCGCAGACGCAATCATGGAAGCGGTCGATGCCGGCATAGATCTGGTCTGCTGCATCACCGAAGGTATTCCGGTGCTGGACATGGTCAAGGTCAAGCAGTACATGCAGGGGAAAAGGACCAGACTGGTAGGGCCAAACTGCCCAGGCGTCATTACCCCCGGCCAGTGCAAGATCGGCATCATGCCCGGCTACATTCACAAGCCCGGTAAGATCGGCGTCGTTTCCCGCAGCGGCACCCTCACCTATGAGGCGGTCTGGCAGCTGACCAATGTGGGGCTCGGCCAGTCCACCTGCGTCGGTATCGGCGGCGATCCGGTCAACGGCTCCAGTCATCTGGATGTGCTGAAGATGTTCGAAGAGGATCCGGGCACCGAGGCGGTGATCATGATCGGTGAAATCGGCGGCACCTCCGAGGAAGAAGGAGCCTACTTCGTCAAGGAGCACATGACCAAACCGGTTGCCGCCTACATTGCCGGTGTTACCGCTCCGCCGGGCAAACGGATGGGGCATGCGGGGGCCATCATTTCCGGCGGCAAGGGTACGGCAGCCGAGAAGGTGGCAGTACTGGAAGACTGTGGTATCGCCGTAGCGGCCAGTCCGGCCGATATGGCCCAGGCGCTGCTGAAGGTTTATAAACCGAAGTAATGAAAAGTGGAATCAGTTTGTTACAGCATTGCCGAGGATATGCCGGTTTTCGGGGTGAGGACTGCATGGTTTTGCTGCTGTAACAGGGTCGTTGGCCACCCTTGCTGGGTGGCCAATGGCTCGCAGGTAAAGGAGGTACTTAAAATGGGTCTGTATAAGGAAAATCCGCGGTACAAATGTGTGTCGGCACGGTTGAGCGATGATGAATGGGAAGACTTGAT
Source organism: Geotalea toluenoxydans JCM 15764 (assembly GCF_001311985.1). Taxonomy (GTDB): domain Bacteria; phylum Desulfobacterota; class Desulfuromonadia; order Geobacterales; family Geobacteraceae; genus Geotalea; species Geotalea toluenoxydans. The sequence continues at coordinate 22,840 of NZ_BBCJ01000037.1, forward strand.
GATCGTCTGCGGGCAAAAGAGAACAAGCATGTCCGAGTGCATCAGAGAAGCTTTAACAGCACTGCTGATGGAAAACGGCTTGAGAGGGGAAAGGGCGGAAACCGCAGGATGAGAGGGCAATCTGCAGCAAAATCCGGTCAGGGAAATATGCAGAAAAGCAGGAAAACTTTTTCTTGCTTATAAAATAGTATTATGGTACGAATTTACACATAACGTTGTTTGGTTTTTAAAATCATGCCCGGTCATTTGCGGCTCCCTGACTGCTCGGGCGACGCTGTTCAATACCAGACTAGGAGTAGCCACATGCTTGTCATCTCCTGCATTAAACAGGTGCCTGATACTACCCAGGTAAAAATCGATCCGGTGACCAATACTCTGGTCCGGGAGGGGATTCCCTTCATCATCAACCCTTACGATACCCATGCCCTGGAAGAGAGCCTCAATCTCAAGGATCGTTTTGGGCTTCGTGCCGTGGCGCTCTCCATGGGACCGCCAAACACCGAGGCTACCCTGAGAAAGGCAGCCGCCCTGGGAGTCGATGAAGCCATTCTCCTTTCCGACCGCGCCTTTGGCGGAGCCGATACCCTGGCCACCAGCAAGGTTCTTTCTGCGGCCATCGAACGGCTCAATGACCAGGAGGAGGTGGGCATTGTCTTCTGCGGCAAGCAAACCATCGATGGCGACACAGCCCAGGTAGGGCCCGGCATCGCCACCCGTCTCGGCTTTACACAGCTGACGCTGGTCGATCGCATCGAGAGCCTTGACCTGGTGAAGAAAAAAATCCGGGTGCGGCGCAAGCTGGAAGGGCGCCACGAGATAGTGGAAGCTCCCCTGCCGGTGATGATCACCGTGGTCCGAGAGCTGAACCGTCCCCGTTACCCGACCGTCCCCATGCGGCTCATGGCCCAGGAGACCGAAGTCAAGGTCTGGGACAACACGATCCTCAAGCTGGATGCAACCACTGTCGGCCTCAAGGGCTCTCCCACCTGGGTAAGCAAGATTTTCTCCCCGGAACGGGACCAGGGAGAGATCATCGGCGATGGGATCAATGATCCGGTGGGAACGGCGAATCTGCTCATCGACAAGATGGTCGACAAGGACATGCTGGCCATATGAGCAGTGACGAGTGGAGCGTGACGAGTGACGGGTAAGGTGCGAGGAGACAGGCGTGAGGGGAACAGCAAAGGAGGAGTCAGCCAATGACTGAGGCAAAGAAACCGATGAAGAAACCACGGGGCAAGGCGCGGGTCGTCGAGGGCAAATGTATTGCCTGTGGCGCCCGGTGCGAAAGCTCCTGCCCGGTAAACTCCATAGAGATGAGCGACGGGGGCGAACCTGCGTTCTTGCCGAGAAATGCATCGGCTGCGAAAAGTGCATCAAGGTCTGCCCTGCCTCCGCCCTGGAGATGTTTTATGCGCCGGAGGATCTGGAGCTGCTCAAGCAGTGGGATAAGGAGCACGGGGCGGCCGGTGAAGAGATCGGTGACGAGGAGAAGCAGCTCAGGGAAATGCTGGCACGTTACCGGGGCGTCTGGGTTTTTATCGAGCAATACGATGGAGAAGTGGCCAAGGTTTCATGGGAACTCCTGGGGACAGGGGCCGGCCTGGCAAAGACCCTCGGTGTTGAACTTTCTGCGGTAGTCATTGGCGATCATGTGGGGCATATCTGCGGCGAAGCATTCGCCTATGGGGCCGATCAGGCCATCCTGCTTGATGCTCCGGTCTACGCGCACTACCGCACCCAGCCCTATACGCAAGCCATCTGTCATCTCATCGAAAAGCACCGTCCCGAGGTCATCCTCATGGGGGCGACCGGGCAGGGGCGCGACCTGGCAGGGGCGGTGGCGACTATTGTCAAGACCGGCCTCACTGCGGACTGCACCGGGCTCGGCATCGACGACAAGCGGAACCTGATGCAGACCAGGCCGGCTTTCGGCGGCAACATCATGGCCACCATCATGTGCGATAAGTTCCGGCCCCAGATGTCCACCGTCAGGCCCCACGTCATGCAGATGCCCGAGCGCCAGGAAGGCCGCACCGGCAGGGTTGTCCGCGAGACGTTTGCACCCCGGGAAGAGGATGTGCTGGTCAAGGTCATCGAGGTCCTGAATGATAAGGACGGCAAGGATCAGGTGGATGTGGCTGCTGCCGAGATCATCGTTTCCGGCGGTCGCGGCTTGATGAACAAGGAAAACTTCTCCATGCTCCAGCAACTGGCTGACGAACTCGGCGGGGTGGTGGGCGCTTCGCGTAGCGCAGTAGATGCTGGTTGGATGCCCCACAGCCGCCAGGTGGGTCAGACCGGCAAGACGGTAAGGCCGAAGATCTATATTGCCTGTGGCATTTCCGGGGCCATTCAGCACATGGTCGGCATGCAGGACTCCGATGTGATCATCGCCATCAATCGCGACCCCGAGGCTCCCATTTTCCAGATTGCCACCTATGGCATCGTCGGAGACCTGTTCCAGGTGATCCCGGCATTGATCGGCAGAGTGCGCAGCATGAAGTCCCAGCGCGGCGGTACAGAGCCCGAGCGGGTCGCCGTCTGATTTCCCTGTTACCGGAAGAGATTTAGCGAGGTTACCATGTCAAACACCACAATATTCATACCGCTCTTCATCGTTGCCAGCCTCACCTTCATCTACAGCTGCTATCAAAGGTTGCAGCTAGTCGCCGTCGGCAGCGCCGAAGAGCGCTTGGATAACCCCTTGTCCAGGCTGGCAGGGACCTTTGCCTATGCTTTCGGACAGAAAAGGGTGCTGGCTCGCCCCTATGGGGTCAATCATTTCTTTCTTTTCTGGGCATTCATGTTCCTGCTCGTTGCCAACGTGGAGTTCCTGCTGGAAGGGCTTTTCCCCGGAGTGAGCCTGTCGGCCCTGCCTGCCCCCCTCTACCACGTTCTGGAGCTGACCTTCGATCTGGTGTCGCTGGTTGCCCTGGCCTGCGTGGTGGTGGCCCTTGTTCGCCGGTTATTTTTCGCTCCGGCCTACCTGGAAAACGATTACACCAAGGCGAGAAGCGGCGAGGCGCTGCTGATCCTGGCCATGATCGCCACCCTGATGCTGGCCTTCTTCTTCCTTAATGGCGCTCAGCTCGCCCAGGGGGGGGATACGATCTGGCAGCCGGTATCGGCCTTCTTCGGCAGCCTGCTCGCCGGTCTTTCCCCTTCGGCCCTGGAGAGTGTGGCCGGCGCAGCCTGGTGGGTGCATGCGGTAGTGCTGCTGGTTTTCCTCAACCTGCTGCCGCGCAGCAAACATATGCATATTCTCACCGCCATCCCCAACTGCTATTTCCGCAGCCTGGAAAAGCCCAATGTCCAGCCGAGGGAGACCTTCAAAAAAGGTGAACGTTACGGGGTCAGCCAGGTGGAGCAGTTCACCTGGAAAGATCTCTTCGACAGCATGACCTGTACCGAATGCGGCCGCTGCCAGGACCTCTGCCCGGCCCACAACACCGGCAAGCCCCTCAACCCCAGGCGCATCGTCCACGATATAAAGCAGAACCTCTTCGGCAATGCTTCTGCCTGAAAGAGGCGCAGCAAGGCAAAACTCCTTTGATCGGCGAGGCCGGGGAGGGGACCATCTGCGAGGAAGCCCTCTGGTCGTGTACCACCTGCGGGGCCTGTCTCTCGGTCTGTCCGGTGCTCATCGAGCATATGCCGAAAATAGTCAAGATGCGCCGCCACCTGGTGGAAGAGAAGGCAAAGTTTCCCGAGGAACTGCTCAATCTTTTCGAAAATATGGAGCAGCGCAGCAACCCCTGGGGCATTGCCCCGTCCGAGCGGACCAAATGGAGCACCCAGCTGGGTGAACGTCCCTTCAAAGCGGGTGAAACCGAATACCTCTTCTTTGTCGGCTGTGCCGGCGCCTTTGACAGCCGCAACAAGCATGTCACCGTGGCCCTGGCGGCACTTCTCGACGCAGCGGGGTAACCTGGGGCATCCTGGGCAAGGACGAAAAATGTTGTGGCGACAGCGTACGGCGTCTCGGCAATGAGTTCGTTTTTGATAAAATGGCCAGCGAGAACGTGGCCATGCTCAAGGAGCGAGGGGTAACCAAGATCGTCACCCAGTGCCCCCACTGCTTCAGCACCCTGAAAAACGATTATCGGCAGTACGGGCTGGAGGTTGAAGTGTTGCACCACAGTCAGCTCATAGCGCAACTGGTCCGGGATGGAAAGCTGAAGGCCGCCAAAGCAGCAAATATGGGCAAGGTGGTATTCCACGACTCCTGTTACCTGGGACGTCATAATGACACCTTCGAAGCGCCCCGTGAGGTTATCGCCGCCGCCACCGGCCAGGCTCCGGGAGAATTCGGCCGTAACCGGGAAAGCGCCTTCTGTTGCGGCGCCGGCGGTGGGCGCATGTGGATGGAAGAGCAGACCGGCACCAGGATCAATCTTGAGCGGGTCAAAGAAGCCCTGCAACAGCAACCGGACACCCTTTGCGTCAGTTGTCCCTACTGCATGACCATGCTGGAGGACGGCCTGAAGGACGAGGGGGCAAACCAGGTAAGGGTGAAGGATATTGCCGAGGTAATGGCCGAAAGCCTGAGGCCGAATGCATAGCACACCTGTGGCGCAGCTTCTGCTGCGCCTTGCCCGGTGGCCTCAAACGACGAAAAAAGCAGACCATCCATGAGTTATCCATCCTCAGGCAAAAATGGATAGAGGGATATGACCATGGCCAAGAATGTGAAAAAAAAGAATTATACCATTCGATCAGTGTCCAACGCCTTCGATCTGCTCGAACAGTTCCACGGCGATGTGTCCGAGATGGGCCTCACCGATCTCAGCCATAATCTGCAGCTGACAAAGAACAATGTCTTCCGATTGCTGGCAACCCTGCAGTCGCGCCATTACGTGGAGCATGATTCCCACACGGAAAAATACCGCCTGGGTTTCAAGACGGTAGAGTTGGGGCAGACAGTGATCCGCCAGCGGGGGCGACTGAATAACTCCAGGGAAATCATCGAGGAACTGGTCAAGGAATGTAACGAGACGGTCTGCGTCTCGGTAATGAAAGACTTCTGCAGCGTCAACCTGGACGTGGTGGAATGCGACCACCCCCTGCGGGTCATCCCCCGCATCGGTGTGCGGCTTCCCGCCTATTGCACGGCGGCAGGCAAATCCCAGATCGCCTATTTCGCAGACGACATCCTCAAGAAATACCTCAGCGAAAACCAATTGCAGCAGCATACGGAAAACACCATCATTATTCCCGAGCAATTGAAGAGACACCTGCGGGAAGTGGCCAGTCAGGGTTATGCAATCGAGAACGAAGAGCTGGACATCGGTGTGATAAGTGTCGCCGCCCCCATTCGCGATTACATGTCCAGGATCATCGGCGCGGTCACTCTGCTTGGTCCGTCCCAAAGGCTTTCCACAAAGCTCATGGAAAGCACCTTCATCCCGCTGGTCATGAAAGGCGCCGGGGAAATCTCCGCCAAGCTCGGCTACTGCGGCGGCCAGGCCGAGGAAATACATCCGGTACTTCTGGGAAGGGCGCAGGGCTGATTACTGCGCCCCACATCTCCATTTATCCTTTCGCACACAGTAATTCCTTCCCGATAAGCCAATACAAACAAATTCATTTTAATAGTCGGACGTGGTATAAAGTTCTTGCCCAGCTGGCGTATGCCAGGAGGGTGGAGCGCTGAGCCACACTACTGCCTCAGCCGTTGGCAAAGAATAATGTGGGACTGCTTTCAAGCCCGAAATCAGATGAAGAAAGTATCCTATATAAGTGACCAAGGGATAACCGGAGACCCAGAAGAAATGATGAAAGTAACGTATATAGGGCACCATGAGATCACCTATATACGGATACCGGTTAATTACGAGTTGAGCAAATCCAATAATGAAGAGGTAATAGTGAGATATTTGCGTGACAAGGGTGTATTTCTTGAACATGCCTTCATGGCGTTGCAAAAATACTTTGAGAACAAAGCAAGCTTTGAAGCGTTCTTTGAAACGATTCCAACTGATGAAGAAAAAGACCTTTTTCTAAAAACATCATCCTTTTATCGGTTTCTTGTTATAGAAGGTAGATTTAAATTTGAACAATCTGAATTAAACGAAGGTCTCAAGTATATCGATGATTCTTACAAGTACATGGCCATTTTCTCCCTCATAGAATCTCTATATGTTGGAGAAAAGTATGCGGATCTTTACTGCTACATGGTGACAAAGAGAAACAAAGTTCAATTCCCCATTGGGAAAAAGAGTGATCTTAAAACTGTATATGAAAAATATAAAGAGGAATATGGGGCAGTACGTAACGCTCTAAAATTCTTTGATAAGCTTGACGATCGAGACAAGGATAAAATTTTCAAGAAATTCAGAATTGCGAATGAATCAAACTCAATAATTGATCTTGCAAAACATCTTTATCAGATAAGGTCAGATTTCGTCCATAAAGCAAAATTCGTTCTTGGCTTCGGTGCTAACCCTTCCATTGGTAGGATTGGGAAAAAGATTCTTGTTAACAATCTCCAGATAAGAGATCTAATGATATTTTTCGAGCACGGATTGCTACGACACTTCGGCTTCACAAACCCTTTTTATGTACAGAGATGGTAATCACCTGACAGTCCGTCCTTAAACGGGGAAGAATCAGGCTGCCTGTTTTTCGGTTGTATCTGTTTTTACGTTCTTTGGCAATCCGGCAATAAATACCTTGTATGGTACCCGGCCCTTCATGTTGCGGCCCTGGTGGGTCCGTTTGTGATTGTAATGTTGCAGGTAGGTTTCCAGGTCCTTTTCATTTCTTCCACCGATTCATACCATTTGGTTCGGCCCATGATGCGGAAATGCTCGTCCAGCAAGGTTCTGTGCAGCCTTTCAAAGAGGCAGAGGGGTCAGGCCTTGAAAAGGGAAAAAAGTGATGTAGGCTATACGCAACGAAAAACGAGAGGGAAATAATGGCAAGGCCGTTGCGGGTTGAATATGAAGGAGCTGTTTACCATGTTACTGCGAGAGGGAATGAGCGCGGAAAGATATTTTTCTCGAAAAGGGATTACGAGAAGTTCAAAGGATACTTAGCCATAGCGAAGGAGAAGTACGGATTTATCTTGCATGCCTATGTGCTGATGACGAATCACTATCACTTGATCATCGAAACACCGCAAAAGAATTTAAGCAAGATCATGCACTATATTAACAGCTCCTATACCGCTTATACGAATGTCAAAAGAAAGCGGGTCGGCCATCTCTTCCAGGGGAGATACAAGGCGATTCTGGTAGATAAGGACAACTATCTCCTTGAGTTGAGCCGCTATCTCCACCTCAATCCGGTTCGCGTAAACATGGTGCAGAACCCGGAAGAATATCCCCACAGCAGCTATAGGTCTTACGTAACAGGACAAACAGAAAATATAGTCAGTAGTGATACTATCCTGGAGATGATGACAGCAAAGAAGAAAGATGCACCGGACAACTACAGGAATTTTGTTGAAACTGGGCTGGGAGAAGAAATAGCAAGCCCATTACAGAAAGTCTTCGGCGGCATAATACTGGGCGATGAAGGGTTCATCCGGGATGCACTGGCGAGAGTGGAATTGGGACGCATTGAAACGCCGGAGGTGTCCCATGGCAAAGCCTTACGCTCCGCAATGGGCCTGGAAGAGATTATCTCGGCGTGCTGCGAGTATTTCGAAGTTGCCAGGGAAGAGATCATGCGCGACAAGCGAAGTGAAGCCAGAAAAGCATGCATTTACCTGATGAAAAAGCACACGTGCGCAACAAACCGGGAAATAGCCAAATTGTTCGGAACTCTGAGTTATTCGGCTGTGGCTAAGATAAGTCAGAATATCTCGCAGCAACTTGGGGTAGACAAGTCGTTGCAAGAGCGGATAAAAGGGCTGCAGGTTAAAAATTCCCTTTTCAAGGCCTGACCCCTTTTTGGTGTGTGACCCCTTTTTGGTGTGCTTTTTGGTGTGGACCCCTTTTTGGTGACCCCTTTTTGGGTACTTTTTGGGTAGACCCCTTTTGGGGTACTTTTTGGGTACTGACCCGACTCCTCAGCGAGACTGGTCATTGATTTTGAGCACAGGAAATTGTCCTGGTAACAGTGCTACGCAGCCTCTGAAAGAGGCTGAACTTTATGCACCTTCTGTCCCAGAGCTTTTTCAGCAGTCTTTAGATCATAACTGGTTTGCAGGCTCATCCAATAGCTCGGCGTCTGGCAAAATGCCTTGCCGAAAAGCAGTGCCAATTCAGCAGTAACAGGACGAGTGCCTTTTATGACATGCGAAACGCGCATAGCGAGACGCCAATAGCCTGAGCAAAAGCATTCTGTGAGACGCCAAGTTCGTCAAGTATTTCTTTCAAGAATACGCCGGGATGAATGGGAGGAAGACCATTTTTTATCGCCATGAGAATTCTCCTTAATGGTAATCGGTTATTTCGACATCTGTTGCTTCGCCATTGATAAAACGAAAACATATACGCCACTGGTCATTAATCCTGATGCTCCACTGTCCGGCCCTGTTGCCGGAAAGGGCTTCAAGGCGGTTTGAAGGAGGCATCAACAAATCTGAAACCTCGCGTGCATTGTCCAACTGCGTCAGTCGCATGATCGCACGAGCAATGATTTCCGGAGGAAGTTTCCTGGATTTACCGGTCGCAACGAGCTTCTCCGTTTCCTTGTTTGCGAATGATACGATCATGGGTTAAATGTAAACAATTTGTTTACATCTGTCAATCATCGGAAAAATGAAAAACGAGATTCCAACCCTTGGACACCGTCCGGGGCTGAGAAACGCCCCGGTGCGGGTCAACGGCGACCCCGTTATGCACTGCATGCCAAATTATAAAGAAAGAGGATGAGGGGGAAATCAAATGGGTGGGCCTGGCAGATTGTTCGCTGTACTTCTCGCTATAGCAGGAGTTGTGATTATCGGAGTAACGGTGCGTCAGGAAATAATTGCGAAACGACTTCAGTCGGTCCAAGCCAAGGTGATTCTTCCGGAAGGGAAAATAGTTAATGCCAATGATTTCATAAGTAACGGCAAGGTGGGGACATCTAAGGCTAATTCCTGGAATGTCTCAATCAAATACGAATATGTGGTCAATGGAAAAAACTATTATGGGTATTTGGCGAGCCTCGGCGGGAACAGCTTCTCAACTGAAATGGATGCCCGAAAGAGCCTGAACTGATGGGAGATGGCACCATACTAGCTTGGTATGACAAACAACGTCCAAATGTCGCGTTTCTTGACCCAAAGCCCCGTCGTTCTGGGTATAAAGGAGCCATAATTTGCCTTATGTTGGCTGCCTTTGCTTATTTATATTTGGACAAAATATATTATTGGGCGGGAAAAAGGGGACAGGCTGGGGGACAGGCTGCTTTTTGAGCGTCAAAGGAACTGGAGAAAAGAGACATATCACCTTTTTCCCTCCTGGGAAGGGTGCAGGGATAAGCCTCAGCCGCCGGTTTCACAGCTATAGAGGACATAACAGGCGAATGGACCTGTGTCGCTTTATTACAACAAAGGAGATCTGTTATCCATGACTATCCAGAGACAGAATAAACCATTCTCGATGATCCGGGAATTCCATCTTGCCGACTGGTTTACACTGGCAAATGCTGTCTGCGGCACTTCGGCAATGTTTGCATCATGACATACCTGCAAACGGGCGACGTCACGCATGTATACTTTGCTTGCGGGCTGGTCTTTGCCGCTCTTGTGTTCGATGTCCTGGATGGAAGGATTGCCCGGTGGCGGCAGAAGAGTTCGACTATGGGCCGCGATCTTGACTCTCTCGCCGATATTGTTTCCTTTGGGGTAGCCCCGGCTGTGATTGCCTACGGTTGCGGCATGCAGGCTTGTACGACCGCATCGTCCTGACCTTTTTCGTTGCCTGCGGGGTATCCCGCCTGGCCCGCTTCAATGTCACGGCCGAGGCGCTGTCTGAAGGCGGAGACAAGGTGAAGTACTTCGAAGGTACTCCCATTCCCACGTCCCTGTTGCTGGTAATTATGATGGGCGTGGCTGCCTCGCAGGGCGCTCTGCACCACGCACTCTGGTTCGGAAAGATAGTGTTTGCCGGCTTCACGCTTCACCCGATCGTGCTGTGCTTCGCAGTCTCCGGCTCGCTTATGGTCAGCCGGATACGGTTCCCCAAATTCTGACCTTGCGAGTCGGTCATGACGCGAAAAATGATCGAACAGCGGCCTGGGCTCTATCCCGATTCACCTCCCCTTATGCTGGTCATGGAGCACTTTTGACAGTTCTGTCATCTGCACAGGCTTATCTCTTCAAATTTGATACCTATACCCGGAATGGTCAGCTGTTCTCCCCAAGCCATCTTCCAGCATATGACAGCCTTGATGGGAGTCTGATCTGAAAACTCGTGAATTTTCAGCCAAACCGTCTGGCCGTTTTCCAATGGCCCCACCGTATGCAGGAAGCAGCCCCCTTTTGAGATGTTGACGGTAAATGTTTTTTCCGTCAGGTCTTCAGGGAAAGATGGGTCCGGCGACAAGAGTATATTCAAAGTCAGCTCTTTGCGGGGATACATCCGCAATCTTCTCGACCTGAATGGTCTGCATTTTTCTTCAATGAATGTCCTGAGCGCTGCGACTGATTCGGTCTCGGACATCTGCCCAAGCAGGGAAAGGCTGATCGACTTGTGCCGGGTGTCCCATTTGACGTGGGTGGCGGGGAAAAAATTCATCAGTTCGTAGGCAATTCTCTTTTCGTCTTTCCCGGCGCGAACCAGGGTCAGCATGTCGACAATCATGCCATTGTATGCTTCTTTACGTACCATGGATGAAAGGTGGCGAAACGAGGACGCAACGTCATAATTCACGCCGATCTGTTCCAGCGCCTGCCCGTAAGCGTCCATGGCTTCCCCCTCCCTTGAGACGACCAGGACTTTGAGTGACTCCATCTTTGATACTCCGTTGATTACCCTGCGGTTTTGGAATATGAACGGCTTCCCCCGCCTGCTGATGCAGCCATTATGCCAGCTGCGAAAGCAGAGGAGCACCTTCTACGCTGCTGCATTTGATAACAGATATTTCATATGGTATCGGTAAGGAAATCGGAAACTTGAATGTTTTGTCACGCCTTTTCACATGTTCATGCCACTGGAATAGCCTGTTAACCATGGTCTGAAGGCCCATTTCATCTGCTTACCCATTTCTTTCCCAGAGTAAAAGTCAGTTAAAAGGCGAACTGATTAGCATCGATCTCCCGCTTTGACTCTGTACCGAGTTCCTTTTCCCCGAGGGAGTGGGGAAGGTCTCGGTATGGGGGCCCGCTCTTCGGTATTCAAGTAATCTCATTTGTTGCCGATAAATTAATGAGTTTTACGTTGAAACAGCACTGCCTGTGGAGGTAAGCTGTCGCCATGAATGCCAAAATATCTCCGGGAACTTTAACCCTTCCCGCCCCCTCGCCGCTCAGATCCATTCTCGTCCTGCTGCTGGCTCTCTTTTTCGTAGAGATGCTGCTGATGTTTTCTTTCTCCCATCTGCTGCCGTCAAGAAGCATCCTTATTACCAATATTGCCGACGCGGTCCTGTTGACCATCTTTTGCTCACCTTTTATCTATTGGTTTATCTTCCAGCCCTTTAAAAAAATGGCTCTCATGCAGGAAGCGCTGGCAGAAAATGTGTTGGGCCAGGTGGTTGACGGCGTGGTGCTTTTCGATGAAGAGAAGACGATCCGCTCATTCAATGCCGCTGCAGAAAAGATATTCGGCTACCCGGCGCAGGAGGTTCTTGGTTGCAACCTGCAACTGCTGTTCGAATCGGCATGTGGATCAGGTGGGAGCGAGGGCATAGGCGCCGCCATCTCCAAAGATACTTCCGTTATGAACCGGGAATATACAGGTAGGCGGCAGGACGGCTCCCAATGCCACCTGGATATTTCCATCAGCAAGGTATGGGTGGGAGATTCCTGGATGCATATGGGGATTGTCCGTGACCTCTCCGCGCAGAAAAGGGCGGAAGCGGAATACCAGGCAATTTTGCGTACGGCCATGGATGGTTTCTGGATCACTGATGAAAAAGGCCGATTTCTCGACGTGAACGATACCTACTGTCAGATGACCGGCTACAGCCGGCAAGAGCTGCTGGCCATGCAGATAGGTGACGTGGAAGCCGTCCTGACAGCCGAAGAGATAAAGGCACGCATGGAAAGTATCAGGAACCCGGGCAGGATTCGCTTTGAGACCAGGCATCGGCGCAAGGACGGCAGCTTATTCGATGTGGAGGTCAGCGCCAATTATTTGCCGGCCGGGGGAGGGCGTTTTTTTGCCTTTCTGCGCGACATCACCTGCCGCAATGAGATGCTGGGAACTCTGGCCAAATCCGAGGAGAAATACCGGATCCTTGCCGACAATGTTACCGTCGGCGTCACCCTGCTCAGTCCAAAAATGGAGATTATTTCGGCAAACAGGCAGAGCCGCCAGTGGTATCCGGAGCTGGATGAGAAATATTCTCCAATTTGTTACAAAACGTTCAATAATCCGCCGCGCGACAGCATCTGCCCGGACTGTCCCACCGTAAAAACCCTGGCCGATGGAGGAATCCACGAGGCAGTGGTGGAAAATCCCTGGAAGGGTGAGGCGCGCCACTTTCGCATTGTCTCTTCACCCCTTAAGGACGATGCCGGCAATATCACGGGGGTGATCGAATCGGTGGAAGAGGTGACCGCCTTAAAGCGGAGTGAAAGTGAATACCGCGAGGCAATTTCCCGGCTCAGTGCCACTCTGGAGGCAACAGCCGACGGCATCCTGGCGGTCGACCTGAATGGCCGGATCGTCAGCTATAACCAGAAATTAGTCCAGATGCTGAAAATACCAGGCCATATCCTGGAAACCAATGATTTCTACCTGCTGATTACCAACATTTACTCCCAATTGAAGGGGCACGACAAGCTGGCCCGGGCAGAGTTCGAGGGTGATGCGGACAGGGATTCCCACGACCTGCTTGAGTTCAAGGACGGAAGGGTCTTCGAAAGGTTCTGCCGTCCCCAGCGTGTCGGCGATACCATCGTCGGCAGGGTATCGAGTTTTCGCGATATTACCGGCGAAAGAAAAATGGAGGCGCAGCTCCGCCATGCCCAGAAAATGGAGGCAATCGGCACCCTGACCGGCAAGGTCGCCCATGACTTCAACAACATGCTGACGGCAATAATCGGCTACTGTCACCTTTCCCAGATGCAGATTCACAGCAGCGATCCATTGATGCAAAACATCCGACAGATAATAACGGCGGCGGAAAGGGCTGCGGGGCTGACCCAAAGCCTGCTGGAGTATAGTCGCAAAACTCCGACCAATCCCCAGGCCATGGAACTCAATCAGGTGGTGAGGCAGGTGAATGGATTCCTCTCTCGCCTCATCGGGGAAGATATCGAACTTGTAACCTCCCTTGCCGACGAGCCGCTGGTCATCATTGCCGATGCAGGACAGATCGAACAGGTATTGATGAATCTGGCCACCAATGCCAGGGATGCCATGTCAGGCAAAGGAAGGCTGGTAATCGGCACGGCAACCACAAGAATCGGCGAGGATTTCGTACAGAGTCACGGTTTTGGCAATCAGGGCGCTATGCCCTGGTGTCGGTGTCCGATACCGGTTCGGGCATGGATGAAGATACATGCGACAAGATATTCGAGCCATTCTTTACCACCAAGCCTGTGGGGAACGGCACCGGCCTGGGTTTGTCCATCGTTTACGGTATCGTCAAGCAGCATAACGGTTATGTAACCGTTGAAAGCAAAAAAGGCTGCGGCACCACCTTCCGAGTTTATCTGCCCCTTACCGGCCAGGCTCCCCATGAAAAAGTGGAGAAACCGACTCTTCCGGCGAAAATGGGGGGGGAAACGGTTCTTGTCGCCGAGGATAACTCGGAAGTAAAGGCTTTGCTGGAGGATGTGCTGCAGGGTTATGGCTACAGTGTTGTTACGGCTCTGGATGGCCAGGACTGCGTTGAATCCTTCAGAAAAAAACGGGACGACATCGACCTGGTAATCATGGACGTGATGATGCCGAGGAAGAACGGCAAAGAGGCCTATGCGAGATCGAAAAGCTCAAACCGGGCATGAAGGTGATTTTCATCAGCGGCTACACCGGGGATATTCTGCACAGTGCCGACCTTGCCGAAGAAAACCTCAACTTTCTGGCCAAACCATTGTCACCCAACCGGTTGTTGACCAAGGTGCGGGAGGTATTGGACAGGGACTAGGAGT
>NZ_BBCJ01000038.1 GCF_001311985.1 Geotalea toluenoxydans JCM 15764
TCCGACAGACTCCTAGGGAGACTGAAAGTGCAAATATAAAATTGACAAGAAAAAGATGAAAGCCTATAAAGTTGATAGACTTAAAAAACCGAGTTCTATCATTTATGGATAAAATAAAGAATAATCAGCGCCCGGTGCGCGTCGCCATTAACGGTTTCGGTCGCATCGGTCGCACTGTCTTGCGCCAGGCCCTGGGGCAACCCCACATTCAGATCGTCGCCATCAACGATCTTGCCGATTCGACCATGATCATACACCAGCTCAGGTACGATTCTACATGGCGTTTATCCCGGTAGTATCAAGCTGCGGGGCGACGTTATGACCCTTGGTGGAAGTTCAATCCGGCTGTTGCACCAAAGCTCTCCGGCGGATCTGCCTGGTTCGAGGAGAAGGTGGATGTGGTAATCGAGGCGACCGGTCGTTTCACCTCACGGGCTGCAGCCGCATTACACCTGGGGGCCGGCGCGGCAGGGTTGTAATTTCTGCACCGTCCGTCGACGCCGATCTTATGCTGGTGATGGGGGTTAATGATCGTCTTTTTGACCCCGATCGTCACGTGGTCATTTCCAATGCCTCATGTACCACCAACTGTCTGGCGCCACTCCTCAAAGTCCTTCATGAATCTTTCGGCATCAAAAAAGCGCTGATGACCACTGTTCATCCCTACACCAATAATCAACCGCTCCATGACGCCCCCCATTCCGACCTGCGCCGGGGCAGGGGGGGCGCCCAGTCCATTATCCCCACCACAACAACGGCCATTCAGGCTGTAACACAGGTCATGCCGGAACTTGCCGGCAGGATCGACGGCATGGCCATCCGTGTGCCGACCGCGGCTGTTGCCAACATCGATCTGGTGGCAGAGCTGGAAAGTACGGCCGATACAGCGATGATCAACGCTGCATTTGCCAAGGCAGCCAAGGGGCAACTGAAAAATATTCTCGCCATATCCAATGAATCGCTGGTTTCAACCGATTTCCAGGGGAGCAGATATTCGGCTGTTTTTGACGCACCCTGCACCAGCGTTATTGAAGGGAATCTGATCAAGATCCTGGCCTGGTACGATAATGAGAGCGGTTATTCAAGCCGATTACTCGACCTGATCAGGCTGGTCGGCAGTTCATGCCCATCCTGACCATCAATTGAGACTCCTCCATAATTCTGATGCCCGCGCCTAAAGCAGCCCATCCTTAGCGCCTTTCATAAACGGAAAAAGTATATATCTGCTTATTCCTTTTCTTCGTGCCATGGGCCCGGAGAGTGGGTTTTTTTTTGCCTGATCCGAGAGTATCTATTAGTCTACAAAATAAATCTACTAAATAGAAAAAATTCTTGACTTGTCAGCTTTGGTTAGCTACGATTATTTCCACTGCAGCTCACCATGGAACCAAGAATATGGATTCAATGGCGAGCTAATCATATCTGGCAATGCAGGGGGCAAAATGGAGATAAGGGTGGCTGTTGCCAGCAGTAATGGCGCAACAGTAAACGAACATTTCGGCAGAGCGAAAAATTTCACAATTTATCGTCTGGTGGAGGAGATCTGGCAGCATGTGGAGGAGCGCCCCAATCTGCTCCCTGCAATGGACACTGTCACAGCGACACCCTGCTGGAGCAAACCGCTACCCTGCTCAGGGACTGCCAGGGAGTCATCATCAACCAGATCGGTCCCGGAGCCATGGATACCCTGCTGTATCGCAATATCCTGCCCTTTGCCCTGAGCGGTTCAATTGAAGATGCCCTGGCAACGGTTCGTGATTCAAAGCTGTTCCGGGTCCGCAATAAAATCGGATAAATTCGACTCAAGCAGAGTCGGCAATCAATATAAAAGGAGATCAATCATTATGGCACGCATTGCGAGTAACCTGACGGAGCTGATCGGCAGAACACCACTTTTGCGACTCAGTCGCCTTGCCGAAGGAGCTGCTGCTGAAGTGGTGGCCAAACTGGAGTCATTCAACCCCGGAGGAAGCGTTAAGGACCGGATCGGCTTTTCCATGATCAAGGATGCCGAGGAGAAAGGGCTCATCACCAAGGACACGGTCATTATCGAGCCGACCAGCGGCAATACCGGCATTGCCCTGGCCTTCGTTGCAGCGGCAAAAGGGTACCGGCTTATCCTGACCATGCCCGACACCATGAGCGTTGAACGGCGGAACCTGCTCAAGCATACGGTGCTGAACTGGTCCTAACCCCCGGAGCCAAGGGGATGAAAGGCGCCATTGAAAAAGCCGAGGAACTGGCTGCCGCCACACCCAATTCATTCGTTCCCCAACAGTTCAAAAATGCCGCCAATCCCGCCATTCATCGTGCCACTACAGCTGAAGAAATATGGGCGGATACGGACGGCAAAGTGGATATACTGGTTGGCGGCGTAGGCACCGGCGGCACCATCACCGGCATCGGCGAAATCATCAAGGGACGCAACTCTGACTTCAAAGTCGTAGCAGTTGAACCCTTCGATTCGCCGGTCCTGTCCGGCGGCGTACCTGGACCCCACAAGATCCAGGGCATCGGAGCCGGCTTTGTTCCAGGCGTACTAAATACCGGGATCATAGATGAAATTTATAAAGTTAAAAACGAAGAGGCTTTTGAAACTGCCCGCCGAATTGCACGGGAAGAGGGGGTACTGGTCGGGATTTCCGGAGGCGCCGCAGCTTTTGCTGCTCTGCAGATTGCCAGAAGACCCGAGAATAAGGGAAAGCGAATTGTGGTGATCCTGCCTGACACCGGTGAGCGGTATCTGTCGACGGCGCTTTTTCAGGAAGTGTAAGTATCATTCTATTAAAACGATAGATTTATAGAATTAAATTGTTGACAATGTAGGCAGAACAAAGTAAAAAAATAAGTACACCATTTAAGTGGCTTATTATTTTTTCACAGAACTACCGAAGATTGACTGACCAGAAATACTGGAGGTCAAGGATGGGGCGCTTGAAGCGCTTCGTTTCCTTGACCTCTTTTTTTACCCAATTCTGGCCAATTCTGCTGCGAATCAACCAAAAAGGACGTGGTTCAAAATGCACGAAATCACCCTGACTAATATTTCATATGCCTATGGGGAACAAACTGTTCTTGAGGATATCAATTTTACTGCGGCAGCTGGTGAGTTCATCTGTTTGCTGGGGCCTTCAGGATGTGGCAAAAGCACTCTCCTTCGCCTGCTTGCCGGTCTTGCCCGGCCAACCACCGGTACCCTGACCCTTGATGGAAAGCCGATCAATGGACCGGGACTGGACCGTGGGGTGGTCTTTCAGGATTACAGCCTTTTTCCCTGGATGACAGCCGGACAAAATGTGGTGCTGGCGCTGGAGCAGGCTTTTCCAGGAAAATCCCGGACAAAGCATCGTCAGACGGCCCAGGCTTACCTGGAAATGGTTGGACTCAACGATGTTTTCCACAAGCTGCCGGGTGCCCTGTCGGGAGGAATGCGGCAAAGGGCGGCCATTGCCCGGGCTTTTGCCATCAATTCCCCCGGTTTTGCTCATGGATGAGCCTTTCGGCGCCCTGGATGCCATCACCCGCGCCAAGCTGCAGGACTTGCTGCTTCAACTGTGGCAGCAGAACACTGCCGAACGCAAAACCGTCTTTTTCGTCACCCATGATGTGGAGGAAGCCATACTCCTGGCCAGCAGGGTCGTGGTCATGGGGCTGAATCCCGGTTCGGTGAGAGGTGTTTTCAATGTGGATATTCCCCGGCCGCGACAGCGCCATGAATTGTATAGCAATCCTGCCTTTCTCGCTCTGCGCGATCGCCTGATCCTCGAACTTCATGCTGATGTCCTGGACGAGTTGGATGAAGGTCGAACGGTGCGGACCGCCGGGGAAGGAATATAGATATGCCGGCCCTTCGCCGATACGTCTGGGTGCTGGTATTGACTGGGATTTTTGCGATTTCCTCCAATGCTTTTGCCGCATCGGGAAAGACCGTCCGCATCGGCTATCTGGAGCATCCAGGCAGCGGACTCCTGCTTCTTGCGTCGGTCGACAGATTATTCGAAGACCAGGGGGTGCGGGCAATACTGGTGAAGTACCGGGACTCCGGGAAAGGGTTAACCGATCTGGTTGGAGGGAAGATCGATGCCGGCGTCTTTGCCATCGACGCCACATTGAAGCGAATAGCAGCAGGAACACATATCAGGATCTTCGGCGGTGGGGGAACGGTGCAAACCGCCGATCTGATTGCCGATCTGGATGAAATAGCTGCAAAGGAACAGACTGGAAAAGGAGTGGTGCTGGTTGTGGCCGATCACTCAGGCATCCTGGGCAAGGATCTGCAGGTACGGCTCGTCACTGCCTTGATTGAAGCCTACCGGAAACTTCAGAACGATCCGGTCTCCGCATGGGGAAAGGTGGAAAAGAAATTCTCTTTGTCTGCCGGTGAAGCAACCATCCATTTCGACCCTAACCCCGACTACTGGCGTCTTGAGCAGCTCTGGCGCTTCCTTGGCCTGCAGCGGGAAGGGATGCGGCGCGACTTTTTGGCAGGGCAGGTAAACGAGGAAATCTACTGCGACGCTCTGGATGAACTGCTTGATAAGGATGGCCGGAAAGATCCATTGCTGTTGCGACTCAGTAGCCGGGCGGTTTGCGTTCCCGACTGTTGCCCAACCAAGTCCAAGAATAAAACTGCCACTAAGGAGGGTTTATTATGAAACGTATTGTTCTGTTTACGCTGTTGCTGGCAATGTGTGCCGGAAATGCAATTGGTGCCGGTCTGCCTAAGCTACGGGTGGGCTATATTCCCGAACCTGCCCATGGGCTGTATTTTGTGGCCAAGGAAAAGGGATATTTCAAGGAAGAAGGAGTGGATGTGGAGCTCTTCCAATTCGGCAGCGCCGCGGAAGGGCTGGCTGCCCTCAAGGCGGAAAAGCTGGATGTGGGAACCTTTGGTACCACGGCGCCCATTCTTTTCATCAGCAAGGGGAGCGAGTTTACCTTCATCGGCGGCATGATGATCGGTGGCCAGGCCATTATCACCCGCCCGGAGCGCCTGGCTGAGCTGTCCGGCAAGAATCTCAAGGCTTACAAGGGAAAGAAGATAGGCCTGGTAAAGCTTTCCACCGGCGACGTGATCTTCAAGGGAGCCCTGAAGAAAGCAGGTATCGATTATAAAAAGGATATCACCTTTGTCGAGTTGGGTACCGTCGCTTCGGTGGTAGAGGCAGTGAAAAAGGGCGCCGTTGATGCCGGTCTCGTTTATCCCCCCATTTTTCCCTGGCCGAGAAGAACTACGGGCTGAAGGTCGCACATTACATCGAGGATTTCTATCCGGATTACACCTGCTGCCGCATCGTCGCCCACACCAAGCAGGTGAATGCCGATCCGGAGACCTATCGGAAGTTCCTGGCCGCCTGATTCGCGCCTATCGTTTTTACAAGACCAATCCCGACGAGACGGTGAAGATCTACGCCAGGGCCCTGAAAATCGACGAAGACATCATCCGCAACGAGACCTATGTGAAAAAGGTGGCTGATTCCAATCCCGACCCTCTGCGCAAGGGCATCCTGGACTTCTGGCAGCATATCCGCGATGCGGGCTATATCGCCCAGGACTATCCCTTGGATAAGCATATCAACACCACCATCTACAAGCAGGCCCTTGACGGGGTGATCAGGAAGTCTCCCAAGGACAAGATCTATCAGCAGATGTTGGCCTTTTATAAAAGAAACAATTAGGCGGGGGCGGCCTTCACGCCATCTCGACGCCGTCCTCGTCGTCTCCTTGTGCGGCGTAGCGTGAGCTACGCCTCCGCGGGACTTCTCCGGGCGACGCCGACCTGGCGCAAATTCCACCCCCGGATGGTAGAACCTCATATTCACATAGCTGAGTGACAGCAGAAAGAGAGCCAATATGAAAAAGATAGTGTCCATAGTTCTTACCATTGCCCTGCTTGCCTTAGGAGCCGCAGTCAGCCAGGCTGCACCGCTGAAGAAACTGAAAGTGGGCTATCTGCCCACCTCCGGGCACCTGCTCTATTTTGTCGCCAAGGAAAAGGGGTTCTTCCAGCAGGAGGGGCTTGATGTGGAGCTGTTCCGCTTCACCAATTCCGGCGAGGGGCTTACCGCCATCAAGAGCGGCAAGCTGGATGCCGGTTCCTTCGGCACCTCGGCGCCCCTGGCCTTTATTGCCAAGGGTGCCGACTTCACCATCTTCGGCGGGCAGATGGGGGAGGGGCACGCCCTGATCGCCAAGCCGGAAAAGGCCGAGCGATTCAAGAATCTGAAAAACTATAAAGGGGCTACCATAGCTGCCGTCAGGCTGGCCACCGGCGATGTGGTCTTCCGCGCTGCCCTGCATGAGGCAGGGTTGGACTGGAAGAAGGACCTGACCATCAAGGAATTCGACTCGCCGGCGGCGGTGCAGGAGGCGGTAAAGAAGGGAGCGGTGGACGCAGGACTGACCTGGATTCCTTACTACACAATGGCCGAAAAGCAGGGCCTGGTGGTGGTCAAATACTCCGGGGACGTCATCAAGTCCCATACCTGCTGCCGACAGGTGGCAGTGACTTCGACACTGAAGGCGCGCCAGGCCGATTTCGAGAAATTCCTGGTGGCTCTGCTCAAGGCCTACCGCTTCTACCAGAGCAACAAGGACGAAACTGTCAACGTCGCAGCCAAGTACGTGCAGATCGACAAGGCTGACCTGTACAAGGACATCTATGGCGGCCACCTGCTGGTAAGCCCCGATCCCCACAAAAAGTCGGTCGTCCAGTTCTGGGACTTCATGAAACAAGCCGACTACATAACCTCCACGGAAAAATAGATAATCGTGTCAATACGAATATCTATGCCGGTGCGCTGGCTGCTTTAGTGAAGAGGGAGCCGAAAGAAAAACTCTGGAAGAACCTGAACAAGGAATTCCGGGCGGGCGATGCCAACCTGCACATCAAGCAACATTGATCAAGCTCTCTTTCCTCATGCCCTTTGGGGTATGACAAGGAAGGGGAGGGGGAAGCCATGAAACGATTTGTCACAATAGCCAATCTGCTGTTCATCGTCCTGGTCGGAACGCTGTTTTTAGCAGCAGATAAGGGCATTCCCGACCACCTTCTGGTTGTAACACTTGCCGTAGAGCTGATTTACCTGGTGCGTGTTACCTTCGACGGTGATGAAAAAGGGGGGAGCAGTGCCGGAGATGTTGCATCCATAATCTACCTGTTCCTTTTACTCTGGTTTTTGGTCACCGGCAAGTCGGCGCTGCTGGACAAGATGCTCTTCCCACAACCTGAGCCGGTGCTGGAACTCTTTGTGGCCGAACTGCCGGATATGTTGAAGGGACTGGTCAACTCCCTGATCCTTCTGGTCAGCGGTTACCTGCTGGCACTGATTACCGGAGTTCCCCTGGGGCTACTTATCGGCTGGCGCGGTAGACTCTTTCGGGCGGTCAATCCCTTCACCAAGGTGCTGGGGCCGATCCCCCCCATCGTCTACATACCCTATGCCATTGCCCTGTTGCCCAGCTTTCGCGCCGCATCCATCTTCGTCATCTTCATCGGCGCCTTCTGGCCGATCTTCATCAACACGGTTAATGGCGTGTTCAATATCCCCAAGGGGCTGATCGATTCGGCCCGGGTGCTCAATCTGCGGGAGACGACGCTGCTGTTCCGGGTAATCCTGCCCGGCGCCATGCCTTCCATATGCACCGGGGCAACTTTGGGGCTCGTATTCTCGCTGGTCCTTCTGACTGCCGCCGAGTTGATCGGCGCCAATTCCGGCATCGGCTGGTATGTGAAGAACTTTGCCGATTTCGCCGATTACCAGCGGGTCATTGTCGGCATCATCTTCATCAGCCTGGTGGTGACAGGCATTACCTGGGGAACGGAGCGGCTGGAGCGGCGGCTGTTGCGCTGGAGAAACTAGTTTCCCACATCTCGGGTTCTCACATATTCCAGTGACGGCGGCCATGGTTTTCCATCGACACAGCCACCCAAAGAAATGGAGGTTTTCAATGCAAAATTTCAAGAATCTTATACATACGGCTTTTATTCCGGTTATTGCCGTCTTGCTGGCAGCTCCGGCCATTGCTGCAAACAGGCCGACACTCAAGGTCGGCTACGCCCCTGGCGGCGGCAGCGTTCTGACCTTCATCGCCAAGGATCAGAAGTTGTTCGAAAAAGAAGGGGTTGAAGTGGAACTGGTCCAGTTCGCCAGCTCCGCGGACGGGCTCAATGCCCTTAACAGCGGCAAAGTGGATGTGGGGATTTCCTTTGGCACCGCAGGTCCGCTGACCTTCATTTCCAAAGGTTCCGACTTTACCATTATCGGCGGCCACCTTTCGGGCGGTCATCCGGTTCTCGCTTTGCCGGCCAAGGCAGGTCAATTCAAGTCCATCAAAGATTTCAAGGGTAAGACCGTGGCCACTCCCCGTATTTATACTGCCGACATAGTCTGGCGTGGCGCCCTCAAACGAGCCGGTCTGGATCCCAATAAAGATGTGAAGATTATCGAGCTGAAGAATCCATCTGCCGTTCTTGAGGCGGTAAAGTCGGGCAAGGTGGACGCCGGTATCGGCGCTTCTTCAGTGTTGGTCAAGGCCAGGGAGTCCGGTGTGGCCATAGTGGGCTGGAGCAATGATTACTTCCCAAACCACCCCTGCTGCCGGATCGTGGCCAAAGGAAAGGCGGTCAAGGAATACCCCGAAGCCTATCGTGCTTTCTTGCGGGCGGTTCTCCAGGCGGAAAAACTGAAGGCCACAAACCCACGATTGGCAGTGGAGGAGAATAAGAAGTTCCTGGGCATGGATGAAAAAATGGCGAAGGAATTTACCCTGGAACCGCACCAGCATGTTCAAGCCGACCCCGACAAAAAAGGTGTCAAGCAGATGTGGGAGGACATGAAGTCCATCGACTACCTGCAGACCGACCTGGATGTCAATCGCTACATCAATGTTGAGCTATACCGCGACGCCTTGAATGAGCTTTTGCGTCGCAACCCCAAGGATAAATACTTCAAGAATGCAAAAAAGACCTTTGCCAGGCAGAACCTGTAGAAATTGATAGGGAATTGGGGAGTGAACGGGATGACGATCATTAAAAAATATGGTGGATCAATCGCTCTGCTGGTGCTGCTGATGGCGCTTTTCGAAATAGCCACCGACCTGACCGGCTGGCTTGAGCCGGTCCTCTTTCCCGGATTGATTAAAATCCTGCCGGAACTGAAGCGGTCTTTTCCCAAGCTTCTGCAGGGACTGGTGAACTCCTTCGGGCTACTCCTTCCCAGTTATGCCCTGGCCCTGGTGCTCGGCATCGGTGGCGGCTTGCTGGTAGGTTTTTGCGGAAGGCTCAGGACGATTCTGATGCCGATCTTCCGGGGCGTCAGCCCGATCCCCCCGACCATGCTGATTCCTTATGCCATAGCGATTCTGCCAACTTTCTGGCTTTCTTCTGCTTCATCATCTTTGCCGGCGCCTTCTGGCCGATCCTGATGGGGACCATCCACGGAGTTACGCTATTGGAGGAACGCTATCTTGATAACGCCAGCGCTCTTGGGTTGGGCGGTTTCCGGCTGATGCGCAAAGTCATCTTCCCCGGTGCCCTGCCGATGATTTTCAGCGGCGCCGGCATGGCGTTGGTTTTCAGCTTTATCCTGTTGACCGTGGCAGAAATGTTCGGCGCCAAAGCGGGATGGGACACTTTATCCAATATTACGCCGATTTTTCCGATTACCCGAAGGTGTTGGCCGGCATGCTCTTCATGTCATTGGTCATCGTGCTGATCATGGAACTGTTCGACCTGCTCCAGAGGCGCCTTCTCCATTGGACCGGCAAAAGATAGGAACCTGATACGATGCTACCGCAAGGCGATCACAATTCACTGTTTGTCAACGAGATTCCCAAATGGGGGGAGCCATATCCCAACATCCTGAACCGGCAGTCGGTTCTTGAATGCCTGACCGATTACATCCTCCAGGTGAACTACCGGGGATACAGGCCTGATCCTCGCAAAATGCTGGCGGTAAGCAATCTGACCGGACGGCGACCCTGCGTAATGCCTCCGCTCCCATTCGCCAGGAGGTTTACTACTTCATCGAGGGGGAGATCTTTCCCAAGGAAGGAACCACCCGGATGAAAGGGGGACAGTCACCGTCAGAGCTTGCCGAGGAACTGCTGGTACAGCATTATGAGCGGCTTTACATCTGGGTCGCTTACGACTTTACCAAGGGTCGCCCCCCGGCTTCAGAAAGCCATTCGACAATCCCTTGATCATCAAAGGTTCATCATGCCCTAATCCCGGCCAAGTCAATAGACGCCAGGCGCCGGAAGGAGTTAACCCGCGATTTTTCCTTCCCGACCCTCTAACGGCCAATATTGGTGATGGGGGTATCAGTCCCGATGTTGCCCTGGATGAGATCGCCAACTTTGTAACGGACCTGGTGAAGAGGGATTTCCGCAATGCCTTGCCGGAGGGGGACAATCCCCCTATCTGGGACGAGCCGCTCATTGGTGTAGCCTCAGCCACCGATCCGCTTTTCGAGCGGTTCCAGGACCCTGAGGTGGTTGGCCCCTGTCACCGGTTCCCCGAGGAATGGCTGCCGGGCGCCCGCTCGGTCATCAGCGTCTTCCTGCCGTTTACCGGGCATATCTCGGAGAACTACAGCCGGAGCCAGCGTTATTCGGCGGTGGAATTTTCATCGGGCAAATGGAACGGTTCCAAGTTCCTCAATGTGGTGCGCAGGGCCTTGGTCCGCTTTGCCGAAAGCCATGGGGCAAGCGCCGTCGCTCCCAACATCGATCCCCGCTATGACTCTGACGGCTGGCTGCCGTTCTGGTCTGAGCGCCATGCCGCCCTTGCTGCGGGACTTGGCACCTTCGGCCTGCATCAGAACTTCATCAGCGAAAAGGGCGCTTTTGGCCGCCTCTGCAGCGTGGTCACCACCCTTAATCTCAAACCCACGGAACGCCACTACACGGAAGTGTATGGCTACTGTCTCTATGCTTTTGACGGCAGCTGCCGGGCCTGCATCAACCGCTGCCCGACCGGGGCCATCACCGATGCCAGAAAAATACCGGGAAGATGCGAGACCCATGGTAACAAGGAGTATCTCAAGGACTGGAACTATGGCTCCTGCGGCCACTGCTCCACCTGGATTCCTTGCTCCCGTGGCATTCCGGCCAAGATCAGGAAAACTCTGTAATTGCATAATTCGATACCAGAAAGGAAACGCCCATGAGTTACTTGGACAACAAGGTCCCGCCCAAGCGTGAGGATCGACTGAAGCAGTCATTGCCCACGAGGACACCATCTGCAACCTGGCCAGAAAGGCTGGCGGCAAGAGCTGCCTGATCGACGACGGCGAGCGGGGCTTCACCCAGGCTCAATCTGCCTGCTGCTGCCGGCCCTAGCCATGCTCAATACCCTGCCGGACAACGTGGTGCTCCTGCATAGCGCCCTGGGATGCGGTTCCTGTACCCACTCCCAAAACGCCAACGTGCGGGTGGGGAGCAATATTCGCCAGGGTAAGGCGAAAGACGGCATCTGGCTTTCCACGGCCCTGGATGAGACCGACGTCATCAGCGGCGGCGAGCCGAAGCTGGAACAGGCTATCATCGAGGCGGACCGGCGTTATCGTCCGTCGACTATTGCCATTGTAGCGGGCTGCGTGCCCGGCATCATCGGTGATGACATCGATGGCGTGGCGCTGAAGATCCAGCCCCAGGTCAATGCCAGACTGCTGCCGGTTCACTGCGAAGGCTTCAAGACCAAGATCTGGGCTACCGCCTATGACGCCGTTTACCACACCATCGGCCGCAATCTGTTGGAGGAGCGGGGAATACATGACCCTGCACCGGAAGACGAACTTGCCGTGTTCCTGGAGCAGCAGCGTCTTGCCCGTACCGTCAACCTGATGAATGTCTCTTCCATGGGAAGGGTCGACGAACAGGAACTGGAGCGGCTTCTCAATTCCATCGGCCTGGAGACCAATGTCTTTCCCGTTTTCTCCCATCCTGATTCCTTCATCAAGGCAACACGGGCGGCCCTGTCCATCAGCACCTGCCCGACCCATGACGATTACTTCCTCGGCTATCTGCAGGAGCGCTTCAATGTGCGTCCATCATCAGGCACATGCCCATCGGCATTGATAACACAAGCCTCTGGCTGCGGGACATTGCCGCGGTTTTCGGCGCTGAAGAGCCGGTGGAACGGCTCATTGCCGCCGAAGAGGCGGAACTGAAAGAAGCATTGCGGGAATTCCGCCCCCTGTTCGAAGGGAAGAAGGTTTTTGTCAGCGCCGGTGAGTTCCGTGCCCTGGCCACTTCCCGGCTATTACAGGAAATAGGGCTGGAAGTGGTGGGAATCCGCTCCTTCCACCATGATGACTTCGCCAATGTGGAATACGAAAAATTGGCCGGTGAGTCCAAAAGCGACTATGTGGTGGACATTGCCAACGTCCAGCCCTTCGAGGAGGCAAACCTGCTCAAGCGGCTGAAACCGGACCTGTTCCTGGGACATGCCAACGGCAACATGACCGCTGCCAAGCTGGGCATCCCCACCCATGTCATCTACAATACCGGTCTTTCTTACATCGGTTACCGGGGTGTTTACGAGGTCGCCCGCAGGCTGCATCGCCAGCTGAAGAATCCGTCTTACAACCGGAACCTGTCCCAAAATATCAGGCTCCCCTATACGGAGAACTGGTATGGGGCCGAGCCGTTTTCCTATCTGAATACCAGCGGGAGGGCTGTCAATGAGTGAGCATTTCGTCGAACGGGCACGTTACATGTGTTCTTTGGGGGGGGCGACCGGCACCGTAACCGCCCTGCCTGGGGCTATCCCGATTCTCCATTCCGCATCGGGCTGCGCCGGCAATTTCGCCTGGACCCAGAACGGCGGCAGCGGCCTTCAAGTGGGGGGATACTGCGGCTCTCTGACTGTTCCCAGTTCCAATATGCAGGAGAATGAGGTCGTCTTCGGTGGCGAGGATCGCCTGCGGGAACAGATTGCCAGCACCCTGAAAGTCATGGATGGTGGCCTGTACGTGGTCCTGACCGGCTGTGTGCCGGAGATGATCGGTGACGACATCTTTGCCGTCGTTAATGATTTCCGTGAAGAGGGTGCCCCGATTATCGGCGCCATCACCGGCGGTTTCCGCGGCAACTCCTATTGGGGATACGACCTGGTGCTGCAGGCTTTGGTGAAGGATTTCCTTACTAGAGGCTTGGCCAAGGTGAAGGGGAAGGTCAACCTGTGGGGGATCGTTCCCTACATGGACCCCTTCTGGCGCGGCAACCTGGAAGGAGCCCGCCGGTTGCTGGAACTTTTGGGGCTTCAGGTCAATACCTTTTTCACCCCTGCCGATACCCTGGACAACATCCGCATGGCCGGCGAAGCGGAACTCAATGTCGTTGTCTCCGATATATACGGCCATGAGGCTGCCCGGCAGTTTCAGGAGCGGCACGGTACTCCTTACCTGACTTTGCCGCTGCCCATCGGGCCATCGGCATCGGAGGAGTTTCTCCGGGTGGTGGGCAATGAACTGGGGCTTGCGGCAGATCAGGTGGATGGTGTCATTGCAAGGGAGAAGAAGCATTATTACCAGATCCTGGAGCCGCTCACCGATTGCTATAACGATCTGGACCTGCAGCGCTATGCGGTAGTGGTGGGTGACGGCAACTATGCCGTGCCCCTGAGCCGTTTCCTTGCCGAAGACCTGGGCTGGCTGCCCGAACTTACCGTCTGTACCGACCAGTTGAAAGATGATGAGAGGGAAGCTATTTCAGCCCGGGTGGAAGGTTTTACCTCCGGTTACCGGACGAATCTCGTTTTCGAGACCGATGCAAGTGAGGTGCTGGGACACTTTAATCGCCACTGGCCGCGTTCCAAGGGAGAGAAATATTACAACGCCTTCAGTCCGGCATTCGTCGTGGGAAGTTCTCTGGAGCGGGAGCTGGCGCTGCAACTGGGAGCACCGCACCTTTCGGTATCGTTCCCGGTGGCAAACCGGGCGGTGCTGGATCGTGGATACACCGGCTTTCGCGGGGGCTTGCGGCTGGCTGAGGACTTGTTTTCTGCTGTGGTTGCCAACAGGTGAAAATGATAAGAGGAGAAAATTATATGTCAGCTGATAAAGAAGCCTTATTCAAGCAATTGGCCGATGCGGTCGTGGATATGGACGAGGATCAGGCCGTAACCACAGCCAATGCGGTGGTGGCGGCAGAGCTTGATGCCTACGAAGCCATCGAAAAGGGGCTCTCTGCCGGTATGGAGCGGGCTGGACAGCTCTTTGACGAAGAGGAATACTTCATTCCGGAACTGCTCATGTGTTCCGATGCCATGTATGCCGGCATGGATGTGCTCAAGCCCCATATCAGGCAGGATGCAGTGGCGGAAAAGCGGCGGGTGGTTATCGGCGTCATTCAGGGGGATACCCATGACATCGGCAAGAACCTGGTAAAGATCATGTTGGAGACATCCGGCTTCGACGTGACCGACTTAGGAAGGGATATCCCGCCGGCACGTTTTGTCGATACAGCCAAAGAGATCAAAGCGGACATCATTGCCCTTTCCACCCTGATGACCACCACCATGGACGGGATGGGGGAGGTGGTGCGACAGCTGAACGACCAGGGGCTGCGGGATCAATTCAAGGTGATCGTCGGCGGCGGCCCCATCTCCCAAGGATTCGCCGACCGCATCGGCGCCGACGGCTATGCAATTAATGCTGCCGATGCCGTCCGTCTGGCCAGAAGGCTGACCCTTCCTGATGTGGCGGCAGCCTGATGGGTGGGGATAAGATGAAACCACTGGAGCGTCTTTCTGCTTACGGCAAGGGGGAAGCCATCGACCGGTTGCCATGTGTTCCCATTGTGGGAAATACGGCTGCCAGGGTGATCGGGGTAAAGGTCGGCCAATTCCGCGGCAATGGGCCGCTGATCGCCCAGGCGCAGATTGCCGCTTACCAGCTGTTCGGCTACGACATCATTCGCATCTTCACCGATCTTTACACCCAGCAGAAGCCATGGGGGCGAAGGTGCATTATCCTGAGGATGAAACTGCCTATCTTGAAGCTCCCGCCATCAATGACCTTGCTCATTTGGACCGTTTGCAGCCGGCGGACCCTTATCGGGACGGAAATCTCCCGCACCACCTGGAGGCGATCGGAATTGCCGTGGACCGGGTAGGGACAGAAGTGGCGGTAACCGGGGCGGTTACCTGCCCATTTACCAATGCTTCGTTTCTGGTGGGGGCTGAGACCCTGGCGAGGCTGATGCTCAAGGAACCGGATAAGGTACACCGGCTTTGCGAGGTATCCCTTGAAACCTGTCTGCGCTATGCCGCCGCCATTATCGACGCAGGCGCTACGCCAAGTCTGACCGATGCCATGTCATCGTCAACGGTCATCAGTCCCCGTCAGTTCAGGGAATTTTCACTGCCATATCTGAAACGGCTTATGGACTTCATCCACGGCAAAGGAAAGGGCGCCACCCTCCATATCTGCGGTAAAACGGCGAAGATCTGGGAATCCATGGTGGAGGCAGGCGCTGACTGCCTCAGCATCGACAACGATGCCAGCCTCACCGAAGCGAAACAGGCAGTGGGAGAACGTGTGCGGCTGATGGGCAACGTTCATCCTTCGGCGGTGATGCTCCAGGGGACACCGGCAGATGTGCGCCGGGCTACCCTGTCATGCATCCGTGAAGCCCACGATAATCCTAAAGGCCTCATTGTTGCCTCGGGCTGCAGCCTCCCCACCGAGACACCGTTTGCCAATATCCACGCGATGATGGAGACGGTGCGCGAAGTGGGGTGGCCAGTATCCGCAACGGAACTATAGCACCCCCTCCTTTATGGGAGGGGGCAGGGGGGAGGGCGAATTCTTGCCCAGTACGAACCAAACCCACCCCTCTCCCTGGCCCTCTCCCACTGAGGGGAGAGGGAACGCTTATTTGAGAAATTTTGAGGAACATATGAGTCTAAGTCCCAAACAACGGCTGCTGGACACCGTAAAGAAAAAAAAGGTCGACCGGCCCCCGGTAATCTGCACCGGGGGTATGATGAACGCTGCCATCGTCGATGTCATGAACAGAAGCGGGCATACGCTACCTGATGGACACTTCAACAGCGATTTGATGGCCGCCATCGCCACCGATGTCCACACGGATACCGGTTTCGAAAACCTGGGCATCCCTTTTTGTATGACCGTGGAGGCGGAGGTGCTCGGCAGCGACATCGACTTCGGGACCTTGCCTGCGAACCGAAGATCGCTCGGGAACCCTTCCCTTCGGTCAGGGATGTGGTATACCGGGATATCCACCGCATGCTCGGCAGCGGACGGATCGGTACGCTGGCCGGGGCAGCGGAGCGGCTGGCGAAGACCCATCCCGACGTGCCGGTTATCGGCAGCGTCACCGGTCCCATCAGCACTGCGGCGTCCATTGTGGATCCCATGCAGTTTCTCAAGGAACTTCGCAAGGAGCGCGAGGGGGCCAACAGGGTGCTGGATTATGTGAGTGACTTTCTTGTCGCTTTTGCCGGGGTTTTGGTGGAGAGCGGCGCCACTGCCATCTGCATCGGCGACCCGACAGCCACCGGTGAGATTCTGGGACCGAAGATGTTTTCCGACTACGCCGTGACCTATCTCAACAAGGTGATTGACGGTATCCATGCCACGGGAGTGCCGGTCCTGGTGCATATCTGCGGCGAGATGAAAGCGGTCAAGCCCTCCATTCCACTCCTCCGTGCCGATGCCATCAGTACCGACGCTTTCGTCAACCTGCGCCTTCTGAAAGAAGAATATCCGCAGCTGACTACCATGGGCAATGTCAGCACTTTTCTTCTGGAACTGGGAGACGGACAAGGTGGCTCGCCATACGGAAGGGCTGGTGCGCGAAGGCATCGATATCATTTCACCCGCCTGCGGTCTGAGCACCGCGTCACCGATTTCAAATATCCGGGCCATGACCTCGGTTGTGAAGGAGCCCGCCTGAGATGGTAAATGTTCGTTTTCTTCCAGCCGATCGCTCCATCACCGTTGAAAAAGGGACCACCATCCTGGAAGCGGCGCGGCTGGCCGGTGTCCTTATCGAATCCCCATGTAACGGGGCCGTGGTCTGCGGCAAATGTACAGTTTATCTGGATCCGGACTCATTGCCGCACATCGTCCGGCGCGGGGGCCATCACCTTTCCCGGCGACAGGAGCGGGCCGGGCAGGTTCTCTCTTGCGAGGCGGAGGTGATCGGGGATATTGCTGTGGTCGTTCCGGAACTGGCGGAGAAGGATCTGAAAATAACCAGCCATGGCCGTGCCGTGGCCGTAGCCCTGGCGCCGTATGTCATCAAGGAATATTTGGCGGATAGGGACGTAACGCTGGTTTATCATGGGGGAGATGTTGCCGCCCAGGAAGAGGGGGATACCGTCGCCGAAAGTTTTGGCGTGGTGGTAGATATCGGCACAACTACCCTGGTGGTTGCTTTGGTTAACCTGAATACCGGGGTGGAGGTGGCCAGTGCCTCGGCCTTGAATCCCCAGAGCCGTCATGCCCAGGATGTGCTTTCCCGAATCAGGATCGCCAGTGCCGAAACGGGTCTCCAGGAGATGCGGTCAGGGGTGATTGGCGAGATCAATCGGCTGATCATTGAGGTTACAGGCAAGGCCATGGTGCGCGGGGAACGGCTCTACGAGGTTGTCTTCAGCGGCAATACCTGCATGCTCCATCTTGCCGCGGGGATCAACCCCCATTCCCTCGGTCAGTATCCATATACCCCTGAATTAACCGGCGGCCACTGGCTTTCAGCCGCTGAAGTCGGGCTTGCCATTGCCGAGAGCGGTCTTGTTTACCTGCCCCCTATCATTTCAGCCTACGTGGGAGCCGACATCACCGCCGGTCTGCAGGCGGTGATGCTTCACGAGGAGCAGGGGACGGTTCTGTTTGTCGACATCGGTACCAACGGCGAGATGGCCATTGTCCATAACGGCAAGCTCTGGGCCACTTCTACCGCCGCGGGGCCGGCCTTTGAGGGAATGAACATCACCTTCGGCATGAGGGCGGGTGAGGGAGCCATCGAACGCTTTGTCATCCTCAAAGACGGCAATATCAGACTCAAGACTATCGGCAATGCTCCGGCTGTGGGCATCTGCGGCAGCGGTCTCATGGATATCGTCGCCGAACTGGTGGCCCACGGCATCATCACCAAAAATGGCAAGTTTGTTTCGCCTGATGAGCCCAATCTGCTTTCCCCACTTGCAGCGCGACTAATGAAAGTCGATGGCAAGCCGGTCTTCAGCCTGACCGACAAGGTTTACCTGTCCCAGAAGGACATTCGCCAGGTGCAGCTGGCCAAAGGAGCGATCCGGGCGGGGGTGGAGTTCCTGCTGCGCCATACGGGGGTAACGGCTGCTGTTCTGGACAAGGTCCTCATTGCAGGTTCCTTCGGTTTCCATCTTACCGCCGAAAGCCTTGTCACCATTGGGCTTTTACCTCCCGAAACAGCAGGTCGCATCGAGTTCGTAGGCAACACCGCCAAAAGCGGCGGCGAAGCCTTTCTTCTTAATCGTGACAGTCGCATGGAGATGCAGCAACTGGTAGCAGCGGTTCATGTGGTGGAACTTGCCAACTGTCCCGATTTCGACCGCATTTTCATAAATTGCCTCTCCTTTTGAGAAGGGAGTGCCTGATTCTGAGCCCTCACTGCTGCAGGAAAAAGCCAGGTCCAGTTTGCCCGACATGTATCCAAAAGTATTGCAACCATGGGAAACATGGTGTATATAGGAACAACTTGGATAACGTCTAACATGTTGGATTGACAGCATGTTATTTGGTTTTGTTAAGGTGGTTGAGGACGAGAGATCAGGTTATTACCCGGGAGTCGACGTGCAAATCCTTCTCTCCACAACTGAATTCAAGGGCTTGGACTTATGTCCGAGTCCTTTTTGTCGTTTATCAGGCTGTTGAAAAACTATTGCGGACCCGCGGGGCCTGAAGGGCCGGTCTGCTGTGTTGCCGCTCACTCGGAAACTCAACGTACATCACGGTACGTTTCGCTCCCTCCTTCACTTGAGCCTTGCATCCCGACCTCCTCATCACGTTTTTCAACAACCTGCTATACCC
The DNA here is from genome assembly GCF_001311985.1 of Geotalea toluenoxydans JCM 15764. GTDB lineage: Bacteria > Desulfobacterota > Desulfuromonadia > Geobacterales > Geobacteraceae > Geotalea > Geotalea toluenoxydans. The sequence goes on from NZ_BBCJ01000038.1 coordinate 19,047, forward strand.
ATAAATTAAGATTTTTCTGCTGGTGTAAGGCAGGAAAAGGAGTTGGCACGTGTCGGAGGGTAGTACATTCTGGCTGGAAAACAAGCAAGCAGTGGGCACAGTAGCGGCCCTGGTCGGTGACCAGAAGCTGGTGGTTTATCGTGACCGGTATTATATCGTTATTAACGGTGCTGCCGTTGTAAAAGCGGGCAAGCCGCTCCGCTATTCACGGTCGTCCCTGCCGTCGTTATGGAAGAAGGCGCTGCGTGGCGATACCCCAGCAGTTCAAGTGCCGCCTGTCCCTGAATCGGATATACCTGCAAGGACAGCCGTTTTCAGGAAAGCCCTGGTCCGGAAAGAAAAGGAGCTATCCATCATGCCTGAATCAAAACCGTCGGCTTCAGCCCCGGAGCTATCACCGGTACACCCGAAGCAGTCGCCATTAAAGAAATCCACCAGGCAGCCCGGCGTCAAGGGTGCAGTACAATCGGTAGTCGCCGCCGAGTGTCCCTACTGCAGCCAAAAGCATGAAATCCCGGTGGAGAAGGGGCGTAGCGGTAAACCTTTTTTCCAGTCCTGCACCAAATGCGCCAGCGATTTCGCGGTCAGATTCGTTCAGGTTACCCTGTTCCAGGCCCAGGTGGCGGGTTTCAAGTGAGAGTAGTAGAGGAATGAACAAAGCAGACCTGCTCCAGTGCATTGTCGCCCAGCTCAGCCACGATCTTGAGGTGCTCTTCAATGCTGCCAAGACCGCCCATGAAGCTGCCACCCACAGCGAAAACCTGCCGGACAACAAATATGACACTCTGGCTCTTGAAGCATCATATGTGGCACAGGGACAGGCAAACCGGGCCAGTGAAATCCGGCAGGCAATGGAAGTTTACAAGCAGCTGAAACTCGTTCCCATGGATGGTGGTGAAATCCGGATCACTGCACTGGTCAGGCTCGAAGCAGAGGACGGTGCGTCAAAGACCATCTTTATCGGACCCCTTGAAGGGGGGCTGAAGATTGCAGTTGGCCGCACCGAGGTGGTGGTTATTACTCCAGGTTCTCCACTGGGAAGTGAGCTTATGGGTAAAACAATCGGTGACGCCGTTCAGGTGGGCATCGGCCCAAACCGGACCGAATACGAAATCGCCGAGGTTTGCTGAGATATGGAAGAACATGAAGTTATGATTGAGTACGACGTGCCGAACGATCAGCAGGAAGATGGGGTGGAAATTCCCATGGATCGGATCGATCCGGAGACCCTGCGCAACCTGATCGGCGAATTCGTCACCCGGGAATGGGCGGATCTGGGGGATGCCCGCTTTACCCTCGACGATAAGATCAGGCAGGTTCTAAAGCAGCTGCAGGATAAGAAAGCAAAAGTGGTTTTCGACCTGAAGTCCAACTCCGCAAATATCGTAGTCAGCCGTTAATCAAAACCCACCATCGGATTCCACTCTTCTACATAAACCAATCCAGAATTATTCTACCTGATATGGGCTGAAGAAGACCGGATGAAACTGGTGACTGCAATCGAGCCTACCACACCGCAGGCGGCTACGGTGGCAGTCATGGGCAAGGAAGTCCCATTGTGCAGCAGCGCCACCAATGCTCCGGCGCTTGCGCCGATGGTGTACTGTATCGTTCCCAGGAGGGCCGATGCACTGCCTGCAGCCCTGTCGAATGGGGCCATTGCCAGGGCGGTGATGTTCGGATATAGCAGGCCGGTCATGCACAGGGAGATGAACAGAAGTATGACATGGAGGACGAAACCGCCGGTTCCGGTAAGGACTGCGGCGGTGAGAATAAGTGCAGCAGCTGCGTTGATTATGAATGCAGTTTTGGTGATGCGCTGGGGGCTGAAGTGACGCAGGAGCCTGCGGTTGACCTGCGAGGCGCCGATCAGTCCAAAGGCGTTGGCGCCGAAGAAAAGGCTGAAGTGCTGGGGTGAGAGCCCATGCTGCTCCATGAAGAAAAAGGGAGCGCCGGAAATATAGGAAAAGTTGGCGCCGGCGACGCACCCGAGGGCAATGGCGTAACGGAGGTAACTGCGGTTGTGGAGGAGATGGCCGTATATTGAAACCATCTGGGTGAAGTTGCGTTTGATGCGGCGCTCGGGCGGAAGGGAGTCAGGGAGGAACAGTGCCGCAGCGAAGAAAGACGCCAGCCCGAAGAGCCCAAGAAACATGAAGATGCCTCTCCAGCCGGTGATAAGCAGGAGCTGTCCTCCCAGCATGGGCGCAAGGATCGGCGCCGCTCCCATGACAAGCATGAGCAGGGAAAACATTCTGGCCGCCTCGGCGGTATCGTAAAGATCGCGCACGACGGCACGGGAGATTACCATGCCGGCCCCACCTCCGATTGCCATAATCACCCGCCACACTAACAGTGCTTCAGCAGATTGGACGCTGGCGCATCCCACTGCTGAAGCAACGTACAGTGCCAGCCCTATGAGGAGTGGCTTGCGCCTTCCCAATCGATCCGCCAGTGGCCCATAGAACAGCTGGCCGACTGCGGAGCCGAAGAGAAACGCGGAAATGGTCAACTGAATGGTACCGAGGGGTACGTGCAAATCATGGGCGATGCTGGGAAAGGCGGGGAGGTACATGTCGATGGACATGGCGCCGAACGCGGTCATTGCCCCCAGAACCAATACCAGGCGTACCAACTGGGGGCGGGGCATTTCGGCCGGCTGGATGGCTTCGGCCGTTGTACTTACTTCCATGAAAAGGACATCCTTTAGCCATTATGGCTAAGACTGCTGTGGGCTGTGGGAAAATTGCAGCCCACCTTACCATGCTGCAAAAGGTTTGACAATGGCTGTTCAGGGTAAAACAGGAGGGATGGTCTGCTGCCCGAAGTAATGCCTTGACCTGCAGAATAAATAAACATTTTTACGAAAAGTTGTTTGACTTCCAATATTTTAACTCCATCAGAGTCTAGTATAATTGTGCTGGACAATAATTTATGCAAAAGGAGGAAGCAATGAAAAGAACCCGGTTTGTGGGAATTATCGCTGGAATAATTATGATAACTACCTCACTGGCGGTCGCAGCGGGAATGGGGGGTGGAGGATGGGGTATTGGGGGCGCTTATCAACGCATGTATAATCCTTCAACAGTGGAAACCGTATCAGGGACCATTGAAAGGGTTGACAGAATGAAGCCAATGCGGGGGATGGGTGCCGGAATCCATCTTCTACTCAAGACGGACAAGGAGACGATTCCTGTTCATCTTGGCCCGGACTGGTACATTAATAAACTTGATGCAAAGCTTGAGAAAGGTGAGAAGCTTGATGTGACAGGTTCAAAGGTAACCATAGGTGGAAAACCGGTTATCATTGCCTCTGAGTTGAAAAAAGGGGATGAAGTTCTCGTTCTCCGAGATGCGGCAGGCGTTCCTGCGTGGTCAGGATGGAGACGGAAGTAAATGCTTTGGCCTCTGCTTCCCGGAATCACATGTTGAAAAAGGGCGACCTTTTCGAGCGGTCGCCCTTTGCATAAAAGTTCGATGGAGGCATATACAACATGGTCAGTCTAATGGGTGATTATAGAGCTATAATCATCATGGGAACCATCATGAGGAGCATCATGCCTCCTCCCCACCAGCGCCATTTCCCGCCGCCAAAATGATGTGAAAAAAAGCCATGCTCCCCATGTTCGGAACTCTTTGCTTCTCCGACCATGGCATTTATTTCATAACTGAGTACTTCTGCAGATTTTCCAACGTCAGCGATTGTAACCGCTATCTTGTATTCCCCAGGTGTATCGAAGGACCAGGAATCCAGATACTCGTCCTCCAGAACATCAACTTCTCGGCTCAGCACCTGCTTGTTAGTACCTTTTTCATAAACCTGAAGGGCCACCTTTCTGTCAGTGACTACTTGTCCATCTTTCTCAAGCTTCAATGCAAAAGTAACGTTACTACCTGCCGATGGCGAGTCAGGGGCAAGCCTGATGGTCGCTTTCATGTTGTTTTGTGCAAAGCTTTGTTCCATTGCCAGTGCGGTCACTGGTGTAACTAAAAGGAATACTGCCAACATCAGGTAATGATAAAAATGAGCCACTGCAATCACCTCCGATTTTTTTGTTAATATGGATAACAGCAAAGGGTATACCAATATCCGATCTTTTTGATTTCAGATACTTACATAATGTTGACAATTTATTAATGCAGAAAAATCTACACCCCTGGAGGATTTTCTACGATGTCAGATTGATCAGTGTTTTTGCAGCGCTCGGTTCTTGTCTACCGTATGGTTCGAGGATCTTCATGGTGACTGATGTCGTCCACATCCTCGTTCAGCGGGATCTTGCATGGTACGAAGCATGCGTAAGAATGATCCAGGAAGGGAGGGGGAAGCATTTTGACCCAAAAGTGTAGATGCATTTCTGCAAATAGAGCGTAAACAAATAGAGGCGATCCAAATAAGATTTTGCAATGAGTGGAGAATATTCAACATACATGGGGGATATTCTTTATCCTGAGGAATATTTTTTAGGGCTGCTTTTTAAAAAAATCCATATAATTCCGATATGTTACAATAATTAATCAAGCTGGCAGATTTTTTGCTTTTACTTTCCATGAACACCAACAGGGAATCCACAGAAGTTATGTCAGGTGAAGCCAAGATGAGAAAACGGATTATAAATATAGCTTTGCTGCTTGCCGTGGTTGCGTTGATGGTATTTCTCGCTTTTCACGTCAAGATCAAACGGCCTGTACAGGAAGTTGCCGTGTTAAAGACCATCGGCATGACCTGCGGGAGTTGTGCCGGAAAAATTGAGAAAGCCTTGATGCGTTTGCCCGGAACGGCTGGAGTGGAGGTGGATGTGGAAGGGGGTGGGTGCTGGTTGGCTATCAATCAACATCTGCAAAGCCTGAAACATTTGCTGCAGCAGTTAACAATGAAGGGTTCAGGAGCTGGCTGATGGAAAAAATGCCCATTGCCGAGTTCAAAAAGGTTGCAGGGCGGGATTTCGGGTCTAAGGCGGTAAAGTCTTCATCCTGCGGCAATGGTGGATGCGGCAGCAATCGAAACTAAACGGAGGAACAAATGCACGCAAGGATAAACATCACCCCCCATCATCTGGTGGTCACATTGATGACGCTATTGGTTCTGATCTCAGCTACATCCTGGGCTGCGACGCAGGGGGCCGATACGGTAACCGTGCTGAATGCGGAGAAGCTGTCGTGTGGCAGTTGTGCTGCGAAGATCACCAACGCACTTGAACAAAAAGAAGGAGTCGTTTCGGTTGAAGTAGACATCGCTGCAGCAAAAGTGACCGTGTGGCATGATTTGAAAAAAATTGCCCCTGGTCACCTGGCTTCAGTGGTTACTGATACCGGGTATCCAAGTAATGTAGTGCGTACTGTCGCAAAGGATGTGTTTGACGAGGAAACGGGCAAGACGCCCCAGGCACAGAAAAATGCAGGCGGTGGTTGTGCCTGTTGCAATAAGAACAGAAAGTAAAAACAAAGGGAGTATAGCCATGGGAAAAGCCTCACGAAAACAAAACAGGATTAAGGAGGATGTACAGGTGATCGGTATGAAAAACATTCGAAGCAAAGGTTTACATCTGGGTATTGTTGCCGGGATATTGGTTGTTCTGGGAGTGGCGACGGTATTTGCTCTGAACATACCTGGTTTCTCAAATGTCCAGAAGGTAAAGCCGGTAAATGGAGTGGTAAGCATCCCGGTGGCAAAGGTTTCAGACGGCAAGGCACATTTTTACCAGTTCAAGGATAGCGGCAAAGATATAAGCTTCTTTGTGGTCAAAGGCACTGATGGCGCCATCCATACCGCCTTTGATACCTGCGATGTCTGTTACAAGGCAAAAAAGGGATATGAGCAGAAAGACGACTTTATGGTGTGCAAAAACTGTAGCCAACGCTTTGCCATTGCGAAAATAGGTCCGCACGCCATTGGCGGCTGCAATCCCACCTACCTCCCCAGCGCTTTTATCGGAGCAAACGTCATTGTCAAGGCAACCGATCTTCAATCCGGTGCAAAATACTTCTAATCGGGATAGAAAATGAAACTGCATACCATATCCATCAACAACCTTAAACGCCGGAAAACGAAAATGGCTTTTCTCACCATCGGACTGATGGTGGGAATCGCCACAATTGTCACCCTCGTGACACTTACCCGGTCCATGTCCAGCGACATTGAGCGGAAGATGGACGAATTTGGAGCCAACATCCTCATTACCCCCCAGAGTAACGGCCTCTCCATGAATTACGGCGGCATAAGCCTTGGGGGCGTCACCTTCGACCAGCGGGAGATTGGCGAAGAGGATCTGGCCAGGATCAAAACCATCAAGAACAGCAAGAATATCTCTGCCGTTGCGCCAAAGGTACTGGGGGAATCAAGGTAGGTACCCACGATGTGCTGCTGGTCGGAGTGGACTTTGACAGTGAATTGAAAATGAAACAGTGGTGGCAGATTTTTGGCGATGCCCCGAAGGCCGACAATGAAGTGTTACTGGGAAGCGATGCCTCAAAGATCCTCGATGCTAGCTCCGGTGATACCATTCGGATCAAGGAGGAAACTTTCAAGGTTGCCGGAGTGCTTGACCAGACCGGTTCACAGGATGACTCTCTCGTCTTCGCCTCTCTTGGTAAAGCACAGAAAATTCTCGGCAAAGAAGGAAAGATTACCTTAGCGGAAGTGGCGGCTCTTTGCTCCGGGTGCCCCATTGGCGACATGGTAACCCAGATTGCCGAAAAGCTCCCCGATGCCAAGGTCTCGGCAATCCAGCAGGTGGTGGAAGGGCGCCTCAAGGCACTGGACCAGTTCAAACGGTTTTCCTATGCCATGGCAGGGGTAGTTGTTTTTATCGGTTCTCTGATTGTCTTTGTGACCATGATGGGAAGCGTCAATGAGCGCACGACCGAGATCGGTGTTTTCAGGGCGATAGGCTTTCGCAAGAGCCACATCATGCGGATCATCCTGCTGGAAGCAGTGCTTGTCAGCCTGCTGGCAGGAATCCTGGGCTATGCTGCCGGCATGGGGGGCGCCAAACTGGCTCTGCCTTTCATGGCTGAAAGCAAGAATGCACACCTAATCTGGGACAGTACTGTAGCTGCCGGTTCAATCGGATTAGCCGTAATGCTGGGCCTGCTGGCCAGTCTCTATCCAGCGCTGCATGCCAGCAAGATGGACCCGACCGAGGCGCTGCGGGCGCTGTGAAGTAAAACATAGATTCGAAATCTACCACTAAGGCACTAAGATCACGAAGAAATGCTAAAGGAAGGCATGTGTCGGTGAGTCCTTAACGAAAGAACAGTTCTTATCTGTTTGAATGGCACTTAGTGTCCTTAGTGTCTTAGTGGTGAAAGCAGTACTGGAGAATGGAAAATGGCACTTATTGAAATCACCAATGTGAAGAAACACTACACCAGCGGAGAAGACGTTGTCGAAGCTTTGCGCGGTGTTGATATCAGCATAGAAGCCAGTGAATTTATCACCATAATGGGGCAGTCAGGCTCCGGTAAGAGCACCTTGCTCTCAGTTCTGGGAGGAATGAACCATCCGACTTCCGGAGATGTCGAGATGGCCGGCGTACGTCTTTATGACCTGCCAGGGGAAAAGCTGGCTGACTTCAGGGCACAAAACCTTGGGTTTGTTTTCCAATCATTTCACCTGATCCCGTACCTGACCGCTGCAGAGAATGTCATGCTGCCCTTAGCAATTGTCAAAATGGCTACCAATGCAAAGAGGGCCGCGGCCCGCCAAGCCCTTGAAAAGGTCGGTCTGGGGAACAAGCTTGGCCGGCTCCCCAACCAATTATCCGGAGGCGAGCAGGAACGTGTTGCCATTGCCAGGGCTATTGTCAACAATCCGCATATACTTTTGGCTGATGAGCGACCGGCAACCTGGATTCCAAGACCAGCGAAGAGGTCATGGCATTATTCAGGGAGTTGAATAATGCCGGACAGACAGTCGTGATGGTAACGCATAATGCTGAAAATGGGGCGTACTCTGACAGAACCATAAGCTTAAGGGACGGCATGGTTGTTGGTTCAGTTTGAGGTGGTCTAGTGAATCTGTTCCCTGTCAGAGACCTTGTCATTTTGGTGGTCTGTAGCAACCGGGATGTTCTAGAGGTTATAGAAAGGCTTTTGGGCCATTTGGAGATCAATGTCACATGCGTCATGAGCACGGATGCAGCGCTTGTCATGCTGCAGACTGAAACCTACAGCGCCATGATCAGCGATCACAAAATGAAAGACTTTAACGGGCGGGAATTCAGCCGGACGGTGCGGCAACTATTTCCTGCTCTCAACGTTGTGTTGTTTGAAGGTAACACCAGCTCACAGGTCATGGATCTGTTTTTGGACCCGGAAGTGTCGGAAATTTCGGAAGTACAAAACCAAGCTTGCAGTCTTGGGGACATGTTGATGAGCATTCTGAGGGGCGAAAGGGGAAAAACCTATCTTCTGAGGCAGACATCAACGAGATGATATGGAGGGAAAACCAATGGATGCCATGGAAATTAGTGCCTCTGCCTTGACCGCCGAAAGAACCCGGATGAACCTGATTTCATCTAACCTTGCCAACGCCAATTCCACCAGGACAGATGAAGGTGGCCAATACCGACGCAAAGATGCGGTGTTTGCCACTGTTCTTGATGGTGCAAGCGCCAATATGGAGGGAGGGGCAGAGGTTATTGGAGTCGAGGTTGTCAATATTATTGAGGACCAGTCCCCCCCTCGGCTTCAATACGACCCTGGACACCCAGACGCAAGAGAGGATGGTTATGTTGCATATCCGAATGTCAATATTGTTGAGGAAATGGCCGACATGGTGACTGCGACGAGAGCATATGAAGCGAATGCCACGGCTATGAAAGCTGGCATGGATATGCAGATGAAAGCCCTTGAGATCGGCTCAAAATGATCATGACTGGCTGGGCAAAGAGTATAAATCTGCGGAAGACATGAAAGTAATATTCGTTACAACGATCATGCTGTTACTTCTTCCGATTGTAGCACTGGCAGATACGCAGCTGCCGGTCCAGAACGGCGTCATCACTTCTGGTGTTGGCTGGCGACTCGATCCATTCGGTAGCGGAAGGGCCATTTTGCACCATGGGATCGATATAGCCGTACCGGTCGGAACCCCTGTTCGTGCCACCCGCAAGGGTCAGGTTGTCTTTTCCGGCATACGTGGCGGATATGGATCGACCGTTATAGTAGAACATGCCAATGTCGACCGTACCCTCTATGGTCACAACTCTTTGTTGCGTGTGAAGGCTGGCGAAATGGTCGAATCAGGTACGGTCGTGGCTTTTTCGGGCAACACGGGTAGATCCACAGGACCCATGTGCACTTCGAACAGCTGCCTAGCGGCCGCGCCCTAACAGAACAGGCTGAAACAGAAAATATTGAGATGCCCCAAATTGCTGCCAGTACTGATCAGCGATACAGGCTGGAACAACAGATGGATGAATCGGTGAGTTCCATCCTCAGGACCATCAACAGGAACGGAACAGCAGGACAGGGCGGTTAAGGCTTAGACCATCTAAGCAGGCTACTATCCACGAACAGAAGAAAGGCTGTAATGAGACCTGCTCAAAGTTGACGATTAACCGGAAAGACTCAGGATCACACATAAATGCAAATTCAGAAGTTATCAATAACCCCATTACGCCCAATCATCCTGGCTTGCTTTCTTGTTTGCATAAGCCTTTTCCACTATCTGACACCGCTTCATCTCCCTTATCTTCACGATATTTTCCAGCGTCTCTACTATCTGCCGATAATCCTCGCTGCCCTATGGTTTGGGTTGCGTGGTGGGTTAATCTGCTCAATCCTTGTCAGCATTGCTTATGCACCGCATCTCCTTTTCCAGTGGGGCGGCCACCTGACCCTGGAAATGGAGAAATATCTTGAAATAATGCTGTATAACATTGTAGGGGGTGTGACCGGCCTGCTGTCCCAGCGGGAGCGGGAGCGCACAGTGGAGCTCCAGAAAACAGCCCGCGCTGGAGGAGTCATACCAGAAGCTGCAAAACCAATCTGAGCGTATCATAATCATCGAGGAACAGTTGCGACGGGCTGAGAAGCTGTCTACCTTGGGAGAAATGGCGGCGGTACTGGCCCACGAGATCCGAAATCCACTCGGTTCAATTCGTGGAACAGCCGAGATATTGAAGGACGACTACACGCCCGGTGACCCAAAACAGGAATTCATCGACATACAGATCAAGGAGACCGAGCGTCTGAACCGGGTGGTGGAGGATTTTCTCCATATGGCACGACCACAGCCAGCTGACATGCAGCTCTGTCCGATTCAGGAAGAATTGGAAACAATAGTGGCTCTGCTTTCCAATGACGCCAGGGGACGACAAATTTCACTTGTGCTGAAACCGGCATCCACCCCTGTAATAATCAGTGCCGACGGTGAAAAGCTCCGACAGGCTTTTCTGAACATTATCATCAACTCCTTGCAGGCAACACCGACGGGGGGCAGCGTAACGATAACGACAACACCCCATGAGACAGGCTCATGTGAAATCTGCTTCCGTGATAGCGGCCCAGGAATAGATGCAGAGACGATGAATCGCATTTTCGAGCCTTTTTTTACTACCAAACCGGATGGTACCGGTTTGGGCCTGGCTATTACCAGGAAGATCATTGAAAGTCATGGCGGAACAATGCAGGTGGAGAGTGAAGTTGGTCACGGAACTATAGTCAACGTCACCTTGCCGATGCAGAATGCTTCCGACGGGGGATTGCGGTGAAAGGAAAGATTCTTGTAATTGATGACGACAATTCGCTACGGCGGGTGCTGGAATACAACCTCAAAGAGGAGGGTTATGAAGTCCAGGCTGCCTCATCGGGTGAGGAAGGCTTGTTTTTATTCGGACAATCTCAGCCTGACCTGGTTATTACCGATATGAAAATGTCGGGCATGGATGGACTGATGGTGCTCAAGTCAATAAAAGAGCGTTCACCGGAGACTTTGGTGATAATCATAACCGCATTCGGAACGGTGAACATAGCAGTGGAGGCCATGAAAGCGGGGGCTTACGACTACATCACCAAACCCTTCAACAGGGATGAACTCAAACTGATTGTCCTGAAAGCGCTTCAGTTCAATGGGCTGGCTGAGGAGAACAAGCGGCTGAAGAGCCAGTTGTCGGATAAAACTGATTTTCGCACTATTATTGGCAATTCAAAAGAAATGGAGAAGGTTTTCGATGTGATTCGCAAGGTGGCCGACACTGAGGCTGCCATTTTGATTACAGGCGAATCCGGTACGGGAAAGGAGCTGGTTGCCCGCTCCATCCATGCTAACAGTTCAAGGAGAGAAGCTCCATTTATAGCCATCAACTGTGCAGCCATTCCCCGTGACTTGTTGGAGAGTGAACTTTTTGGCCACGTAAAAGGAGCATTTACCGGAGCACTGAGAGACAAAACCGGCAAATTTCAATTGGCGGATGGCGGAACACTTTTCCTTGATGAAGTCGGCGAACTTCCGCTGGAATTACAGCCAAAGTTGCTCAGGGCTCTACAGGAGAAGGAGATTGAACCTGTGGGAGGCACTAAGGTTCAGAAAATAGATGTCAGGGTGGTTTCAGCCACTAACGTCAATATAGACAAGGCTATAGCTAACGGTTCATTCCGTGAAGACCTTTATTACCGCCTGGCAGTCATACCGGTACACCTCCCCTCCCTACGCGAGCGGCGCAAAGACATCCCATTACTGATCAAATACTTTTGTGGCAAGCATGGCAGTGAGAATGTCACCCTCGAAAATAGCGCCCTTGAGGCTCTGGTGATGCATTCCTGGCCGGGAAACGTACGGGAGCTGGAAAATACCATCGAACGCCTTCTCATTATGCGAAACGGCGATATGATTTCTGTTGATGACCTGCCGGATAAACTTCGCGAGAAACGTGCTCAGGGGACAGCAGTAATAAAACTGCCCGATGAAGGGTATCCTCTTGAGCAATTGGAGAGGGAAGTGGTCGTTGCCGCCCTGGAACGCAGCTCATGGAATCAGACAGCGGCTGCCCGCTTCCTGAGAATTCCCCGGCATACGCTTATCTACCGAATAGAAAAATATGGCATTACTCCGCCGGGTCAGAAATAGGCATGTTCCCCATTTTTTAAAAACCTTAATCTTTGTGGATAAAGGCCGAAAGGTATCTATGCATGGGCTGCAGTGACGAATATTCCTACCTTGTGGGGAATATTCTCCATGTCTTGACATTCCGACCGCAGTAATAAATCTGCAAAATCAGTAAGATATGAGTTGGCACAACCTGTGTAATTGTAACTGTATTGAATTTATGTTTGGGAGCTTCCATGAAAACACTACACACGTTTGCTTTACTACTTCTATTGGCTGTTTCTCCAGCCATGGTGTGGGCGGAAGAGGGTAAGCCGCCTGCGAGGATCTCTCACGCCTCATCGCTTCCGCGCTTGATAAAAATCCGGAACTCAAATCTTCCCAGGCCCGCTGGCAGATGTTTGCCAATCGGGTCAAACAGGCGTCGGCCCTTGAAGATCCCATGTTCATGTTCAAACTGCAGAACCTGATGGCAAAGGAACCTTTTGCCTTCGATAAAGACCCACAGACCTCCAAGGTAATCGGCATATCCCAACAACTTCCCTTTTGGGGCAAGCGCGCTATCAAACAGGAAGTGGCACAATATGAGGCGGAGTCATATAAATGGGCCATCGAAGAACGGAAACTTGAATTGGCCCGCATGGTGAAAGAGACCTATTACCAGATTTACGCCGTGGACAAGTTTCTACAGATCATCGACAAGAACCTGCAGATACTGACCGATTTCATCACCATTGCCGAGTCCAAGTATTCAGTCGGCCAGGGGGTGCAGCAGGATATTTACAAGGCGGGCTTGGAAAGATCCAAAATGCTCGACATGCAGATAACCCTGAAACAGCAGCGAAGGAGCTTGGAGCGAATCTCAACTATCTTCTCTACCGGCCCGATACTACCCCCATTGGTAGAATCCCCGACTTCGATTTACCGAAACCGTCCCTGTCAGCCGAACAGCTGAAAGAAGCCGCTTTCGCCAAAAGGCCCCAGGTGAAGAGCCTGATCAGCCTGGCCAACAAGGGAGATGCCTCCCGCCGCCTGGCGCAAAAGGAGTACTACCCCGACTTCAATCTCTCCTTCGAATACATGTTCCGTGAGGCGGTAAATACTGAAATGACAAAAGATCCGGGCGACAACATGTTTACCGTCGGCGTCACGTTTAACCTGCCACTGCAGCGTGAGCGCCGACAGGCCATGGTTGCTGAAGCGACTTCCGAGACGAACATGTCTTTGGAGGAGCTCAACGGCCTGAAGAACAGCATCACCTATTCCATTCATGATATTCTGGCCCAACTGGAACGGCGGCAGAAACTGGTTGAACTGTACAAGGGGGGATTATTCCCCAGGCTGAACAATCACTGGAATCGGCCATTATCAGCTACCGTGTAAACAAGGTGGACTTTCTCACCCTGCTCGACGGGCGGGTCAACCTGTTCAATTACGAGCGGGAACTTTACGACTCCCAGGCTGAATACATGATGAAGCTGGCCCAGTTGGAAGCACTTGTCGGTGGTGAATTGCCGTGGCCGGCTGGCCAGACTCCAGCTTCAACTGCGGTCAAGTAGCCACCGACTGCATCCGTTCAGAACAGAAACAACTATCCATATATCGAGGTACGACCATGAGCCTGAACAAGAAAATTGCAATTCCGTTGATATTTTTGTTGATTGCCGCGGCAGCTGGCGGGGGGTGGTACCTGTGGCAGCAGAAGAGCGCTAAAACGTCGACTGGAAAGGATGCGAAGGTAGCTCAGGGCAAACAGCTCTATACCTGCTCAATGCACCCGTTTATCATCAAGGACAAACCGGGCACCTGCCCGATCTGCGGCATGGAACTGATCAAGAAGATCGATGGAGCGGCAGGCAGTGGGCCGATGACTGCGGAGCAAAAGCAGCAGGCAGAGATGATCGGTCACGTCTCCCTTTCCCCGACCCAGAGGGTCATGGCCAATGTGGCTACCATAGAGGTCAGGCGGCAGGATTTGAACAAGGAAATAAATGCTGTCGGCATCGTCCAGTTCGATCAGTCTCGCCAGGCCAAGGTCACTGCCTGGATAGGAGGAAGAATAGACAGGCTTTTTGTTGACACGGTCGGCTCTTGGGTAAGTAAGAGCAAGCCTGTTGCTGAAGTCTACTCCCCAGACTTAGTGGCGACCCAGCAGGAATATTTGCTGGCGGTGAAAAGTCGCGATCAGCTGAAGAATTCCCCCATTGCCTCCATCTCCCAGAATGGTGACGGGCTGGTGCAGTCGGCCAAGCAGCGGCTTTTGCTCTTTGGCGTCAGGGAAAACCAGATTGCCCAATTGGAGAAGGCAGGGAAGCCCAATATCCGCCTTCCCATCTACCACACCCTTTCCGATAGTGATCGAAAAGATGGTTCAGCAGGGGCAGTATGTCAATACCGGTGATCAGCTGTTCAATATTGCCGACCTTTCCAATGTTTGGGTGGAAGTTGAGGTTTACGAGAATGAATTCCCCAATGTCCATATTGGACAGAGGGTGGAAATCCGTTCCCAGTCCTTCCCGGGCAAGTCGTTCAGTGGCAAGGTTTCCTACATCTACCCATTTCTCGATCCGAAAACGAGGACGGTGAAGGCTAGGGTGGAAATGCCCAATCCCGGCATGAGGCTGAAACCTGACATGTTCGTCAACGCCATCATCAAGGTCCCACTGGGATCGGCCATTGTAGTTCCAGTCACCGCGGTACTTGATACTGGAACTCGTCAGGTGGTCTGGGTGGAAAGTTCACCGGGGATGTTCGAACCCCGTGATGTGAAGGTTGGACAGCAGACCGACGATAAAATCCAGATCATATCAGGCATCAATCCGGGTGACAAAGTGGCGGTATCCGGCGGCTACCTGATCGATTCCGAGTCACAACTGAAAGGCGGCGGCGGTCAGGATCACAGCAAGCATACGGGCGGCAAGCCGGCTGCACCGGGACAGGCTCCGGCAGCAGGGGGGCATGAGGGGCATACGTCACAGCCCGCCTCCCCAGGGAAGAAACCTATGAATATGGATGACATGAAAATGTAATGTTTACCCCCCTTTATGAAAGGGGGGCGAGGGGGGGATTTGCCGCCAAAACCATCA
>NZ_BBCJ01000039.1 GCF_001311985.1 Geotalea toluenoxydans JCM 15764
TCCCGACAGCTGTCAGCCCGGCGACAGGTACGACCGTTGCCAGCCTTACCCCGACCTTGACCATTACCAATGCCATGGATCCTGATAGCGACACTCTGAGCTACGACTTCGAGGTCTATGCCGGGGCCACACTCATTGCTGCCCAATACGGCGGCCCCAGCGACCCTTCCGGCAGCACCTCATGGACGCCAACCCAACCACTGGCAGACAATACTGTCTATCAGTGGCGGGCACGGGCCTTTGACGGCGACCGCTATGGGGAATGGATGTCCATGGCCACTTTCACCACCCATTTGCCGATTACCAGCATAACGGCAGAGATCAGGTTCGAGCCGGAAACCCTCAATCAGAAAAGCCAGGGGAATTGGGTGACGGTCGAGATAGAGCTACCCGATGGATATAAGGCCGGCGAGATCGACATTGCGTCAATACGCCTTGAAGGTACCGTGTCTGCTGAATCCAAGCCCTATCAGATCCGGAAAGGCAAATGTAATGACAGTCTGATGGTGAAGTTCAGCCGCAGCCAGGTAATTGCCATACTACCGGAAGGCAGCCAGGTGCCGGTCCATGTGACGGGCAGGGTAGGGGCGGTGCAGTTTGAGGGCATCGATGTGATCAGGGTGATCAAGACGGAGTGAGCACGGGGAGGGCAGGTAAGGGGCCTGAAGCAGTGTCGTGTTTGTTCTTGCTACCGGCGATTGCCCCTCTCCCTGGCCCTCTCCCACCAGGGGAGAGGGAATGTAAGCGATGCCCCCCTCCCTTTGATGGGAGGGGCTGGGGGGAGGGTGCAGGTGTAAAGACAAAGCGAAATATGCGCCGACATTTTTAGAGACGGAGTTGCCGCAAGCGAAAACGGGCAAGGAAGAAGTTCCCCGCCCGTCTCTTATTCAGCTTTCGATGCTCTCCATCTATATCCCCAGCACCTCCGCCAACCGCAGCATCTCGTCGTGGGGCTTTTTTTCCCCCTTGACCACATCCTCCAGTGAGCTGGTGACGATGGAGTTGTTGGAGAGACCCACCATGAGCCCTTTTTCCCCGCCAGGAGCAAATCAACGGCATTTTTTCCCAGACGGCTCGCCAGGAGCCGGTCGAAGACGGTCGGTGCGCCGCCCCGCTGATAGTGGCCGAGCACCGTGACTCTGGTTTCGAAGCCGATGGCGTCCTTGATGCTGTCGGCGATCTGGTGGGCGTTGCCCGCCCCTTCGGCGAGGATGATGATGGCGTTATCCCGTCCTTCTTCGTAGCGGGCGCGTAACTGCTGGCATATCTCGGAGAGGTCGAAATCCCGTTCCGGAACCAGGCGTATTCGGCACCGGCGGCAATGGCGCTGATGCTGGCCAGGTAGCCCGAATTGCGCCCCATGACTTCGATGACGAAGGCCCGGGCGTGGGAGCTGGCGGTATCCTTGATGCAGTCCACGGCGTAGATGATGTTGTTGAGGGCCGTATCCACCCCAAGGGCCATGTCCGTGTAAGGGATGTCGTTGTCGATGCTGGCCGGGATGCCGATGACCGGAAAGCCCAGGTTGTGCAGCGCCAATGCCCCGGTCAGGGAACCGTCACCCCCGAGGATGATCAGCCCCTCCACCCCCAGGTTTTTCAGGTTGGCCAGGGCCTGCTGCTGCCCCTCAATGGTGCGGAATTCGGGCGAGCGGGCCGACTGGAGAAAGGTGCCCCCCCGGTGGAGGATGCCGGAGACCGCTTTTGAATCGAGGGTGATGTAATCCGGTTTCATCAGTCCCACATATCCCTTGCGAAATCCCAGCATTTCTACATTGTTTCGCAGGCCGCTCCGCACGGCGCTGCGGATGGCGGCGTTCATCCCGGAACAGTCGCCGCCGCTGGTGAGGATGCCGATTTTCTTCATGATTCCTCCTGAACCTACGTGGCTGTGGCTTTCACGCCATCTCGCCGCCGTCCTCGTCGCTTCCGTGTGTGGCACTCTGGCGCAAAAATCAGCAGCCCTTGTATGTCATGTATTATTTGCCTTGGTCTTAAATGAGGGGGTAGAGTCATGTGTCTATTCATTCTAAAAACGACACTTGGACGCGGAAAAGGCGGATAACATCTGATAAAGGCGGATAAAAACCAGGAAATTAAGGTTTCACCTGAATGGTTGGTTCAGCTTGTGTCTTTAATCCGCAGTTATCCTGATTTTTCCGACTCTTCCGCGTTCCCACTGCTTTTTTCAGGTTCATTCTTTTTTCTTTTCAGGTACTCCATGCGCTCCTTGATCGTCTTCTCGTAGCCATAACCCGCGGGCCGGTAATATTTCCGCCCATGGAGCCGTTCGGCAGGTAGTCCTGCTCCACATAGCCACCCGCAAAGTCATGGGCATAGCGGTAGCCGGCGTGGTAGCCAGATCCTTCATCAACTTTGTCGGCGCATTGCGGATGTGCATGGGGACCGGCTGGGCGCCGCTTTTTCTCACTTCGGAGAGTGCCTCGTCTATTGCCAGATATGAGGCATTGGACTTGGGGGCGGTGGCCAGGTAGGTGACCGCCTGGGAAAGGATGATGCGTCCCTCCGGCATCCCCACCATCTGAAAGGCCTGGAGAGCAGACACTACCACCTGCAGGGCGCGGGGATCAGCGTTACCTATATCCTCCGAGGCCAGTATCACCATGCGGCGCAGGATGAAGAGCGGGTCCTCCCCTGCTTCGATGAGCCGAGCCAGCCAATAGACGGCGGCGTCGGGGTCGCTGCCCCGCATGGACTTGATGAAGGCGGAGATGACGTTATAATGTTCCTCTCCCCCCTTGTCGTAGAGGAGCGGCTTCTTCTGCACCGCTTCCCTGGCCATATCCATGTCTATGGTGCCTTTTTCCGCCAGCCTCGCCGCCGTTTCCAGGGTATTGAGGGCGACCCTGCCGTCGCCTCCGGCCTGCTCGGCCATGTAGCTCAAGGCATCATCGGTAATGGTCAGGTCCAGATTGCCCAACCCCCGTTCACGGTCGGTAAGGGCATTGCGGATGATCTTCTGCAGCTCTTCCTCGCTCAGGGTATTGAGCACCAGCACCTTGCACCGTGAAAGGAGTGGGGCGATCACTTCAAAGGAGGGATTTTCGGTGGTGGCGCCGATGATGGTGAAGACACCTTTTTCCACATAGGGGAGAAAGGCATCCTGCTGGCTCTTGTTGAAACGATGGATTTCATCGACGAAGAGAATGGTTCTTCTGCCCTGGAACTTGCGCACTTCCTCCGCTTCCTTGACGATTTCGCGGATCTCCTTGATACCGGAGAGAATGGCGGAAAAGAAGATGAAGTGGGAACTGGTGGCGCCGGCGATGACGCGGGCCAATGTCGTTTTGCCCGAGCCGGGAGGACCCCAGAAGATGAGAGAGGTCAGCTGGTCGCTTTCGATCAGCCGCCGCAGCAGCTTGCCTTCCCCAAGAAGCTGTTCCTGCCCCACATATTCGGCAATGGTCCGTGGCCGCATCTTTTCTGCGAGGGGGGCTTCCTTGGCGGCATCTTCCGCCGCCCTGCGGTCAAAAAGATCCATGGGCAGAACTGTCACCATGCTGGCGGGATTCGGCGCCCTTGACACAAACCGCTGATCCCCCAGATATCTCTGGCGTACTCGGCAATGGTCCGGTCGCTGGAGAATTTGCCCATGCCGGCGGTATTGAGGATTGCCCGCCGGGTCCATTCGTTCTGGTCCCGGTAAAGCTTGCTTACCTCATCCTGGCAGGCGATGTAGGAGGTGTAGTCGGCCAGCAGCATGTAGTAATCTCCATGGTTCAGCAGCAGGTCGACGATGGGACGGAAAAGGTCGGGGGCGCCGGGAGAGAAGAACCCGCCGGCAATCTGGTCCAGCACCCTTCGCAATTCCGGCAGTTTGCTGTAATAGTCACGGGGATTGTAGCCCTTGCTCCTGGTATTGTTGACCTCGTCCGTGGTCAGGCCGAAGATGAAGATGTTTTCTCTTCCCACCTCTTCCATGATCTCGATATTGGCGCCATCCAGGGTGCCGATGGTGAGGGAGCCGTTAAGGGCGAATTTCATGTTGCCGGTTCCGGAGGCCTCGGTGCCTGCCGTGGAGATCTGTTCGGACAGGTCTGCCGCCGGAAAGATATGTTCTGCCAGAGAGACGCTGTAGTTGGCCAGAAAAACCACCTTCATCCGGTCACCCACCTCCGGGTCGTTGTTGACAACAGTGGCGACGGCGTTGATGAGGCGGATGATCAGCTTGGCGGTGACATAGGCGGGGGCTGCCTTGCCGCTGAAGATGAAGGTGCGGGGAACGAAGTCGCCTGCCGGGTTTTCCTTGATCCGGTTGTACATGGTGATAACGTGAAGCACGTTCAACAGCTGCCGCTTGTATTCGTGAATCCGCTTTACCTGGCAGTCGAAAATGGAATCAACGTTGACCTGGATGCAGTTGTGCTTGAGGATGTAAGCGGCCAGCTTCTCTTTATTGAGCTTTTTCACTGCCTGCCATCTGGTCACGAATTCCGGTTCGGTGGCGACCGCTTTCAATTTTTCCAGCTCGTAAAGGTCGGTAACCCAGCCGTTACCGATATAGTCGTCGATCAGCTCGGAAAGGGGAGGATTGGACATTTTCAGCCAGCGTCGCTGGGTTATGCCGTTGGTCTTGTTGTTGAACCGCTCCGGGTACATCTCGTAGAAATCCCGGAACAGCTGCTGTTTGAGGATTTCACTATGCAGCGCGGCAACGCCGTTGACCGAATGGCTGCCGACGATGGCCAGGTGGGCCATGCGGATTTTTCGTTCCCAGTGCTCTTCCACGATGGACATGCGGGCCAGACGGGCGTTATCGCCAGGGAACCGTTTTGCAACCTCTTCCAGAAAATACTTGTTGATGTCGAAGATGATCTGCAGGTGCCGGGGGAGGATCTGCTCGAAGAACCAGACCGGCCATTGTTCAAGGGCTTCCGGCAGTATGGTGTGATTGGTATAGGCGAAGGTTTTTTGGGTGATCTGCCAGGCATCGTCCCAGTCCACGTTTTCCAGGTCCAGCAGCACCCGCATCAATTCGGGAATGGCCAGGGCAGGATGGGTATCGTTCAGCTGAATGGCAACCTTGTCGGGCAGGAGCCTGAGATCGGTGTGTTTTTTCTTGAAGCGGTAGAGGACATCATGGATGGTTGCCGAAGCAAGAAAATATTCCTGCTTGAAACGCAACTCCTTACCCTCGATAACGTTGTCGGCCGGATAGAGCACCTTGGAGATGGTTTCCGTCTGCATCTTCTTTTCCACGGCGCGGATGTAGTTTCCCTCGTTGAAGAACTTCAGGTCGAAGTCACGGCTCGACTTGGCGCTCCACAGGCGCATGGTGTTGACCGAGTTGTTCTTGTAACCGGGGATGGGCGTATCGTAGGCCATGGCCATGACATCTTCCGTATCGACCATTCCCTGACGGTTTTGCCGAATTTGTTGGTGGTGGTGAGGACCCTGCCATAAAATTTTACCGGATGCAGGTGCTCCTGCCGGTCCAGTTCCCATGGATTGCGGTAACGGAGCCAGTTGTCGGGGAGTTCCATCTGGGCGCCGTCGACGATCTTCTGACGGAAGATGCCGTATTCATAGCGAATACCATAGCCGTATGCCGGGATGGACATGGTGGCCATGGAATCGAGGAAGCAGGCGGCGAGGCGTCCCAGGCCGCCATTGCCGAGACCCGCTTCCTGCTCTTCGTCAAAGATATCTTCGAAATCGTAGCCGAGGGAGGTGATAGCCTCCCTGAAATCCTCCAGGATATCCAGGTTGATCAGACTGTTGATCAGGGACCGTCCGATGAGGAATTCCATGGAGATATAGTAGACACGCTTGTTGTCGCTGTTGTAGTAGGCCTGCTGGGTATCCAGCCAGCGTTCCACAAGCTTGTCCCGGACGGCGTAGGCCAGGGCGTTGAAGGCATCATATCGGGTGGCGGTATATTTGTCTTTGCCCAGGGTGTATTCGATATGTTCAAGGAAGGATTTGATGATGAGGATGAGGTTATCAAGTTCAGGTGCCTGGTTGGCATCATATTCGTTCATAGGCTTGTCCTTGGTCCGGAACTCTTGCTGCCATGGAGTTTCCATTGGACATGGTGGTTTATATGTGCTAGTAAAGCCTTATTTTTTATACCATAGATAAAGGCTTGCGCCATGAAAAAAATAGCAATCTTTGCCAAGGTCCATGACCCCCGCTGCGTGGGGATAGCTGAAGAGCTGGTCGAATGGCTGGTGGCAAGGGGGCTTTCTCCCCTGGTGGAACCCCATCTGGCAAAACACATCAGCTGCACATATACCGCGAAAAGAGACGATATTCCCGAGCAGGCCGACCTGGTGGTGGTACTGGGTGGCGATGGAACCTTGATCTCCGTGGCCCGCCTGGTGGGAGACAGGCAGGTGCCGATTCTCGGCGTCAATCTGGGAAGCCTGGGCTTTCTCACGGAAATCACCCTGACAGAGATGTATCCTGCCCTGGAACGATGTCTGAAGGGGGATTACGAGGTGTCTGAGCGGATGATGCTGCGTGTTTCCCTGCACCGGGACGGGGCTGAGATCGAAGGCCGCCAGGTTCTGAACGATGTGGTTATCAACAAGGGGGCGCTGGCAAGGATTATCGATCTGGAAACTGAGGTCGATGGCCGCTATCTGACCACTTTCAAGGCTGATGGCCTTATCATCTCCACTCCCACCGGTTCAACCGGTTATTCCCTTTCCGCCAACGGCCCCATCATCCACCCGCAGCTGGATTGCCTGGTGATTACTCCCATCTGCCCCCACACCCTTACCAATCGCCCGATTGTCGTGTCAGGCGATGCTTTGATCACCATCAGCCTGCAATCGGTCAACGAGGATGTTTTTCTTACCCTGGATGGGCAGGTGGGCTTCGAAGTGAAACACGGCGATCAAATCCGTATCCAGCGGGCAGAACGCCAGACCCGGCTGGTCCAGTCGCGGAGCAAGGATTATTTTGAGGTGCTGCGGACCAAGCTGAAATGGGGCGAAAGATAAAAAAACAGTTCGAAGTTCGGAGTTCGACGTTCGGAGTTGGAAAACGAACCTTAACCTTGAACCTCGAACCTCGAACCTCGAACCTCGAACCTCGAACGGGTAATTTATGCTTACAGACCTTTCCATTAAAAATATTGCCATCATCGATTCCCTTACCGTCTCCTTCCGTGGCGGGCTCAACATCCTTACCGGGGAGACGGGGGCGGGAAAATCGATCATCATCGATGCGGTGAATCTGATTCTTGGCGGCCGCGGGTCGGCCGACCTTATCCGTGCCGGGGCCGAAGAAGGGGTTGTGGAAGCCATTTTTGATCTCTCCGGTCGCCCTTCGATCCTGGCAGAACTTGATAAAATCGGTATCGAGTGCGATGGCGAACTGCTGATCAAGCGGGTCGTCTCCCGTTCGGGCAAAAACCGGGTTTTATCGGCGGCGGATTGTCGACCATTTCCATACTGGCAGAAATTTCCAGGTTGCTGATAAATATCTATGGCCAGCATGAAGCCCAGACTCTGCTGCGCCAGGAAAACCACCTGCTGCTCCTTGACGGTTACGGGGGGCTGCTTGAGTTGCGCAGGGAATTTGCCACTCTCCATGATGAATGCAGGCAGGTTGGTGGTAAACTCAAGACATTGGAGGAAGATGAACGGGATGCAGCCCATCGCCTGGACCTCATTTCCTTCCAGTCCGATGAGATCGCCAGTGCGGCCCTGATTGTCGGGGAAGAAGAAGACCTGGACAGGGAGCGTTCACTTCTCAGCCATGGGGAAAAACTTCTGCAGAATAGCCAGGAAGCATATGCCGAGCTGTATGGCGCCGATGACGCTGTCCTTGGCCGGTTGTCCCAGGTGAAGAGGCGACTTGCGAGATGATCGCCATCGATCCTGCCTTGGAAAATACTCTGGCCTCACTGGATGCAGCTTCCATCCAGCTGGAGGACGTGGCCCTGGCGCTGAGGACATATGCTGCCAGGATCGAAGCAGACCCTGAACGGTTGCAGGTCGTTGAAGACCGGCTGGAGCTGATCCAGCGGTTGAAGAAGAAATATGCCCCCCATATCCAGGGGGTGCTTGCATACAAGGAAACGATCGACCGGGAAATGGAAGAACTGATGTCTCGGGAGGAAGACCGGGACGGTCTTCAGAAGAGGCTTGAGGAGCTGACTGATGCCTTGCGGGTCAAAGGGGAAGGCCTTTACTCGAAACGCACCGCAGCGGCAAAACTGCTGGAATCGGCCATGGAGAAGGAGCTGTCCGAGCTGGCCATGAAAAATGCCCGCTTCCAGGTAGCCTTTGAAAGGCTTCCCCAGGCAAAATCAACCGGCCTGGAACGTGCGGAGTTTCTTTTTTCGCCAAACCCGGGGGAAACACCGAAGCACTTGCGAAGATAGCATCGGGAGGTGAACTGTCACGGCTGATGCTGGCATTGAAGCAGCTGCACCCGGAAAGCGACGTGCCGACTTATCTTTGACGAGGTTGATACGGGTATCGGCGGGGCAACCTCAGCTCTGGTAGGCGAGAAGCTTAAGCGGGTAGCGGCAGCCCAGCAGGTGCTGTGCATTACCCATCTTCCCCAGGTGGCTGCCTATGCCGATCTGCATTTCAAGGTGGAAAAGAAGGTGGAGTCGGGGCGGACGGTTACCTCTGCCGTCCCGCTCGCCAATGATGACCGGGTAGTTGAAGTGGCACGCATGCTGGGAGGGATCAAGATTACCGACACGACCCTGGAGCATGCCCGGGAGATGATAGCGGAGGCGGTTAGGTAAATACCTTCCCGCAACCCGTGAGAAAGGATCTGTAATGTTGCGCAAGGCCGAGATAAATGATGTCAAGGATATCCAGAAGCTTTTAACCTTCTATGCCTCCCGTGGGGACATGCTTTCCCGTTCACTGGCCGAGTTGTATGAGGCGATTCGCGACTTCAATATATTTGAAGAAGACGGGCGCATCGTCGGTACCGCTGCCCTGCATATCGTCTGGGAGGATTTGGCTGAGGTGCGCTCTGTGGCTGTGGCCGATGACGCCGGCAGGAAGGGAATCGGCACCCAGGTGGTGCAGGCATGTATTGACGAGGCGAGGCTGCTTGGACTGAAGAAGGTTTTCTGTCTTACCTACAAGCCTGATTTCTTCGCAAAATTCGGGTTTCACGTTGTCGATAAATCAGAGCTTCCCCACAAGGTCTGGGGGGACTGCATGAAGTGCGTTAAGTTTCCCGACTGCGATGAGATTGCCATGATCCTCGAACTATAACCTGCACCGGAGAATCTATGGACTTCCACCTTGAAGCGGCAAGAGTTGAAAAACTGCTTAAAGGCCATGCATTGAATGGCTATGAAATCATGCTTGGAGCATCCCGCAACCTTTCCATCGAGGTCAGGGAGCAGAAGGTGGATACCTTCAAATGTTCCGAGCCGGTCGGGGTCAGCATCCGGGTGCTCAAGGAAGGGGGGATGGGGTTTTCCTTTTCCACGAGCATGGATGACAAGGACCTGGAGCGGATGGTTGCCAATGCGGTAATCGGTGCCGAAACACAGACCAAGGACGAGTGTAATTGTTTTCCCCCACCGGCAACTTATCAAACGGTATCCGGCCTTGTGGATGAAAGTCTGGCGGATGTGGGAGAAGAGGAAAAGATCGCCCGCGCCCTTGAGCTTGAGCGGCTTACCCTGGCCGAGGACAGCCGGATAAAAAAAGTGAGAAAGAGCAGCTATGGAGAATCCAGCTATGGAGTGTTGATCAGAAACTCCCTGGGGGTCGAGGGAAGCTACTTCGGCACCTCGGTTTCCAGCAGTGTTTCTGCTGTCGCTGAAGAAGAGGGGCAGTCGCAGATGGGCTGGGATTTCGGCTTCAGCAACTATTTCAACAAGCTGGACGTGGCGGCTATCGCAAAGAACGCCGCTGCCAAGGCGACGGGCATGCTTGGCGCCCGCAATTTTGCCACCATGAAGTGTCCGGTGATCCTGGACAATTATGTGGCAACCGAGGTCCTGGAAGTGCTGGCAGCTTCTTTTCTGGCCGAAAACGTGCAGAAAGGGAAATCTATTCTTGCCGGGAAAAAGGGAAGTCGTCTTTTTGCCGGAGACCTGAAAATCATCGATGACGGACTCCTGCCGGGTGGTATGGCAACGACTCCCTTTGACGGGGAAGGGGTGCCCAGGCAGAGGACAGTCCTTGTTGAAGGTGGCGAGGTTAAAGGATTTCTCTACAACAGTTACTGCGCCTGCAAGGATAAGGTCGTTTCCACGGGTAATGCGGTGCGTGGCGGAGTTAAGGGGCTGCCCCACATGGGGGTCACCAATTTCTTCATCGAAAACGGGGTCACACCCGTAAACAAGCTCTACGACCAGTTGGATAAGGGGGTGCTCCTGACGTCGGTGATGGGAATGCACACGGCCAATCCGGTTTCGGGTGACTTTTCAGTGGGAGCGGCAGGTTATTGCATAGAGAAAGGGGTTATCACCTACCCGGTGAAAGGCATTGTCATTTCCGGTAATATAATGGATTTGTTCCGGGACGTGGGCGGGATCGGCGATGACCTGCGCTTTTTCGGGGCGGTCGGTTCCCCAGCCTGAGAATAGAAGAACTGGATGTAAGCGGAAAATAAAAATCCCCTTTGGAAGGGGAGTTGTCGGCTGTGGATTGAAAATTCTCAGAGAACGGCGATCAGCTTCTTTGCCAGCGGATGCACCACCGTGTAGTGAACTTCTACACCCTCCCGTTTTCCTTCAATGATCCCTTTGTTCTTCAGCAGCGCCAGGTGCTGTGAGACCGTTGCCTGGGGCAGCCCGAGACATTCCCAGATATATTTCACATTACATTCTTTTGTACAGAGTCCGGCAACTATCTTCAGTCTGACCGGATGACCCAGCACCTTCAATATCTCCGCTTCAGTATCGAAATTCCTTGTTTTATCAAATTCCACATTGCCTCCAGTGTTGTGATCCTCAATGGCAAAAACGCTACAACCTATAGAGTTTAAATCGTTTTTTGTCAATAAAAAAGGTTGAATCAGCGAAACAGCTTTTGACTGAAATGGCAGGCGGCCAGGTGCTCAGGTTCCTTTTCCTCCAGAGGCGGCGGTTCCTTGCTGCAGATATTCTCGGCATAGGGACAGCGGGTATGGAAGGGACAACCGGACGGTGGATGGATGGGTGAAGGCAGGTCACCCTGGAGGACTATTCTTCCGGTTGTCCTGTCGGGATCAATACGCGGCACTGCCGAGAGAAGAGCTTGGGTATACGGATGGAGAAACCG
Source organism: Geotalea toluenoxydans JCM 15764 (assembly GCF_001311985.1). Lineage (GTDB taxonomy): Bacteria > Desulfobacterota > Desulfuromonadia > Geobacterales > Geobacteraceae > Geotalea > Geotalea toluenoxydans. The sequence continues at coordinate 11,219 of NZ_BBCJ01000039.1, forward strand.
GTCCAGCACTTCGTCTCTGGTCCCCGATTCCACTACCTTTCCCAGGTACATGATGGCTATCCGGTCACTCAGATGACGGATCACGGAGAGATCATGGGTTATGAAGAGGAAGGAAAGGCCGTATTCCCGTTTCAGTTCCATGAGCAGATTGATGATCTGCGCCTGGATCGAAATATCCAGGGCAGAGACCGGTTCATCGGCAATGAGCAGCTTCGGTGAAACGGCAAGTGCCCTGGCAATGCCGATTCTCTGTCTTTGTCCCCCCGAAAACTCGTGGGGATACCGGTAAAAATGCTCTTCCGACAACCCGACCTTTGCCATGAGGCCGATTACCAGATCCCTCTTGCGGGCACCGGATGCAAGACCATGAACGGTGAACGGCTCGCCGATGATATCTCCCACTCTCATGCGAGGGTTCAGGGAAGAGAACGGATCCTGAAAAATCATCTGTACGGTTTTGCGAAAGGAGGAGCGCTCTACCTTGCCCATGTCAACCAGGCTCTTCCCCTGATAGGTGATGCTCCCGGCCGACGGTGGTATCAGGCCCATCATCAGTTTTGCCACGGTAGATTTGCCGCAACCGGATTCTCCGGCTACGCCGAGGGTTTCCCCCTTGCCCACATGCAGATCCACTCCGTCAACTGCTTTCAATAGCTGTTGTTTGCCGAACTGACCCGTCTTTACCGGAAAATATTTACAAAGGGACGTCGTCGCTATCAGTGTGTTCATTGGACTTTCCAGCAGCGGACAAAGTGGCCGTCGGCGATTTCTTTCATTTCCGGTTCTGCTGTTTCACAGTGCCAGTCCTTCCCCGGACAGCGGTTGCAAAATCCGCAGCCGGGCTGTCTGACCAGGAGATCCGGGACAGATCCGGGTATTGTCTGCAGGGGCTGACCAGGTTTGGTGTCCTGGGGAAGAGATTTGAGCAGCCCCTCGGTATACGGGTGGCCCGGCTTGCGTAATATATCTCCCGTCGGGCCGTATTCGACAATCTTCCCTGCGTACATGACCGCCGTGCGGTGTGAACGTTCTGCTACTATTCCCAAATCATGGGTTATCAGGATCATTCCCATCCGGTTTTCCCTTTTCAGCCGGTCCATTAGTTCCAGTATCTGTGCCTGAATGGTTACGTCCAGTGCTGTTGTCGGTTCATCGGCGATAAGGAGTTCGGGATTGCAGGCAATGGACATGGCAATCATGACCCGTTGCCGCATGCCCCCGCTCATCTGGTGCGGATATTCATCAAATCGCACGGCTGAGGAGGCAATGCCCACCTGTTCGAGCAGGCCGATTCCTGCCTCCCTGGCTTCCCGCCGGGACAGGCCGCGATGGAGCCTCAAGCCCTCTATAATCTGGGCGCCAATGGAAAGCACCGGATTGAGAGAGGTCATGGGTTCCTGAAAAATCATGGCGATCCGGTTACCCCTGATTTTGCGCATCTCCTGTTCATCGAGCCTGAGCAGGTCCCTGCCGGCAAAGACGATTTCTCCTGCAGCTATACTGCCCGGCGACGCAACCAGCCCCATTATGGAATAGGCAGTTACGCTTTTGCCGCAGCCGGATTCGCCGACAATGGCCAGTGTTTCGCCCCTGTCGAGAGAAAAACTGACACCGCTGACAGCCTGCAGGGTTCCCTGGGGGACTCTGAAGTTGACGGTAAGATTTTGTACCTGGAGGATAGTTGGCAATGGAAATCCTGAATGGTGTAGGAGTGTGCCGGACTTTTGATCTTATATACCATGATTCGACGGGAGGGGCAAATGCTTTGGATTGGAGGGAACGTAGGGACTTTTGTCTTGCAGTGCGGACGGCTCACGCCATGGCAGTGGCTCTGCCTACCTGCTGCTCTGAAATTGGGAATCCTTGAGAAGGTCCACAAAGTGAGGTACAAGTTCGGGGTCGAACTGGGTGCCGGCGTTGCTGTACAACTCATTGATGGCCACCTCGACCGGTAGAGCCTTACGGTAGGGGCGGTCTGAGGTCATTGCATCAAAGGCGTCGGCTATGGCGAGAATTTTTGATTCAAGGAGCAACTCGGATGCGGGAATGGAGTTGGGATAACCCTGGCCATCGTAGCGTTCATGGTGCTGACCGATGCAAAGCCTTACATCCTGAAGAAACTCGATCGGCTCGAGGATCTTCATGCCGATGGTGGGGTGCTGCTGAAGATCGTTGATATCCTCCGCGGTCAGCCTTCCTTCCTTGTGGAGCAAGGTCAGGTCAATGCCTATCTTGCCTATGTCGTGGAGAATCGCTGCCCTTTCGATGATCTTGAGACGGTCCTGGGACAGCTCCAGTTTCTTGGCCAGTTCCAGACTATAGTAGGTAACCCGCTCGGAATGGCCACGGGTATAGCTGTCGCTGGCTTCAATGGCCGATACAAGTGCCTGAATGGTGTTCAGATAGGTCTTTTGCTGCTCGTCATAAAGCTTTGCGTTTTTGATGGCGATGCTTGCCTGAGCGGCGATGGTGGAAAATAGTTCCAGTTCCTCATGATTATAGGTGGAGTTGTCGATCTTGTTGACGACGGTAATGGTACCAATAATCTCGTTTTTGACGATGAGAGGAGCACAGATCAGGGTTTTGCGCTCATAACCCATGGCACTGAAGCGGTCAAATTCCGGAGCTTGATTGATATCGGCAATGAGCAGCGGCTTGCCGTTTTCGATAACCCAGCTGGAGACGCTGGACTGTTTCCGGGGTAACACCGTACCCGAAGGGGAAAGCCCGTCGTGTCCGATCAAAGTTGTAATCAGCATCTCGTGCTGTTCCTGGTCCCAAAGTATGATGTAGCCGATCTGGGCACGTAGTGTATCCATAGTGGTTTTCACAATCAGCTTGAAAAGGCTCTCCGATTCCATGGTGGAATTTATGGCCAGGCCTACCTTGTAAAGAGTGGATAGCTTGGAAACGGCATTTTCCAGGGTCGTATTCTTGTCTTCCAGTTCACCAGCCAGATCGGCAATCTTGTAATTTGCTTCTTCGATTTCCTCGATCCGCTCTTCAAGGTTAACATTCAGAGTTTCGATTTCCTTGATCTGCTCTTCCAGTTTTTGATTCATCAGGTGGGTTTCGCGGTGGTGGCTCAGCTTTTCCTGTGCCCGGGCCAGCTCCCTCTCATGGACGATATTGGCTCCATCATGTCACGGAATCTTTCGACCATGCGATTGAAGCTCTGGGAAAGAATGCGCATTTCATTGCTGCTGCTGATTATGGTCCTGTGGTCGAAGTTTCCTTTTTCTACCTCTTCCATGGTTGAAATCAGTTTCCTGATCGGTTTATCCACATAAAAAATGAGAAATACCGAAACCACGATAATGATCAAGCCTATGATCAGTACCGTCGAAATGGCCGCAGTTCTTTTTTCTTTCTCAAGGAACCTTTCCATATAACCCATGGACAGTTCCGTTTCCAGGAACCCAAGAGTTTGATGCTCGGACTGTGACATTTATGGCAGAGAGGATTATTGGGAATGCGGGCGAAAGAATCGAAGACTCTTCGATTTTCGGAAAGGGTGAATTTTTGCTGAAAATTCGTTTTTAGCTCGTGCCGTTCGTATTCGGGTAGAAAATGGCCTATTTCCGTCTGGTCTGCTGAAATGAGAATCTTGCCCGTTTCATCGACGATACGCAGGATGAGATGAATTCCTTGGAGCGGAGGCGGCTGAAAATGGCACTTATTTCCTGGGACCGGCCAGAACGCATGGCATCGCTGATGCTGTTTTTCACCGTCTCGTTGAGTACATTGGTATTGTAGGTTGCCATGTCATAGAGCATTTCCTTCTGCTGTCTGTAGGTAACATAGGAGACAAGCGAGACGATGCCTATGATGGTAACGGTAACAAGCCCTATTATTTTTATCTTAAGAGAATTAATCATCTATCCTGTATTCTGCTCTTGCTGGACATTCGTTCTCATTTTGCCCATGATTTTGAGCGATTTGGCGGTTAATTCTACTTCATTGGCACAGCTTATTGTGCAAAACGACCGATATTGTTAATGCATCCAAACTTTGCTGTCTCCGTCGGGTGCTCTCTCCTTCTGTAGCTGCAGGGCATCCATGGCAATCACTTCCGATTACCGTAAATATGAAACACAATAGCAGCCACCTGATATCCCGGCGGGGGGGTATCTGCTTTCCAGTGGTGAAGCAATTTCATTAATGAGTAAAGCAATTCGCTTGCCAATGCGTCAAGTAAAAATAGCCTAATTTGAATGATAAAATTATTGACTTTGGCCGGTGTTCTATGGTCTTATCGTCCAGTTTAAAGGCCGTAATAAAGGTAACTTCTTGAGAGTTTTCTGTATCATAATCCTGCTGGTTCTTTTCCCTGCTGCTGTCCTTGGTGTCGACACAAGGCCTGAAATCATAAGAGTGGCGGTTCTTAAGGGAACTGAGAGCTTTTCTCTGGAAGGTAACGGTATTTTGCTCATGGATGGCGATGGACAGCCTTTGCGGCTCGAGACGCCGATCCATGTCAAAAGGGTCAGAGACGGTATCTCTGTAAACAACAGAACGGTAGGCAGGTTGAAGGCAACCGCACCTGCCTTCCTACTCATTAACGGCAAGGGCTATCGTGGGGTTCTGGAAATTCTTCCTGCCGACAAGGGATTGCTCGTGGTCGATGAACTGCCCCTTGAAGACTATCTGGTCGGCCTTATCAATTGCGAGATTTCCTCTCAATGGCCCATAGAGGCCGTAAAAGCACAGGCAGTAATTGCCCGGTCCTACGCCATATATCAGAAGGCTGCCCGAAAAGGGGCCCTTTACCATCTGGAATCCAGCGTCATGGATCAGGTCTACGCAGGTAGCGACATCGAGGACAGCCGTGCGGCCCGCGGAGTCAAGGAGACTGCCGGCCATGTGCTTACCCATGACGGCGCCGTCATTCAGGCATTCTACCATTCCAGTTGCGGTGGACATACGGAGGCCGCCGAAAATGTCTGGGGAAGTGTGGTGCCTTATCTTCCCGGTGTTGATTGTAAGTACTGTCTTGCCGCACCATCCGTAAAGTGGGAGCAGACCATTTCTTTGAAAAAGCTGGAATCTTTACTGAAAAATGCCGGCTATCAGGCTGCAGGCCTGAGGGAAATCAAAACCGGGCGTCATAACAGGAGCGGCCGGTTGCAGGATGTGGCCGTAATTTCAGCAAAGGGCCGTATCACCATCGGCGCCGCCAATTTTCGTAAGGCAATCGGCTACAGCACCATAAAAAGTACCAATTTCGACATCCGTTCTTCCGCTGATGGTATAACCTTTGCCGGGGTCGGTTACGGGCATGGGGTCGGGCTTTGCCAATGGGGGCAAAACAGAGGGCCGGTGACGGTTTTGACTACCGGGAGATTCTTTCCTATTATTATCCAGGCACCAGACTGGTAAAGATAACGGCAGACTGAGCATGCAGCTTAAAGACTTTAATTATCATCTCCCGCCGGAGCTGATAGCGCAGGAACCGGCACACCGAAGGGAATCGGCCCGCCTGATGACCCTCGACAGGAAAAGCGGTGAGATCGGTGAGGGCGTTGTAGCCGATATTGCAGAGCATTTTGTTGCCGGCGACCTGTTGGTGATAAACGACACGAGAGTGATACCGGCCAGGCTGCTGGGCCGGAAGGAAACAGGCGGTAAGGCGGAGGTGTTCCTTGTCAGGCGCAGGGACGAAGCAGGACAGGTGTGGCAATGTCTGATAAAGTGCTCGAAATCACCCGCGCCCGGATCGCTGATCATTCTATCGGAAGGGGTTACGGCCCGGATCGTGGAGCGGAGCGAGCATGATACATGGATTGTCTCGTTTTCTCCTGAAGAAGGCTTTCTCGACCGCCTTGAGATGATCGGCAGCATGCCGCTCCCTCCTTACATCCGCCGACCGGCAAATGTAATCGATGGGGAAAGATACCAGACGGTATTTGCCCGGGAGCGGGGAGCTGTGGCCGCCCCGACAGCCGGACTGCATTTCACTGAAAGCCTTTTGCAGAAGGTCCGGGCACGGGGGGTCGATATCCTGCCTCTGACTCTGCACGTGGGGCTTGGCACATTTATGCCTGTCAGGGTGAAGGATCTGAGCGAACACCGGATGCACCGGGAATACTACCGGATACCGGAGACAACGGCAAAGGCCATCACTGACAGGAAAAAAGCAGGGAAGCGTGTGATTGCCCTTGGTACGACAACCACCAGCTCTGGAACACGCCGCTGCAGAAGATGGCAGCCTTGAGGCAAAAGAGGGGGAGGCGGATATTTTCATCGTTCCCGGCTATGCATTCAAGACTGTGGATGCCCTGATCACTAACTTCCATCTGCCAGAATCAACCCTGCTGATGCTCGTTTCAGCATTTGCAGGTCGAGACAGGCTTTTCAACGCATACGCCGAGGCGGTCAGGAGAAAGCTCCGCTTTTTCAGCTACGGTGATGCGATGTTTATTTATTGAAGGTTTAATTGTCGGCCATACATTTTAATCTCATAAAAACCTGCAGCACCAGCGGTGCCAGGCTCGGTTCTTTGACAACACCCCACGGCAGGATCGATACGCCTATTTTCATGCCGGTCGGTACCCAGGCAACGGTCAAGGCGATGACCCCGGAGGAACTGGTTCAGGCCGGTGCTCAGATCATCCTGGCCAATACCTACCATCTTTACATGCGTCCCGGCCATGAGCTGGTGGCGCGGTTGGGTGGACTCCATCGGTTCATGCACTGGCAGGGGCCAATTCTGACCGACAGTGGTGGGTTTCAGGTTTTCAGCCTGGGGGAACTGCGCAAGATAACCGAAGAGGGTGTCAAATTCCAGTCCCACCTGGACGGATCCTATCACTTCATATCGCCGGAGACCTCTATCGCCATCCAGGAGGCCCTGGGCAGCGATATAATGATGTGCTTCGACGAATGCCCGCCATACCCGGCGGACTACGCCTATGTGGCCAAATCCATGGAGATGACCACGCGCTGGGCACTGCGCTGCAAGAACGCCAAAAAGGGCAAGGATCAGGCACTGTTCGGCATTGTTCAGGGGGATGGTGCCCGAACTGCGAGAGCGGAGCGCATGGCACTGCAGGAAATAGGCTTTGACGGCTACGCCTTGGGTGGGGTTTCCGTAGGTGAAGAGAAGAAGCTGATGCATGAGGTCATGAACTTTTCGGCTCCCTTCTTTCCCATGGACAAGCCCCGCTATGTCATGGGAATCGGCGCACCGGAGGACCTGATAGAGGGGATCAATGCAGGCTTCGATATGTTCGACTGCGTCATGCCAACCAGGAATGCCAGGAACGGCATGGTCTTTACCTCATTCGGCAGGTTGAACATCAAAGGTGCCCGCTATGCAGAAGACAGTCTTCCCATCGATCCGGAATGCGACTGTTACGTCTGCAGGAATTACAGCCGCGCTTATCTTCGTCACCTGTTCCGTAGCGGTGAGATACTGGCTTCACGCTTGAATACCTGGCATAACCTTCACTACTATCTCTCACTCATGGAGTCGGCGAGGAAGGCCATTGCAGAGGACAGGTTTGCTGGCTTCAGAAAAAATTTTACGAAAAAAGATCTGGTACTGACGGTACTCTGTAATATATTTATATGCCTGAAAAAAGGGAACAGGAAGCTTACACAAAACTATAAATGGAGGTTCGACAATGTTTGGTTTGGCTTTTGCGATGGGAACACCTGCCGGTGGACAGGCTGCCGGTGGTGGGCAGTCTGCCCTGATGAACCTTGTGCCGCTGATTTTCATGTTTGCCATTTTTTATTTTCTCCTCATCCGCCCACAGCAGAAAAAAGCAAAGGAACACCGTACTCTGCTTGATTCCCTTAAAAAGGGAGATCAGGTGATCACCGCCGGCGGCATGCACGGCAAGGTGACTGCCATCGATGAAAATGTCGTTACCCTTGAAGTGGCCACCGGGGTAAATGTCAAAATAAACAAAGGTTTCATCGCCAGCCTGAAAAAAGACTGATCTGATTAGTGAAAGGAGCTTCATCCATGAGCAAGGGTTTTACCTGGCGAATCAGCCTGATTGTTGGCTTCCTTTTGATTTCTTTCCTCTACATGACCCCGACGCTGGTTCCCAAGCTGCCGTCCTGGTGGGGAGTTCTGCCCAAGGATAAGATCCACCTGGGCCTTGACCTGCAGGGGGGGAGCCACCTGGTTATGGAAGTGGAGACCCAGAAAGCGGTTGAAGGTTCGCTGGATCTGATCTCCACCGACCTTGAGGACAGTCTCAATGCCCAGAATATCCGCTTCAAGCGGGTGGGCAGGATCGGTTCCGATCGCGTACAGCTTGTGCTTTATGACCGTGGTTCTGCCGATACCGTGCAGAAGCTGGTAAAGAAAAAGTACCCGGACCTTGAACTGCTCCCCCTGTTTGATGAGGGGGGCTTTGTAAATCTGCAGCTGAGAATAAACGAGAAAGAGGCTCAGGTCAGGAAGGACAAGGCTGTACAGCAGGCGCTGGAAACCATCCGCAACAGGATCGACCAGTTCGGCGTTTCAGAGCCGGTTATTCAGCGTGAAGGGATAAATCATGTGGTCGTGCAGCTTCCCGGCATCAAGGACCCGAAGCGGGCCATCGAGCTGATCGGCAAGACCGCACGTCTTGAATTCAAGCTGGTGGATGAAAACGTCAACGCCGTTACGGCAACCCCTTCCACGATCCCCGAAGATGATGAAATTCTTTACGAGAAGAAGACTGATCCTGCCACCGGAGCAGTGTCCGAGACTCCTCTGGTGGTGAAGAGAAAGGCAATGATAACGGGAGACCTTCTTACCGATGCCCAGGTGCGGATCGACTCCCAATACAACCAGCCCTATGTGGCCATAGAATTCAACTCAACCGGCGCCAGGCTTTTTGATCAGGTAACTGCAGCCAATGTGAACAAGCGCTTTGCCATTGTTCTCGACAACAATATCTATTCCGCTCCGGTGATTCGCGAGCGCATCTCGGGGGGGAGTGCCCAGATCTCCGGTTCCTTTACAGAGAAGGAAGCCTCCGACCTGGGAATAGTCCTTCGTGCCGGATCACTGCCTGCACCGGTCAAAATCATCCAGAATGTGACCGTTGGTCCTTCCCTTGGCCAGGATTCCATCAACAAAGGTTGATCGCCGGTCTCATCGGTGTGGCTCTCGTCATCTGTTTCATGGCAGTCTACTATAAACTCTCCGGGCTTGTTGCAATATGGGGATGGTCCTGAACATCGTTTATCTGATGGGGGCACTTGCTGCTCTGGGTGCTACACTGACGCTACCCGGCATTGCCGCTATCGTTCTGCTGGTCGGCATGTCAGTGGACTCGAACGTTCTCATCTTCGAAAGGATCAGGGAGGAGCTGCGGCTGGGCAAGACGGCAAAGGCTGCGCTGGATGCCGGCTATGACAAAGCATTCCTGACCGTCATGGATTCCCATGTCACTACGCTGATCACGGCAGCCGTGCTTTTCCAGTTCGGCACCGGCCCGGTCAAGGGATTCGCCGTTTCCCTGAGCCTTGGTATCATCATAAACCTCTTCACTTCGCTCCTGGCAACCAGGGTGATCTTCGATCTTTTCCTCGAGCGCAAGAATGTGAAAAGACTGAGTATATAGGGGGAATGAACTATGGAATTCATCGGTAAGACAAAAATCGATTTCATTGGCATGAGGAAAATCTCCTTTGCCATATCAGCCATAATTGCCATTATCGGTCTCATCAGCATCATCCAGATTGCCAGGGGAGCTGCCAACATGGGGATCGATTTTTCCGGCGGCACCGCCATGCAGCTGAAGTTTTCTGCGCCCTTTACCATGGAAAGCGTCAGAAGCAGCCTGGCCAAAAACGGGATAGAAAATGCCGAGTTGCAGGAAATAAAGGAAGGCAACAAACTGCTGATCAAAATGCGGAAAAGTACGGGTAATGTGGCTGATTCAGTCCAGGAAGCCCTGAAAAAGGACTTCGCCGCCAATCCTTTTACTGTTGAAAGTTCCACTGAGATCGGACCGTCAATAGGGGACAAACTGCGCAAGGACACGCTTGTTGCCGTGGCCATATCCATGCTGGGCATAATTATTTACATAGCCTGGCGCTTTGACTACAAATTCGGCATCGGCGCCGTTGTTGCCACCATGCATGACGTGCTGGCAATCTTTGCCATCTTCTTTGTTCTTAACAAAGAGGTGAATCTGCTGCTTGTAACCGCAGCACTGACCATCGCCGGCTATTCCCTCACCGACACGGTTGTCGTTTTTGACCGAATCAGGGAAAACATGCATAAGAACTTGAAAGAGCACATGTTCACCATCTTCAACCAGAGTATCAACGAGGTTATGTCTCGAACCATAATTACCTCGCTGACGACATTTCTGGCGGCCATTTCCCTGCTGCTGTTCGGAGGGAGGTAATCCACGATTTCGCATTTGCTTTGGTTGTGGGGGTTGTTGTTGCTACCTATTCCTCCATCTTTGTCGCCAGCCCCATAGTTGCTCTGTGGGAAAAGACCCCCGGTCAAGTTAAAGCCTAAAGGAGGTTCTTGAGCATGAGTAAGGAAAGCATTCTGGGAATAGCAGTAGCATTGATCATCGGTCTTCTCGGCGGGTTCCTCATCTTCAGTGTCAGCTCAAAAAAAGATAATGTACCTGTTACCGGCGGAGTGCCGCAGGGAGCCGGTTCCCCCACCGATTACCAACAGAGAATAACCGAAGCGGAAAAAATTGTTGCCGCCGACCCGAAGAATCTCCAGGCATGGATCCAACTGGGCAACGATTATTTCGACACCGATCAGGCAAAAAAGTCTGTCGATGCCTATGCCAAGGCTTTGGAACTTGATCCCACCAACACTAACGTTCTGACAGACCAGGGTATCATGTACCGGAAAATCGGCTGGTTCGACAAGGCAATAGCCAACTTTGAGAAGGCCCAGCAGGTGGATCCCAGGCACCTGCAGAGTCTCTACAATCTGGGGGTGGTCTACGCCTTCGATCTGAAACAGCCGGACAAGGCTGTGAAGGCCTGGACCCGTTATCTTGAACTGGATTCAACAAGTCCGACGGCTCAACAGATAAAAATGCAAATGGACCAGCTCAAATCAGGTTCGAAGTAGGATGCCGATTCAGTAAAAGACCCCGCCTCGGCGGGGTCTTTTTTTATGGAAATTTTGCCTGGAAAGAATCGATGCGCAATAAACTGGAAAAAAGGTGGGAGCTGAGAAAGAGCGAGCCGGATGATGTGGAGCGGCTTGTGAGTGCGGGGGTCGCTTCCCCTCTTCTTGCAAGGCTGCTTCTTAACCGCGTCCCCTGCGACTGTAAAGCAGCTGCTTCGTTCTTTACCTCAAGCCTCGCCGAACTTCACGACCCATATCTGCTGCTCGGTATGGAATCTGCGGTGGAAAGGCTTTTACGGGCCGCGGTCGGCAAGGAAAAGGTCTGCATTCATGGCGACTACGATGTGGATGGTATAACCTCGGTGGTGCTGCTGCTTACCTTTTTCCGGACCATCGGTATCGATGCCTGTTATATCATTCCGGATCGCCTCGTTGATGGTTATGGCCTTTCTGCAGACGCCGTAGATAAGGCTGCCCGACTCAAAACGGACGTCATGGTGACCGTCGACTGCGGCATCACCGCACTGGCCGAGGCCAAGCTCTGTGCCGAAGCCGGCATCGACCTGATTATCACCGATCATCACACACCCGGGGAAGCCCTGCCCGATGCCTGCGCCGTCATTAATCCCAACCGGAAGGGATGCAACTATCCATTCAAAGCTCTCGCCGGGGTCGGCGTTGCATTCAACCTGGTCATTGCCCTGAGAAGCCGCCTTCGGGCAGAGGGTTTCTTCTCCGGCAGAGCAGAGCCAAATCTGCGGGAATATCTTGATCTGGTGGCCCTTGGCACCATTGCCGACGTTGTTCCGCTCATCGATCAAAACCGGATCCTTGCCAGGTATGGTTTGATGGAGTTAAGCCAATCCCATCGGCCGGGTATCCAGGCATTGAAGAGGGTTGCCGGGATAACAGGAGATGTAGGCTGCGGCGCGGTGGGTTTCCGCCTGGCTCCCAGGCTAAATGCTGCGGGACGGTTGGAGAACGCTGCAATGGCTGTGGAACTTCTTCTCTGCAAAGATCTGAAGAGCGCAGAGCCTTTGGCGGCAGCTCTGGATACCAGCAATGCCGAGCGGCAGGCTGTGGAGCGGGAGATACTGAATGATGCCCTGCAGATGGTGAGGGATGATGCAACCTTCAAAGGGAGGAAAAGCATTGTTCTTGCCTCGGAAGAGTGGCATTCGGGAGTGATAGGTATCGTGGCATCCAGGCTGGTGGATATCTACCACCGCCCGACGATTCTCATTGCGTTGAAAGACGGCAATGGCAAAGGTTCCGGCCGCAGTATCGCCGGCTTTCACCTGCACGAGGCACTGACTGCCTGCGCCGAGCATCTGGTGAAATTCGGCGGTCACAAACATGCAGCCGGGCTTGCAATTGCCGAAGAGACCCTGGAAGCATTTGTCGAAAGGTTCGATAAGATAGCCGACGGGCTGCTCACCCCAGAGGATCTGATACCGGTGCTTTTGATCGATGCCGAGCTGAAGGCAGAAGATCTTACCCTGGATCTGGTGTCGGAACTGGAGCGGATGAAGCCTTTTGGTATGGGGAACCCGGAACCAGTGTTTCTCCTCCAGGATGTGGAGGTCCTGGAGAGCCGGATAGTGAAGGATACCCATCTGAAATTACGCCTGCAGGTTGAGGCGAAGAAATTCGAGGCGATCGCCTTTTCCATGGCAGGGAGGGTTTCAGTGGGAGAACGCATTGACCTGGCCTTTTCCCCTGCTATAAATAACTGGAATGGCAGAAGTTCTTTGCAGTTGACGGTGAAGGATCTGCGCAGGGCAGGGGGAGCATAGTGCAAAGGGCCGAGCGTTTCAACGAGGCCGACCGGGTCATCAGACTTGGCTTCTGGATGAATGCGGTGCTGATGATAATGAAGATCGCGGCAGGGCATTTCGGCGGTTCCGAAGCGGTCTTTGCCGACGGCGTGGAGAGCGCCTGCGATTTCATCGCCCTGTTGACAACCATCATAGCCCTGAAGATCGGGAGAAAGCCCTTCGATGAAAAACATCCCTACGGTCATGGCCGGGCCGAGAGCATATCCGCCATTATCGTTTCGCTGGTCATCTTTATCACCGGTTTCGGCATTCTCTACAAAGCTGTGAAAACTATCTCTGCCGGAGTGTACGAGGAGCCACAGTTGATTGCCGTGCTGGCTGCTTTTGTTACCATACTGATCAAGGAGTGGCTGTGCCGCTTTTCCCTCAGGGTCGGGGGGGATCTGGGGAGCCCTGCCGTCATGGCCATTGCAAAAGATCATCGCAAAGATGCCGTCACCTCCATTGCCACACTGATGGGGGTTACCGGCGCCTTTTTCGGCTTCAGGGTAATGGACCCGCTGGCCGCAGGCCTCACCTCGTTCTTTATTTTCCATATCGGCTACCAGACCTTCAGCGGCGCTGCCCACGACCTCATGGACGGCCAACCCCCCCAGGAGATCCTTCGAGCCATGATAATGCTTGCAGAAGGGGTCGAAGGTGTCGAGCATGTGCATGAAATAAAGGGCCGCCGCTCCGGTCAATATGTGATTATCGATCTCAAGCTGGATATGGATCCGGAGATGACGGTCAAGCAGTCCCATGCCATTGCCACACAGGTGAAAAAGCTGATTTTCGATCGTTTTGCCAACGTGGGGGACGTAATGATCCATATCAACCCCATGAGGAGGAACATGAGGACCTGATCAGGTTGTAACCTTTTTTTCCCTTCCCTCTTGCATTTTCACCCCATGTGATATTATTTACCCCCGAACCCATGCAATAACACTCAGGAGGATACAATGTCAAACACCCCTAAATCGGAAAATGACCTGAAAGAGGCCTTTGCCGGTGAATCACAAGCCAATCGCAAGTATCTTGCCTTTGCCAAACAGGCCGAGAAGGATGGTTTTTCCCAGGTGGCAAGGCTTTTCCGCGCTGCTGCCGAGGCTGAGACCATACATGCTCACAATCACCTGAGGGCTTTAAAGGGGATCAACGGCACCAGGGAGAATCTCGTTGAGGCCATCGCCGGCGAAACCCACGAGTTCAAGAACATGTATCCGCAGATGATTGCCGACGCCGAGCTGGAGGGGGCCACAGAGGCGAGGCGTTCGTTCACCTTCGCCAATGCCGTGGAGAAGGTTCATGCGGAGCTATACCAGAAAGCGCTGGATACGCTGGGGGCTGCGGCAGAGGAGTTCGATTATTATGTCTGCCCGGTCTGCGGACATACGGTGGAGCGTGGAGCACCGGACAAATGCGTTGTCTGCGGTGCGGCAGGGTCGGCATTCTTCAAGGTGGCCTGATAAAGGTATTTGAGGCGGGTGGCTACCCCTCTCCCTGACCCTCTCCCACCAGGGGAGAGGGTTTTTTATGCTTGATGGGCGGGGGTAGGGGCGGGACCGGTTTATGCGGCTTTCACCATCAACTCGGCAATAAGCCGGGTGAAACGGAGCGGGTCGGGGATTGGCGAGCCTTCGGTCAACAACGCCTGGTCGTAGAGCAGCCCGCAGTAATCGGCCAGTTTCGGATTTTCCTTGTCCTTCTCGTAGAGCCCGTTCAGTACCTGCATCAGCGGATGGTCCGGGTTCAGTTCCAGCACCCGCTTGGACTCGGGCACATCCTGATTCATTGCCTTGAGGATTTTTTCCATATTTGCATTGAGGCCATGCTGATCGGCAACGAGACAGCAGGCGCTGTCGGTGAGGCGGTTGGAAAAGCGAACCTCCTTCACCTTGTCCTTCAACTGTTCCTTGATGTAGTCCAGAACGCCCTGGTACTGTTTCTTTGCCTCTTCCTGCTTTGCTTCCTTTTCCTTTTTCTCTTCTTCGCTGTCCAGTTCCAGGTCGCCACGGTCAACGGCATGGAGCTTCTTGCCGTCGTATTCAGTCAGGCTCTGCACCACCCACTCGTCCACGGGATCGGTCATATACAGGACTTCGAAGCCCTTCTTGCGGAATATTTCCAGGTGTGGTGAATTTTCAAGCCTGAGCGGGAAGGGCCGGTGATGTAATAGATCTCCTTCTGGTTCTCAGGCATGCGCTCCACATATTCCTTCAGGGAGACGAAGTTTCCGCTATCGGTCTTTGAGCTTTCGAAAAGGATCAGGTCCTGCAGCTTCTCCTTGTTTGCAAAGTCGAAATGGATCCCTTCCTTTAGTACCGGCCCGAACTCCCGGTAGAATTTCAGGTAATCCTCCGGTGTCTTCTCCTTTGTCTCCGCCAGGGTGGAGAGGATTTTGCCCACCAGATTCTTCTCGATCCGTTTGATTTGCACATCTTCCTGGAGTATCTCGCGGGAGACGTTGAGGGGCAGGTCGCTGGAATCGACTACCCCCTTCATGAAGCGCAGGTAATCGGGAACCAGCGCTTCGCAGTTGTCGGTGATGAAAACCCGTTTCACATAAAGATGGATGCCCTTTTTGTGGTCGCGCATGAAGAGGTCGAAGGGCTTGTGGCCGGGGATGTAGACCAGCGCCTTGAACTCGCTGGTGCCCTCCGCCGAGTAGTGGATAGTGCGGAAGGGTTTGTCGTAGTCGTGGGAGATATGTTTGTAGAACTCTTCATACTCCTCTTCGGTGATTTCGCTCTTGGGCCTGGTCCAGATGGCTTTCATGGAGTTCAAGGTCTCTTCGGTGGTCTTTTCGATGGTGCCGCCACCTTCAATGACCTTGCCGTCCACCCCCTTGACCGGCTCTTCCCTGGTAATGTCCATAACGATAGGATACTGCACATAATCTGAATATTTCTTGATGATGCCGCGGATCTTCCATTCGTCCAGATATTCCTTCATCTCTTCCTTGAGGTGCAGGGTGATGTCGGTGCCGCGCGTCTCTTTTTCGCAGTCTTCGATGGTATAGCTGCCGTCGCCGGTGGATTCCCAGCAGCAGGCGGCATTCTTATCCCCCGACTTGCGGGTGATCAGTGTCACCTTGTCGGCCACCATGAAAGAAGCATAGAAGCCGACGCCGAACTGGCCGATCAACTCGGGGTTGTCCTGGAGGTTCTTACCCTTCAGGTTGTCCATGAAAGCGCGGGTGCCGGAGCGGGCAATGGTGCCGATGTTTTCCTCAACCTCGGCCCTATTCATACCGATACCGTTGTCGCGGATCGTCAGGGTGCCGGCGCTCTTGTCTGCTATGAGTTTGACCTTCCAGTCGGCATTCCCCTCCAGAAGATCCATGTTTGAATGTGACTCGAATTTGATTTTATCTATTGCGTCGGAGGCGTTGGAGACGAGCTCGCGCAGGAAGATGTCCTTGTTGGAATAGAGCGAGTGTATAACCAGGTCAAGGAGCTGCTGGACTTCGGTTTCGAACTTTTTCGTGCTTTTGGTCATGAACGGTTTTTCTCCTTTTGCAAAAGTAGGTCGGTCCTGAACAAACTAATCATTGTCGCCTCATTTTTCAAGGTGCAATTTACATTATTTCCTTCCGAATGTAGTAAAGATACTAATTATGGACAATTAACCAGCAAAACTATAATATGTTTTCATTTAGTTCCTTCCCGCTACAGCCGACATGTTATGTAGTATTCCGCGAGATTCTGCCACGGAAGGGGGAATATTATGACCAAACGTTTTTTCCCACAGCTTGTTAGCACGATTCTTTTGCTGACGGTTTTGGTGCTGACCGGCTGCCGGGACAGGAAGCCCATTTATCTCGGTTATGCAGGGCCTTTGACCGGGAAATTTGCCGATCTTGGTATTGCCGGTCGAGATGGCGTCGTGCTGGCGGTGGAGGAATTAAATGCCGGAGGAGGAATAGCTGGCAGAAAAATAGAACTTCTGTCAAAGGACGATGCCCAGGATCCGCAACAGGCGCAGAAGGTGGATCAGGAACTTGTGGATGCCGGCGCCGTTGCAGTCATCGGCCATATGACCAGTGTCATGTCAGTGGCCGGTCTTCCCGTCGTCAACCGTGCGCATCTGGTCATGCTCAGTCCAACCACCAGCAGTAATGACCTTACCGGCATCGATGATTACTTTCTGAGGGTTTACCCTCCCAGCAGCCACGTGGCGCACCTTCTCTCCACCCATGCCGTTGAAAAGCTGGGCATTCGTTCCATTTCCGTCGCCTATGACATTTCAAACGAAGCCCACACCATGGGTTGGTATAAATATTTCAGAGAAAACCATCAGCGTCTGGGAGGACGCATCGTCCAGGAATTTCCCTTCAAGAGGAAAAGCTGACTTTTCGCACCTGGCAGAACAGATCAAGGCCGGTGGTTCCCAGGGGCTGTTCATTATCGCAGGCGCCATGGATACGGCAATGATCTGCCAGCACTTGCGTAGATCAGGCTTTGGACTGCCGATCATCGTTTCCGAATGGTCAACCACTGACGAGTTGTTGAGTCAGGGGGGAACCGCCGTTGAAGGTATCAACTTTTTCCAGACCTTTGATCGCAATAGCGACCAACCTGCATATGTGGCGTTCAGAAAAAACTATCGGGAGAGATTCCGGCGCGAGCCGACTTTTGCTTCGGTACATGCATATGATTCGGCGAAACTGGTTTTTTCAGCACTGACCCGGGACAGCGACCCGAAAAAGCTGAAACAGACAATTCTGTCAATGGCAAATTTCAATGGCTTGCAGGATCAAATAATGATAGACAGATTCGGTGACCCCAAGCGTACACCTTTTCTTATGGTAATTAAAAATGGTACCTTCCAGAGGGTGAGATAAAACGTGAAAAAGAAGATTACCTTGAAAAATGCACTATTTATAATTACCTTGTTGACCGTATTAACACCGATCATAGTTATCGGTCTGGTTGCCGACCGTTTCCTTTTTCAGGATTTGCGCAACGATATTTCCCGCCAGAACAAGAATTTGGCAACGGCCGTTTCCGGTGAAGTGAACAGTCACCTTGAGGGCCAGCTGAAGATAGTCAGGCAGCTGGCAGAACAGCTGGACATGGATCCGGCGTTGAAAAAAAGCAAGAATCTGGACCTGATCCTGAACGCAGAAATTGCTGCGGATGAATTCTTCGAATCGATTTTCGTCCTGGATGCACGGGGCAAGGTCAGCCATGTGGGCTACAGAAGAGCATCTGGAATGATCAGGGAGAACTACCTGGGAATAGATTTCACCGGCCAGGACTTTTACCGCAAGGCCAGTCGGGAGGGGGAGATCTATTGGTCGGGAACCTTCATTTCGCCCATCAGTGGTGAACCTACAGTTGCGGTGTCTGTTCCCATCGACGGCGGACTTGTCATCGCCAATGTCAATCTGAGGGAGTTGACGAACATTACCAAACAATTGGACAACACGTCCTACAGTTATGTCTATGTAGTCAACAGGGCCGGCAACGTCATCGCCCATCCCGATGAAAGAGTTGTCCGGCAGCAGTTCAATCTGAATAATCTTCCCATTATCAGAGACGGTCTTGCCGGTCGATTCGGCACCTATCGTTACACCTTTTTAGGTAAGGAAAAGGAAGGAACCGCCGTACAAATTCCCGAAACCGGGTGGCTGGTCGTTGTTGCCCATGACGTGGAAGAGGCCTATGCACTGGTGAAAAAAACGGAAAGAATATTCTTGCTCGGTCTTCTGGCAGCGCTTTTTTTCTCTGTTCTGGCAGCTACCTGGAGCCTGAACAAAATTCTCCTTCCCCTGAACCGGCTCATGACCAACGCCCAGAAGCTTGCCGGAGGCGATTATTCCCTTGTTCCGGTACCCGGAGAATTCCGGGAGATCGAGGCGCTTTCGGGAGCTTTTGCCTATATGGCCGACGCATCAACAAGCGGGAAGAAGAGCTGATGGAGCGGAACGAGGAGTTGACTTCCATTGAAGAGGAACTCCGTCAGCAGATCGATGAGTATCTGCACAGCCAGGATGAACTGTCGAAGAGTCATGCAGAGGTTCGACGCCTGAACGAAGAGCTGGAACAACGGGTGGCCGAGCGAACCCTGCAGCTGGAAACGGCAAACAAGGAACTTGAATCGTTCTGCTATTCCGTTTCCCACGATCTGCGTGCGCCACTGCGTCACATCAATGGTTTCAGCCAGGCACTTCTCGAAGATTGTCTGGCGTCACTGGATGAGCAGGGGCAGAATTACCTGCGGCGGATATGCGCGGCAACAGACCGTATGGGGCTCCTGATCGACGACCTTCTTGAGCTCTCCCGGGTATCCCGCAACGAAATGAAGCACGAACAGGTAAACCTGAGTGAAATGGCCTGGTCCATCATAGAGATGTTCAAAGAGACAGCGCCCCAGAGAGATGCTTCATTCAAGAGTGTAGCGGATATTGTCGTCAGCGGTGACAGAAACCTGTTGCGACTTGTGATGGAAAATCTGCTGGGAAATGCCTGGAAATATACCTCCAAAAAGCAGGAAGCCTCCATCGAATTCGACAGCATTTTCAAGGAGGGAGAGCAGATATTTTTTGTCAGGGATAATGGCGTCGGTTTCGACATGACCTATTCGGGGAAGCTTTTCGGTGCATTTCAGCGGCTGCACAGTGAAACCGATTTTGAGGGAACCGGCATCGGCCTTGCCACGGTCCAGCGCATCATCCACCGCCACGGAGGACGTGTCTGGGGTGAGGGGGAGGTGGGCAAAGGCGCCACTTTTTACTTTACCCTGTCCCAATCAGCCCCCATTCCTTGACACCTTCCGGCCTCTATGCTATTTAAATCCTTTCCGTTTTAATCAGAGCACTACCACATCCTCACCCTGTCCACGGGGGCTCCAATGTATTACCCCGATTTAGCCGCATTCCGCACCCTTGCCGCAAAGGGCAATCTTATCCCCGTCTACCGGGAGATCATGGCCGATCTTGATACCCCGGTCAGCGCCTTCAAGAAGATTGACGACGGCAAATATGCATTTCTACTGGAGAGTATCGAAGGGGGGGAGAAATGGGCACGTTATACCTTCCTCGGCTCCAATCCTTCCGTTGTCATCCGTACCATCGGAAATGATGTGGAAATTATCGAAGACGGTGCTGCCCGGCAGTTGACCTGTGCCGATCCGCTCGGTTTTGTCCGTGATCACCTCAGCCGTTATCAGCCGGTCATGATCGAGGGAGTTCCCCGTTTTTTCGGCGGGGCCGTCGGTTACCTGGGCTATGACATGGTGCGCCATTTTGAAGAACTGCCGGCGGCAAAACCAGCAGTCATCGGCGCCTACGATTCCTACTTTGTCATCACCGACACCATTCTCATCTTCGACAATGTCAGCCAAAAGATCAAGATCGTTTCCAATGCCCATCTGGACAGCGGCAAGACGGTGGAGGCCGCCTATGCAGAGGCGATGGCAAAGATCGATGCACTCATCAGAAAGCTGAAAACACCGCTGCCGGCACCGGTTTCTGCCCCCCTGGCAAAAAAATGTTCTTTCAAGTCCGGGATCAGCAGGAATGATTTTGAAAAGGCTGTGGAAAAAAGCAAGGAGTACGTGCGGGCTGGGGACATTTTCCAGGTGGTGCTGTCCCAGCGCTTTTCGGCGGAGCTGACCGTCGATCCCCTGGACATCTACCGGGTGCTGCGGACCCTCAACCCTTCTCCGTACATGTTTTTTCTCCGTCTGGACGACACGTTGGTGGTGGGGGCTTCACCGGAGGTCATGGTGCGCAGGGAAGGCAGCCGGTTGAACTTCGCCCCATTGCCGGCACCAGGCCGAGGGGAAAGACAGGGGAAGAGGACCTGGCCATGGAGGAGGAGATGCTCGCCGATCCAAAGGAGCGGGCCGAACATGTGATGCTGGTGGATCTGGGGAGAAACGACCTGGGCCGGGTCTGCAGAACCGGCACCGTTCAGGTTTCCGAGCTGATGGTGGTGGAACGCTATTCCCATGTCATGCACATCGTTTCCAATGTGCAGGGGGAGCTGGAAAAGGGTAAGGATGCCTTTGACGTGGTGCGGGCGACATTTCCCGCCGGGACACTTTCCGGAGCGCCGAAAGTCAGGGCCATGGAGATCATCAACGAGCTGGAGCCGGTGCGGCGTGAAGTTTATGGCGGCGCCGTGGGCTACTTTTCCTTTTCGGGCAACATGGATCTGGCCATAGCCATCAGGACGCTGGTGATCAAGGATGGCATGGTGCATCTGCAGGCCGGGGCCGGCATAGTCGCCGACTCGGTGCCCGCTGCCGAATACCAGGAGACTGTCAACAAGTCCATGGCGGTGGTCAAGGCCATAGAAACAGTGGAGCTGGGCCTGGAATAACCTGGTAATTGAACACTAGACTTCGAACCTCGAACCTCGAACCTCGAACTTTCCGAAGGAAGCCACATGCTGCTGATGATCGACAACTATGATTCATTTACCTATAACCTGGTCCAGTACTTTGGTGAATTGGGCGAGGAGGTCCAGGTCTTCCGTAACGACAGGGTTACCCTTGATGAGATCGAGCGGCTGAGGCCGGAGCGGATTGTCATTTCCCCCGGACCATGCACGCCGGTTGAAGCGGGCATATCTCTTCCGGCTATCAGGCATTTTGCCGGAAAAATCCCCTTGTTCGGCGTCTGTCTCGGCCATCAGTCCATCGGTGCAGCCTTCGGCGGCAAGGTAATCCGCTGTGATTACCTGATGCACGGCAAGACATCTCAGATACACCACGACGGCAAGGGGCTGTTCAAAGGCCTCACCAACCCCTTCGAGGCGACCCGTTATCATTCCCTGGTGGTGGAGCGCACTTCGCTTCCCGATTGTCTGGAGGTGACGGCCTGGGTTGAGGATGGCAACATCATGGGGCTGAGGCACCGGGAGTTTCCCATCTGGGGGGTGCAGTTCCATCCCGAATCGATCCTGACGGTGGGGGGCAGGGAGATTCTGCGTAATTTCCTGGAGATGAGCCGGGGACGGCAAGCGTGAAGGGTGAAGAGTGAAGAGTGAAGAGTGAAGAGTGAGGGGTGAGGGGACGTT
>NZ_BBCJ01000040.1 GCF_001311985.1 Geotalea toluenoxydans JCM 15764
GAGGTGAGGGGTGAGGCGGTGAGGCGGGTGAGGCGGTGAGGCGGCGCCTTTACTGTTTAATCGGCTCTGGTGGTGAAGGGGACTGCAGGGCTTTCTGCTATCGCCTCAGGTAGCTCCAGGTTGCGCGGGATCTTGTCCAACTCCTCCACCCGGTCGATATCCTTGCCGGTGGAGGCTCCCAGTTCCTTGAAGCGGCGAGCGGTCACCAGAACTCGTGTCTCCATGGATCCCACGGCCTTGTTGTAGGATTCGACGGCCCGCTCCAGTCCCTTGCGCATATCGGAAAAATGACCGGCCAGGGTGGCTATCCGGTCGTAAAGGGATTTGCCCAGCTCGGAAATTGCCTGGGCGTTTTCGGCGATCTGCTCCTGCCTCCAGCCATAGGCCACCGCGCGGAGCAGGGCGATAAGGGTGGTGGGGGTGGCGAGGATCACCTTCTGCTCGACGCCGAACTCGATCAAGCTCGGGTCCTGCTCCAGGGCGGCGCTGAAGAACGTTTCGCCAGGAAGGAAAAGAACGACAAACTCTGGTGTTGGCTGAAACTGGTCCCAGTATGACTTGGCCGAGAGCTTTGTCAGGTGGACCCTGATGTGACGGCTATGCTCCTTCAGCTGACGCTGGCGCTCCTCTTCGCTGGCTGCTTCCAGCGCTTCAAGATAGGCCATCAGCGGCGCCTTCGAATCTACGATGATATTCTTGCTGTTGGGCAGCTTGATGACCATGTCCGGCCGTAGCGTCCCTCTTCCGTGGTGGTCGATTCCTGCTCCTGAAAATCGCAGTAGTTGACCATGCCGCACATCTCCACCACCCGCTTCAGTTGAATCTCCCCCCATCGCCCGCGTACGGTGGGAGCGCGCAAGGCCTTGACCAGATTGGCCGTCTCCCCTTGCAGCTGCATTTGCCCGGCTGTCATGGCCTTGATCTGTTCGGTCAACCCGGCATAAGCGGTGATGCGGGTTTTTTCCAGCTCCTGGATCTTGGTATCCACCTTTTCCAGGGACTCCCGCATCGGCCTGACCAGTTCGTCGATGGCCTTGTGCCGTAGCGCCAGGTCACCTTTGGCCCCCTCCTGGAATTTTTCCAGCGATGACTTGGCCAGATCGAGAAAAGCCTGGTTATTGCTGTTCAGGGCCTCGGCGGACAGGGACTTGAAGGCATCGGCCAACTTCACATGGGCCGCGTCGAGGATGGCAAGCTTTTCCTCGGTGGCTTTACGCTCCTCACCCAGCTGGGTCGCCATGGCCGAAAGCCTTGCCTTAAGGGAGGAATTTTCATCAAAGGCCTGCTGCAGTTGTGCTTCTTTTGCCCGGAGCTGCACCTCCAGCTGCGGGATGCGATTCACCTTCTCTTCGGCGGCGGCCTTTTTTTCGGCAATCGCCTGCAGTTCTGCCTGCAGTGAACCCTTTTCACCGGTGGCGTTACCAAGTGCAGTCCGCAGTTCGCCTATCTGCTGCTCACGGTTCAGCAGCCGTTCATTGAGCGCCGCCGTAGCCGCTTCAGTTTCCTTTTTCCCCTGCTCGTGGGCGTACTTCAATTTCGAGCTGTATATCAGCCAAACCACTATGGCTATTACCAGTCCCGGTATCAGTACCATGTATTCCATCAGTTGCACCCGCTGGCCATCCCATCCTTCAACCCCTGCAGGAACTTCAGCAGGCAGGCATTGAATTCATCGGCTTTTTCCATGTTGACCATATGTCCGGCCCCGGCGATCATGCAGTTGGAGGCATGGGGCAATCGGGAGACAAGGATGTCGAAGTTTTCCCGAGCCATGGCCCTGTCTTCGGTTGCGCCGATGACCAGTGACGGCATGGTTATCCTGCCAGCATGGGGGTATAATCCTGGCGGTCTCCAATGGCCAGCAGCCCACCAGCCATGCCGGCCGGATTTGCTGCCTGCATCCAGGCAGAGACCTGCGCCACCAATTCGGGCTTTTTACCGATTGTCTCCTCGGCAAAAAGCAGCTTGGCGAAGATGTCGGCCGCTATCCTGGCGCCAAAGGCTCTCACATCATCGGCCATGGCCTTGCGCTTTGCCTTGCCTGCCTCGTCGTCTGCCCCGCTGCGGGTAACGATGAAGCAAGGGGCGATGATCCGGTCTGGATGCCGGGCAAGCATGTTGAGGAGCACATATCCCCCATTGACATGCCGCCGACCACAGCCCTCTTGATTTCCAGCCGGTCCATCAGGGCAATGAGATCATCGGCAAATGTATCCATTGAACAAGCGCCTGTTCCGGGCTCGCTCTCGCCGAACCCGCGCAGGTCAGGGGTAATCAGCCTGAATCCGGCACCAGGAATTGTCTTTTTCTGGGGCAACCACATCTGCCGATTGAGGGGGAATCCGTGAATGAGAATGACAGCCGGGCCGTCCCCCAGGTCATCATAAGCAAGGGATAATCCTTCTCTTTCGTATTTCATGGTGCAGCTCCTTGAGATATTTTTGCGGGAGAAACTCTAACATTATTTCTCCGCAGGTCGCGAATATTTTTTCGCTTTTCGCGGCAAGTGGAGACCAACCATGGATCGGAAGGAGATTACGCAGGGCAATTCGCTAGCTTGTCCGGGCGAAATTGTGAGGCAGGGGAATGCAGCTGATGTATTCGCAGAAATCCTCGGTCAGTTCATCCTGTTTGCCCTTGCGGAAGATGAAGAGATGTTCAAGATGAAGAATGGAGTTCATGTTGATGTGGGTGGAATGAAAGGCGATGCGTCATTTGATTTGCGAACGACCTTTGCCGGCATGGTGATGGTAATGGTGGTCGGACCTTCAGTGAAGCAGAGGGAAACTGATGCATTATCCTCATCCAACTGTTCCACCACTGGCACTTTTATATAAATCCCCTTATTGCAGAGATTGTACACTTCGCCGAGAATGGTCGTTTTCCCGCACTGGATTGCTGCCGGTGCATGGAAATCGATTCTTCTGTATTGTCTGTGATTAACAGGATACATGTCGGCACCGCAGGTGAAAATAATTAAAACTTATATACTTATTAGCAATAATTTCAAGAAAAAAGAATATATCTTAAAGCTTGTCCCATAAGGCTTCGCGCAAACCGGATTTACGTAGCGTCCTACGTGCCGAGCTTTTGACGAAAACATCACCCGGGCCGCATACTTCTACTCCTGTCTTGGCCCTGGTAAGAGCCGTGTAGATGAGTTCCCGGGTGAGGACCTCCGAATGCCGGTCGGGCAGCAGCAGCAAAATCCTGCTGAATTCGGAACCCTGGCTCTTGTGAACGGTCATGGCGAAGGCGGTCTCATGTTCGGGAAGGCGCAGGGGTAGTATTGACCGGAGTGAACCGTCCGCTGTGGTGAAAAAGGCACGCAGTTCTTTGTCTGCTGCCGGGTCAGGCAGAATGATGCCGATGTCGCCATTGAAAAGCCGGAGGCTGTAATCATTTCTCGTCACCATGACCGGCTGGCCTGCATACCAGCGCCCATGGGGGCGAATCAGAACTTTTTCGGCCAAGACTTTTGTTACAAGCCGATTTACTGCCTCTGTGCCGAATGGTCCCTGCCGCAGAGCACACAGAATGCGGAAATCGGCCAATGAGGCAAAGGCGCTCTCTGCCGTTTTCGCCATCAGGTACGGTCTGAACCCATCGGTTATGGTGGCAGCCAGCGCTTCCTGGAGCTTCTCCGTGCCGGGATTCTCACGAAAAAGGAGGTCCGGGTATTTCTGCCCACCCAACAGCTCCAGGGCTGCAGCGCCATTCCCTTCATTGACCAGTCTGCCCAGTTTTCCGATACCACTGTCGACGCCGAAACGGTAGCTTTTGCGCAGGACGATGATGCTGTCGTTCAGAGGGTGAACATCGGCATCGTCAGCATATTCAATGGCTGCCCCAGGGCCGATTACCTCCTCTGCCAGATCACGGAAGGCTTTGGACAAACGCTGGCTGTTGCCGGTGTTGCAGATGTCTCCCAAAACGGCCCCCGCTTCCACCGAGGCCAGCTGGTCCCGGTCCCCCAGCAGGATGAGGCGGGCTGTCTCACCTAACGACTCCACCAGTTTTGCCATCAGCGGCAGTGAAACCATGGATGCCTCATCCACCACCACCACATCGAAGGGGAGGGGGTTGTCCCGGTTGTACTTGAAGCGGCTTGAACCCGGCACGTGCCCCAGGAGCCGATGGAGGGTCGTGACCTGGTTGGGGATCTGTTGCAGCACATGCTCACTGACGGGCATCCTGCTTCTTGCCGAGGTTATCGATTCACCAAGTCTTGCCGCTGCCTTGCCGGTGGGGGCGGCCAGGGCAATGTGGCATTTTCCGGCGGCGGCCTGCTCGATGAGCAGGATCAGGACCCGGAAAACAGTGGAGGTCTTTCCCGTTCCAGGCCCCCCGGCAATAACGGTAATTTGTCTGCTGACGCAGGCCAGCGCTGCGAGCTGCTGCCAGTCTGTTTCTCCAGCGTTGCCCGTCGGAAACAGGCGGCTCATGCCCTCCCTGAGCAACTCCCGGTCGAAAACCGTCTTGTTGTCCGCAAGACGAAGTAATGCTCGGGCCAGGTCGCTTTCATAGCTCCAGTAGCGGTGGAGGTAGAGACGGTTGGCGCTGTCGAGGACCAAGGGGGTGAAATCCCCCGGTGCACCCACCACTGGCAACTTCCTGAGCCGGGTGGACCATGCTGCCGGGTCATCGATCTCGTAACCTGCAGCAGATTGGCAGACATTCATCAGGTCGAGGCAGACATTGCCATTGCTGACGGCCTGACTGGCAAGGGCGGCCGCAAGCCACAGCTCTTTATCATCGCTGGAAGCCAGGCGACAGATGAAGGCGGCAAAGTGTCTGTCCATATGGCTAAATGGCATGATCTCGGCCACTGGCCCATTCCGTCCTCCCTGTTCATGGCAATGTCTCCACCAGCAGCGGGACAGTCGATCAATGAGCTGAAAGGGGGGGCGGGCCTGGAAGATACCGCTGTCACGGCTCTCCCCCCCGACTCCGCGGAGGAAGATGTAGAAAACACCGCCGAAGTGCCGGTCGTAATCGTAATCTGCCAATCGCAGTTGCAGATATCCATGGAGGGCAACGGTGTAAAGCAGGTATTGCAGGTGGTAGAGGCTGTCGGCCATTTCCCTGGCCATTTCCATGCTGCCGTAGTTTTCCTGGCGATTGCCCAAATGGTTGGATTTCCAGTCGATGATGTAGTAGCGCCCCCCATGCTCAAGGACCAGGTCCATGAAGCCGCGCAACATCCCCCTGACCGGAGTGAATGACAGCTTGGCTGCCAGTTCGGCCAGGTTTAAATCGGATGCTGCGTCATTCCAGCTTGCTGCCGCTTCTCGAAAAGTATCACTGGAGATCCGGGCCAGTGGAAAAAAGAATTCCAATTCGGTGAGCCTGCGGTCAGGGCCGATTTCGGAAAGCGCAAAAGAGCCTGCATCGGTCGTTAACCGTGCCTGGATCACGTTTCTGGTCATTGAAAGCACTGTTTCCAGCCATTGCCCGGCAAAGCCATGCTTTTTCAACAGGGCTTCAACCAGGCCGGGGGCCGTGGCGAAATCGGTAAAATCAAGGTTCTCGAAAATTTCATGGAAAAAAATACCGGCGGCGGCCCCCCGGGGAAAGGCGAAAATGCCGGATGCTGGCAGGTCGGAGTGATCTTCTGCTTTGGCAAGGGCGGCAGCATCACGATCCGGAAGTTCTGCTGCATGGGCGCCATGTCTTGTGGAGGATGAAAAGGAGGTGAAGCTGGTGACTCGCCAATCCCGGTCAATGCGGCCGGTGAAGGTGCGGCAGACACATTTTTCCGGCTGCGGCGCCTTGGCCGGATAAGGTTGAGGCGCCCCCTGAAACGGTGCCTCTATGGCGATGCTACCGGCTGCATTTCCTGCTATTCGGTGCAGGTCGGCGAGTATTTCCTCGTCGGTGAGACTGACCTGGCCGTTGTTGGCTGTCGCTTGAGGATGAAGAAGGTAGTGGAGGGCGGAGTTTCCTGCATCCTTGAAAGCGCCCCAGGCCAGGTAGCAGCGGTGACGGGCACGGGTGACGGCCACATAGAGAAGGCGGAGGTTTTCAGCCATGGCTTCCCTTGCTGCTCTTTGCCGGTTAACCTCCAGTTCGGGCGAACCCATGTCGATGGTGGGGAGCCGGTCATCGCCGTGGAAGGTGACTGTTTTTTCCCTCCGCCCATATTCGGCCCAGTTGAAGGGACAGAAAACCACTTGATATTCCAGCCCCTTGCTCTTGTGGATGGTGACCAGCTGCACAGCGTCTGAATCCGTTTCCAGACGGATTTCGTGCTCCTCCCGTTGCTCCTTTTCGCCGATCCGTTCGGCCAGCCAGGAAACTACCCCCTCCATTCCCAGGCGATGCAAGACGGCCGCCCCATGGACCGCCTCAAAGCAGTGAAGGACATTGGTGAGTCTTCTTCTGCCGCCTGACAATGCCAGGATGCGGCTCCGTACCTGTCTTGCAGCCATGAATCCCATGGCCATGGTCATGCAGCCGCCCGTCTGCCACTGGTCATGGTAACGGCTGAATTCCGCCAGCACTGCCTCCCACCGTGCTCATTCTCACCGATAGCCGCCAGATCATCGCCGGATAGTCCAAGCAGATCGGTGACCAGGGCTGCCCTGACCTGCCGTTCATTGGCTGGGTCCGCAACGGCGGCCAAAAAATGAAGCACCTCCCTTGCTTCTGCCGATTCGAAAAGGTTGCCGGCACTGCAGACGACGCTGGGAATGCCCAGCCGGCTCAGGGCACGTTGGACTAGCCTGGCCTGGCGGTTTGCCCGTACCAGCACGGCAATGTCTCCGGGAGCGATGGGCCTGTTGCCGATGCACAGCCTCCCCTCTGCACCGTCGTGCAACAGCTGGGAAATCTCCCCGGCCACCGCGTCGGTCAGCATTTGCCAGGCATCGCCCTTGTTGATGGGCTTGCCCGTTTCCCGGCGTCCGGCAAACCAGAAACGGAAAGGAGCGGCATCTTCCCTGCCGTCCAAAGTCAATAATTCCCGTTCCCGTTCGGCAGGGGTTACCTGGTGGAACTGTATCTCCTCCATACCGAAGGGGGCGATTCGGGAGGAAAAAAGGCCGTTAACGGCCTGGATCAGCCGGGGTTCGGAGCGCCAGTTCTCCCCGAGGGAGTGGCCGACAAGGGGGCTTTTGGCGGCATCCAGGTAGGCGAAGATATCGGCGCCCCGGAAGCTGTAAATGGCCTGTTTCGGGTCGCCGATGAGGAAAAAGGGAGTCGTATCGCCGGCTGGATAAATTCGGTCGAAGATTCTGAACTGGATCGGATCGGTATCCTGGAATTCGTCGATAAGCGCAGCCCGATAGTGCTCCCTGATCATGGGGGCCAGGGAATAATCAGCGGCTTGCACGGCGGCATGCAGGTCCAGCAGGAGGTCCTGAAAGAAACGGATGTTTTTCTTTCCCTTGCGTTTCGGCAGTTCTGCAGCCAGGTAATCGAAAAATCCCCTTTTCAGTGCGAGCAGCCATTTTTCTGCATGGTCGCAGTCTACTCCACCTTGAGGAGTGACCATGGCTTGCGGTTCGGGTAGTATCCTGATCAGGGGATTGCCGGCGTGCCGGCTTGCCAGTTCCAGCAGTGCTTCCGGGGTAAGCCCTGCCTCAATGGCTGTCCTTGCAAGTGCAGACGGGGCATTGTAACAGTGCGTGCGCCAGTAGTCGGCGGCAATTTGCCGTAGTATCGGCCGTTCGTCGGTCACCAGCTCCGTATCGTACAGGGAGCCGCTCTCGAAGGGGTTTTCCTGGAGCATGCGCTGGCAGAAGCCATGGATGGTGAAGATTGCCGCCTCATCAAAAGAGCGCAGGGCGTTGGTCAAGGCCTGTCCTGCAGCGGATCTGTCGGTAATGCGACCGATCAGGCACATAAGAAAGGGGTCGGTGCTTGTCCCCTGACCAAAAGCCTCTTCTGCCTCGGTGAGCCGCCTTCTGATCCGTTCCCGGAGTTCCTTGGTCGCCGCCTCGGTGAATGTCACCACCAGGATTTGCTCTACAGGCAGATGCTGTTCCAGAACCAGTCGCAGATAGAGGGCGGCTATGGCAAAGGTCTTGCCGGTTCCGGCACTGGCTTCGATCAGGTTGCGCCCGGCGATGGGGGTATTGAGCAGGTCCAGGGGGCTCATTTATCGGCCCCCTTTTTGCTCTTCTTCTCGCACAAGTGAGCCAGAAGCGGTCCGTAGACCGCCATGGACAGCTGCATGAAATCCTCGTCCAAGGGGTCTGTCCCGCCGAAGCAGCGCTGAAACCAAGGATCATCCTTTTCTCCCGGATAGTCTTCGGAGCCGTGCCATTTTTTGCCTGCATCGGCCAGTGCCTTTGCCGCCTTCTTCGGATCGGAGGCTTTTTTCGCATATTCAAGTGCGGTTTCCGGGAAAAAGCGCAGGGGGGTGGCTATGCCCCGCTGATAGAGGGCCAGCAAATTTGCCAGCTCGCTGAGGCTGTCGGAGACCGGGGCAGCAGTAAGAGTGGCGTCGCTGGCCAGGAGGAAGGCGTTGCGTGGATAGTTCACCGGCGCGGCGCAGTTCAGGCAGAGGTATTCGATCCACATGCGCAACCTGTCCTTTGCCTTCAATTTTGCGTACCGGTAATGGACGAGGCCGGTGGGCCAGATGCGCTCCATGCGGCCGACCAGACGCACCCCGCAGGACTCGATCTGGAGCTCCAGCGTGGGGAGAGGTGGTCCTGGGGCAACGGCTGCCACTTGAGCGGCAAATTCGCTTGCTGCCGTTGCCAGCTTGTCGTAAATAACCAGCCCTGGTTCTCCTGGCGGGAGATCGCCCCGGCTTGCGGCAACGGTTCGATGTACCGAAAGATCCTCCCCCTCCACCAACCTGGCCACCATCTCCTGCTCCAGGGCATATTTACACAGGTGATCCAGTGAAAAGGGTTCATCTTCCTCCATGGTTTCATGGCGCAGTTCCAGGAAGATTCCCAGGTGCCGCTGCAGCAGGTGTCGGCAAGGGTTGGCGAAAAAATCCACCAGCTCCGTAATGTTGATCACCGTCTCTGTTGCCACTGGCAGCGGCCTGGTGAGAAAGCTGGCCGGTTCGGCTGCCGGCGGGGCCGCAAATGCTGCCAGCCTGTTTTCACGCTATAGCTGAAAAGCTGGCCATTGCCGGGGCAGAAGTATCTGTCGCTGAAGGGCTGCAAGGGATGATCGATGCAGAGGGCATCTCCAGCTGCCTTGTCATCGTCCTCTCTGCCTGCGACCGTGAAGCTTTTGCTGCAGTAGTCGATCAGCTCGCTGACCAGGGGAGAGGGGGGCAAGAGGCTATTATCCTTGATGCTTCGTCCCACGTAACTGATGTAAAAATGGTCCCGGGCAGAGAGGATCGCTTCCAGGAACAGGTAACGGTCCTCGTCCCGTTGGTTGCGGTCGCCCCGGCGTGGTGCTGCAGCCATGAGATCGAAGCCGCTTTTCCGGTTGCGGCGGGGAAAGACACCATCGTTCATCCCCAGAAGGCAGATGACGCGAAAGGGGATGCTGCGCATGGGAAGCATGGCGCAGAAGGTGATCCCGCCGGTGAGAAAGCCGAAGCCCCTCTGTTGCCGGTCAAGTTTTTCCCCCACCCAGGACCTGATCACCTCAATGCCGACGGCGCCGGTGAACATGGCCATGTTGCCGCAACTCTCCAGCAGGTCAATAACCCGGAGCAAACTGCCAATGTCATCTTCATCGTTCAGGTCATCCGGGGCAAAGAAGGTCGTTATGAGCGCGCGCAGTTCCACGGTCCATTCATGAAGGTGCAGCGGCTTGGCCAGGCCGGCTGCGGACCGGAAAAGAGTTTCGCACAATTCGAGAAACCGTCCCAGCACGACGGTATCCGACCCTTCCACATGGTCATAGGGGAGAATCCCGGCGAAGAACCTGTTGTCGTTGCCGGCCATGGCGTAGCCGAGGAGGAGACGGTCAAGCCCGGCCCGCCAGGAATTTTCCCCAAAGGAGGGAAGACCATGCTCGCTGCGGGTGTGGGCATCGATTCCCCAACGGACGTTGGTGGCGGACAGCCACTGGCGGATCAGGTCCAGATCGCCCGTGGCCAGCCATAACGGCGCAGGACGGGTGCTGCTTCCACAATGTCGAGTACCTGGGTGACGGTGAAGCGGCTACCGCAGAGATCGAGAATGGCAAGGAAGGTTTCGGCGGCTTCTCCCTCACGGCGCAGGCTGCGGTCGGCGATGGAAAAGGGAATCTTTTCCTCTGCACGTTCCGGGCTGCCGAACACCGCGGAGATATAGGGAGCGTAGCTTTCGATGTCCGGCGTCATGACCAGGATATCCCGGGGAGACAGGGATGGGTCCTGATCGAGTCGGTGGAGCAGCTGGTCGTAGAGCACCTCCACTTCGCGCATGGGACTGTGGCAGGAGTGGATGCGCAGGGAATCATCCGTGCAGGAGACGATGCTCTTCTGTTCACTGCGCCGGTCCCGCAGGTCGAGTATATCCCCCTGTATGGCGTGGAGCAGGCAGTTTCCATCCGGCTCCATAAAAGATTCCTCAGGAGCAACTTCTCCGCAGTCGCTGATCAGGGTCTCGAAGAAGTCCCTTCCCGTACGGCCGAAAGAGGCGAGCAATGGATTGCCGGTCTCGAAATAGTCCGCTCCGCCGCTGAAATCGAATTCCTGCTGGCCGATCCTGGGCAGTGCCCTCTCCGGTACGATCCTGCCCCAATACTGGCGGCATGGATTGAGGAGGAAAAGGTTGACCTGGGTATGTCGGGCGATGGCGGTGAGGACCTCAAGGTGAAAGGGAGGAAGGGTGGGGATACCGATCAGTGAGATACGCTGGGGAAGATCGGCGGGTTTTTGTTTCCCGCGGCCCAGTTGGCGGCGAAACTGCATCAGCAGGGACGCCCGGTGGTGGTGGGAGTTGTTCTTGACCAGCTCCCGCCACAATGACGCCTGCCAGCCGTCAGCTGCTCCATTCTCCCAAGAGGCCAGCAAGTCAGACCGATAAATAGTGTACTGATCGTAGGTATCGGCAATGACGCCTGCCAGCTGCAGGCGTTTCAGGCCAGCAGGGTCCTCGGCCAGATAGGCGGCCAGGGGTTGAAAATCGGCCTGTTCCAGGTAGCCGGGCAACACCTCCATGATGTGCCAGGTGAGCACATCCGGGTGGAAGGAAGATATTTCGGGGGGGTCGGTAAGGTTGGGAATGACGCTGGTGAAAAGCCGATCGATGAGGGCATTGGGAAAAGGAAACTCGGCATTGGCCCACACCCCCAAGTTCTTTGCCAGTTCCATGGCCAGCCAGCGCTGCATTCCCTTGCTCTGGACAACGATGATCTCCGGAACGAATACGGAAGCAAGGGGCCTCTTCACCACTGATGCCAGTTCCTCGACGAGGACTTCCATACGGTTGCTGGTAATTATTCTCAGCGCCATCGGCGGACCTCTGCAGAGAATGGCCTGTTATGCACCGGCTTTTTTCAGGAAATCCCTGACCATGGGGGTGAATGTTTCATGCTCAAGTAGGAAGGCGTCATGGCCATAGGCAGAATTGATCAGGTGGTATTCCACCGGTTTGCGGAGCTTTTCCAGCATTCTGACCATTTCCTCCGTCTGGGGAGGGGGATAGAGCCAGTCGGAGGAGAAGGCGAAGAACTGCATGGGGGCCTTGACTTGGGCAAAGGCTTCTTCCAGTGATTCATAGCCCCAGGCCACGTCGTAAAGGTCAAGAGCTTTGGCCAGGTAGAGAAAGGCGTTGGTGTCGAAGCGGTCGACAAAGTTGTAACCATTATAGTTCAGGTAACGCTCCACCTCGAATTGACCGAAGAAGTCGAACTGGCCGTCCTTGGCGGAAAAACGCCGGCCGAACTTGGCGGTCATGGATTCATCGGAGAGGAAGGTGATGTGGCCGATGCCCCGTGCAAGGGCCAGGCCGTCCCGGGGATTTTTGCGGTATTCCCCCTTTTTCCAGGTGGGATCGTTGAATATGGCCCAGCGGGCTACGGCATTGAGACTGATGGCCTGTGCCGACGGGCGCGGCGTGGTGGCGAGGATGACGGCCGAGGCAATGCGGTCCGGGAACTGGGTTGCCCACTCCAGTGCCTGCATCCCCCCCATGCTTCCCCCCATTACCGAATGAAGGCGCTCGATGCCAGATGGTCGATGAGCAGCGCCTGGGCACGTACCATGTCGCGGACGGTAATGACCGGGAAGGTCAGGGCGTACTTTTTCCCGGTCTTGGGATTTATGGATGCCGGACCGGTGGAGCCGAAGCAGGAGCCGATCACGTTGGAGCAGATAACAAAGTAGCGGTTGGTATCAAGCAGTTTGCCGGGGCCGACAATTTCATTCCACCATCCCGGTTTCTGTTCACTCTCGCTGTATCTGCCTGCCAGGTGGGCACTGCCGGTCCATGCATGGGTAACCATGATGGCGTTTGAGCGATCGGCATTAAGGATGCCGTAAGTTTCATAGGCAATGGTGATCGGCCCGAGGATACGGCCGCTTTCCAGGCGGAGGTCAGTTTGGAAGGTGATTGATTTTTCTTCAACTATGCCGACTGTCATAACGTGCCTTTTGTATGGAAAAAGCCCCTTCCGGATAACGAGAAGGGGCTTTGGTGTTGATTGGTCTAAAGCGCCTCTCTCATCTTTACCCAATGGGCAGGATTTAGCACCTGACGCCGTCCTTTCGGATCAACCGGTTGCTGTGGCTTCACAGGGCCTTTTCCCTCCACCACTCTTGATAAGCAGGTCTGCATATTCAATTGTAGGACAAAGGATAAGGGAGCGACTTTCTTTTGTCAACGGCAAATTTACAGCTGATTGCGGTACTTGACGAGCAGAAAGAGGCAGATCACGCCTCCCGCGGCCATGGTAAGGTCCCGCAGCCAGGGGACCGGCTTGTCCAAGCCGGAGTAAATGATCGGGTCAAGAAATGCGGAGATGAGCAGCCCTGTGCCTCCCCAGGTGAGAAGCTTCTTCATCGGTTCATGCTCCTTTCAAGCCGTCTCTTCCGAAGGGTCGCACACTTCCCTGATCGGGCAGGACAGGCATTTGGTCAGATCCTTGCCGTTGCAGCCTTCGGAAATCCCCAGATGGCAAAGGCTAAAATCGTATTTGACCGGATCGTCGGGATCGAGCTTCTTCAGCGCGGCGGTGATTTCCCTTGCCATTCGCCAGTCTGCCTGTTTGCGACTGGTGAAGCCGAGAAAACGGCCGATGCGCTGGATGTGGGCATCTACCGGGATCACCAGTTGGGCCGGTGAGACTTTTTTCCACAGTCCAAGATCAATGCCGTCCGCTGGCCGGACCATCCAGCGCAGATACATGCAGAGCCTTTTGCAGGCGCTTCCGGAGGCGGGAGAGGGAAAGAAAAAACGGAAATAAGAATCAGCCGGGATAGTTGACGAACCGAAGACCGGGGAGAAATCCAGCGCCTGAATATTTTCGGTGAACAGGGTCAGGGATTCGGTGATGTCTTCGGCGGCAGCATCGTGGCAACTGAGGAAATATTCGCCGATGGAGTCGCTTCGTCGATCATCAGCTGGCAAGCCAGCAGCAAGGCGCAGAGATCCCGGCCATCGTTGAAGCGGTGTTTAAAACCGGCGAACAGTTGAAGGGCTGCGGCAGGTTCTAAATCTTCTACAAACTTCCGGGGTGAACTTCCCATTTTACTGAAGATGGATTCCAGGTTTCTCAGGATTATTTTAACGTTGCCATAAGCGAAGGCAGCGGCGATAAAGCCGGCTATTTCCTGGTCTGCAGGGAGACTGTAGCGGTGACAGAAGGATAGAGGGTCGTTCGCCAGATGAACAGTAGATCTGCCGGCATAAAGGGATTCGAGAAGTTGTTTCAACTGCATTTGCAATCCATTGCTACCTCAGTGGGTGGACAATCCACGCGGGAATGATAGATTAACATAGAGAAATAACCGCTGGAAGCAAAAAGGAGGAAAGAGAAATTATGAAACTGGCAGAGCTTTTTCCTGAGGGGGGGCGCGGCGTCATCGCTACAGCAGATGCTTCCGGGCAGGTAAATACGGCGGTCTATGCCATACCACACGTCATCGATGAAGAAACCGTGGCCTGGGGGATGACCCCGGGGCGGACCTACGACAATCTACTGGCCAATCCCAATGCATCCTATCTTTACCTGGCTCCCTCACGCGGAGGCACTGGCTGGCGCCTTACCCTGCAGCTGAAGGATTTCCAGGATTCAGGCCAAATGCTTGATGAAATACGGGAGCATACCTCACGGATTGTTTCGACACAGGCCGGTGAGGCTGTCCGGTATGTGGCACGGTTCAAGGTAACGGAGATCCGGCCTCTTGTTTGAATTACTCAGGGTTCTCTTTTCGGCGTCTCCAGAATGAAGGTAGCCGGGCCGTCGTTGATGAGAGAGACCTTCATATCTGCCTGGAATATTCCTGACTGGACAGGAATTCCCATTTCCCATATCTTGCCGTTGAAATACTGATACAGGTGGTTGGCGTCCTCCGGTGGCGCCGCCGTGTCGAAGGAGGGACGTCGCCCCTTGCTGCAGTTGCCGGCCAGGGTGAACTGGGAAACGGAGAGCAGTTCACCTTTGATATCCATGAGCGACAGGTTCATTTTGCCCCCATCATCCTCGAATATGCGCAGGTTGACAATTTTTTCCGCAAGCCAGTCCGCATCCCGGGTCTCATCCCCCTTTTCAACGCCGAGGAGGACCAGGACGCCTCTCTCGATGCTGCCGACTTTTTTGCCGTCAACTCTTACGGTTGCTTCGCTTACCCTCTGTATTACCGCTTTCATTGAAATATTTCCCTGAACTGCCTCTGGTAAATGGCCAAAGCACCATCACTGAAGGTGACGAAAACTATCTTTTCCAGCTCCGGGTATTTCTCCATGGCCAGCTTTGCCTCGCCCATGGCAATTTTGCAGGCTCATCCATGGGGTAGCCATAGACACCGGCGCTGATGGCAGGAAAGGCAAGGGATTTCAATTGGCTGGCATGGGCAACCTCAAAGCAGCGTCGATAGGCGCGCCTCAGAAGTTCCGGCTCCCCCTTGTCGCCGCCGTGCCAGACCGGTCCAACCGTGTGGATGATGTGAGCCGCCGGCAACTTGTATCCCTTGGTAATCTTCGCGTCGCCGGTCTCGCATCCGCCCAGTGTGGAACATTCGGCCACCAGTTCCGGACCTGCGGCCCTGTGAATGGCGCCGTCGACGCCGCCGCCGCCGAGCAGGGTATTGTTGGCGGCATTGACAATGGCATCCACAGCCAGGGTGGTAATGTCTCCTCTGATGATCTCAATTTTCGCCATGGTTGCCTCCTGCTATCTCTGTTTTACCATGTCCCGCAGCAGCTTCAGGTTGATCTCATCCATCTCGTTGTTGTCACCCTTCGGTGTTTCCAGGATCTTGGGTATTCCGGCAAAGCGGGGGTCGTTCATGATGAGGGAGAATGCGGTGGCGCCGATGGCTCCCTTGCCGATATGCTCATGGCGGTCGACCCGGCAGTTGAGCCCCTTTTTCGAGTCATTGAAGTGGAAGCACTGCAGCCGGTCAAGGCCGATGATCCGGTCGAATTTCTCCCAAACCTGGCCGTAGGCGGCTTCGCTGGTGATGTCGTAACCGGCGGCGAAGGTGTGGCAGGTATCATAGCAGACGCCGAACCGATCCGGATGGGCCGAGCCTTCGATGATGGTCCTCAGATGCTCGAAGGTGTAGCCAGGTTGGTTCCCTGACCGGCGGTGGTTTCCAGGAGGATTTTGCCAGAGTAGGCAGGTGTCTCGGCAATCAGGTAGTCGAAGGCCTCGATAATGCGTCTCAGACCCACCTCTTCGCCATCGCCGTTGTGGGAGCCGGGGTGCATGACGATCTTGCCGATGCCCAGGCGTGAGCAACGGATCATCTCCTCCTGAAAACCGTTGAGGCTCTTGTCCCGCATCTCTCCCGGCGCGGAGGCAAGATTGATGAGATAGATATCGTGGCTGATGACCTCGTTAAGACCCGATTCCGCCAGTTTTTCCTTGAAAAGAAGGATGTCCGGGTCGGAGATCAGCTTGCCCCGCCATTGATTGGTGTTCTGGGTGAAGAGCTGGATGACGCCGCAACCGGCCTTGACACCGCGCTCCGGGGCATTATGGATGCCGCCGGCAATAGACATGTGTGCTCCCACATAATCCTTCATATCACCTCTGTTCCTGGTCTATGGATGAGAGCGTTTTCCCGATCAGGCGAGTACGCTCGGCATATTCGCTCTCGCCGAGAATGATCTCCTGGTGCGGTTCGGACCAGATGGGGCGTGGCCACAGCGGGTCTTCGGCAAACCTGGGGACTATGTGCCAGTGCATGTGCGGCACCATGTTGCCCAGAAGTTCATAGTTTATTTTAGCCGGCTGAAAGAGCTTGTAAAGCGTCGCCGCCACGGCAGAAACTTCTTCCATGACTGCGGTTCTCGCGGCACGGTCCAGGTGGAAGAGTTCGGTGACATGGCTGCGGGTAAAAACAAAGGTGTAGCCGGGGAAAAACTGGTCGCGATTGAGCATCACCAGGCAGTGTTCGAGCTCGGCGACCCTCAGGTGCGGTTCATCGTTCCATTTGCTGCACATTGGGCAAGTCATTTTTTTCTCTCGTCTTGAGCTGAAAATATGAAGGCGAAGAAAAAACTTCGCCTTCCGTGTAGCTGCAGCGATGGGTTGTGCTGCTTTTCTGTTAAATGGCTATTTCGCCGCTGAAAACTTCGACTGCAGGACCGGTCATATAGAGGAAGCCATCCTCGGACCATTCCAGTTCCAGGTCTCCGCCGGACAGGTGGTTGAGGATCTTTTTATCTGTGAGCCCATTGAGTGCCCCCGCCACGCAGACCGCACTGGCGCCGGTGCCGCAGGCGAGAGTCTCTCCTGCTCCCCTTTCCCAGGTGCGCTGGCGCACTTCAGTGCGGGAGATGATCTGGACGAATTCCACATTAGTACGCCGGGGAAAGATCTCGTGGTTCTCGATGAGCGGCCCGTATTTTTCCACCTGGAAATTGTCCACGTCATCGACAAAAATGACACAGTGGGGATTACCCATGGAGGCGCAGGTGATATTGAAGGTCGTATGGAGAATGTTGAGCGGTTCGCTCACCACCCTGGCATCTGCCGGGCCGGACATGGGAATCTCGCCGCGGGTCAGTCGAGGCTTGCCCATATTGACACGGACCTTGTCCACTTTGTTGCAGCAATTGGTAAAGAGCTGCAGGGTCAATATTCCTGCGCCGGTTTCGGCAGTGATCTCTTTTTTATCGACGATGCCGTGATCATAGGCATACTTGGCCACGCAGCGGATGCCGTTGCCGCACATCTCCGATTCGGAACCGTCGGAGTTGAACATGCGCATCCGCACATCGGCCTTATCTGAAGGCATGATAAGAATCAGGCCGTCGGAGCCGATGCCGAAGTTGCGATTGGATACCTTTATGGCCACGTCAGCCGGATTTTCCACCTGCTCTGAAAAACAATCTACATAAACATAATCATTGCCGGCGCCGTGCATTTTGGTAAATTTCATTTGTATTACTCCCTTAGCCTTGTAATGGTCCCCATGTAATAGCAAAATCTCATTTCGGCAACAAGAAAAAAAACCGAGTTGCTTGACCTTGAGGCAATACTTTAAGTACAATCCACTTCCCATTTTCGGAGGATTTTATGGAGCTCAAAAACAAGATCTGGATGAACGGCAGCCTGGAGTGGTTTGCCTATATCGGTGAAGACGAAGTATTTCTCGGCAGCCGCGAAGTTCCCTTTCCCCTGGAAGAAGGCGATGAGTGGGTTAATCAATTTGGTGACCATTTTCAAGTGGTGGAAGGTGAAATACGGCATCTGGCAGGGTCGAACCGCCGGAGAGGCACTGGTAGCCATTGTCAGTGCATTGCACAACGGAAGACCGATGATAAGCTTTAGGTAATGAGCCGACCGCATCATGGGATATCTGAATAGCAGAGTCAGGAGGTGTTA
This sequence comes from Geotalea toluenoxydans JCM 15764, assembly GCF_001311985.1. Taxonomy (GTDB): domain Bacteria; phylum Desulfobacterota; class Desulfuromonadia; order Geobacterales; family Geobacteraceae; genus Geotalea; species Geotalea toluenoxydans. The sequence continues at coordinate 17,908 of NZ_BBCJ01000040.1, forward strand.
TGCCCAAGATACTCTTTCTGTTCAGTCTTGTGCTCGTCGTGTCCAGTATGCCGGGAGTCCCAGGAGCCGAGCCAATTCAGCATCATGGATATGTTGTCAATGCACAGGGGAACTCCCGGGAGTGCCTCGCATGCCATGACGGTTCCATGGCAAAGGCAGTTTCCAGCTGCCTGAATGGTCGCTGTCCTGTTGGCGGCTCCCATCCGGTCGACATTCCCTATCCGCCGCCGGGCCGCGAAAGCCAATATCTCCCTGCCCCTGAAGTTCTCAGCGTCAATATCAGGCTGTTGAATGGAAAGGTCTCCTGCATCTCCTGCCACAATCTGGATAACCCCCAGCCTGGTCACCCCAGTGTCGATCTCGCCAAAAGCAATCTTTGTCTTAGCTGTCATCTCAAATAGTCCCTCCTTCATATATTAAATACAATATAAATGTTGACTGACTATTTACATAAAATCAAAGCGAAGTAGTTTTGATTTCAGAGGGGGAAACCACTTTAATAAAAAGCTCTTGGGGTTGCTGGCCCTTGACATTCTTTTACAACTTCGGCCGCGGCGGCTGTGCTATCGGACATATAGTCGCCATACCGTCCTGCGAGGAGGTAAATTATGTGTAAAGCGCTCTATGCAACATTCGCGGTTCTTGTTGTGCTCCTGCTGTTCGTACTGTTGAAGGCTCTACGGGCTGAAACGGCGGAGCATCATGGATTTATGGTAATCGTCGAGGAAACGACCTCCGGATGCCTTTCCTGCCATGACGGTTCGGCAGCACAGTCAGTGGCCAATTGCAGCGGTGTCGATTGCCGGATTTCCGATTCCCATAGTGTTGATATACCCTATCCTCCGCCGGGGAAGGAGAACGAGTACCAGCCGGTCGCATACTTGACGGAGGCAAGAATAAAACTGATAAACGACCAGATCAGCTGCATCTCCTGCCACGATCTGAAGAACCCGGCAGGGTTGCACCTGGTAATGGACAATGCAGGGAGCAATCTCTGCTTTGGCTGTCATATCAAATGATTACATCCATTTTCCCGCCCCCTCCCCCTCACCCCGCCGGTGCCGCCTGTCCGGGGTTTGTTTCGGCACCGGCAGCCCGATAACGAAGAGAAAAGACTAGTGGGTTTGTGGGGTCTGCGGAAAAAGTATAGCATTAATGTGGAGAATCCCGCTGGAAGTGGTTTAAATTCTTGACGGATTAGGTAAAGGATTGTATATTTCTATTCATTTGACTATGGAGTAGAATTTATGAGGCTTTCCACCAAGAGCCGTTATGGCTTGCGAGCACTTTTCGATATCGCGTACAATTCCGGAAATTTGCCTGCCCAGATACAGGACATATCCCGCCGTCAGAACATTTCTCCCAGGTACCTGGAGCAGATCTTCCAGGCGCTGAAAAAAAAAGGGGATACTCAACAGCAAAAGAGGACCCCAGGGTGGATACTGTCTTGCCAGGAATCCTGACGAAATAACGGTTAGAGATATTGTCCAGGCAACGGAAGGGGATACCCTGCTGGTGGATTGCTCCGGAGGAAAGAAAAACAAGCAGCACTGCGGGTTTGACGGCGGCTGTGTTACCCAGACGGTCTGGGATGAGGCAAGCCGGGAACTGAACAGGCTGTTCGGCTCCATTACCCTGAAAACCTTGTGCGATCGTGGGCATGCCATGGGCATCAAGAGGGAACAGGACCACCGGTTCATGTATTTCATATGAGTGTTGGGAAAAAGGAGATTCCATATGCCGGTTTCAAGAAGCGATGATGTGATCAAGCAGATAGGCAATACGCCACTGGTGAGGCTGAGCAGGTTTGAAGAGAGCGGCTCAGCTGCCCTGTGGGGGAAAGTCGAGGCATTCAACCCCGGTGGCAGCATCAAGGACCGCATCTGCCTTTCCATGATCGAGGCTGCGGAAAAAGATGGCTGTCTGAAGCCCGGCGCGACTGTGGTTGAGCCCACCAGCGGCAATACAGGCATCGGTCTCTCCATGGTTTGTGCCGTCAAGGGCTATAAATTGATTTTGGTGATGCCTGATACCATGACCATAGAGAGACGGCGTCTGCTGGCGCCTACGGTGCAGAGCTGGTTCTGACACCGGGCGCGCAGGGGATGCGGGGTGCTGTGCAAAAGGCCGAGGAGCTGGCTGCAGAAAACGGTTACCTTCTGCCCCAGCAGTTTAAAAATGCAGCGAACCCCGAAATACACAGACTGACGACAGGACCCGAGATCATCAAAGGGATGGACGGACTGTCCATTGACGGATTTGTGGCAGGGGTCGGTACCGGCGGAACCATTACCGGGGCAGGCGAGGTGCTGAAAAAGCATAATCCTGCCATTCATATTGCCGCGGTCGAACCCGCCGATTCATCGGTATTGTCCGGTGGTGACCCTGGTCCGCACAAGATCCAGGGAATTGGCGCCGGATTCATCCCCGATGTCCTCAACAGCAAAATCTACAATGAGGTGATACGCGTTTCAAATGACGCTGCCTATGGAGCGACGAAAAGGTTGTCCATGGAAGCGGGTCTTCTTGTGGGCATATCCTCGGGAGCTGCCCTGGTCGGGGGGATACAAGTGGGCGAAGAAGCTTGGTCCAGGCAAAAATGTGGTGGTGATCCTGCCGGATACGGGTGAGAGATACCTTTCGACAGGGGTTTTCGATTGATTTCGCCGAGGTATTGCTGTTAAAACCGAGCGGCCCGTTTTGCGGGCCGTCTCCATTTTGAGGCTGAACATGGATGAATTGCACTTGAAATATGAGAAGCTGAAGAGCATCCTCCAGGAGATGGGCTCCGTGCTGGTGGCTTTTTCCGGCGGGGTTGATTCCACCTTCCTTTTAAGAGTTGCCCATGACCTTCTTGGTGACAAGGCCTGCGCCATTACCGCCACTTCTCCCACTTATCCCGCTTCCGAATTCCGCGAGGCAACCGCTTTGGCCCTGTCCATTGGAGCCAGGCAGATAGTCATTGAATCCAACGAGCTGGAAATACCCGGTTTTTCGGAAAACCCGAAGGATCGCTGTTATCACTGCAAAAAGGAGCTTTTTCAGCATTGTGTGGAAAAAGCTTCCCTAGAGGGCTTCGCTTCATCGCCGACGGCAGTAATACGGACGATCTGGGGGACTACCGGCCTGGTCGTATAGCCATCGGCGAACTCAAGGTGCGCAGCCCGCTGTTGGAAGCTGGGCTAGGTAAAAGCGACCTCCGTCTTCTCAGCCGGGAACTGGGCCTGCGACCTGGGACAAGCAGCCATATGCCTGTCTTGCCAGCCGTTTTCCATATGGTGTAGAGATCACTCCGGAGCGATTGTCCATGATCGAGTCTTGCGAGGAGTTCCTGAAGGGGCAGGGTTTTTCACTCTATCGGGTGCGATTTCACCACGAGACGGCGCGAATCGAGCTTTCAGAGGAGGATTTTGGGCGGCTGCTGCAGCCGGAACTGCGTCGATTGGTTGTCTCGTTCTTTAAGAAGGCTGGCTTTACATACGTGGCGCTGGATTTGGAGGGGTACCGCACAGGCAGCATGAACGAAGTAGGTTTACGCTGAAAAACGCCCATCTGCGTCGTCGCCCTCATCGCTGCGCTGCTCACATACTGGTGCATGCTCCGCTGCTCGCTCTTCGGCGCCTTGCACCTGGGCGTTTTTTGAGCGCAAACGTTTATTTCACTTCCACCTTGATCTGTTTCGATTTGATTTCTTCCGTTTTCGGCAGGATTATGGTGAGGACGCCACGGTCGCAGGAGGCTCGGATCTTATCCTGATCGATGCTCTGGGGCAGGGTGAAGCTGCGCTGGAAGGTGCCGTAATAGCGCTCGACCCGATGATAGTTTTCTCTCTTGACGTCGGTGTTCTGTTTTCTCTCGCCGCGCAGGGTCAGAATATTGTTTTCAATCCTTACCTCGATGTCCTGCTGATCCATGTCCGGCACCTCAGCCTTGATGACAACAGCCTCTGCGTTCTCGTAAATATCCACCGGCGGCTGCCATATTCCCTCGTTCAGTTCCTCACCCGATTCCCTGTTCCAGGCAAGGTCCAGCAGGTGATTCATTTCCTCCTGCATGGTGCGGAGATCCTTGAAAGGGTTGTATTTAACAAGCGCCATAATCCACTCCTCCTTACTAGTGTCACGTGCGGCTAATTCTTTCCTGACAATTTCGGGTCTTTTGGTCCCCGGCTGCGTTGCGGCTCCTCGGCTTAGGCCCTGCTAGGCCTGCGTCGCCGGCGCCTTGCCGGGAACCAAAATCCCTCGAAATTCTTGCAGAGAACTAACCGCACGGGACACTAGCCACGGGTTTCAATAAACATAATCAGTTTGCAGGCAAAGTCAAGGGGGAGAAAACTTCGCCGTTTTCTCCCCCTGTCTAGACCCTGGTTTTATTTAATTGTGGTTATACCGTTATATCCTTTTCCCTTTAGGTACACTGTGTTTCAGTTTCTTTGAGCCATCATATAGGTTTTGCTTGGCAATCGCCCGCCGTTCTTTCAGGTCTTTTTTGTCATAGTCGAATTTAAGGGTTGTCTCCGCGTCTTTTGCCAGTTGATCGATTTTTTCCACGTCTCTCTCTGTCATACTGACTCCCTTTTTGGTTGTGGTGCAATTGCAGTTATTTCGGCTGTTGTTTAAAAAAGACCTCCTGTCATTTTCTCCCATGATAACAGTTTTCTCAGTGGATGCAACAGCTCTTTTCGCCGCAGGAATCAAGCATCTTCAGGGGATTATTACCCTTGATGCCACTGGATTTCTGGGCTACTATTTGCAGAAAATCAACACGAGGTGGCGTTATGGAAGTATATAAAGTCGTGGAAGTGAGTTCGGTAGCTGAGGACACCCTGGAGGATGTCCTGAACGAGTGGGCCGGCAAGGGCTGGCTTCTGGACCGGATCCAGTTCGCCATGCGCGAGTCAAGCAAGAGGCCGAGCATGGCCTTTATTATCTTTACACGGGAACAGCAGGAATAGGGGAGCAGATATGCCTGAAAAACCAACGCTTTACCTCATTGACGGTTCGTCCTACATCTACCGGGCCTATTATGCCATCAGGCACCTTTCTTCACCGAAGGGGTTTCCCACCAATGCACTCTACGGCTTTATCCAAATGCTGCTCAAGGTGGTGAAGGACCGGAAGCCGGACCACCTGGCGGTAGTCTTCGACGCCGGAAAGCTGACCTTCCGCAATGAGATCTATACAGCCTACAAGGCAAACCGTTCTGCCATGCCCGACGACCTGCGCCTGCAAATAGAGCCGATCAAAGAGGCGGTTCGCGCCTTCAGGATACCCGTGCTGGAGCTGCCCGGCTTCGAGGCGGACGACATCATCGGCACCATCGCCTGCGATTGTGAAAAAAAGGGGATGGCTGCAGTCATTGTCACCGGCGACAAGGATCTGATGCAGATTGTCACCGACAGCGTCACCCTCCTCGACACCATGAAAGACAAGGCATCGGGCCCTGCCGAGGTGGTCGAGCGTTTCGGCGTTCCACCGGAGCGGGTGGTGGATATTCTGGCTCTGGCTGGCGATTCTTCCGACAACATACCGGGGATTCCCGGCATCGGGGAAAAGACGGCCATCAAGCTGATTCAGGAGCACCATTCGCTGGATCAGCTCCTGGAAAATGCTTCTGTCGTCAAGGGGAAGGTTGGTGAACGTCTCCGTGAGTTTGCCGATCAGGCCCGCCTGTCCAGGCGGTTGGCAACAATTGAATGCAGTGCGCCGGTTCCCTATTCCTATGACGATTTTGCCGCTTCCCCTCCCGATAACCGTCTTCTAGGGGACCTGTTCCGGGAATACGGCTTCACGACTCTGATGAAAGAACTGACCAGTGTCGCTACCCTCTCCAGCGACGACTACCGCACTATTCTCACCGCCGGCGATTTTAGCGCACTGATGGATAAACTGAGTGCCCAGTCCACCTTTGCCATTGACCTGGAAACCACCAGCCTCAACCCATTCGAAGCGGAAATTGTCGGAATCTCCTTCAGCTTCAGCGACCACCAGGCATATTACATCCCGGTCGCCCACCACTATCTGGCGTTCCGGATCAGCTCTCCCTTGCCCACGTCCTTCAAACACTGAGGCCCCTGCTTTTGGACCCGGCAATAAAGAAAATCGGCCAGAACATCAAATATGACTACCAGGTGCTGCGCCGGGCCGGCATAGAGATGGAAGGCATCTGGTGCGATACCATGCTGGCCTCCTATCTGCTCAATCCCAACCGTTCCAGCCATGGCCTCAATGGGTTGGCCGTGGAACTGCTCGACCACAAGATGATCTCCTATGCCGACGTTGCCGGCAGTGGCAAGGACCAGAAGAATTTTGCCCAGGTGGAGGTGGAAAAAGCCTCGATCTATTCATGCGAGGATGCCGATGCCACCTGGCTGCTGCATAAGCTCTTTTTGCCACAGATTGAAGAGTCTGGCATGGAGCGGCTGTTGTTCGAACTGGAGATGCCGCTGGTGAAGATTCTTGCCGAGATGGAACTGTACGGAGTCAAGCTGGACCTTGCCCTGTTACAGAAGCTGTCTGCGGGTTTCGGTGGTCAGCTGGCAGAGCTGGAGCGTGAAATATTCCAGTGTGCCGGAACGACCTTCAACATCAACTCCCCCAAACAGCTGGGCGAGGTTCTTTTTGAACATATGCAGCTACCCTGTGGGAAGAAGACCAAGACCAAGACCGGCTGGTCGACCAACGTGGATGAGCTGGAGAGGCTTGCCGCCGAACATGAGATAGGCAGGCTCATCCTCCAGTACCGAAGCCTGTCCAAGTTGAAGTCCACCTATACCGATGCATTACCCAGACTGGTTTACAGCGAGTCCGGCCGCATCCATACCTCTTACAACCAGGCGGTCACCAATACCGGCCGGCTTTCCTCGTCGGAACCGAATTTGCAGAATATACCGATCCGTTCCGAAGAAGGGCGCAGTATCAGGCATGCCTTCATTGCCGAGGAAGGTTGTCTCATCCTGTCTGCCGACTACTCCCAGATTGAACTGCGGGTATTGGCCCATCTCTCTCAGGACCGGGTCTTCTGCGATGCCTTTGCCAAAAACGAGGATATTCACACCAGGACAGCTGCCGAGGTCTTCGGCCTTTTCCCGGGAATGGTTACCCAGGAGATGCGCCGTCAGGCCAAGACCATCAATTTCGGTGTCATCTACGGTCAGGGTCCCTTCAGCCTGGCAAAGGAACTGGGCGTATCCACCAAGGTGGCAAAGGAGTTCATCGACAACTACTTCGACCGCCATGCCGGAGCCAGAGTCTTTCTTGACGGCTGTGTCCGCGAGGCCGAGGCCAAAGGATATGTCACGACCATCCTCGGCCGCCGGCTGCCCATTCCCGATATCAACAGCACTAACGGCAACATCCGTTCCTTTGCCCAGCGTAACGCCATCAACTACCCGATCCAGCTCGGCAGCCGATATCATCAAGCAGGCGATGGTAAAGGTAAGCGGGCGGATGCGGCGGGAAGGCCTGAAAAGCCGCCTGATCATGCAGGTCCACGATGAGCTGGTATTCGAGGTGCCGCTGGAGGAAAAACTGACGATGGAAAAGCTGGTCTGCCACGAGATGGAAAATGCGTTGACTTTGAGGGTGCCGCTGAAGGTGGATGTGAACTTCGGGTCAAACTGGAGCGAAGCCCATTAGAAAGTTAAGAGGCAGCGGGTCAGAGATTCCCTGCTCCGAGCATGGGGGCGTTAGCGGACTGGCTACCGGCGTCTGGAGTTTTACTGCGATTTTTGGCGATGTTGGCGCCGGCCTTGTCTGTGTGGATGCAGACCCGATTCTTCCTTCCCGCTTTGCGCGGTACAGGGCGTTGTCTGCGCGGTGCACCAGCTCGCTGATGGGAATTTTTGCCGTATCGAAGGTACAGGCAATGCCGATGCTGACGGTCTGGCTGAAGTGCTGCCCGCCAAATGCAAAGGTCATGGCAGAGAACCTCATCCTCATGCGTTGGGCGATTTCTGTGGCTTTGGTTGATGGGGTGGCAGGCAGAACAACGGCAAATTCCTCACCGCCATAGCGCGCAACCAGGTCCGCTCCCCGACAACTTTCCCGGAGAATCGCGGCAAAGGTTGCCAGTACCTGATCGCCGGCAGCATGGCCGAAAGTGTCGTTTACCAGCTTGAAATCGTCCAGATCCAGAAGGAGCAATGACAATGGCATCAATTTGTGCAATTCCCCCTCTATAGACAATATTTCATCGAATACCCGCCGATTATATAGTCCCGTCAACCCGTCCCGCATTGCCAGTTCTTTGACCTTATGGAACTCCAGGGAGTTTTTCAGTGCCTGGGCAAAGTTTTCGGTGACGGTAGCAAGGAAATGTCCGGAAAAAGCGCCTATTGCTTGCCTGTGGAGGCAGATCTCCACTTTCCCCATTTTTTCAGGTAGCTGGAAAGTGAACCAGCGTGTGGGTTTGTTGTCGCTGTCGGCCTCGCCCCCTGCCTCCAGTGCCGGTCCGGCGCTTCTGTCTTCCAGAGGTGAGAAGCTGAAGGTTTTGCAGCCGCTGTCAAGCTCAAGGGTAAAGACGATCCGGTGGTAGACGATGTAATCGAAGAGGATCCTTGATGCTATGGCACAGACATCATCGGGATCCAGAGTGGCATTCACTGCGCCCATGAATTTTGCCAGGAACAGTGCCTCATTCAGTTGTCGGATAAGATCCGGCGCTTTCTGACAACTCCCGTTACTGTCCCCGCCATCCGGGTTAGATAAACCGATGTTTTCGACAGTAGAAAGTATCCGCTCCTTTTTCATGGTTCCCTATGCTCCCGAAGTTTTACAGCTTGAAATAGGATGTAAAACGTGAAGTAAAATCACTAGATGCAATATCTTTGCCACATTTGTCTAATAGCCAATTAACTTTGCATTGCAGGTATTTATTGGGTGCAAACGTAGAAATTTATCCAATTAGATTCACTTCAATGTTACCTCAAAGTCAAAATAATGACTTCTCGGGCACATTAGAGGGGATAACTCTTTCTTTCGCTTTAAAAAAAGATGTGGTAATCTGGCAACGTTTACATGGACCTCAAGGCATGGGTGAGGAAAGGACTTTTTTGTGACACAAAGAAAATTCGATCGGTTCAGTTTCAAGGCTGACGCTCATATTACCTATGATAATGTGACCTTCACGGGGGAAGTGGCAGACCTAAGTCTAAAAGGATTATTTGTCAAGACCACTCAGGTCGTTGCCGTAAATGAACCGGTAAGGGTCAGCATAAACTTCAAGGGGGCAAAGGAGAAATTCTCCTTTACCATTCCGGCGACAGTTGTACACAGAACTGACACCGGTATTGGCCTCAGTTTCAAAAGGATTGACATGGATTCGGTGCTCTGTGAAAAACGTGCTGCAGATGGCCAAGAGGAAGTGGACGCTCTTAAGGAGCTTGTCGGCGACGTGGATACCTCCTCTTGATGTTTGAGAAGCCTGCCGGGAGATGCCGGTTCTCCTGGTGGCACATTGTCTCCGGGGTCATGTTCATTTGCAGCTGGTGCTTTATAATCAATTGCCTAGGAGTCTGTCGGACTTAGGGATCGAAGCGAGAGAATGGAAAATCGAGGACGGATATTTGGAAATTTGAGAGCGAATAGTGGACCTATTTGTCGAAAATTTACGGAGATCCGTACCGATTTGCCATTTTCGCAGCCGATTCATTCTAAGTCCTACAGACTCCTAGGGCTGCATGTTTTTGCGTAGAGGGTGGTTGACTGTCACCCATAAAAAGGAGGAGGTTGATCATGTTGAAAAGAGTCTGCTTGATGGTAACGGCGTCGCTGCTTTCTCTCTGTCTGTCGGGTTGCCTGGTGGGCGAGGGCAAATATCTGAAGAAGGTGGAAGAGGCGGAATCGCTTAACAAGAGCCTGACATCGCTGCAGCAGCAATACACTGCCCTGTCGGCTGAAAATGAGATATTGAAGGCATCGGTGAGCAAGCTGACGAAGGATTTGGCTGCAGCCAACAAGGACAAGGAAAAACTTACAGCCGATAACAAGGAACTGGACAAGGTGCTCAAGGCCAAATCGGATACCTTGTCAAAAAATATATCAGAGCTGAGGCAGAAGGTGTCCGACCTGGAGACTGAGAATGCCAAGGCTGAAGGACGAGATAGCAAACCTGAAGAAAGCAAAGGAAGAAGAGGTGCAGAAAACCAGCAAGACCTATGAGGATCTGCTGGAAAAAATGAAGAGTGAGATTTCTCAGGGTCAGGTGACCATCTCGGAGCTCAAGGGGAAGCTGACCGTCAATATGGTGGACGCTGTTCTCTTTGACTCCGGAAAGGCAGAAATCAAGCCGGAAGGACTCATTGTCCTGCAGAAGGTGATCGATATCCTGAAAAACATCAAGGACAAGTCTATCCGCATCGAGGGCCATACGGACAATGACCAGATAGGCGGTGCACTGGCGAAAAAATACCAGACCAATTGGGAACTTTCCGCCGCTCGTGCCATAAATGTAACCCGTTATCTGCAGCAGCAGGGCATTGATCCTCTCAACCTGTCGGCTATTGCCTACGGGGAATTCAAACCGGTTGCCGCCAATGATTCCCGTGAAGGTAAAGCAAAGAACAGGCGGATCGAGATCATCCTTGTACCAAAGGAGTAGGTGCACCTGCATTGTGAAAATAACTGAAAGGATAAGAGCCAGTCTTCGGCTCCCTCTGCAACTGGATGAAAAAAGAAAAAAAGCAGCCCTTGCCGAAAGAAGGAAACTTTTCCCATAACCCCTTCAAATCACTGAAAGGCATCGAGCGAAACCAGCCATTGGCTCCCAAAAGCCGGTGGCTACTCCGCCAGCAGCTGAACCACCGCCTGCCGTTGACGATGATCTGGCTCTGTTTCTCCGTGAAGTGGCCGATGTGCAGAGAATGGACGAAAATACAAAGACTTCAGGTAAAGCTGTTCCATCGAAACCGCCAGTTGTACAGCGGATTGACGATAGCGAAAGGAAGGTCTTTCTCAAGGCGTTGGAAAAGCTGGAAATGGATGTGGTCTTTCAGGATGAGTTGCCCGATGATGTGGAGCCCCTGCGGCCCATGAACCAAAACAGGCTGCGGCAGCTCAGGCGTGGGACGATCCGCGTCGACTTTCAGCTGGATCTTCATGGCCTGACCAGGGATGAGGCAGTGGTAAGCTTGGCTCGCTTCGTGACAGGCGCCTATAATCGTGCACAGAAGGCAGTCCTGGTCATTACCGGAAAAGGAAACAACTCGTCCGGCGAGCCCGTGTTGCAAGCGGCTGTTGCCGGCTGGCTGCGCGACAAGGGAAAGGAAATGGTCGCCGAATTCGCCCCGGCCCCTCGGCAGATGGGGGGGAGCGGCGCCTTTGTCGTCTTTTTGAAGGACAAGGAACGGGTCCAGAAATAAAGCAAAAAATACATTGACACAAGACTATCACATTGATAGTGTATCAGTACACTTTGTTGCAAGTGAATTAGTAAACAAATAATTGAATAACATTCTTATCAAGAGCGACTGAGGGACCGGCCCTGTGACGTCGCGGCAACCCCCTGCAAAGGGAAGGTGCCAAATCCTGCGAAACTTAGGTTTCGGGAGATAAGGAAGAGAAGAACCTCACCAGAATCCTCTTCCTGCCCCGGAAGGGGATTTTTTCATTGCGGCAGATCAATTACGGTTTTCCGCACTGGTGAACAAATTAAATGGGGGTGACGCGATGCACATTTCGACAGAGGCAGTACAGATTGGGCTGGATTGGGATTCAAGGACCGGGGCGGTTACCGTTCCCATTTATCAGACGGCAACTTTTAGGCATCCGGGACTGGGGCAGAGTACCGGCTATGACTACAGCCGCTCGGGCAATCCCACTAGGCAGGCACTGGAAGAGGGCATTGCCCGTCTTGATGGAGGGGCGCGGGGTTTTGCCTATGCTTCGGGGATGGCAGCGATAACTAACCTGCTCTTGCTGTTTCAGCGGGGCGACCACCTGGTCGTCACAGAGGACCTGTACGGCGGCACTTACCGACTCTTCGAGCAGATCTTCCACCAGTACGGCCTGGAGTTCACCTATGTGGATACTTCTTCCCTGGACGAGGTGGCGGCGGCTCTTAAGCCCAATACCAAGGCACTCTTCGTTGAATCTCTGACCAATCCGCTGCTGAAAGTGGCGGACATTAAGGCTTTGAGTAACCTCTGCCGGGAGCGGCAGCTGCTCTGCATCGTCGATAACACTTTTCTGACTCCATACCTGCTCCGGCCACTGGACCTTGGGGCAGATATCACCGTCTACAGCGCCTCCAAATATCTGGCAGGTCATAATGACACCATTGCCGGCCTGGTGGTGGCAAAGGATCAACAACTTGCAGAGCGGATTTATTTCCTGCAGAACTCGGTTGGTGCGGTGCTGGGACCCCAGGATTCATGCTGGTGATCCGCGGCATGAAGACCTTGGGGGTCCGGATGGACCGCCAGCAGGAAAATGCAGCAGCTCTGGCTTCGTGGCTGGAGAAGCATCCCCTGGTTGCCAGGGTGCATTATCCGGGGCTGAAAGGTCATGCAGGTCATGCTTTGGTAAAATCTCAGGCAAAGGGGTGCGGCGCGATGATCGCCTTCGAGGTGACCGATCCGGCATTGGTGGAGACGCTGCTGCTCAAGACACATTTGATCTCCTTTGCCGAGAGCCTTGGCGGAGTGGAGACTTTGATCACATTTCCCGAGCTGCAGACCCACGCCGATATAGAGCCCGAGATACGGGCCAGGTTGGGCATCAACAATGTACTGTTGCGGCTGTCGGTGGGAATCGAGGATATTAACGATCTGATTGAAGATCTGGAGCAGGCATTTGCAACTGAAGAAAAGGGGGCAGCATGAAATTCGGCACAAAGATCATCCACAACAAGCACAGCATCGACCAACATACTGGGGCGCTGTCCGTACCCATCCATCAGGTATCAACCTTCGCCCAGGAGTCCGTTGACCATTTCGGCAAGTACGACTACGCCCGCTCAGGCAACCCCACCAGGGATGCACTGGAGGAGACGGTGGCGCTACTGGAAAACGGCAGCCACGGTTTTGCCTTCGCCTCGGGGATGGCGGCTATCTCCTCGGTGCTCCTGCTCTTTTCCCCCGGTGACCATCTGGTCGTCTGCGAAGATGTCTATGGCGGCGCCTTCAGGGTATTGACCACCCTTTTCACGCGCCTGGGCATCCAATCGACTTTTGTCGATGCCACCGATCCGGCGAGAATTGCCGAAGCCATCACTCCTGCCACGAAGGCCATCTACCTGGAAACACCGTCAAATCCTCTGCTGAAGATCACTGACCTCCGTGCCGCCGTGGATCTGGCCAAGGAGCGAGGCCTACTCACCCTGGTGGATAATACCTTCATGACCCCTTACCTGCAGAGGCCCTTGGATCTGGGCTGTGACATCGTTCTCCACAGTGGCACCAAATTTCTTAATGGCCACAGCGACGTCATCTGCGGATTTGCCGTGGTGAAGGACGAGGAGCTTGGCAAGCGAATCAAGTTCATCCAGAACGCCTTTGGTGCGGTACTCGGCCCACAGGACTGCTGGCTGGTGCTACGCGGTTTGAAAACTGCGGGTAAGGATGGATGAAAGCCAGAAGAGCGCAGTCAGCGTGGCCAATTGGCTGACCCAGCAGCGGCGGGTGACGGAAGTTTTTTATCCCGGCCTGGAACAGCACCCGGGGTATGGGGTGCACAAGTCCCAGTCGGCGGGACCGGGGGCGGTGTTGTCCTTCAAACTGGAAACGGTGGAACTGACCCACCGCCTGCTGGAGAAAATGGAATATGCAGCCTTTGCCGTCAGCCTCGGTGGCGTCGAATCGATCATCTCCTACCCGCCGAAGATGTCCCATGCGGCCATGCCTGCAGAGGAGCGCGCCGCCCGGGGGATCACCGACAACCTGGTGCGACTGTCCGTGGGGCTGGAGGAGACGGAGGATCTCATTGCCGACCTGGACCGGGTGATAAATTTTTAGGAGTCTGTCGGA
>NZ_BBCJ01000041.1 GCF_001311985.1 Geotalea toluenoxydans JCM 15764
GCTGTGACACTTGGTGCAGTCCCTGGGCAGGCCGAACCCTGAATGGCGCGGCACCGGCTTGTTTTGGTGGCAGGTGTTGCACGGCTGGTCATCGGCATGGCTGTCGGTAAAGCGATGTTCGTGACAGGAAGTGCAGACGCGGCTGGCATTGTGTCCGTCACCGCCATCCACGCGGTAATGCTGGCTTCCGGCAGAATGGCAGACGTTGCAGATGCCGTTGTATGGGGCATTGATCCGGGCATAATCAAGCCCGCTCTGTTTCCGGGTAAATGAAACATCGGCCCTGGTTTTCGGAATGCCGAAGGTCCCCTCGGTGGAGGTGGCAACCTTGTTCTGGATCATGAAGATATTGCCGTCCCCATGGGGATCATGGCAGTCCCAACAGAATTTACCCCCCTTCCAGACCCCTTCCTGGACATAGGCCCGGTTGTGTTTATAGCCAAAGTGGACAGAAGAGGCCCTGGCCTTCTGGGGCTTGATGAACCGGTACTCGGCTGAAGAAAATGGCCTGAAGCCAAGAGAATATTTGAGAGGCTTATCCGCCGGCGTTGCATGACAGTTGTTGCATTTGCCTCCCGTATCGTCGTCATGGCATTTGAGGCAGACCCCCATCATCAGGTACTGATTTTTCACATCCCCTTTCTGGTCGGCAGTCCAGATACCGGCACCGGCATTGTGCCGTTTCATATCATTGGTCGGGCTGGCCGGATCGACAAAATGGCATAACGTGGTCAGACAGGATGTGCCTCCACCGGACATGGGCCGGTGATCAGGACGGGGAGCGACACTACCGTCAGGCCAGGTTGTCGAAGGGTCTGCCGGCAGCGAAGCCAGCTGCGGGGCCAGTGATTCGTCGTTGTCATGGCAGGAGAGACATTCGCTGTCGAGGCCGATCATGTGACAGTAGACGCACTCTTTTTCGAAACGGTTGGTAAACTGGTCATGCTGCCGCAGCCGGAAAGGGTTACCGGTGTCATTGTGCAGGATATTGTTATCATGACAGTACCAGCAGGGGTTGCCGGGGAAATTTGCCGCCGGATTGCCGCTTGCCGGGTATGGTCCTGCGGACGTAGGCCTTCCATGTCCTGTGTTTGCCCATTCGGTAAGGTTTATTCTGGCCTGGGTGCTGTAGATCTTGAAGCCGAAACTGTCCACATCGGGGCTGGTGGTGCCGTGGCACGTAAGACAGATGACCCCCGTGTTCACCGAGCTTCCCCACTGGGGGTCTGTGCCGCCGGAATGGCAGGCGGTGTTGGAACAGGTCTTGGTGACGGAATTATATGATCCACCCTGCTTGAATACCACGTCCTTGGCCTTGTTCACGTGGTACGAACCATTGAGATGGGACACCTCAGACATGCTGCCAAGGGGAATGCCGGTGGCATGACAGTCGGTGCAGATGCCGTTGGTAATGGTGGCGGTATGGCACTGATCGCAGGTAAAGTTGGTATCTGCGTGTCTCTGGTGTGAATTGGCGCGGTCCGAACCGGAACCCTGGTTAGGGAACATGGGAGTTGCTGCCTTCCATTCCTGGCCGGCAGGCCAGCCGGCTTTGGCAGTCCAGACCTTACCGGTGCTGTCGGTCCTTCCATCATGGCAGAGGGTGTTTGAGCATGTTCCACTGGGATGGCCATGACAGCTGTTGCAGTCCGTTTTTGGCGCCGTCCAGGCAAAGGGACGCACGTCTTCAGGGTTAGTGGTGCCGTCGCTATGGCAGTAGACGTTGTCGCAGATTTTGTTGACTGCGTCATACACCGGGGCAGACCTGCGACTATCGCCCACTGGCTGCCCATTGACACATCCTTCACGCCATTGGTATGCATTGTTTTATCGATGATATTACCGTCGGCATCGATGGTGGCATTATGGCAGTAGGTACAGGGGTATCTGCGTATCCATTGGGGACCCACCAGTCGCGAATGGCCGTTGGAAGTAATATTGACATAAGGGGCGCAGAAGCCCTTGGCACTGTTCCAGACACCGCCCGTGTCGGCACAGTTGGCTGGGGTATTGTCCTGGGTGCGCCCCTTGTGGCACGAGTAGCACTGCATGGGGGTGGTATCCGTCCATTTGACGGAAAAAGTCGGTGCGCCACCGTCTGCATTACTGTGGCAATAGGCATTGCAGCTTTTATCTTCCGAACCGTAACTGCCCCCCTCCCGGAAGGAGACATCCTTGTTTTTGTTCACATGGCTGGCTTTGTCGGCAATGGTATCGCTGCCGCTTGCCGTCGTCTTATGACAACGCTCACAGCTATAGGCATAGCCGGAACTCCCGGTATGCTTTCCATGCCTGCCGCTGAGGTTCGTGGTATCGCCGGCGCTGTCGTGGCAGGAATTGCAGGGTGAGGCGAATGTGGCCCCCCATGTCGGTGTAGTTTTGGGAGCTCCCTCCTGCCGTCGCTGTGGCAGTAGAGGTTGGAACAGCTGCCGTTTCTGTCTTCGGCCCGGGTCCGGCTCGGCAGATAGTTGGGATAGCTCAGATTCTGTGGTTTGCCGTAGTCGCCGCCGCTGTTTGGCGCCCCGTTAAAGGAAAGGATCAGGTTTCTTCCGACACTGGTGGCATGGGAAAACGGGTTGGCATCGGCGAAATGACTGACATGGCAGATGCCGCAACTGCCACTACCGGCGCCATAGTAGTCACCATGCTTCTTGCCAGGCCCAGAGGCAGTTGGATGATTGCCATCAGCCGGTGGAGTATCGTGGCAGGTCCCGCATCCGGTTTCTAAAGTGAGGCCGGCACTGCCCCAGACAGGGGTTTCTTTCTCGAAATGGCAATTGACGTTCGTGCAGGCGCCAAGTGAAGGGGTTGGAGTCTGGGGAAAGGGAGTGGTACTGTTTTTATATGTAGCAGCTTGGGGAGAATTCTTGATGTTGGAGGACAATCCGATCATCCCATCGCGATGCTCGTGGTGTAGCTGTTGCTGCCGGGATGGCACTTGGCGCAACTAGTGGCATTGGCGCCGATAGCGAGATGGTTTCGATGTGTTCCCTGGAACCCGCCGGTGGTGATGTTGCGGTAGGGGGCGTCGGTGGGACGGAAATCCATGGCAGACCTGGTACCGTGGCAGTCATAGCAGCTTATTGAGGCGCCTGCACTGGCAACGGTCAGAAGAAAAGTTGTTGCTACTCCCAACCAGATAAGAAAACGCTGCCGGTATTGAACATTGCTCAAGGTTCCCCCCCGGGATCAAGCCATTTTAAATTGAAATCCTCCGGAAGCTGCGATACTTTCCCGCCGCGTTTGGACCGAGGCGATGGGAAATTTAACAGTGATCCCTGTTAAGGCAGCAAGATATTCCAGGATAATGAGCAACTTTTATACCCTTAACCGCTTCATTTAATGAGATTAATTCGCAAGGAGTAATTGATAGTTTTTTCAGGTAGATGGAGAAAACAGGAATGGAAAAGCTGGTAGGGGTATCTTCTGTCAATCGATCAAATAGCGGAGAAATTAACTTGTTTCTGTGAATAGGCCATAAGAACAGTCGCCTGCATTACAATTGAGCTAAAATTTTCTTATATTGTTCAAACAATTATCTCATCAGGCAGCTCATTTATTTCAGCCCCGGGAGCCCGTGGAAAGTGTTTGGCCAATTCTTCGCCGCAGGATTGAATTACCGCACAAAGGGATTCACACGCCTTTCCTTGCCTGATGCCAGTGGCCAACTGTGCCGCCAGGCTTTGCCAGGATTCGGGTCTGATTTTCTCGTTAATACCACGGTCACCCAAGATCCAAACCTTGTGCTCCAGCAAGGAAATGAAAATGAGGACTCCCGTTTCCTGCTTGGTGCGATAAAGCCCCTTCTCATAAAAGCTTTCACTGCCCGGTCGCGGACCGCTTCATTCAGCCTTTTCCTTTCGACAAAGAAAATTTTCAGACGGGGAAATACCTTGAGGATCTGGTAACAGGGCAGCATCAGCACAAGCACCAGCGGGATATACGACCATATGGTCACATGCTGAATTGTTATGGAGACAAGGAGGGCCACAAACCCTGAAATAAACAGAACCCCCAGCAAAAGTGCCTCCCGATAACTGTCGCTTTCCTCAACGACCATGGTGGCAATCTCCCCGAAAGTCCCTTCTTCGGCTTGGGCGACCGCATGCCTGATTTTCTCCATTTCTTCATCACTGAGAAAGTTTTTCTTTGGACTCATTGGCACCCGCTCCATGTTATTTCCATACTACCAGTCTCCCGATGCCCCCACCGCCGCCAAAACCGCCCCCCCCGCCGGAAAATCCACCGCCGCCACCAAAGGAACCGCCGCCGAATCCGCCACCGAAACCACCACCGAACGGACCGCCGAAAAAGCCGCCACCGCTGCCGAAAAGCAGGGGAATGAGCAAGCCCAGGACAAAGCCGGCCACGGCCAATCCCAGAAGCAACAGCAATGAAATGCCCGAAAAGGAGAGAAAGGCAATGAGGGGCACACCGACCGCACCGGCCAGACCGCCAAGAACCTTGGAAATAGAGCCTAAAAACAGGGCAGCAAGGCCGACAAAAATAACCAGGGTAAAGATGGGATTGGCACTTTTCCGGCCATGGCGCATATCGGTGGCGGGAGCCTTGTACTCTCCCCTTACCACGGCCATGATCGCTGCGACCCCGGCGGCAACACCGCCGTCAAAATCCCCCTGCTTGAACTTGGGAGAGATCTGGTTGCGGATGATCCGCCCGGAGACCAGGTCCGTCAGTTTGCCCTCCAGCCCCCTGCCCACCTCGATCCTGATTTTGCGCTCGTTCTTGGCGATAAGGAGAATGGCGCCGTTGTCGATCTTTTTCTGACCAATCTTCCATGCCTCGGCAACCTTGATGGAAAACTCTTCCAGGTTTTCATCGGCAAGGGAATCTATGGCCACAACCACGATCTGGGTGGAGTCGGTCCGTTCGAACTCGGTCAACTGCTGTTCAAGGTACTCAGCTGCTGAAGGGGAAAGGAGCGCTGCGTAGTCATTCACATGACCACGCAGGGGAGGAACTTCCAGGGCATGGGCAAAGAGGCTGGTAAACTGGAGCAACAAAAGAATAAGGATGATTTTTTTCGTCATCTGCCGGATCTCCAGCCCTGCTTTAACCACTTATGGGACTATGCTTCTTTTATGGGTTGAGCCCTTCTCCCTGGGGGAGAAGGTGGCCCACTCTCACCCATGCCCTCTCCCTGGGGGAGTGGGGTTAGAATTTGATTTTCGGCGCCTGCTTGGCCCCCTCCTCTGCCTTGAAAGGTTCCTTGCGCGACAGATGCAGCAACAGGGAATTGGTCAGAGAATTGGGGAAGGTCCTGATGCTGGTATTGAAGTCCTGTACCGCCTGGTTGTAACGGGTTCTGGCCACATTGATGCGATTTTCGGTGCCTTCGAGCTGGTTTTGCAGATCCATGAAATTCTGGTTCGCCTTCAGGTCGGGATATTTCTCCACCACCACCATAAGCCGCGACAGGGCGCCGGAAAGCTGCCCCTGGGCCTGCTGAAAGTCGCTCAGGGCTTTTGGATTGTTGACCACATCCTTACCAACCTGCATTGAACCCACCTTCGCCCTGGCTTCGGTAACCGCTTTGAGAGTATCGGCTTCATGCTTTGCATACCCCTTGACTACCTCGACAAGGTTCGGGATCAGGTCGGCACGTCTTTGATAGGTAGCCTCCACATCCCCCCAGGCGGCAAGGACAGCCTCTTCTTTGGCCTGCATGGTGTTGTAGCCGCATCCACCCAGAATAGACAGGGCAAAAACTGCAACTAAAGCGAAGAGTATTTTTTTCATAGTCCCTCCAACATCGGATTGAGTTCATCCGGAATTACGGATGAAATACTATTGGTGATTAGAAATTTAAGCACAGGATTTGGATTTGTCATCCTCTTTGTAAAGAATTTTCATGACGATGAGCAGCGAGTAGCAGACTATGGAATGCGTTGGCGGCAATAAGAAGGCGTGTCACCGATGATCAGGCCGTAGATGAGCCACATGGACATGCCGACGTTCAGCAGCACCGGCTGCCAGATGGAAATGTCGCGGGCCTGGCGGGTGCGATAGGTTCTGACGACCTGGGGAATCGCTGCGGCTGTGGTGATTGCTCCGGCAAGCAAGCCGAGGTAAGTAACGTTCATATTCCTTTTCTCCCCTTGAACTCACCGGTTCCCCAGTCGATCTGGGACATCATTCCCCGCAGCACAGCCACTTCCCGCTCATCCAGCTCAGCCCTCGAATAAATTCGCCGCAGGGTGCGCATGATGTGGGCCGGATTCTCCGGGTTGAGGAAGCCAATCTTGAGCAATGTCTTTTCCATCTGTCGGTACATGGCCTCCATGGCGGCTGAATCTGCCAGCAATCTCGTATCCTGGGCAGGAGTTACCTCTTGCCGCTTATGCAACTCGTAGCAGAAGATCAAGACGGCCTGGGCCAGATTAAGGGAGCCGTACTCATCGGCGGTGGGAATGGTGGATTGCCAGCGGCACAGGGCAACCTCCTCGGTTGTCAGGCCGCTGTCTTCACGGCCGAAAACCAGCGCAACCCGATGCATGGCCGCCTGGCTCCTCACTTTCTCAGCGATTTCCTGAGGGGTCGAGATCTCCTGCCTGTATTTTCCGTGGCGCCTGGTGGTGGCAACGGAAATTTCGCAGTCGCGCAGGGCATCTTCAAGGCTGGTGAACAGCCGTGCACCATCAAGGACATCTCTGGCTGAGACGGCAAATTTGTGGGCTTCAGGATGATCAACCTGACAGGGGTTAACCAGCCGCAGGTCGTAAAGTCCCATGTTCTTCATGGCACGGCAGACCATGCCGATGTTGCCCGGACTCTGGGTCCCCACCAGAACGACACTTATTGCTGTACTTGTTTGCATAGTTTCACTGTTTTCCATTATTCAGTTTCTGTTTCATCCGCTGCAGGCGCGCTCGAGCAGGTTTTTTCCGCCACCAGGCATGGGCGAAGTGGAACAGCCACATGCAGGCAATGAGCCCGAGCAGGGTCAGCATCAGGTAAGGTTCGTAGCGCTGTACATCCTCTACCAAGAGGGAAGCGCTCTTGCCGAACAGATAGCCGGCGCAGGAAAATATCGCCGCCCAGGTCAAGGCGCTGATCAGGTTCAGCCAGAGAAATCTCGAAGACGGAAGATTGGTCATTCCCAGGATAATAGGAAGCACGATCCTGAACCCATAGGTATAGCGGGAGATAAAAGCGACGAAGTTACCGTATTTCTCGATGAGTCTCAGAGCCTTGCGGAATTTCCTGGCGATGGAGGTGAACAGCTTGAGGAGAAAGGGGCCTTTCCACCTCCCCAGATAGAAATAGAACTGGTCACCGAAAAATGAACCGGCAAAGGCGGTGAGGATGACACCAGGCAGATTGAGATACCCCTGGAAAGCGAGAAAACCCGCCATGATCAGGATCGCTTCCCCCTCAAGGAAAGTGCCGAGGAACAATACCCAGTAGCCATGCAACTCAAGATAGTCTCTGAGAAACTGCTGCACGTTTCCTCCAGCTGTAAGAGAAGCGTTCTACGTTCTACGTTCTACGTTCTATGTTCTATGTTCTATGTTCTATGTTCGAAGTTCGAGGTTTAGTCACCAATCACCAGTCACCAATCACCGATTCATCACCAATCACCGCACCACTTCACCGATACTCCGGGTTGGCGCCGATCACTTCGACCACGGGGCCGTCCTCCAGTTCCTCGGCTTCTCCGGTATCGTCTTCATACTCGTTTTCGCCGACAGCCCATTCATAAAGCTTTTCAGAATCAAGCACAAGAGGTTCTTCCGGAATGCCGTAAACCCGATTCTGCATGCCCTCATCCGCAAGGCCTACACAACCGTGAGAGGCAGGCTTCCCCGGCAGATCACGGGCATGGATCCAGTAGGATATGTTATCCGGGCCAATATGGAAGCGAATGGCATTATCCATGGGATACTGTGCAGTATCATCCTCGGTTTTGTAAAGGGACGAGGTATGATTACGGTGCCGGGCATCCACCGAAACAGTCCGGTCGGTGTTTCGTGGCCCTTTGTACCGCTGGCAGCCGGCATGGAAAACTTAAGTTTACCAAATTCGTAGGCACCCAACCACTGTTCGCCAAGGTCGATAACTATGTATTTTCTATGGCCCTTGGCAGGGGGGTACTTTGCAGGCATTGGCGTATAGGCCTTCACCGAGGCGACATCAAGGGGTTCCTTGATGGTCATGCCGGATAAACATGGCGGCGATCAATCCTGTTGAAGCGTGCCACTGTCGGCCAATCGTTGCCGTACAGGGACTCCAGAGTATCCTGCGGCCGAATGAACCGTCCACGCCAGGGAATTTTGTCCAGGCTGGGGTAGTGGATTTTCGTCAGGTCTTCCCTGGCCGGATCGTCGGGATTGGCTCCGGGATCGGAAGTGGCGGAAGGTTTGTAACAGACAACACCAGCAACTAAAACTACGAGAGAAAAAAACAGCAATTTTCGAAACATCTAAATCCTCTGCAAACAGCCTGCTGACAGGCTGCTACGACTGATATGGGTAACTCCCCATTCATACAAAAAGTGTCACGGGAAAGCCATGATTCAAGCAGATCCGGTCCATTTCACCCTGCCGGTCTCCTCGGTCAGGACCTCCTCCACGGCGGTGTACGGGTCCTTCTTCCTGGACATCATGTCGTCGATGATCTGGCGGAAGCGGCCATTGACCTTGATGTGGGAAAAAAATTCGGAAAACAGCCGGTCTTTAAGAAGGTCCATGAACATGGAGGCGTTCCTCTCCTCCAGCAGGTGATTGATGGCACCGGAAGAAAAGAGGAAACCCCGGTGGGCTTCCATTTCGGCGACCAGTTCATCGATACCCCGATTGCACTGGGCTTCGGTCTTGAGAACCTTTGCCTGCCACTCGCCAGGCTTCGACGGCTTCATATCCAGCATTGCGGAAAGTTCCCGGACGGTGCGATCGGCGCCCTCCCGATCCCCCTTGTTGACGACGAAAACGTCTCCGATCTCCAGGATACCTGCCTTGATGGCCTGAATATCGTCGCCAAGCCCCGGCACCATGACAACGGCGGTGGTATGGGCCATGCGAACGATGTCTATTTCATCCTGGCCGACCCCCACCGTCTCGATGATGACGATGTCCATTCCCATGGCGTCCATGACGTTGACCACATTGCCGGTGGAACGGGAAAGGCCTCCCAGGTGGCCGCGGGTGGCAAGACTGCGGATAAAGACCCCGTCATCATCTGCGTGGCGGTTCATGCGGATCCTGTCTCCCAGGATGGCTCCGCCGGTAAAGGGGCTGGTGGGTCGATGGCAACGACTCCTACCCTCTTGCCAGCCTTGCGGTAGGCGGCGGTCAACTGGTCCACCAGGGTTGATTTGCCGGCGCCGGGAGGACCGGTGAGACCGATGATGTAGCTCTGCCCGTGTGCGGATAGAGCTGTTTCAGCTCTTCCAACGAGCTTCTGAGACCGTCGTCGATATCCCGCATCAGCCGTGCTGCTGAACGGATATCCCCCTGAAGAATTTTTTCCGCCAATGACATTATTGTACTTCCTTTTCTTTACAGCTGCCTGAGGTATCGCGGAGAGGAAACAGGGCGCTGAACAGGCCCGATTCGAGGATACAGCCGTTTTTCAGATCGCAATCTTCTGCGGCGTTGATGGCCTTTTTTGCATAATCAAGGGATGGTGCGGGATTTGTGGCAATTTTTTCGGCAAAGGCAACAACCTCGGGCCAAAATGAATCTGACGGGTGGACGCAGTTCACGTAACCCATGCGCAGGGCATCTTCCGGCCCGTAGACATCGGAGGTCATGAAGATCTCGTTGGCAAAGTTCCGTCCCAAAAGCCGCGGCAGCTTTTGTGTGCCGCAAAAGCCGGTGAGAATGCCCAGCTTGGCGCCGGGATGGGCAAATCGGAGGGCATCGCTGGCGATGCGCAGATCGCAGGCCAGGGAAAGGTCACAGCCGCCTCCCATGGTGATGCCGTTGAGGGCACCGATAATCGGTTTCGTGCATGATTCCATGGCGGCAAAGAGAGATTGCCCGAGCTCGGCAAAGGCAAAGGCATGCTGGGAGTCGAACTTGACCATCTGGCCAATGTCGGCGCCGACGGCAAAGGATTCGCCAGGATAACCGGAAAGTACGATGCATGCCGCTTCATCGGAAGCCTGAAGCTCGGCCAGGCCGCGTTTGAGCTCCTTGAGCATGTTGATGGTGAGCTTGTTGAACCGTGCTCCCGAGTCCATGGTCATGAAACCGACCCGGTTCTTCACTTCCAGTCGCAGTTTGTTGTACAAAGCCATATCCTCAAAAACCATAGGAGCGCCAGTACTGCAGCATGTATGACAAGTCAGCTGCAGCTGCGCCCCTAAGAAAAAGCTTCAGAATCCGAAAAAATTATTGCCGCTTGGAACCTCTTTGCCACGAATGACACGAATCAACACGAATGGAAATCCTGACCATAAATCAATGTATATTTTGGTTTGAACCCAAAGATTCAGCTGTTGCCTTTATTCGTGCACATTCGTGCTATTCGTGGCTAGGCAAAAGCCTTTAAACCTATGCGCGGGGATGAACGTTGTTGCGCACCCAGGCAACTATGTCCTCGGTGGAGGTGCCGGGGGTGAATACCTCTCTGATGCCGGCAGATTTCAAACCTGGTATATCGTCATCGGGAATGACGCCGCCGCCGAAAACGATGATGTCGTCGGCATTCTTTTCCTTGAGAAGCTGACAAACCTGGGGCAGCAGCGTGTTATGGGCGCCTGAAAGAATGGAAAGGCCTACACAGTCGACATCTTCCTGGATCGCTGCCGATACGATCTGCTCCGGGGTCTGGTGAAGTCCGGTGTAGATAATCTCGAAGCCGGCATCCCTGAAAGCACGGGAAATGATCTTCGCTCCTCTGTCGTGTCCGTCCAGGCCAGGCTTACCAACAAGCACCCTCAGTTTCCGTTCAGTCATGGCATTCTCCTTTTATCACAATGAGTTATATTCACAGGAACTATCAGTTTTTCCAAAACTTGTCATTTTTCGATGCCAATCCGTGCGGGCACCCCCGCCTTGTAATAATGCTTGATTTCCGTCATCTCGGTAACCAGGTCGGCAGCCGCAATAATTTTCCCATGGGCATTCCTTCCGGTCAAGACCAGCTCGACCCGTTCCGGTCTTAAAGCCATCAGCTCCAGGACATCGTCCACATGGATGAGGCCGAAAGATACGGCTCCATTGATCTCATCGAGAATGACCATGTCGTAAAGGCCGCCGGTCAAAGCATCCTTCGCCTTGACAAGGGCTTTCCGGGCAAGGCGGACATCCTCCGGATCGGGATTGTCCTTGTTGACCCACCCTTCCCTGCCGGTCTGGATGATGGTCAGATAAGGAGCCAGCTTCTGTGCGGCAATATGTTCCCCATAGGGACCGCCACCCTTCATGAACTGGATCATGCAGACCATCAGTTCGCGGCCGACGGCACGAAGGGCGAGCCCAAGAGCCGCCGTTGTCTTGCCTTTGCAGTTTCCGGTATAAACCTGTACGCGACCCTGTTCCAGTTTCATTGGTTACCTGCCCTTGAATTGCGCCGGGCGCTTTTCAATAAACGCCGTCATCCCTTCCTTCTGATCCTCGGTGGCAAAGCAGATGGCGAAGGCATCCCGCTCCATCATGCAGGCGTTCTTCAGATCCACGTCGGCGCCGGCGCCGATGATCTCCTTGGCCATCTTCAGGGAAAGCATGCCGCGGCTGCAGATGGTTTTCAGCAAGACCGTCCCTTCGCCAACCAGCGCTTCGTCGTCATAGACCCTGTTCACCAGCCCCATATTCAGGGCGGCAGCCGAATCGACCCGGTCGCCAGTGAAAATAAGCTCCTTGGCCCGGGCCTTGCCCACCATTCGTGTCAGACGCTGGGTTCCGCCAAAGCCTGGTATGATGCCGAGGCGGATCTCCGGTGCAGCAAAGATCGCCGACCGGGAAGCAACGATGAAGTCGCAGGCCAGTGCCAGCTCGAATCCCCCACCCAGGGCATGCCCGTTGACGGCAGCGATTACCGGCTTGCCGACCGATTCCATGGCGAACATCACATCCTGCCCCAGCTGGGAAAAGCGCCCCGCCTCAAAGGGTGTCATGTTGCGCATGGCTTCGATATCCGCACCGGCACAAAAGAAAGCGCCGGTACCGGTGACAAGAATCCCGGCGACAGTTGCATTCTCTTTCAATGAGGCGAACGTGGACAGCATCAGCTGCAGCATCTCGGCGTTCAGGCTATTCCTGACATCTGGTCTGTTCAGGCTTACAATTGCTATATTCTCGTCGTGTTTGACCTGTATGGGACGGGTAGGCAAGGCAGTCTCTCCACGGTTTACAGAAATTTTCTAATGAAGTAAGGTGAAACGGCGAAAAATATACCAATTCCGGGCGTGGGGTGTCAAGTTGATTCAGCCGGAATAACGATATATTAGCCCGTCATGATCGCAATCTCTTCTGCCTTGTCATTCCTCGAACATGCTGCTGAAAACGTCATAAGGAGGTCAGGATGCAAAGCTCAAGGGGACGGGGAACGAGACGAACACCAATGAGCGGCTACACCACAGACTTGCCCCGCAGTAGTTTTTAGCAGCCTGTTAAATCTTGACATGCAATTAACCTTCTGCTATTAAAGTCACACACAAAGGGCGATTAACTCAGCGGGAGAGTGCTACCTTCACACGGTAGAAGTCGTTGGTTCGATCCCAACATCGCCCACCAAGCACATCAACAATGGCCAGGTCCACAGACCCGGCCATTTCTGTTTCTCATCGCTGGAATCACCTGACATTACCCGCCGTCAACAAACATAATCCCCCGGAACAGCCTGCCACAGGTTCATGGGCTCCAAAGCCTCTCTTTATTCGACCAGACCACTGACAGTGAATTAAAATCTACCCGTTTTTTATTATCGTTAAAGTTACGCCAATGACAGTCCGATAATAAAATTAATTTAGTGCGACCAGCACCGCCTTATTAACGCCCCCTGCATGATGGAATGGCTGTCAGTGGAAACGATAGCCGGGGTCTCGATCGATTTGACGGAAACAAGCTTTCCCAATCTCACCTGTTTTTATTCAATATTGCAAAAGGAGAACGACATGCGTTTTTTCAGCAGCATCAAGTCCAAATTAATTGTCTTTTCGGTTTTCGCTTTCCTGGCTGTGGCTTTCAGCGTAATTTTTTCCTACTCCATCGCAGTCAAGGAAGTCAGGACCATCATGGAGGCCGATGTCAATTCAATTGCCGATGCGCTGGGCAAAAGCATCAACTATATTGCAGCCACCAAGCCCGATGCCTATAAGGAAGAAGGGTTCAAAAAATTTATTTACAGCATAAAAATCGGCAAGACAGGCTATCCTTTCATGCTGGACGAGCAGGGAACGCTGGTGGTGCATCACAAGGAGGAGGGGAAAAACCTGGCGGGGCAAAAGCATATCGACCATATCCGGAGCCATAAGGAAGGCGGCATCCATGAATATGTGGCCAAGACCACCGGACAGCAGAAAATAGTGGCTTTTCGCTATATTGAGCCCTGGAAGCTTTGGATAGTACCCGGAGTGAACGAAGCAGATTACTTCGCCCGCATGAAGCTTTCCTTCTTTAAGTGGAACCTGCTCTTTTCCATCTTGATCATTCTCGTGCTGGGCATCATAAGCATCCGGATTTCACGCCAAATTACCAAGCCATTGAATGAGCCATCGGCGTGGCTGACAGCCTGGCAAACGGCGACCTTACCGTGGTCATCGAGGTGAAGGACGGCGGTGAAACCGGGCGCCTTTTGACCGCCCTGAAAAACATGGTCCACGAGTTGACGATGATGGTAACCGAAATGAAAACTGCGGCGCTACAGGTGGCCTCGGCTTCCTCCCAGTTATCGACCACTTCGGAACGAATAGCGACCGGAGCCGAAGAGGTGGCATCCAGGACCGGGACAGTGGCCACCGCCGGCGAGGAGATGGCTGCAACCTCAGGCGAAATTGCCCAGAACTGTGCCATTGCGGCAGACGGTTCCAGGCAGGCAAACGTTTCAGCAGCGGCCGGAGCGGCGATTGTTCAGGAAACTGTAGCCATGATGGACCGTATTGCCGGCAGGGTCAAAGAATCGGCCAAAACCGTGGAGAGTCTTGGGGCAAGGAGCGATCAGATTGGCGAAATAATCGGCACCATTGAAGATATCGCCGACCAGACTAATCTCCTGGCTCTTAACGCAGCCATTGAAGCGGCAAGAGCCGGCGAGCAGGGACGCGGATTCGCAGTTGTTGCCGACGAGGTACGGGCACTTGCAGAACGGACCACCAAGCAACCACAGAGATTGCCCACATGATCAAGACCATTCAGCAAGAAACCAAGTCGGCTGTCTCCTCAATGGAAGAAGGAGTGGGAGATGTGGAACGGGGAACGGCCGAGGCGGCAAAGTCGGGAGAAGCTCTTCAGGGCATCCTCGATCACATCGGCTCCGTTACGATGCAAGTGGGTCAGATTGCAACTGCCGCTGAACAACAGACCTCAACAACAGTGGAGATCAACAGAAACATTCACCAGATCACCGAGGTTGTGCAGGAAACGGCACGGGGAGCGCAGGACTCGGCTGCCGCAGCGAACAACCTGGCTAAGCTGGCGGTGGAATTGAAGGGTGTGGTTGAGCAGTTCAAGGTGACCTAGCCATAATGCCTGTCAGTAGGAAAATAAGTGACCTGCCCCTTGCAAACGTGGGTTATGTGTGAATGTGAAGTCACCAACATAGCCGCAACCAAGGAGGCAGGTCATCCAAAGCACCGGCATCGTCGCCTGGTTTCAGCTCCAGCTGATAAACCCCTTGAAGGTTCCCGTAGAACCGGCGCCGACACCCCTTCCGTAGCTCCTATCAAGCCGGCTTCCGAAGGGACTCCTCCCGTAGATCGCCGTAGTAAAGTACATAACCGGCGGATTTAAGGCCCGACTGAAAAAGATGACTGCTGGCACTGCCCCTTTTTCCCATCTCTCTATAATCCATATTTCCCATGTTGACCTTGCTTTTTTGATGCTTTTCAGGTAAAAGTCAAAAGTTAAAATTCAGCAGGCATCTTTAATCAAATCAAAGTGAATTCGCTTTAATTTCAGCGAGTTTGCCTGCCAGCCAGCTTCCTTTCCGCTCCTTGTTCACAGACCAGCATCAGCAAAACGTAACATGATAGGAGATTGTGTTGAACCAGTTTCAGACCAGGAGTGACGCAACGGGTCATCCCTCGGAACCTGCCTGCCCAGGCTGGTGGTTACCGTCATCACAGTTATCATCACATGGAAACAGCCTGTCGGAGGCACTTCGCCAGGTCACTCGTCCCCTTTACCTGGTGAATACCGGTGAAGCCATCTGTGCAAAGACGGATGGCAGCGCCCTCTTCGGACAGGAAAGACCGGAAGGGGGCCTGCCGATCATGGGTCAGGCTTCACCCTGCCTGCCAGAAAAGCTGGGAGATGCGCAATTCTGCCGGGACCTGGGCATCCGCTACCCCTATATCGGCGGCTCCATGGCCAAGGGTATAAGTTCCGCCGCCATGGCTGAGGAGTTGGGGCGTGCAGGAATGTTCGGCTTTTTCGGCGCCGCCGGCCTCCCCTTTGCCGAGGTGGAGGCCACCGCTGACAAACTGAGCAGGACCGACATCCCCTATGGTTTCAATCTGATCCATTCCCCCCACGAACCCGATCTGGAGGATGCCCTTTCCCGTCTTTACATCGACAAAGGAATCCGGGTCATCGAGGCCTCCGCCTTCCTCGCCCTTACTCTCCCCCTGGTCCGTTATCGGGTCCACGGCATCCATCGTGCCGCCGACGGCGCCATCGTCACCCCCAACCGCATTATCGCCAAGGTCTCGCGGGAAGAACTGGCGGCACGATTCTTCTCTCCCCCGCCGGAAAAGCACCTGCGGTCATTGATCGCTGCCGGTGAGATCACCGAGGCCCAGGCAGAACTTGCGGCACAGATTCCCATGGCCCAGGATATCACTGCCGAAGCGGATTCCGGTGGCCATACGGACAATCGTCCCGCCATCGCCCTTTTTCCCACCATCCTTTCCCTGGCTGCCAAACACCAGGCAAACTACAGCGGCATCAGGCTAAGAGTCGGTCTGGGAGGGGGCATTTCTACCCCTGCCGCCGCAGCTGCCGCCTTTGCCATGGGCGCTGCCTATATCGTCACCGGCTCTGTCAACCAGGCCTGCGTGGAATCCGGCACCTGTGAAGAAGTGCGGAAGATGCTGGCCGAGACACGCCAGGCCGATGTGACCATGGCCCCGGCCGCCGATATGTTCGAGATGGGAGTGACGGTACAGGTCCTGAAGCGTGGCACCATGTTTCCCATGCGCGCCGCCAGGCTTTACGAGATTTACCGTACATACGGCAGCATGGATGAGATACCAGCCGCGGAAAAGGACAAGCTGGAACAGACCCTGTTCCGCAACAAGCTGGAGAACATCTGGCAGGATACCCGCGCCTATTTCCAGCGGCGCGACCCGAGCCAGGTGGAGCGGGCAGACCGGGACCCCAAGCATCGCATGGCCCTGGTTTTTCGCTGGTATCTGGGACAGGGCGCACACTGGGCCAGGGACGGAGAACCGACGCGCAAGATGGACTATCAGGTCTGGTGCGGGCCAGCAATGGGCGCCTTCAACGAATGGACTGCCGGTTCCTTCCTGGAGCAGCATTCCCGGCGCACGGTGGTTTCGGCCGCTTTGAATATTCTTTTCGGCGCCGCTGTCCAGACCCGCGCCGCCATGCTCAGCTGCCAGGGAATCCGCTTCACCCCTGAAGAACTGCAGATACAGCCGTTGGAAACAGCAAAGATCAAGGAGTACCTTAGGTGAAAAAGAACGACGTGAAACCGGACGCAACTGCAAGCAGCACACCGCTGGCCATTATCGGCATCGGCTGCCTCTTTCCCCAGGCCAATGATCCTGATGCCTACTGGTCCAATGTTGCCGAAGGTATCGACGCCATCACGGAAATACCCGCCACCCATTGGCAGATTGCCGACTATTTCGACGGTGATCCCAAATCCCCGGACCGCACCTACGGCCGTAGGGGTGGTTTCATTTCACCGGTACCCTTCAATCCCATGGAATTCAACATTCCCCCCAACATCCTGGAAGCCATCGATACCTCCAACTGCTCGGCCTGGTGGTGGCCGGCCAGGCGCTGAAAGACGCGGGCTATGGGCCGGGAAGCGATTATGACCGCAACCGCGCCAGCGTCATCCTCGGCGTTACCGGCACCCTTGAGCTGGTCGTGCCCCTGGGGGCACGGCTGGGCCATCCCGTGTGGCGCAAGGCGCTCAAGGAAGCCGGGGTGGATGCAAATATCGCCGAGGACGTGGTACAGCGTATCGCCGACTCCTATGTCTCCTGGCAGGAAAATTCGTTCCCCGGTCTGCTGGGCAACGTGGTGGCAGGGCGGATCAGCAAGCACTATGATTTTGGAGGAACCAACTGCGTCGTTGATGCCGCCTGCGCCAGCTCCTTCAGCGCATTGCACCTGGCCGCCATGGAACTGGATTCGGGCAAGGCCGACATGGTGGTAACCGGCGGCATCGATACCTTCAACGATATCTTCATGTACATGTGCTTCAGCAAGACCCCTGCCCTCTCCCCAACCGGCAATGCCAAACCCTTTGACGCCTCGGGAGACGGTACCATTCTCGGAGAAGGCCTGGGCATCGTCGTTATCAAGCGGCTGGCCGATGCAGAGCGTGACGGAGACAGGATTTACGCTGTTGTTCGCGGCATCGGTTCCTCCAGCGACGGTAAGGGTGATGCCATCTATGCACCCAGTGCCGGCGGCCAGAAAAAAGCCCTGATTGATGCCTATAATCGGGCAGGAGTAACTCCCGACAGCATCGGGCTCATAGAAGCCCACGGAACCGGCACCAAGGTGGGGGATGCCGTTGAGGTAAGCGCCTTGCGCGACGTCTATGGCGAAGCAGATACCCCGTGGTGCGCCCTCGGCTCGGTCAAGTCGCAGATTGGCCATACCAAAGCCTCGGCAGGCGCCGCAGGTCTCATCAAATCGGCCCTGGCCCTCCACCACAAGGTGCTTCCCCCGACCATCAAGGTGGAAAAACCGCTGAAAGAAGTAACTGCCGATCGTACCCCTTTCTATCTGACCACCCGGAAGCGGCCCT
The DNA here is from genome assembly GCF_001311985.1 of Geotalea toluenoxydans JCM 15764. GTDB lineage: Bacteria > Desulfobacterota > Desulfuromonadia > Geobacterales > Geobacteraceae > Geotalea > Geotalea toluenoxydans. Next base: position 18,136 of record NZ_BBCJ01000041.1, read on the forward strand.
GGCTTCCCCGTGACAATGGGCCGCGCCGGGCTGCCGTCAGTGCCTTCGGCTTCGGCGGTTCCAACTTTCACGTGGTTCTGGAGGAATATAAACCGGCAAAAGAAGCAGCAGACTGGGACGGCAATGTCCAGCTCGTTGCCCTGTCGGCACAGGGCGCCCATAAGCTGCAGGCTGCCCTGGCCAACCTGCCGGTTTCTGCTTCGTGGGAAGAAGTGCGGGCTTTTGCCACAAAGAGCCGTGCCGCCTTTGACGGCAGAGCTCCCTTCCGTATGGCTCTTGTCGTTGAACGGGATAAAACCAAGCTGGATGCTGTTGTCAATAACGCCAGGATGATGCTCGGCAAAAATGCCGCAGGTTCCTGGAGCACCCCCGACGGCGCTTTTTTCGCCCATGGTTCCACCCCCGGAAAGCTGGGCATGCTCTTTCCCGGCCAGGGAGCCCAATACACCGGCATGCTCAGGGACCTGGCATGCCACTTCCCGCAGATGCTCAACTCTTTAGCTGCTGCCGATGACGGTTTTGCAACCGCCACCGGCGAACGCCTCTCCGACCTCATTTATCCCCAAACTGCCTTTGATGCTGAAACAAGGGAAAGACAGGAAGTGGCGCTGCGAGCTACCGAATCTGCCCAACCGGCCATAGGCGCGGTCAGCACCGGGGCACTGAATATTCTTAAAACCTTTGGAATTGACCCTGACGCCGTCGCCGGCCATAGCTATGGCGAATTAACGGCCCTTCACGCCGCAGGGCGACTGGACGAAATGACGCTCAACCAGCTGTCTCGCCTGCGCGGCCGCCTCATGGGGGAGACAAAGGGGGAGAAGGGAAGCATGCTGGCCGTATCGGCCCCTCTGGCAACAATTGAACAGCTGCTGGCCGAGGAAAAGATCGACCTGGTCCTGGCCAACCGCAATGCCCCCAACCAGGGGGTATTGTCGGGCAAAAGCGCCGAGATCGACCGGGCAGCCCATATCATTACCGGCCGCGGCATCCCCTGCAAGAAAATTCCCGTTGCCGCAGCCTTTCATAGCACCCTGGTCGCCGATGCAGCCGCACCCTTTCAGAAGGCGCTGGACAGCGTTACCTTCAACCCCGTCCGACTACCCGTTTATGCCAACACCACCGCCACCGAGTATCCCGCTGAAAGCACTGCTGCCAAGCCCTTCTGGCAGGGCAGCTGGCCAACCCGGTCGAATTCGTCGCCGAGATTGACGCCATGTACGCCGCGGGATACGCACCTTTGTGGAGGTCGGTCCGGGAGCAAGGCTCACCGGGCTCGTCAAGGCCATTCTCGGCGACAGGGAGCATCTGGCTGTTGCCCTGGATTCTTCAGCCGGCAAGCGCTCGGGCATTGCCGACCTGGGCAGGCTCCTGGCCCAGCTGGTCGTGCTGGGGTACCCGGTGCGCCTGTCACTATGGGATGAAGGATATGAGATTCCTGCCGAGAATGGGAAAAAGCCGGCCATGACCGTGCCCATCTGCGGTGCCAATTACGTGAAGCCTAAAGCAAAACGGCCGCCGCTGCCAAAGCAGATTCAACAGAACGTTGCCCGGCCTGTCCAGCCGGCGACCCAGCCGGCAGCGGCTTTCCATTGGCAAGGACCGGCAGTTTCCCATACGACAACGTCCGTTTCCCCGGATGCCCTGGCAGAATCCATGCGTGTCACCCGCGACAGCCTGTCGCTGCTGCAAAAGATGCAGGAGGAAACTGCCCAACTCCACCGCCGTTTTCTTGAGGGTCAGGAAGCTGCCAACCGCACCTTTCAGACCCTGCTGGAGCAACAACAGCGCCTTATCCAGGGAACGATCATCCCCGGATCAATGCCGCTGCCAGCTTCCGTTGCCCCATCAGCCACCGTGCAACAGGCTGCGGTCCAACCGGTTCAGCCTCCTTCGGCGCCTGCCACTGCAGCACCTGCAGTTTCTGCCCCGGCTCCGGTGCCCCCTTCGGCCGCCAATCGGACGGCGGAAACCCTTCTTGCCGTGGTCAGCGAGAAGACCGGGTATCCGGTGGAGATGCTGGAAATGGAGATGGGGATGGATGCCGATCTGGGTATCGACTCCATCAAGAGGGTGGAAATTCTCTCCGCCATCCAGGAACGCCTCCCCGGCTCACCTGTTATCGGCCCGGAACATCTGGGGACCCTGCGAACCTTGGGCGATATTGCCGCCTATCTGGGCGCCGGAATCCCTCTTTCTACTCCTGCGCCGCAGGCAGTCACGGCACCCCCCTCTTCCGCAGGCAATATCCAGGTCGCTGAAACACTGCTGGCCGTGGTCAGCGAGAAGACAGGCTACCCGGTTGAAATGCTGGAAATGGAAATGGGCATGGATGCCGACCTGGGCATCGATTCAATTAAACGGGTGGAAATCCTCTCCGCCATCCAGGAACGCCTCCCCGGCTCGCCAATTATCGGCCCGGAACATCTGGGAACGCTACGCACCCTGGGTGATATCGCCGGTTATTTGGGTGCCGGAATTCCTGCTGCCTCACCAGGTTCCATGGCAACAGCACCTGCAGCAGCTGCAGCAACGTAGCCGAAACTTTGCTGGCCGTGGTGAGCGAGAAAACCGGCTATCCGGTGGAGATGCTGGAGATGGAGATGGGAATGGACGCCGACCTGGGCATCGATTCCATTAAACGGGTGGAAATTCTCTCGGCCATTCAGGAACGCCTCCCCGGCACACCGGTCATCGGGCCCGAACACCTGGGTACCCTGCGCACCCTGGGAGACATCGCCGGTTATCTCGGCGCCGGATCAACTTCCTTTCAGGTTGCCCTCCCACAGGCTACCGCTACGCCCATCTCGGCAGGCGCTGGCCAGGTTTCGCAGGTTCTGCTGGAGGTGGTCAGCGAGAAGACCGGTTATCCGGTGGAAATGCTGGAGATGGAGATGGGTCTGGATTCAGACCTGGGTATCGACTCCATCAAAAGGGTGGAAATCCTCTCCACCATCCAGGAGCGTCTTCCCGGCGCACCGTTGATAGGGCCCGAGCATCTGGGCACCCTGAAAACCCTGGGTGAGATAGCCCGGCATTTGGGGGGTACTGCTGCAACTGCCGAGCCTCCCCCTGTGCAATCGTCACCGCAAGCTGCTGCAGAGCCGGAATCAGGGAAAGAACCCCGAATCTCCCGCAGCACCATCGTCCCGGGCGAGCTTGGCGACACCAAAGATGCTGTAGAATTGCAGATAGGCACGGACAGTGAGTTCTGGGTAACCGACGATGGTTCCCCTTTTACCGCCGAGCTCTGCACCATGCTCTTCCGCCGTGGTTTTACCGTACGCAGGATCAGCAACCATGAGGAACACGAAATTACCCCGCCGGCAAAACTTGCAGGTCTGGTTATCTCTGCGCCCCAAAGCGGAACGGATGGGCAGTTCCTGGAGAAGGCCTTCATGCTCCTGAAAAGCGCCGCCCCTGCCCTGCGCAAGGCGGGTGTAGAAGGGGGCGCTCTCTTTGCTACCATTTCCCGGCTTGATGGCGCCTTCGGTTGCGGTACGACCAATGAGCTTGCTGATCCCTTATCGGGCGGACTTGCCGGTTTTACCAAGACGGCAGCGCAGGAGTGGCCTGAGGTGAACTGCAAGGCCATGGATCTCGGTGTTTTCCAGAGTCCGACGGCAATGGCAGAGGCCATTACCTCAGAGCTGTTCCGCGTCGGTCCGCTGGAAGTTGGTCTTGGCCCGGAACAGCGCATAGCCCTTCAACTTGCCGAACTTCCCGCTGCCGAGACTGCTTCCACGCCCTTGCGCGAGGGAGATGTCGTCGTCATTACCGGCGGAGGCAGGGGCGTGACCGCTGAAACTGCCGTGGCTCTCAGCCGGGCCTACCGTCCTTTCCTGGTCCTCCTGGGCAGAAGTCCCGAGCCTGTCCAGGAACCGGCATGGTTGAGCCAGTTGACTGAGGAAGCCAGATCAAGAAGGGGATCATCGAGCAGGCCGGGGGCAAACTTCATCCACGGGATATCGAGGAGCGCTACCGGGGGGTATTCGCCGGACGTGAGCTTCGCGCCACCCTTGCCCGCATTGAAGCGGCCGGGGGCAAAGCCGCCTATCACTCGGTTGATATCCGCGATGCCGGCCAGGTGAGAAATCTACTGGCAGGCATCAGGCAGAAACATGGCCAGATTCGCGGTCTCGTTCATGGGGCAGGGGTCCTGGCAGACCGGTTGATCGTCGATAAATCGATCGACCAGTTTGCCATGGTTTACGGCACAAAGGTCGACGGTCTGCATTCCCTGCTGAGCGCCACGGCAGAAGACGAGCTCCGCTTCATCGCCCTCTTCTCCTCCACCACCGGTCGTTTCGGCCGTATCGGCCAGGTTGATTATGCCGTGGCCAATGAAGTTCTCAACAAGCTGGCCCAGGCTGAGATGCGCAAGCGCCCTGGATGCAGGGTAGTCAGCATCAACTGGGGACCGTGGGACGGAGGCATGGTAACTCCTTCCCTGAAAAAAGTTTTCGCCGGCGAAGGGATCGGCCTGATCGGTCTTGCTGCCGGTGGCGATTTCCTCGTTCGCGAGATTGCTGCCACGGGTTCGCCAGTCGAGGTTGTTGCCATTGCCGGTGCTGCCGGTGAACTTTCCGCCATCTCGCCCATTTCCCGCTCCCAGGTCCTGCCGGAAGCATTTGCCCTGAACCTGACCGTCAATGATTACCCGTTCCTCCGCTCCCACGTTCTGGACGGCAAGGCAGTGCTCCCCATGGCCGTCATCGTCGAATGGCTGGCCCATGGCGCCCTCCATGGCAATCCCGGACTGCGTTTCCATGGTTTCAACGATCTGCGCATCTGCAAGGGTGTAGTCTTCGAACAAGGCTCCCCATGCACCTCCGTTTCCTGGCAGGCAAGGCCCAGAAAAGGGATTCCTTCTATCTGGTGCCCGTTGAACTGACCAGTGCCACCCCAGAAGGCAAAAAGGTCCTCCATGCCAAAGCAGAGATCATTCTGGCAGGGCGGCTACCCGAAGGGATTCGCTCCATCATCGAAATACCTTCCACCCCTTACGAGCCCAAAAACGGAAAGATTTACGACAAGGAACGCCTTTTCCACGGCCCTGAACTGCATGGCATCGAGCAGGTGATCGGCTGTTCCACCAAAGGAATTGCCGCCATGGCCAAGGGTGCGCCGTCACCGGCAAGCTGGATCAAGCAGCCCTTGCGTAGCGCATGGCTCACCGATCCCCTGGTCATGGACAGCGCCTTCCAGCTCATGATCCTCTGGTCCTTCGAGCGCTTCGGCGCCGGCTCTCTTCCATGCTTTGCCGGCAGGTATCGCCAGTACCTGGACAGTTTCCCCGTTGAGGGAGTTCAGGTGGTGGTGCGCATCACCGAAGAACGCCAGACAAGCGCCACTGCAGACATGGAATTTCTCGACCGGCATTCGGGCAAACTTGTTGCCCGCCTGGAAGGATACGAGTGTGTCATTGACCCCTCACTGAAACAGGCCTTCCAGCGTAACCAGCTCGCCAAAACGGGCGGAGTCCAGTTGGGAGCAGCCTGAGAATGCAGGAAAAACCTTCGGTTGCAATTGTCGGCATCGGCGCCATTTTCCCCGATGCCCCCGACCTTGAGCAGTATTGGGAAAATATCCGCGCCGGGCGCACTTCAGCCAGGGAAGTTCCGGCTGAAAGATGGCACGTTGCCGCCGATGGGGTCTTCGACCCGACCCCGGGAAAAGCTGACCACGTTTACTCACGGCGCGGCTGCTTTATCGAGCAGTTGCCCCCCATCTCCAGGCTTGACGGCATTGCCCTCGATCCAGGCCTCGTCGCCGGCCTCGATCCTCTTTTCCAACTCCTGCTCCACGCCGGAAAAAGGGCTTTCGACAACGGCATCACCGCCCCCCTTGACCGCTCCAAGGTGGGGGTCATCATCGGCAACCTGGCCCTTCCCACCGAAACGTCCGCAAAACTGACCCGCGCCTGGCTTGGCAAAACATTTGAGGAGAAGCTCCTCGGACACTCCAGGAAGCGGGAAGATATGGACCCCATCAACCGCTATGTCGCCGGCCTCCCTGCCGGACTTCTGTCAAATGCACTGGGTCTGGGTGGAGGCAGCTGCACACTTGACGCTGCCTGCGCCAGTTCCATCTATGCCATAAAGCTGGCCATGGACGAGCTCCTCTCCGGTCGCGCCGATGCCATGCTCACCGGCGGCGTCTCCAGACCCGACCCACTCTATACCCAGATGGGCTTTTCCCAGCTCCGCGCCCTGTCAAAACGTGGTGTCTGCTCTCCCTTTGACGCTGCCGCCGATGGACTGGTCGTCGGCGAAGGGGCCGGCATCTTCCTTCTGAAAAGAACCGAGGATGCCGTTGCCCATGGTGACCGTATTTATGGAATCATCAAGGGAGTCGGCCTCTCCAACGATGTGGGCGGCAGTCTGCTCGCCCCTCTCTCCGAGGGGCAGCTTCGGGCCATGGGCGCTGCCTATGCCCAGAGTGGCTGGAAGCCGCAGGATGTGGATCTGATCGAGTGCCACGCCACCGGTACCGCTGTCGGCGATGCAACGGAATTTGCCAGTCTCAAGCAGCTGTGGGGCGATGCCCCTGTTGCCGAATCCTGCGTCATCGGTTCGGTGAAATCCAATATTGCCACCTGCTTACCGCAGCAGGCGCAGCGGCTTTGACCAAGGTGCTCCTGGCCATGAACGAGGGAATTCTTCCCCCCACTGCCGGTTTTTCCGCGCCACCGGCCGCCATAGATCTTGAAGGAAGTCCATTCCAGGTGCTGGCCAGCGCTCGCCCCTGGCAACGCCGCAGTGAGGGGATTCCCCGCCGGGCAGCAGTGAGCGCCTTCGGTTTCGGCGGCATCAATGGCCACCTGCTGGTTGAAGAGTGGTTGCCGGAAAACCACTCGGCCTCGCGGGCGATTGCCATAAAGGCCCCGACCGTGGAAGGGGCGACAGATATCGCCATCGTCGGCATTGATGCCCGCTTCGGCCCTTGGCAGTCATTGAAAAAGTTTACCGAACGGGTTCTGGGTGGCGATGGCAGCGCTGAACCGACCGTCCCCCAGCGCTGGTGGGGAGCAGAGAAAAGCCGGTGGTTCAGGGAAGAAGAGCTGGATCCGGCCTCATTCAAGGGCTTTTATGTCGACGAGTTTGCCGTTGCCACCGATCAATTTCGCATTCCGCCGCTGGAAATGGAAGAAATGCTGCCCCAACAGCTCCTTATGCTGCAAACTGCCGCAGCAGCCATGGCCGACGCCGGACTTGGCCGTGACGGCAATGACCGGGCGGCGGTCCTCATCGGCATCGCCCTGGACCTGAACAGCACCAATTTCAGCTTCCGCTGGTCAATGGCAGAAGAAGCACGAAAGTGGCAGCAGGAGCTGGGAAATGAACTTTCTCCCGGCGACCTTGAAGGATGGACAGCGAGCTGCGGGAGGCTGCCGGACCTTCTCTCACCGCCAACAGGACCATGGGCGCCCTGGGAAATATTGTTGCCAGCCGTATCGCCCGTGAGTTTCGGGTCGGCGGACCGAGCTTCACCGTCTCCAACGAGGAAGGCTCCGGCATCCGCGCCTGGAAGCAGCGGTCCGGCTGCTGAATGCCGGTGAGATCGACCGGGCGCTTGTCGGGGCAGTTGATTTTGCCGGCGACCTGCGCGCTGTCCTCGGCCATCATTCCCGGCGTCCTTTTGCCTCGGCCGGCAATGGCAGCCCCTTCGATGAAGGTTCATGCGGCAGCACGGTTGGTGAGGGAGCCACGGCAGTGGTATTGAAGCGGCTGCAGGATGCGGAGCGTGATGGCGACCGCATCTATGCAGTCATCAAGGCATCGGCACCGCCGGGGGGGGCATCGTCAACCCAGGGGAAAAGGCCTATACCAAAGCCATGGAACGGGCCTATGCCGGTTCCGGTGTGGAGCCTCACAGCATCAGCTTCCTGGAAGCCTGCGGCAGCGGCAATCCTCCCGAAGACAGGATGGAAGCAAAGGCCCTGGCCAGTTTCCTTGCCGGCAACCAGCCCCGCCACTGCGCCGTTACATCGGTCAAGGGTGACATCGGCCACTGCGGCGCCGCCTCCGGCCTGGCCTCCTTCGTCCGGGGCTGCCTCGCCCTGTATCATGAGATCATCCCCCCCTGTCGCGGAGTGGAATCGCCTTTGCCGGAGTTGTCGGGCAACGGATCACTCCATATTCCCCGCAGCCCACGCTACTGGCTGCGCAACCGGGCAGAAGGGCCGCGCCGGGCCGGGATCAGTACCTTTGGTATTGACGGCACCTGCAGCCATGTGGTTCTGGAAGGATGGGATTCGGTTCCCCAGCGTTTCCAGGATGAGCGTCAAGCGCCTTTGGGCTCCCTGGGTGAATTCATTTTTGTGGTGGCCGGGAACAATCAGGCCGAGCTGACCCAGGGGCTGGACCAGCTGCGTCAGTTAAATGGCGAAAAGAAATTCGATCTGGCCCGACTGGCCTTGGAATGGCAGGCACGAAATGGTTCAGGCGAGGCCCTTGCCGTAACCATGGTAGCCCGAAATTTGGACGAGCTTGCGGCTCTCATGGAGCAGGCCAAGGCAGTAGTTGCTGGAGGGAATGCCCCTATCCTGGCGCAGCCCATGCTTCGCGACCGGCTTTTCTATTCAGCTTCTCCCATCGGCACGGACGGTAAGATCGCCTTTGTCTTTCCGGGGTCCGGCAACCACTATGCCGGCATGGGCATGGAACTGTCCGTTGCCTGGCCGGAGGTGTTCCGCCGCCAGGACGGCAGAAACCTTTACCTGCGCAGCCAGTTCCAGCCCGAGTACTTCTGGAACGGCGCTCCTGCAGCAGAGGTCAACAACAACCACGAGGCGGTCATCTTCGGCCAGGTGGCAACCGGCGTCGCGGTCAGCGATATCGTCCGCAGCTTCGGCATCGAACCGACCTCGGTCATCAGCTACAGCCTGGGGGAATCGGCAGGACTTTTCGCCCTGGGGGCATGGCATGCACGGGACGAGATGCTGATGCGCATGGGCAAATCTACGCTCTTCACCCGCGACCTGGCAGGCGAATGCCGCGCTGCAGCCCGTGCCTGGGGTCTGGGTGAAGGTAAGGAAGTGGAGTGGAGCATCGGCGTTGTTGAGGCAACGGCCAAGGATGTGCGCCGCGCCCTCCGCTCCACCCAGCGGGTCTACCTCCTCATCGTCAACACCCCCGACGAATGCGTCATCGGCGGCGATGCCAAGGCGGTGAAACGCCTGGTAGCCATGCTGGAATGCCGGTTCCACCCCCTGCACGGCGTTACCACCGTTCACTGCGAAGTGGCGAAACAGGTGGCCGAGGCATATCGGGACCTGCATCTTTTTGAGACCACTCCACCGCCAGGGGTCACATTTTACAGCGGCGCCAAAGGGAAAGCATACGCCGTCACCCGCGCCAGTGCAGCCGATTCCATCCTTGCCCAGGCGGTGGAGGGCATCGATTTTCCGGCCGTCGTCAATGCAGCATATGATGCAGGAGTCAGGTATTTCCTGGAAATGGGACCCGGCAACTCCTGCAGCAGGATGATCGGCCGCATCCTTGGAGAGCGCCCCCACTTGGCCAGGTCAGCCTGCTTCTCCGGCATCGATGGCGCCTCGGCTATTCTTCGCCTCCTGGCCCAGCTCATGGCCGAACGGATACCGGTCGATCTCTCGCCCCTTTATGCAGAACAAGCAATTCCAGTGTCCACAGCAAAAGGTGAGCGGCAATTCCGGATTGTCATGGTCAACAGACCCTTTGAACCACCCAAGCCCACATTGCGACCGGTTCCGACACCCCCTCCCCTTCGCCCCCTTCCACGAGGGGAAGGGGTAGTTGCAGCACCCCCCAAGACAGCAGTAGCACCTGAGACTCACATCACTGAAGGAGAAACTGCAACGACATCTGCAGTATTTTCTCATCAATCTCCAGCGGCGACAGGGGACCCGCTCATGAGTGCCTTTGCCGCTGCCCGGCAGGCGCAATTGCAGGCCCATGATGCGTTTCTCAAGGTGTCGAACAGCTTCAGCCGGACCATGGCCGATACCCTGGCTTATCAGTTCTCCATCCGGAACGAACTGGCCGCAGCCGGAATTTTTATTGACCAACCGCCCCTTGATTCGCCAAGACCGCTCGCTGCACCGGGGCCGAAAGCCGCCTTCGACCGGGAAATGTGTCTGGAGTTCGCCCGCGGCCTGGTCGGCCGCATGCTCGGGCCGGCCTTTGCCGAGGCCGATTCCTTCCCCACCCGGGTCCGTCTCCCCGATGAACCGTTGATGCTGGTGGACCGGATCATGAGCATAGAGGGGGAGGCAAAGTCCATGACCAGCGGCCGTGTGGTAACCGAGCACGATATCCATCCCGGCGCCTGGTACCTGGATGGTGGCCGCATTCCCACCTGTATCGCCGTCGAAGCCGGCCAGGCTGACCTTTTCCTCTCGGGCTACCTGGGCATCGATTTCATCACCAGGGGTTTGGCCGTCTATCGCCTCCTCGATGCGGTGGTCACTTTCCATCGAGCACTGCCCGTTCCTGGAGAAACCATCCATTACGATATCAGCATCGAGCGCTTCTTCCGCCAGGGGGACACCTACCTGTTCCGCTTCCGCTTCGATGCCACGGTCAATGGGCAACCGCTTCTCACCATGCGTGACGGCTGCGCCGGCTTCTTTACCGCCGGCGAGTTGGCAGCAGGCAAGGGAATTGTCAAGGGAGCCCTGGATCTGCGCCAGATGGCAGGTAAACGACCAGCCGATTGGACGGAACTGGTGCCGATGGTCAAAGAATCTTACACCGCCTCCCAGCTGGAGAGCTTGAGGAGAGGAGATTTGGCCGGCAGTTTCGGCCCCCTCTTCGCCCACATCAGATTGGCCGCCCCCCTGACCATTCCCGGTGGAAGGATGCAGCTGGTGCACCGGTCCTGGAGCTCGATCCCACCGGCGGCCGTTACGGCCTGGGTATGATCCGCGCCGAAGCCGACATCCATCCCGATGACTGGTTCATCACCTGCCACTTCGTCGATGACCGGGTCATGCCCGGCACCCTCATGTATGAGTGCTGCCTCCACACCCTGCGTATTTACCTGCTGCGCATGGGATGGATTGCGGAAGCTGCCGATGCGGCCTGGGAACCGGTGCCAGGGGTAGCGAGCCGGCTCTGCTGCCGCGGCCAGGTCCTGGAAACCACCAGGGTCGCCGCCTATGAAATCACCATCCGGGAACTGGGCTATCGCCCTGAGCCCTATGCCATTGTGGATGCGCTGATGTACGCGGATGGCAAAGCTATTGTCGAGATTACCAGCATGTCGGTAAGGTTGAGCGGGACCAATAAAGAGAAGCTGGTAGAGTTGTGGCAGGGTTCTGCGGCTACCCCCCTCTCCCCAACCCTCTCCCACCAGGGAGAGGGAGCATTGACGTACTCCCTCCCTTTAGGG
>NZ_BBCJ01000042.1 GCF_001311985.1 Geotalea toluenoxydans JCM 15764
AAAAAGTTGAGGGTACAATGCCAAGTCAGAAGATAAGAATTCGTTTGAAAGCCTATGATCACAAGCTGCTCGACGTATCTGTCGGAGAGATTGTGGATACAGCCAAGAGGACTGGTGCCAGGGTTGCCGGTCCCATACCTCTTCCGACTGTTATCAACAAATACTGCGTTTTGCGCGGGCCTCACGTTGACAAGAAATCACGTGAGCAATTCGAGATCAGAACCCATAAGAGGCTGATCGATATCCTTGAGCCTACACAGCAGACAGTCGACGCTCTGATGAAACTCGATCTCTCTGCGGGTGTGGATGTCGAGATAAAGCTTTAATTGAGAATATAAGGATGGGGATAATCAACCATGAATAAGGGATTGATTGGTAAGAAGATAGGTATGACACAAATATTTGCTGATGACGGCCGGCGCATTCCTGTAACTGTCGTCGAGGCAGGCCCTTGTGTTGTTATCCAGAAGAAAACAAAGGAAAAGGATGGCTACAATGCTGTCCAGGTTGGCTTTGGCGCAAAAGAAGCTGCCAAGGCAAACAGTGCTACGGTTGGTCACTGCAAGGCAGCTGGTAGCGGCGCGTTCTCCTTTTTCCGCGAACTTCGTGTAGATAATGTGGACTCCTATAATGTGGGAGATGTCCTTAACGCAGATCTGTTTGCTGCCGGAGATGTTATTGATGTCACTGGAACCAGCATCGGTAAAGGCTTTCAAGGCGTCATCAAACGATGGGGTTTTAAGGGCGGTCGTTCCAGCCATGGCTCCCGTTTTCACAGGCTCCTGGTTCCATCGGCTGTTCAGCCACTCCTTCGCGCGTATTCAAGAATAAAAAGATGCCGGGTCAGCTTGGAAACGAAAGAGTTACTGTGCAGAGACTCAAGGTTGTCAGGGTTGACGCTGCAGACAATCTGATTTTGGTGAGTGGGGCAATCCCCGGTTCCACCAATGGTCTGGTGTTTATAAAGGATAGTGTTAAGGCAAAGAAATAATTGCTGGTCTGGAGATAGGTTATGGCAAAACTTGATGTTTATAATACAAGTCACAAAAAAGTCGGTGAGATTGAGCTCAGTGACGCGGTTTTTAACGATGAAGTAAGGGAATACCTTATTCACGAAGCTGTTAAAATTCAGCTGGCGAATCGTCGTGCGGGCACGGTAGCAGTCAAGAACCGGGCTGCTGTCTCCGGCAGCGGAAAAAAGCCTTTTAAGCAGAAAGGAACCGGCCAGGCTCGTCAGGGTTGTAAAAGGGCTCCCCAGTATCCGGGCGGCGGTGTTGCCTTTGGCCCCCAACCGAAAACTTACAATCTGTCCATGAACAAGAAAGCGAGAAGGGCTGCCCTTAGGTCCGCACTGTCCCTGCTGTTCAAAAATGACAAGCTTACCGTTCTTGATGCAATAAACCTTGATACGGTTTCCACCAAAAATTTCGCCGGCGTTTTGAAAGGTTTTTCCCTTGATAAGGCGCTTGTTGTTACTGATGCTGAAAATCGTAACCTGGAGCTTTCCGCACGTAACATTAAGAACGTCAAGGTACTGAAGACTGAAGGACTCAATATCTTTGACCTTATGAAATATCAGCGAGTAATTTTCACAGAAAATTCGGTGCGCAAAGTAGAAGGAGCATTACAGTCATGAACATCTACAGTGTTATAAAAAAGCCGCTGATCACTGAGAAAACTACCATTGAAAAAGATGACCACAATGTCGTCTCCTTCATTGTTGACAATGATGCCAATAAAATCGAAATAAAAAATGCCGTCAAGACTCTTTTCAATGTTGAAGTTGAATCTGTCAAGACTGTCAATGTGGCAGGCAAAATCAAGAGAGTCGGAAAAAATATAGGCAAACGTTCAAATTGGAAAAAGGCCTACGTCACCCTTAAAGAGGGTAACAATGTCGATTTCTTTGAAGCATAAACCTTTTTGCGGAGTTTAGATAATGGCTATCAAAAGTTACAAACCAACGTCAGCAGGCCGCAGGCATCAGACCTGTTCAACATTTGAGGAAATTACCACCAGCCAGCCCGAGAGATCCCTTGTAGTAAAGCTGAAAAAAACAGGTGGTCGTAACAATTTTGGCAGGATAACTTCGCGCCATATTGGCGGTGGTCATAAGCAAAAGTATCGGATCATCGACTTTCGTCGCGATAAGCGGGATATTCCGGCCAAAGTAGCTTCGGTGGAATACGATCCCTATCGTAGCGCCAGGATTGCTCTGTTGAATTATGTTGACGGCGAAAAAAGATACATTATCGCTCCGCTTGACCTTAAAGTAGGGGATACTGTTGTAGCGAGCACCAGCGCTGATATCAAACCTGGAAATGCTCTGCCAATACGCTCGATTCCTTTGGGTACCATTATTCACAATATCGAGTTGAAAATCGGCAAAGGAGCGCAGCTTGCTCGTAGCGCCGGCACTTTGCCCAGCTTATGGCAAAGGAAGAAAAATATGCCCAGGTTAAACTTCCTTCCGGTGAGGTGCGTATGGTCCTCATGGATTGTATGGCAACTATCGGGCAAGTGGGAAACCTGGACCACGAAAATGTTTCCATCGGCAAGGCAGGTCGCTCCCGCTGGCTTGGCAAGCGTCCTAAAGTCAGGGGCGTTGCCATGAACCCCGTCGATCATCCCCACGGTGGTGGTGAAGGTAGAACTTCTGGGGGCCGTCACCCCGTAACTCCATGGGGTATCCCGACCAAAGGATACAAGACGAGAACCAATAAGACTTCCACCAGATTCATCGTTAAGCGACGGACAAAATAATATCTAAACCGAACAGAGGTATTTTCAGATGGCAAGATCGATAAAAAAAGGACCTTTTGTAGACGCTCACCTAGAAGCTAAAGTTCAGGCAGAGGGAGCATCGTCCAAAAAAGTAATTAAAACATGGTCTAGACGTTCTACGATAACTCCTGATTTTATCGGCCTGACGTTTGCCGTGCACAATGGTAGAAAATTCATACCGGTCTTTGTTACCGAAAACATGGTGGGCCATAAAATGGGCGAATTTGCTCCCACCAGGACCTTTTTCGGGCATGCCGCCGACAAAAAAGCAAGCTGAAAAAGAAGTAAGTTTTCAAAGGAGTTATGAATGGAATCAACCGCCAAATTATCATTTGCACGTTTATCTCCCCGTAAAACCCGCCTGGTAGTAGACATGGTCAGGGGAAAAGGATACAGAACGCTCTCAATACATTACGCTTCTCGCCGCAGCCATCGGCAAAGCTCGTTTCGAAGCTTCTCTCTTCGGCTGTTGCTAATGCCGAGCAAAAAGGGGTAGCTGATGTGGACCGTCTTTATGTAAAAACCATATATGTTGACGGTGGTACTGCTCTGAAGAGATTTGTGCCGCGGGCCATGGGTAGAGCAAGCAAAATAAGAAAACCGACCAGTCACATTTGTGTTGTACTGGCGGAGAAGAAATAAGCTTACAGCTTGGAGGTGAAGTTTTGGGTCAGAAAGTAAATCCTATTGGTTTCAGACTTGGCGTTATCAAAACCTGGGACTCGAAATGGTACGCGGAAAAGGATTTTGCCAAGCTTCTTCATGAAGACTTGAAGCTGAAATCTTTTCTTAAAAAACGTCTGTATCATTCTGGTGTTTCCAAGATTGAAATAGAGCGTGCGGCAGGAAAAGCCAAGATTAACATATACACTGCTCGTCCAGGTCTCATTATCGGCAAGAAGGGATCAGAGGTCGAGACCCTGAAAAAGGAACTGGCCAAACTTACCGACAAGGAAGTTTATCTGAATATTCAGGAAGTGCGGAAACCGGAACTTGACGCACAGTTGGTCTCGGAAAACATTGCACTGCAGCTTGAGCGGCGTGTTGCTTTCCGGCGGGCCATGAAGAAAAGCGTCACTTCTTCTCTTAAGTTTGGTGCAAAAGGTATAAGAATTACCTGCTCAGGACGCCTCGGTGGCGCAGAAATGTCCCGTACCGAATGGTATCGTGAAGGCGGGTACCCCTTCATACTTTGAGAGCAGATATTGATTACGGTTTTGCTGAGGCGAAAACCACATATGGGATTATCGGTGTCAAGGTTCTCATATTCAAGGGTGAAGTGCTCTCCGGCAAATAATAGAAACAGGAGTTTTTTGCGATGTTAATGCCAAAGAAAGTTAAGCATAGAAAGCAAATGAAGGGGCGGATGTCCGGCACCCCTCAGAGAGGCGTCTCATTGGCTTTCGGGGATTATGGTTTGCAGGCGACGGAATGCGGCTGGCTGGACTCCAGACAGATCGAAGCTGCCCGTATTGCCATGAACCGTTATATCAAGAGGGGCGGTAAAATCTGGATCCGTATCTTCCCTGACAAGCCGCTGACTTCAAAGCCGGCTGAAACTCGTATGGGTAAGGGCAAAGGATCGCCTGACTCTTGGGTCTGCGTGATCAAACCGGGCCGGATCCTTTACGAAATGGAGGGTGTTACCGAAGAAGTGGCCCGCGAAGCTTTCAGGCTCGCTGCACACAAACTTCCTATACCCACTAAATTTACATCAAGGAAGGACGCCAATGAAGGCTAGTGATCTGAACAAATCTACCGTTGACGAACTCCGATCGACGGAAGCCGAATTAACCAAAGAGCTCTTCAACCTGAAGTTCCAGCTTCATACCGGTCGCCTGGAAGACACGTCAAAACCAGCTCGCATAAAGAAAGACATTGCACGGGTAAAAACCGTACTCCGCGCGAAAAGGGGCTAGAGAGGCTATATGAGTGAACGTGGCAATAGAAAAACCCAGATTGGTGTTGTAGTCAGCGACAAAATGGACAAAACAGTCGTAGTTAAGGTTGATCGCCTTATCAAACACAGCGTCTACAACAAATATATTAAGAGATCCGCTAAATACAAGGCCCATGATGTCGACAACAGCTGCAAGACCGGCGACAGGGTTCTAATTGTCGAAACTCGCCCCATGAGCAAGGATAAACGCTGGAAAGTCAGACAGATCATCGAGCGAAACGCTTAGGTAGGAGTAACTAATGATACAGATGCAGACTATTTTGGATGTTGCCGATAACTCCGGTGCAAAAAAGCTGTTTTGCATAAAAGTACTGGGCGGTTCCAAACGTAAATACGCAGGTATAGGTGATATCATAGTAGCTTCCGTTAAAGAAGCTATTCCCAATTCTAAAGTCAAAAAAGGGGACGTGGTAAAGGCTGTTGTGGTACGGACCGCTAAAGAAATCGGTCGGCCTGACGGCTCCTATATCCGTTTTGATGGTAATTCCGGAGTTGTAATCAACAACCAGAAGGAACCGGTTGGTACTCGTATATTCGGCCCCGTTGCCAGAGAGTTGCGAGCAAAGAAATTCATGAAAATTATTTCTCTGGCACCGGAAGTCCTTTAATTTTTATCTTGGAGATAAATCAATGCTGGGCAAAAAACTGCATGTAAAGAAGAATGACACGGTTGTCGTTATTGCTGGTAAGGACAAGGCAAAGACGGGTAAAGTTTTGCAGATCCTCCCCAAAAAAGATGGAATCCTTGTTGAAGGGGTTAACATAACGAAACGTCATACAAAGCCCCGTGGAAGTGAGTCTGGTTCCATCGTGGAAAAGGAAGCAGTGATTCACGTTTCTAACGTTATGATATATTGCAGCAAATGCGATAAAGCCGTGCGAACACGCACCAATACCCTTGAAGATGGCAAAAAAGTCAGGGTTTGCGTAAAATGCGGCGAGGCATTTGACAAATAGTTTGGAGGATTGAATGGCACGGCTAAATGAGCTTTATAATAAAGAGCTGGTTCCACAGCTGATGAAGGATTTTAACTACCGGAACATCATGCAGGTTCCCAAATTGGAGAAAATCGTCATCAATATGGGACTGGGCGAAGCAATTCAGAACGTTAAAATTCTTGATTCTGCTGTATCTGAGATGGCCTTGATCGCCGGACAAAAACCGGTTATCACCAAGGCGAAAAAATCCATCGCGGGATTCAAGCTCCGCCAGGGAATGCCCATTGGTTGCGCTGTGACTTTGCGCAGAGAAAAAATGTATGAATTCCTTGACCGTCTGATCAACGTCTCACTGCCTCGTGTCAGAGACTTCAAAGGTATTTCCGGCAAGGGATTTGACGGTAAAGGCAATTACTCTCTGGGAGTGAAGGAGCAGCTCATTTTCCCGGAAATAGATTATGACAAGATCGACAAAATCAAAGGTCTTAATATAACAATAGTTACATCTGCAAAGAATGACGAAGAGGGAAAAGCCCTGTTGAAGCTAATGGGCATGCCTTTCAGGAATTAAAGACCAGTTCGGAGGAACCAGTGGCAAAAACATCGATGATTATAAAAGCGCAACGTGGAAGCAAATTCAAGGTACGTGAGTATAACCGTTGCCCTTTGTGTGGGCGTCCTAGAGCTTACTATAGAAAATTTGACATGTGCAGGATTTGCTTAAGAAAACTTGCCTCTTCTGGTCAAATCCCCGGGGTCATCAAATCAAGCTGGTAGTATTTAAAGTTAAAGGGAAAGAGGAGTAGATTCAATGTCGATGACTGATCCGATTGCCGATATGCTAACAAGAATCAGGAATGCTGGTATGGCAAAGCATCAAAAAGTTGATATTCCTTCATCAAATCTGAAGGTCAGCCTGGCCAACCTTCTGAGAAATGAAGGATTCATCAAGAACTATAAGGTTATAGCAGATAACAAGCAAGGTGTACTGCGTGTCTATCTCAAATATATTGATGAAAAAGATCATGTCATCAACGAGATCAAACGGATTAGCAAGCCTGGTGGCAGAGTGTACGTAGACAGCGACGGGATACCGAAGGTCAAAAGCGGTCTTGGCGTAGCCGTACTTTCAACATCCAAGGGTATTATATCCGATAAGGCTGCTCGCGAGTTTGGTATCGGTGGCGAACTTATCTGCACAGTCTGGTAGCAATAAAGGAGCAAAAGCATGTCTAGAATTGGAAAACTTCCCATTGAGATTCCCAAGGGAGTAAAAATATCCTATACAGACTCCAACCTGCAGGTTGTTGGTCCCAAAGGCACTCTTTCCCGAACCATTATGTCCGGCGTCTCCATTAACATGACTGAAAACTCTATTTCTGTCTCCAGAGATGATGACGGTATAAAATCGCGTTCAGCCCACGGTCTAACCCGGACTCTCATCAATAACATGGTGACCGGTGTGACAAAAGGCTTTGAGACTGCTCTGGAAATCAATGGTGTAGGTTATAGAGCAGAACTTAAAGGTGATGTGCTCAACTTGAGTCTCGGCTACTCCCATCCGATCAATTTTCCGCTTCCCAAGGGGATAAATGTGGAAGTAGACAAAATGACCAAAATTCTCGTTAAGGGTATGGATAAGGAACTTGTCGGCCAGACCGCGGCAAAAATCAGAGACTTCCGTGGACCTGAGCCTTACAAGGGTAAGGGTGTCAAATACGCTGACGAGACTATCTTGAGAAAAGCCGGCAAAACCGGTAAAAAATAGCCAACGGTAAAAGAAGGAGAGGGGCATTGAGTTCTCTATCTCAGAAAAAAATTTCCCGCCTGAAAAGGCAAGTGCGAGTCAGAAAAAAAATCAAAGGAACCGCTGAGCGTCCAAGGCTTAACGTTTTTAAATCAGCTAAGCATATTTATGCACAACTGATCAACGATGTGGACGGTTCAACGGTTGCTTCGGCTTCGACTCTACTGGATGAAGTCAACACAGGTCTTGATTATACCGGTAACAAAGAGGCCGCCCAGAAAGTTGGAGCTGCTCTTGCTAAAAAAGCATTGGCTAAAGAAATATCCAAGGTTGTCTTTGACCGAAACGGCTTTCTTTACCATGGTAGAATCAAGGCGCTTGCAGAAGCTGCTCGTGAAAACGGCTTGTCCTTCTAAGGACAGTTCAAGGAGGATTAATTGCTTAAGATCAACCCAAACGAGATCAATTTAACGGACAGAGTTGTTCATATCAGCCGTGTCGCCAAAGTTGTCAAAGGGGGCAGGCGTTTCAGTTTCTCGGCACTGGTTGTTGTCGGGGATGGGAACGGATATGTGGGCTATGGACTTGGTAAAGCAAACGAAGTGCCGGAAGCTATCCGCAAAGGGGTGGAGCAGGCCAAAAAAAATCTCATCAAGGTGCCTATTGTTGAGGGGCAGACAATCCCATTTGAGATTGAAGGTCGCTTCGGAGCCGGGAAAGTACTTATGATGCCTGCATCAGCCGGTACTGGCGTAATTGCAGGTGGTGCAGCGAGGGCCGTTTTTGAATCGGCTGGAGTTCACAACATTCTTGCCAAATGTCTCGGCTCTAATAATCCACATAATGTTGTGAAAGCTGCCTTCGCCGGTCTGATGAGACTCAAGACACCTGAAGAGCTCATCATGAGAAGAGGCCTTGCCGAGCAGTAGCCAAAACGCTTAAGGAGTACGAGATATGTCTGCAGAAGTCAAAATTACCCTTGTCAGAAGTCATATAGGAAAACCGACCAGCATTAAGGCTGTCCTGAATGGTCTTGGGTTGACCAAACGGCAAAAGACGGTCACTTTAAAAGACACGCCAGAAGTAAGAGGCATGATCAATAAGGTGAGCCACTTGCTTAAAGTTGATGAGTAATCCTCTTGAGGTGTCATATGGAATTAAATAGCATAAAACCAGCAGCAGGTGCTTCAAAAAATAGAAAAAGAATAGGCCGGGGAACCGGCTCAGGCCATGGCAAAACAGCAACGAAGGGTCACAAAGGCAGAAGGCACGCAGTGGTGGCAGCATCAAGGCTGGATTTGAAGGTGGCCAGATGCCCATGCATCGCAGGTTGCCGAAGCGTGGCTTCAAGCCGCTGTCGAAGAAAATTTACTCGGTGGTTAACCTCTCCCAGTTGGATGCTTTCGAGCAGGGGAGCTGTGTCGATATAGAGGCAATGCAGAAGTCTGGCTTGGTAAAAGACGTATGTGATGGTATCAAAATTCTTGCTACTGGTGAGTTGACTAAATCGCTCACTATTAAAGCCCATAAGTTCAGTGCAGCAGCACGGGATAAAATTACCTCTGTCGGTGGAACTGTCGAGGAGATATAACCTTGTTAGAGGCCTTCCAGAACATATTTAAAATTCCTGAACTGAAAAAAAGAGTTCTCTTCTCCTTGGCAATGCTCGCAGTGTATAGGGTAGGGTGTCACATCCCAACTCCCGGCATTGACAGCCAAGCGCTGGCGCACTTCTTCAAGCAAGCGCAGGGGACCCTCCTGGGACTCTTTGATATGTTCTCTGGTGGCGCATTAGAAAAGCTCACCGTTTTTGCACTCGGTATCATGCCATATATTTCTTCCTCCATCATTTTCAGTTGCTGACTGTGGTTGTGCCAGCTATCGAAAAGTTATCTAAAGAGGGGGAAGCCGGCCGGAAAAAAATCATACAATATACCCGTTACGGCACTATAGTGCTGAGCGTAGTACAAGCACTGTATAAGCATCGGTCTTGAAAGCATGAGAGGCCCGGCTGGAGAGCTGGTCGTGCCAAGCCCCGGCTGGGGATTTCGGATCATGACTGTTATCACATTGACGGCCGGAACAGCTTTTATCATGTGGCTCGGCGAGCAGATGTCAGAAAAGGGCATTGGCAACGGGATTTCCCTGATAATTTTCGCAGGCATTGTCGCCCGAATTCCGACAGCTATTCTTAACAGTTTTAGACTTCTTAAGACCGGTGAGATTCCACTCTTTGCAATTATATTTGTGCTTGCGCTGATGTTCCTGGTGATTGCCGCTGTCGTCTTCGTCGAGCGAGGACAGCGTAGGCTGCCGATTCATTATGCAAAGCGTGTTGTCGGGCTAAAGACTTACGGGACGCAAACTTCACACCTTCCGCTCAAGGTCAATATGGCGGGAGTTATCCCCCCGATCTTTGCCTCGTCTATCATAATGTTTCCGGCGACTGTTGGTAATTTTATCAACATACCATGGGTGCAGAAGGCTTCGAAAAGCTTGACGCCCGGAAACTGGGTGTACAACCTTTTTTTATGTTGCTTTTATAGTCTTTTTTTGTTACTTCTATACGGCTGTAACTTTTAACCCTGTTGACGTGGCTGAAAATGTCAAAAAGCAGGGGGGTATATACCTGGCATAAGGCCCGGCAAGGAGACTTCGGAGTTTCTTGACAGGGTGTTGACCAAGTTGACATTTGCCGGTGCCATCTATATTTCTGCCGTCTGTGTTCTGCCTTCGATACTTATAGGGAAGTTCAATCTGCCCTTTTACTTTGGCGGTACCGCGTTGCTTATTGCCGTTGGTGTTGGTATGGACACTGTAGCGCAGATTGAGTCTCACCTCATAACCCGCAGTTATGAAGGGTTTATGAAGGGTGTAAAGATTAAGGGTAGGCGCTAGTCTGTAAGGAAATTACCATGAACCTGATTCTTTTGGGACCGCCTGGTGCCGGTAAAGGCACTCAGGCTAAACTGCTGATAAAGAAGTATCGGATTCCTCAGATATCAACTGGAGATATACTTCGTGCAGCCGTTAAAGATATGACCCCTATGGGCGGTAAGGCCAAATCCTTCATGGATGCTGGTGCACTCGTTCCTGACGAGGTGGTTGTTGGTATTATCCAAGAGCGGCTGAATCTTGCCGACTGCTCTAACGGTTTTATCCTGGATGGTTTTCCTAGGACGGTGGCTCAAGCCGATGCGTTGGCAAAGGTGTTGTCTGGTCTCGGGCGCTCGATTGATCATGTCATATCCATAGTGGTTGACAATGAAGAGCTTCTTGAGAGGGTTACCGGCAGGAGAACTTGCCGTAACTGTGGGAAAGGTTTCCATGTGTCCTTCGATCCTCCTAAGAGCCCCGGTATTTGCGACGAGTGTGCCGGTGAATTGTATCAACGGGATGACGACCGTGAAGACACTATGCGGAAGAGGCTTGAGGTCTATGAGCAGCAGACTTCGCCTCTGGTGGAATACTACAAAAATAAATCCTTGCTCAGGTCAGTTCAGGGCATTGGTTCCATAGAAGAGATACAGCAAAAGATCGTATCGATACTGCAGGGCTGAAAAAGGGTGATCATTCTTAAATCTTCACAAGAGATAGACAGAATGCGGATCTCGTGTCGAGCTGTTGCTGAGATACTGAAGCTTTTGAAAAAGTCGATTCAGCCGGGAATCTCCTCTTTGGAGCTGAATGCCATGGCAGAACGCGAGGCTGCCAAGCTGGGGGCCAAGACAGCGTTCAAAGGGTATGGCGGTTATCCCTATTCCTTATGCTGCTCCGTCAATAATCAGGTCGTTCATGGCATGCCAACCAGCGGGAACTAATCAGTGGCGACATAATCAGTATCGACTTCGGTCTTGTAATTGATGGTTTTTACGGAGATGCCGCATTGACAATTCCTGTCGGCACGGTTAGTGAGACTGCGACAAAACTTCTCAAGGTGACGGAAGAATCACTTTATGTAGCCATCAAGCAGGCTGTAGCTGGTAACAGGCTTTCAGATATATCCCATGCAGTGCAAGCTTGTGTGGAGGCACAAGGTTTCTCCGTGGTAAGGGACTTTGTTGGCCATGGAATTGGTAGAAATCTTCATGAGAGCCCACAAATACCTAACTACGGACCTCCTGGACGCGGTGTCAAGCTAAAACCGGGGATGGTCTTGGCTATTGAACCGATGATTAATGAATTGAAGCCTGATGTCAAGGTTCTTGAAGACGGGTGGACGGCGGTAACCGTTGATGGTGGCCTATCGGCCCATTTTGAACATACTGTTGCCATTACACAAAATGGCCCCGAGATACTGACTACGCTTTAATGCAAATAGATGAGAGGAAATTATTATGAAGGTAAGAGCTTCAGTAAAAAAAATCTGTGAAAAATGTAAAATTGTGAAACGTAAAGGCATTGTGCGGGTAATATGCGATATTCCCAAGCATTCACAGAGACAGGGTTAGGTCAACTAGTTACGAATAGGAGGGACGGGCATTGGCACGTATCGCTGGAATAGATTTACCAAGGAATAAAAGGATTGAGATAGCTTTGACCTATATCTACGGAATTGGTCGTTCGACATCGCAGAAGATATTGGCTGCGGCCGGCGTTGATGCCAATACTCGCAGCGACAATCTGACCGAGTCAGAAGTCGCCAAGATCAGGGAAAACATAGACAAGAACGTCAAGGTAGAAGGCGACCTTCGCCGTGATATTTCTATGAATATAAAGCGATTGATGGATCTGGGTTGTTACCGGGGGCTCAGGCACAGAAAAGGCCTGCCCGTTCACGGTCAGAGGACCAAGACCAACGCACGTACGAGAAAAGGACCTGCACGTACTGTCGCAGGTAAGAAGAAATAGTGTCAAGTTCTTGGAGGAATAATGGCTAGCCCGGCTAAGAAAATCGTAAAAAAGAAGAAAGAAAAGAAAAATATTCCCAATGGTGTGGCTCACATCCAAGCCACTTTTAACAATACCATGATCACCATTACCGATCCGGTCGGTAATGTTGTTGCCTGGTCTACTTCCGGATGCAAAGGTTTCAAAGGTTCCCGTAAGAGCACACCTTTTGCTGCACAGATAGCTGCAGAAGATTGTGCAAAAAAGGCTCAGGAACATGGAATGCGCAGCGTTGAAGTTTATGTGAAAGGACCTGGCTCCGGTCGTGAATCCGCACTGCGTGCTCTTCAAGCAGCAGGCTTCTCAATTAGTTTTATTCGCGACGTAACACCAATTCCCCACAATGGTTGCCGTCCCCCAAAACGCAGAAGAGTTTAATAATTTTCAGGAAAGAGTGAAGGAGGTCTTCATTGGCTAGATATACAGGCCCCTCATGCAGATTGTGCAGAAGGGAAAATACAGAACTGTTCCTCAAAGGTGAGCGCTGCTATACGGATAAATGTGCCATCAAGAGAAGAAATTATCCCCCGGGTCAGCATGGGCAAGGAAGATCAAAAACTTCTGATTACGGTGTGCAGCTTCGTGAGAAACAGAAGGTTAGACGTATATATGGGATACTGGAAAATCAGTTCCGTGGTTATTTTGAGAGAGCCGACAGGTTGAAAGGTGTAACAGGTGAAAACCTGCTTTTCCTCCTCGAGAGGCGCCTCGATAACATAGTTTATCGGCTCGGGTTCGCTTCCTCTAGATTGAAGCTCGTCAGCTGGTAAGACATGGCCATTTCACCCTGAACGGGAAAAAGGTCACCATTCCTTCTATCCAGGTTAAGACCGGAGATACTGTCGAGCTCAGGGGAAAAAGCCGCAAAGTAGCTTCTATAAATGAGTCTCTTGAAGCTGTTGTTCGGCGGGGAATCCCGCAATGGCTTGAGCTTGATAAGGGAGCTTTCAAGGGCTCGGTAAAGACCCTTCCTGTCAGGGAAGACATCACCATGCCGATCCAAGAGCAGCTTATAGTAGAGCTCTACTCCAAGTAAAAGCTTCAAAGACCCCGGTATAGAGGAATTACATGTACAAAACTGGCGCGACCTGATCAAGCCTAAGAAGCTCCAGGTTGAGACTGAATCGCTTACAAATACATATGGTAAATTTTACGCCGAGCCTTTTGAGCGAGTTTCGGCACCACACTCGGCAACTCTCTGCGCAGGGTTCTTCTTTCTTCACTTCAAGGTGCAGCCATCACGTCTGTAAAGGCTAAAGGTGTATTGCACGAGTTCTCAGCGATCCCAGGTGTTACGGAAGATGCTACGGATATTATTCTGAACCTGAAAGGTGTGCGCTTTAAAATGCACGGCCACGAGCCTAGGGTCGTCAGAATCGCTCAGAAAGGCGAAGGAATTGTCCGGGCTGGCGATATCATCACGGATCCCAATATAGAAGTACTCAATCCGAACCATCACATTGCCACATGCTCCAAGGATGCAAACCTGGAAATGGAGATGGTTGTAAAGCTCGGCAAGGGTTATGTGCCCGCCGACCGGAATCGCGATGAAAAGGCACCTGTTGGAACCATACCCATCGATTCGATTTTTTCACCTTTAACCAAGGTGAACTTTACTGTTACCAACGCCCGTGTCGGTCAGATCACCGATTATGACAAGCTTACCATTGAAGTCTGGACTGACGGCAGCGTCAAGCCTCAGGATGCAGTCGCCTATGCTTCGAAAATTCTCAAGGATCAGCTGACCATATTCATCAATTTTGATGAGGAGGTAGAGCCTGTAGAAGAGGCTGAGCCCATGGAGGAGCGTGAAAGGCTGAATGAGAATCTTTACCGTTCCGTAGATGAGCTTGAACTGTCAGTTCGTTCGGCAAATTGTCTTAAGAACGCAGGCATAAAGCTCATTGGTGAGCTCGTCTCCCGCAGCGAAGCTGAAATGCTTAAAACGCAGAACTTCGGCAGAAAGTCTCTCAACGAGATAAAAGATATTCTTGTTGATATGGGGCTGACGCTGGGGATGAAACTGGACAACTTTCCCGACCCTGAAATTATGCGACGTCTCAGGGGCGAGCAGAAAGAAGAAGAATAACCGCAAGGCTTAAACGAGAAAGGAACAAGCAGTCATGCGTCATAATAATGCAGGCAAAAGATTAGGAAGAACCACAAGTCACAGGATAGCCATGTACAGAAACATGGTTACTTCCTTCCTGAATCACGAAAGAATAACGACTACTGATGCTAAGGCAAAGGGACTTCGCTCCATTGCAGAGAAAATGATCACTCTTGGCAAAAAGGGCGACCTCAATGCGATGCGGCAGGCAGCCTCTTTTATTCGTGACAAGAAGGTCGTTACCAAGCTCTTTACTACTATAGCACCACGGTATGCTGAGCGTGCCGGTGGCTACACCCGCATCATCAAGCTCGGTATTCGTCCTGGGGATAACGCACCTCTTTCAGTTATTGAACTCGTGGAAGAGACAATACAGGCGCCCAAGGCTAAAAAGAAGACCGCCGCCAAGAAACCTGCTACCAAGGTAGCTGCAAAAGCTGCCTCTGCAGCCGCAGAGACGGCTCCAGTAGCCACTGCAAATGATGCCGCACCTGCTGAAGAGGCAGAAGTACAACAGGGCGGCAAGGATCCGGCAGAGGATTGCGAAGCCAAAGCTGATTAGAACCAAAACTCGACTTTTTTGCAAAGGGCACAGGAAACTGTGCCTTTTTTTTTATCTTTAAAGGGGTGAAAGCCGGCTCCATACGTCGATGCAGCCCCATCTAAAACTTTACAACAAAAGAGTCACTCTGTTACTATCTATCGCTTATGAAAATAAAACGGGTCGACATAATAGGCTTTAAATCCTTTCACGACAAGGTTTCCCTAGATTTCCAGCAGTGCATTACCGGCATTTGTCGGTCCTAATGGCTGCGGCAAATCGAATGTGGTTGATGCAATCCGCTGGGTCATGGGGGAACAATCAGCCAAGAACCTCCGTGGCAAGCAGATGGAGGATATCATTTTCGGCGGCAGCGAAAGCCGGAAACCTTTGGGCATGGCTGAGGTTTCACTGGTTTTTTCCACTGAAGATGGCCGCGTTCCTGCCAAATACCTGACCTACAGCGAAATCCAGGTTACCAGGCGGCTCTACCGCGACGGGGAAAGTGAATATCTGCTTAACAAATCCCAGTGCCGACTCCTCGATATTGCCGAGCTTTTCATGGATACTGGTGTTGGCGCAAGAGCCTATTCCATCATAGAGCAGGGCAAGATAGGAATGATCCTCCACTCAAAACCGGAGGAACGTCGTGTCCTTATCGAAGAGGCGGCGGGAGTTACCAAGTTCAAGGCCCGCAAGCAGGTGGCGCTGAAGAAAATCGAGCTCACCCGAAATAACCTGCTCAGGATCACCGATATAATTACGGAAATAAGGCGGCAACTGGGTGGACTGCAGCGGCAGGCCAGGAAAGCCGAAAAATTCAGGGAGTGCAGGGAGGAACTGAAAGAGATAGAGCTTCTCTTTTCCGTAAAGAAATATGCTGTGCTGATGAAGGAAAAAGAAGACCTTGATCGGCAACTTGATCTACTGAAGAAAGAACTTTCCGTTCAGATTATCGATCAGGAAAAAGGCGAACTGGCTTTTGAACAGAAACGTCTGCTGCTTGTAGAGCGTGAAGAGCGTATTCAAAAGGCGCAGGAAGAGATATATCGGATGAAAGGTGAGCTTATGGCAGGAGATAGCCGCCGTGAGTTTCACAAAAAGGAACTGTTAAACCTCGACCGACTCTTTGAGCGATCCCGACAAGAGCAGGATACTTGTGCTCTTCGCCACACAGAAGCTCAAACTGAGCTTGCTGCATTGAATGAGCAGAAGATCTCACTGATCGCAGAGCTGCAGCATGAGTCGAGTCAGCTGGTGGAAGATGAGCGTCTTCTGGATGAATCTTCCAGGACGGAACAGGGCGCTTCGGCAAAGATTGAAGAAGCAAGGAACGGATTGTTCCAGGTGCTATCCAACAATGCCCAGTTAAACAACAAGCTTGCTGCAGACGTGAAGCGCTTCGAATTACTGGTGGAAAAATACGAGCGGAATCAGAGAGAGATCATCAAACTGCAGGAGCAAAGGGAGGAGGCATTTCAGGCCGCCCTGAAACTTGAGAACTCCTGCAAAAAAATCAAAGAGGTGACGCAGCAAGATGTTGAGGAGATGAATGCTCTTGTCCTGCGCGAAGGGGATTTGAAGTCACTCCTTTCTTCAACGGAAACGGTCCTTCACGACAAACGCAATCAATTTACAGCAAAATCTTCCCGCCTGAAATCATTGCAGGAGTTGGAGGCACAGTTTGCCGGTTATGGGCAGGGGATCCGCACCCTCCTCTCCAATGAGGACTTTAAAAGCAAGTTCAGTGGTATGGTCGCCGATATGGTCGAAACCGGTGAAGCCTTTGAGGCTGCGGTAGAGGTAGCCCTCGGCGAGAGGCTCCAATGGCTGGTATGTGACCAGGAAAGTGATGCTTTAAGTGCTGTTGCCCATCTGCGTCAGGAGTCTGGAGGAAGGTGCAGTTTTGTCCTGCAGCAGCCGTGTAAACGGCAGAAGCCACTGCTGATTCCTGAGGCTGTCTGTCTTTTGGATAATGTCAGCATAGTCGATCCATTCAGGGAGTACATAGAACCCTTACTGGACCATACATATCTTGTCGACAGCCTCGAGAAGGCGCTGATCCTCGGCAAGCAGTCACCGCACCTGATGTTTGTCACCTCTCAAGGTGATATGGTCCACTCTGGCTCTATCGTTAATGGCGGCTCACCGGAGGCAGCTACCAAGGGCTTATTCACAAAAAACGTGAAATTAAAGAGCTTTCTCTGGAAGCGGAGCTTCTTACGAAGCAAATTTCCGAGCTGGAAGAGCGGAGAACTCAGCTGAAAGAGGAAGTCTTGACTGCAGGAGAGGGGTTACAGGATATAAGGCAGAAACTGCATCAGGCTGAGATTGAATTGCTGAATGCAGAGAAAGATTTGACGCGGGCTCGTGAAGAGGTTGGAAGATTAGAAGAGAGGGCTTCGGTGGGTACCATTGAAAATGAACAGCTTGACGAAGAGAAAATTCTGCTTGAAAGGGAGATTTCCGATCTAAAAAAGGCTGTTTTACATGGTGATGAGCGAAAATCAGTGCTGGAGCTGGAATTAGCAAGCCTGCAACAGTCGTGGGAGGCACGAAAAGAAATCATTGCCGACGCCCGCGAAGCTGTTACGGCCAGAAAGGTTAAGGTTGCTTCCCTCAAGGAGAAAACAGACGCAATCAATCAAGACCTCCTGCGAGTTGAATCGTTGATGACAGCACTGAAGAAGCAAGCAGGAGACTATGCTGCAGAGGTTGAAAAATCTATTCTGGATCGGGAGAAACTGGTTCTCTCGATCCAGCAGAGTGAAGAGTCACTGAAGGCCCTCTTGGAAAAGCAGGCCTCCTTTGAACTTTCCTATAGCAAACTGAAGGAAGAGTACGAGTTTGAGATGAGCGCTCATAGGGGAGATGAGGCTAAGCAGAAAAAACTGCGGGAACTGGTAGTAACCTCAAAGGAAGCAATTTCAAATCACACCCTTAGTGCAACACAGCTTTCCATGCAACTAAGCCAGCTTGAAACGCAGGTACTTGATAAGTTTCGAACCGGAATAGCAGATATGCTCCCAAAGTACGGTAACATTGAATACAATGAGGCCGAAAAGCGCTCCCGGCAAAATGAGCTGATGAAGGTTGTCGACGAGATGGGCGATGTGAACCTGACAGCCATTGAAGAATTTCAAGAGCTAGAAAAACGCTTTTTATTCCTTGATGAACAAAAGGAAGACCTTGAGGATTCTCTCAGTTCGTTGCAAAAGGCAATCCAGCGGATCAACAAGACCACCCGCAGGCGCTTCCTTGAAACATTTCACCTGGTCAACGAAAAGTTCCAGGAGGTGTTTCCGCGCCTCTTCTGCGGTGGCAGGGCGGAATTGAAACTGACGAACGAGGACGACCTGCTGGAAAGCGGCTTGGAGATCATCGTTCAGCCTCCCGGCAAAAAGCTGCAGAACGTTACTCTTCTCTCTGGCGGTGAGAAAGCCTCAGTGCGGTAGCTCTGATATTCTCTCTGTTCCTGATAAAACCTACGCCATTTTGTCTTCTTGATGAAGTTGATGCGCCGCTGGATGATGCCAATATCGGCCGTTTCAACGAGATGGTAAGGGAGATGAGCGCATTTTCACAGTTCATCATAATCACTCACAATAAAACAACCATGGCAGTTGTCGACACATTATACGGCGTTACCATGGAAGAGCCGGGCGTTTCGAAGCTGGTCTCAGTAAAACTCAACTGATTATATTTTGGCGGGCGCATCATGCGGAGCTGGTTAGGAGTTGGAATTGCCTTTTAAAGCCATTTTGAAGGAACTGGTGGAAAATTCACCCGGCTCAACCGGGGCCATTCTGGCAGATTGGGAAGGGGAAGCGGTTGAACAATATTGCCTTACCGACACATACGAACTTAAGGTGACAGCTGCCCATCAGGGGATAATCATCAGCCAGTTGAAGGATGTTCTTACCGGATTTCCAACAGCTGGAGCGTTGACTCATCTGGCGATAAAGACGGAGAATCAGCTTTTTATTGTCGGTGTCGTCGGCTCTGACTATTCCCTGGTGTTGACCATGGACAACGATATACTGCTGGCGCAGGCGGAAAGGTGCTTTGCCCGCACTATTCAGTTGTTGATAAAGGAGATTTATTGATGACCGAAGAAAAAAGAGGGTTCTTTAAGGGCCTCCTGGATAAATTTACTGCTGATACTTCGGCCACTGGGGCCGAGGAAAAGGCTGTGAATGCTGAAATTGCGGAGCCCAAGGAAAAGACAGGTTTCTTTGATCGCCTGAAGCAGGGGCTTACAAAAACCCATGAAAGCATTGTCGGCAGGATCGACAGCCTCCTTTTAGGCCAAAAGCAGATTGATGCTGATGTCCTGGAAGAACTGGAAGAAATTCTCATTACTGCCGATATGGGAGTGAAAACTACCGTTGAGTTGATAAGAATCCTTGAACAGCGTCTGAAGAGGAACGAACTCAAAGACGGGAATGCATTGAAAGCAGCGCTTAAGCAGGAAATCACCAATCGACTGGTGCAAGTGGAATCGGGTCTTGATATAACTGCCGCCAAGCCGTTTGTTATTCTGGTTATCGGTGTCAATGGTGTGGGCAAAACGACGACGATTGGCAAGCTGCAGCCCAGTACAGGCTTGCCGGAAAAAAAGTCTTGCTGGCTGCAGGGGATACATTCCGTGCAGCGGCTGCCGAACAGCT
Organism: Geotalea toluenoxydans JCM 15764; assembly: GCF_001311985.1. Classification (GTDB taxonomy): domain Bacteria; phylum Desulfobacterota; class Desulfuromonadia; order Geobacterales; family Geobacteraceae; genus Geotalea; species Geotalea toluenoxydans. Next base: position 19,642 of record NZ_BBCJ01000042.1, read on the forward strand.
GGAGATCTGGGGTGAAAGGGTTGGCGCCGAAGTTGTGCGCCACAAGGAGGGGGCTGATCCATCTGCAGTCGCTTTTGACGCATGCAAGGCATCCGTAGCCAGAGGCTGTGATGTTCTTTTGATCGATACAGCGGGGCGCCTGCATACCAAGGTCAATCTCATGGAAGAGATGAAAAAGATCCGCCGGGTAATTGAACGTGAAATTCCGGGGGCACCCCATGAAACCCTGCTGGTTTTAGATGCAGCAACAGGCCAGAACGCCATTTCACAAGCAAGCCTCTTTAAGGAGGCGGCACAAGTCACCGGCCTCATTCTCACTAAGCTTGACGGAACCGCCAAGGGGGGGATAGTGGTGGCGGTGAGCCATGAGTTCTCATTACCTGTTCGCTATATAGGTGTTGGTGAGGGGGTAGAAGACCTCCGGGAGTTTGAACCGCAGGAATTTGTCGATGCTATCTTTTAGTTAATTCAACAATCACCTTGACTTTTGTCGGGTATTTACTTAATATTCCTGGCGAAAAGGTGGATCTATGGATAGTAGTTTATTCGATGAACTGGAACGGAAGGTCGAACGACTTTTACAGATTAACATGACACTGAAGCAGGAAAACGAGCTGTTAAGAACAGAGAACGCCAAATTGCAATTTGACAGGAACGGCATCAAGTCACGTATAGATGCAATTCTGGAAAAGCTCCAAGAGGTTGATCATCTTTGAACGTTTCACACCGAATAACGGTGTTGGGTCGGGAGATCAGCGTTAGAAGCACTGCTGATGAAGGCACAGTCCGTAAGGTGGAATCATTCGTCAATAAGAGGTTGGAGCAGGTTTTAAACTCGGGAAACACGGTCGATAGCCAGGTGGCAGTTATCCTGACCCTTTTGAATGTGGCGGAGGATTACCTGGCAGTGCTTGACAGGTTGGAAAATAGCAGAAAAGACGAAGATTTCAGGATCGCTGGTTTGATTCAGCGACTGGATTCAGCAAAATAAGTTTTTCAGGGTCTCTCAAGGGAGATTTTTCATATAAGTGGTTCTGGATGCAGGGTCGGTAATAGTTTTTCGAGGCAGATTTTCTAGTTTTCACCTATTGCCTCGTTTCGCTGATAGGTGGCTGTAATACATATGGTTAATATGTCCAACGAGGTTAAAGGTTGCTTTTGTGGCTGATGCACATTACTAGCGACTTCACCCGACAGTCCCCGCCTGACCTGACATTCCTCCTCCATTCTCCCTCCAGAGTTCCCTCCTGTTAATGGGCTTGCCCCAAAACTGTCTGCTTCGCATTATCGAGAAAGGCAGCATGCCAAAGCATTCACTTCGCCGGCTTATGTTGGCCAAAAGAAGAGCGTTGTCCTTTTTGGAAGTTGAAGCACACAGTCTCCGGATTCAGCAATCTTTAATGGACTCTGCCGAGTTTCTGCGGGCTGAAAGCCTGGCACTTTATGCGCCGATCCATCATGAGGTTGATACTGCCGCTTTACAGCGCCGCGCTTTTTTTCTCGGGAAGAAGGTCATTTATCCTGTTGTGGACGGCAACAAGCTAACTTTCAGGCAGATTCATGCTGCCTCCGACTTAGAGAACGGTGCTTTCGGTATCAAGGAGCCGGGAGAAAAAAACATTATTCATCAGCCCGAAACTATCGACATCTTTGTTATTCCCGGCGTTGCTTTTGATATAAACGGGCGCAGAATCGGTTATGGAAAAGGCTTCTATGATCGAACGCTTCACCTCCTTGAGGGATGCGGCAGATTCGTAGGGCTTTGCTATGATTTCCAACTGGTTGATGAAATTGTCGGTGAACCACATGATGTAACCATGGATCTGATTTTCAGCGAGACAAGGATTATCCGTCCTTGATTTAAACATATAGAAGGGAGGTACATAGTTTGAAAATAGATATGATAACAATTGTTTTAGCAGTAATAACTGCTGCCGTGGGTTTTTTGATAGGTAATCTGTTAAGGAAGAAGTCTTCCGATGCCATAGTTGCCTCAGCTGAGGAACTGGCTGCAAAGATGCTGGAAGAATCCAAGCGTCAGGCTGAAACCATCACCAAAGAAGCAACCTTGCAGGCCAAGGATGTTGTTTATCAGGCCAAGGCTGAATTTGAAAGGGAGACGAAGGAAAAGCGCCGGGATCTTCAGGCACTAGAAAAAAGGTTGCAGCAAAAGGAAGAAAATCTGGACAAGAAGGTGAACCTTCTCGACCAGAGGGATGCCGAGTTTATTAAAAGAGAGCAGACCCTTGTCACCAAGGAACAGGGAATTGCGCAAAAAGAAGAGAAGTTGAACCAGCTGATCAGTGAAGAGCGGACAAGGCTTGAAAATATATCCGGTATGACGGCTGTAGAAGCAAAGAAGATCCTCATGGAAACAATGGAAAACGAAGCCAAGCTCGATGCAGCCAAGCGCATCAAGGCCATTGAGGAAGAAGCGAAAGAAACTGCAGACAAAAAATCCAAGGAGATAATGGCCCTTGCCATTCAGCGGTACGCCGGAGAATATGTCGCAGAACGAACTGTTTCGGTTGTTGCACTCCCTTCGGATGAAATGAAGGGGCGTATCATTGGCCGTGAGGGGCGCAACATAAGGGCTTTGGAAGCAGCAACCGGAATTGATCTCATTATTGACGATACACCCGAAGCGGTGATTCTTTCAGGTTTCAACCCGGTACGCCGGGAGGTAGCCAAGCTTTCTCTGGAGAAACTCATTGCCGACGGCAGGATTCATCCTGGAAGAATTGAAGAGGTTGTCGCCAAGGCTGAGGAAGAGATAGAGCAGGCGATGAAAGAAGCCGGCGAACAAGCTGCCTTCGACTTGGGTGTTCATGGAATTCATCCCGAGATACTCAAACTGATTGGTCGTCTCAAATACAGGACATCATACAGCCAAAATGTGTATCAGCATTCGTTGGAAGTGGCGTTTCTCTGCGGGATCATGGCTTCCGAGCTTGGCATAAACGTGAAGCAGGCCAAGAGAGCCGGGCTTTTACACGATTTGGGGAAGGCTGTCGACCATGAGGTAGAAGGCTCACATGCGGTTATCGGTGCCGAACTGGCCAAAAAATACGGTGAATCTCCAAAAATAATCCATGCAATCATGGCCCATCACGAGGATGAAAAGCCGGCAACTGTGCTTGCCGTGCTTGTTCAGGCTGCCGACGCCCTATCCGGAGCCCGCCCCGGTGCCCGTCGCGAGATGATGGAAACCTATGTCAAGCGGCTTGAGATCTGGAGAGGATTGCTTCATCATTCAGCGGCGTAACCAACTCATTTGCTATTCAGGCAGGACGCGAGATCAGGGTCATGGTGGCCAGTGAAGAGGTCAGCGACGAACGCTCCCTTATTCTGGCCAAAGACATTGCCAAAAAGATCGAGACTGAAATGACTTATCCTGGGCAGATTAAGGTAAATGTCATCAGAGAGACCAGAGCTACCGAATATGCGTTAAACTGCTGTTTCTGGGAGATGTTGTCGGGAAGCCGGGGCGCCAGGCTCTTTCTTATGAGCTGCACCGCCTGGTTGACCGCTATCTTGTCGATCTTGTCATAGCCAATGGAGAGAATGCTGCCGGAGGCTTCGGCATCACTGAGGAAACGGCCAAAGACCTCTTTGGCTGTGGTATCCACATGCTCACCAGCGGTAATCACATCTGGGACAAAAAAGACGCCTTGTCTTTCATCAAAAAGGAAGAAAAACTGGTCAGGCCGGCAAACTACCCTGAGGGAACGCCGGGACAGGGTAGTGCAATCATCAGAACCGCCGGCGGTGTCAAGGTAGCGGTGCTTAACCTGGAAGGGCGGGTCTTTATGAATAACCTTGACTGCCCGTTCAGAGTCGCAGACCGGGAGATAGAGCGACTGAATGTAGAAACTCCCATCATATTTGTTGATTTTCATGCCGAGGCCACATCGGAAAAGGCTGCTCTCGGTTTTTATCTGGACGGTCGCGTCAGTGCAGTTGTGGGCACTCATACCCATGTGCAAACGTCGGACGAGCGTATTCTCCCAGGCGGCACTGCCTACATGACCGACGCCGGCATGTGCGGGGCCTTTGACTCCGTAATTGGTGTGCGCAAGGAAGAGGCTATCGAGAGATTCCTCACCCAGCTGCCGACAAAATTCGAAGTGGCGAAAAAGAACATCCGGCTCAACGCCGTGGTTATAGAAGTTAATGAGACATCGGGAAAGGCCATATCAATTGAGCGAATTTCCGTTTCATGTGGCTGACCGGGCTTGAATCGCGTTTTGGAGGCGTTATGACTGTTGCAGAGCAGATGGAAATAATCAAGCGTGGCGCAGTGGAGATCCTGCTGGAAAAAGAACTTGTGGAGAAGCTGGAGAAATCGGCCAAAACCGGTGTTCCACTCAAAATAAAAGCAGGTTTTGATCCCACTGCTCCCGATCTTCATCTGGGTCACACGGTTTTGCTCCACAAGCTGCGGCAGTTCCAGCAACTGGGCCACGAGATATATTTCCTCATCGGAGATTTTACCGGCATGATCGGCGATCCCACCGGGAAGTCGGAAACGCGCAAGGTCCTTTCCCGGGAGGATGTGCTGAAAAATGCCGAGACCTACAAGGAGCAGGTTTTTAAGATCCTCGATCCGGAAAAGACCCGGGTTGTCTTTAATTCGGAGTGGCTGGCCAAGCTTTCAGCCTCGGACATGATCGCCCTTGCCTCCAAATACACCGTCGCCCGGATGCTGGAGCGGGAGGACTTCAATAACCGCTTCTCAAACCAACAGCCCATCAGTATCCACGAGTTCATGTATCCTCTTATTCAGGGATATGACTCCGTTGCCTTGAAAGCCGATGTTGAGCTGGGAGGCACCGATCAGAAATTCAACCTTCTTGTGGGGCGTGAACTGCAGCGGGAGTGGGGACAGTCTCCGCAAACTGTTATCACTATGCCTCTCCTTGAGGGGCTTGATGGCGTTAACAAAATGTCCAAGTCCCTAGGGAACTACATCGGCATCAATGAACCTGCCGATGAAATTTTCGGCAAGGTCATGTCCGTTTCGGATGAATTAATGCTTCGCTACTATGAGTTATTGAGCGATATGAGCATGGCAGCACTACAACAGTTGAAGGTGGACCTTAAATCGGGTGCGGTGCACCCCATGGAGGTCAAAAAACGGCTCGGACGCGAAATGGTGGCAAGATTCCATGGCCAGGAAGCTTCGACCGAAGCAGAAGAGAGCTTCGTCAAGCGCTTCAGGGATAACCAGACGCCCGATGAGATGCCGGAGATTCAATTGGCTGCAGGCGATGGGAAAATATTATTGGCAAGGCTCTTGGCAGAGGCTGGCTTGGTTAAATCCAATAGCGAGGGGCGTCGGTCCATCCAAGGTGGTGGGGTCAAGGTTAATGGGGAGAAAATTAATGATGAAAACTTGGAAATACCTTCTGCCGGCCAAGTGATTCTTCAGGTAGGCAAGAGACGTTTTGCAAGGTGGCTTTTATTTAAATTTATTCAATATTCGAATTGTCACTCAAGCGTGGCTGATGCCGCGCTTTTTTGTGTGCGCCCGGCAGCGCGTGGCGCAAGCGCCATCCAATCGGCAGTGGTGGCCGATTGGTGCCTTGGAGGTGCAAGTCCTCTACGGACCCTGATGGTGGGAACCGTTAAGCTGAACAGCAAAGGTGTCCGGGGTGACCCGGAATCTGAAGGAAAGCTGCAGGCAAAATCTTGGCCCGACGAAGCAGTTAGATAAAATTAAGCAAATAGCTGTTGACCGGGCAAAAGTGATCT
>NZ_BBCJ01000043.1 GCF_001311985.1 Geotalea toluenoxydans JCM 15764
TGATCTCGGCTTTTTTTCTAAAACGGGCCATTCGCTCTTTGGCATGTTTCAGGATCGTTCTGGCCCAGACAAATTCCGTCGCCAGTATCCCCAGCCCGATTGGGATGACGATGACCGCCGGGCCGGGGAGCACTATCATGGCAATGCTACTGCCATGACGATAAAGCCGGTGACGGCTATTATCAGCCGCTTCACATTCCTCAGGGTCCATTCTACCATCTGTTCCTCGCCAGTCCTTCCAGTCTGGCTATACGTTCCTCCATGGGGGGATGGGTGGAGAATAGATTCATCAGCGAGCCGCCGGTAAGCGGGTTGACGATGAAAAGATGCGCCGACGCCGGGGACGCCTCTTGCATTGGTATCATGTGGGAAGCGTTGTGCAGCTTGCGCAGGGCGTTGGCCAATGCCAGCGGGCGACCGCAAATGCGGGCACCGGTTTCATCGGCCAGGTATTCCCGCGAGCGGGACACAGCCATTTGGATCAGCATGGCGGCAATGGGAGCGATGATAGCCATTACCAGCGAGCCCATGAGACCTCCGGAGCCTTCTTCGTCGTCACCTCGCCCGCCACCCATGATTGCTCCCCATTGGAGCATGTTGCCAATCATGGAAATGGCGCCGGCGAAGGTTGCTGCAATGGTAGAAACGAGAATATCCCGGTTCTGAACATGGGCCAGCTCATGGGCCATGACCCCTTCAAGTTCATCGGGAGAAAGAATGCGTAGAATGCCTTCTGTCGCGGCTACGGCAGCATGGGAAGGATTTCGCCCGGTGGCAAAGGCGTTGGGGCTCTCCGACGGGACGATATAGACCCGCGGCATGGGAAGCCCTGCCTGGAGCGCCAACCTGCGGACCAGCCCATAAAATGCAGGATGGTCATGCTCGCCGATTTCCCGGGCGCCATACATTTTCAGGACAATCTTGTCGGAAAACCAGTAGGAGAAGAAATTCATGCGACAGCCATGAAGAAGGCGAAGACCATTCCGGTCTTGCCGCCGATGGCGCTGCCCATCAGCACCATCAGCACGGTGAGAAGGGAGAGGAGAAGGGTCGTTTTGAGTCGATTCATCGTTTTACCTCCGACGATGTGGTTTATCGCCGGGGGTAATAAAAAAGACCTTTACCCCCGGCTTGAATGCCCTGGATAAAGGTCTTGTTGACAGAAATCTGCCCCGGTTCCGCTCGTGGCCGTATTGACGGAATCCGGGTCGGCCTTTTCGGTGGCCGATAACTACTCCCCTTTATTGCTTGGTTGAAGGATAATCATTCGACTGGGGTTTGTCAACTGGTTTGACATTTTTTTCCATCATTGTAATGAATCGGCAGGAGTGGGTGGTGCAAGTTTCGTCATTCCAGATATATGTCGTAGGAACGCTGGCCAGGCCCTTTGATAGGTTTAAGCTTTCTCCTGATAGGGGCCTGGCCGATATATACCCAGCCTTCTGTCCTCTCGAAAGCCCTTATCTCCCTCAAGCTTATCAGTTCCTTGAGCAGGGATGGCGGAACCGGTTCAATGGCCCCGTCAATGAAAATTACGTTTACCATCCTGGCCATGTGTCCCCCCCGGATCAATGGCTTAAAATTAAATGTTTATAATTATACATAATCTTTTTTTGGATGCAAGAATAGAAATCGTGTCTTTTTTAAAGGGAACAATTTTACACTGAATGCATTCAGAAACTTGTTCATGGTGCCACAGCTGCACTGGAACGACCGGGATGGTGGTGGATTTTCTTTCTGGCAAAAAGCTGGAGCTATAGGGTCAGAAATATTCTACCGTGAGTAATGGAGCAAAGGACCTTTCGTCAATAGCCACGAGCCCTGCAGCAGTACTAAGGTTCTCTGCGACTAGCCGAAGCTGGAGAGCGGGCAGACCAAGGCGTTGCGCCTCGATGATCAAAGGTGTGATGTCGACGGTCACATCATTTTGTACATCGGCAGGGCCGATTGGCGGTTGAATAGTGGTTGACAGGGCAGGAGTACGAAAAAAATCACTTTCAACCAGTCGGGCCGGGTCATAGGAAATCAGGTCTATGCGAATGGGAACTGCGCCAAGAGCACCCCGAAATTCAATGCTGTTGATGAAAATGCTGAGTGTTGCAGAGTTTATAACTGCATTAGAGGGTACTGTAGATAAAGAAAAATCGAGAAATGCACGGGATTCCGAAAGTGAAACTGGATCAATACCGACAAATATTGTATCGGCTCCCTGCGTGAAGATGGTACTTGTTTGGGTGACTTCAATATCCCCGTCGAATGCCTTATTACTTAGTATATCCGTGACAAATACCTGCGGTTCAGTGCGATTACTGTCGCCACAACCGAGCAGGGCAAGGAAAAGTCCTGCCACCAATGCAAACAACATTAACCTTTTCATCAAAGCCCTCCTGGCATAACATCGATTTTCCATTAGGAAATGGTATCAGAATAACAACAAAACGAAAGGATGCCCAGGGACATTTTCAAGTTGTGCACTTTATTTGATGTATCTGGCGCATACGGGCATCTGCAACCGGCGTACTTAATGTGAATTTGGCTGTCTTTTCGGCCGCTTATAAGATAGTGATGCAGTCGTAAATTCCCCCTCTATACTTATAGGTAGATATTGCTGCCCATATCCAGGGGGATGATCATGGAGTTTCACAAAATTGCGAACATACACAATTATGAACCATTGATCGGCAGTGAAGCGTGGATCGAATTCTCAGCAAGGCCCATCGCCTGAACGACCTGCACATCGTCCACATAAATTCCACCTTTTATGGAGGAGGCGTCTCGGAAATCCTCTCTTCCCTCACGCTCCTGATGAACAGTCTGGGCATCAAAACCGGCTGGCGTGTAATTTCCGGTTCGCCCGACTTCTTTGCCATTACCAAGAAGATGCACAATGCCCTGCAAGGGAGCGATTACCACTTCACCCGGAGAAAAGTCCAGGTGTTTGAAGAGGTAATCCACGAAAACGCCATCAGGATGCATCTAAATCATGATATGGTGGTCGTCCATGATCCACAGCCTTTGCCGATCGTGGCCCATAATCGGAAGCGTGGCCCCTGGATATGGCGCTGCCACCTGCAATTGCATGATCCCCATCCCCAATTGTGGGAATATCTGCAGGATTACATTCAGATGTACGATGCGGTAATCATGTCCTTGCCTGAATACCGGCAAAAGCTGAATACGCCACAGGTTTTCTTCATGCCGGCCATTGACCCGTTTTCCCAGAAGAACCGGGAGTTGAGCGATCCTGAAATCGACGAGCGTCTCAGCCATTACAACATTCCGGTGGACCTGCCCATACTTGTACAGATATCCAGGTTCGACCGCTGGAAAGACCCCGAAGGTGTGATTCAGGCATTCAGGATTGCGAGAAAGGAGGTGCCATGCACCCTGGTCCTCCTTGGCAGCATGGCCACCGACGATCCCGAGGGGGCACAGATATACGAATCTTTACTCAAATGCCAGGAAGAGCGCCTGCTGATTCTCAGTTCCCAGGACTCGGCACTGGTGAATGCACTGCAGAGGAGGGCAGCTGTTGTCTTGCAGAAATCGTTGAGAGAGGGATTCGGTTTGACTGTAGCTGAGGCAATGCTGAAAGGAACTCCCGTCATCGGTGGCAGGGTAGGTGGCATTCCGCACCAGATTGACGATAACATAAACGGCTTCCTTGTCTCGTCACCTGAGGAGGCTGCAGCGCGCATAGTCCAGCTTTTGAAGGATGATCGGTTGCGCGAGGAGATGGGAAGGAGGGCACGGGACAGTGTATTGAAAAATTTCCTGCTTTCCCGCCTGGTGGAGCAGTACCTGGATCTTTTTTCATCCTTTCGGAGCAACTTCAGCCTTATATCTTAGTTTGGCAGGAACCCTGTCTCCGGCCCTGCCGGTCACTGAAATAATCGGGGGAACTGCTACAATTTCAAAAGCCACTGGTTGTCTGATACTCTTCAGCCTTCGCCAGATAACGGGAAAGGGAGATCGTCGTGAAAAAAACTCTCAAGATCACAGGTATTATCTTTGCGGCCATTGCCGTGCTGTTCCTGGTTGTTGCCGTCCTGGTAAAATTGCTAGTCACCCCCGAAGGGGTCAGGAAGACCGTGTTGCCCTTGGCCGAAAAGAAGCTGCAGCGCCAGGTTCAGCTGGGGGACATCAGTGTCAGTATTTTTTTCCGGAATTGTCCTGAAGAAGCTGACCGTAATGGAAAAAACAGGAGCGGATCCCTTCGTACAGGCCGAACAGGTTAAGCTGAAATACCGGTTCTGGCCCTTATTGACGGGAAGGGTGGTGGTGGACCAGGTGGTGCTCGATACGCCTAAAATCAGGGTGATCCGTTTGCCCGACGGCACTTTCAACTATTCCGATCTAATGGCAAAAAAAGAACCCGCTCCCGCGCCACAACCGACAAAAGAGGGCATCAATCTGCTGATATCCCGAGTGGCATTGCTCAAAGGTGCGGTCCACTACGAAGATCGGAGCAAGGCAGATCAGCGTTTATCTACGATATCACGGGCGTTGAAGTTGATGCCAGCGACATAGCCATGGATAAGCAGTTTCCCTTAAGGGTAAAGGCCACGGTGCCTGGTGCATCCATGGAGATGGATGGAAAAGCTGCCGATGTGGGGAAGAAACCGGCAATCGATGTCATCATCACCATCAAGGAGGCCGATATCAAGAAGCTGGCCGCCGGACTCCCTCCGCAGCTGACGGCAAAGATCAGAGCCCTTGATCCTTCGGGTGCGGTAAATGTACGATTACACTTGGCAGGGCCTGTTTCGGCGCCGAAAGAACTGCTTAAGGAGGGGGAGGTGAAACTTAACAATGTCGCTTTCACAACCTCCGGACAACGGCCATCACTATCAGGATTACTTGTGCTGAAGGGGAGTCAACTTTCCTCCAAGACCTGACATTAGCCATGGGCACCAACAAGCTGGATATAAAATTCACCGTCTCAAATCTGCTTGGCAAGCCATTGTCCGTCACCAGTTCCGTTAGTGCTGAACGCTTTGACCTGGAACCCTTTTTGAAAAAGAGCAAAAAAGCAACTGCTGCTGAAGGGGAGAAACCAGAACCCGGCCCGCTGAAAATTCCGGTTCGAGCCACCGGCACGTTCCAACTGGGGCAGACATCTTACAAGGGGTTGCCGGTTACCGGGCTGGTCCTCAGATACAGGCTGGCTGACAACATCCTGAATATCGATGAACTGAAAGGCAAGGTTGCTGGCGGCTCTTTCAGCGAAACGGCGCGAGTCGATCTTGGACAAAAGGGTTTTACCTATTCAACAACCCTGGCAATTCAAGGTGTCAAGGCGGATTCACTGGTTGCCGCCTTTGCCCCTAAAGCTGCGGGAACTGTTTTCGGCACCCTTTCCCTTAATGCACAACTGGCAGGCAAGGGAACCCAAACTGCGGCTATAAAGAAAAACATCAATGGTCAGGGCACCTACAATATCTCGCAAGGCAAACTAACGGATCAGGACTGGTTCAGAGTCTGGCACAGTTCCTGGACCTCGAACAGTTGCGGGTTGTGCAGTTCGAAAAATTCGCCGGCAGTTTCAAGATAGTCAACGGCAAAGTGATTGTCGATAGCAACATCACCGGTCGTGATGTCCATATCACACCGAAAGGAACCGCCGGACTCGATTCAAGTCTCGATCTGTCCCTGGAAACGCGCCTTGCACCTCAACTGACCAGCAGGATAACGAGAGGTGAACTGGGCAAGATGATTACCGATGAAAAAGGATGGGGAATCCTGCCCCTCAAGGTCAAGGGAACCTTTTCCGCTCCTCGGTTCCAAATCGACGTCTCCGGTGTCCGCCAGCAATTGAAGCAGAAAGGGAGGGAGAAGCTTGAGCAGACCATTCAGGAGAAACTTCTGAAGAAAAAGGAAGGTGAACCACAGCGCCCGGAAAAGGAGCTTCTGGAGAAGGGGCTGCGGGGAATTTTGGGAAAATAGTGCGGCTTATCAAAAAGAAAAGCCCTGGGTTACAGGGCTTTTTAGCTTTGTTGAAAATGGTGCGGAGGCCGGGGTCATATTAACGGTACAAACCACTAATATCTAAACATTTAACCAAGAGCAAAAGCACCGATATACCTAAAGATATACCCATTCTTTCCTTCCAATCTAGCACATCGGATGGGCACATGGGAAACCAATATCCTAATTAGCCATTTTATATTTGACGGAAAGTATGATGTGTAACGTGATGGAAACCTTTACTGGTACTCCCAATTTTACCCCATAATTTATTCCTCTAGTTGATCAAGATTGACAAAATGTTGAGATGCAGCCATGAATACTAGAGATGAGAAAAATGATTCTGACCCTCCAGACAATGCATATTCTCTGTCAGTTTGGCCGATCATTGATATAAAGTCAGCACCACGCCTTTTTTTGTATTTGATCCGGAAAGAAGGTAGATCAAGGTCATAGTCCACCCCGTTATCCCCATGCAGATTAATAGATGCGTTGACCTTGAAAAATATGCTATTGCCTGCAACCTCAGGTTGGCTTAGTTCGAGACTTATTGCCTGCTCATCACATGATAGATACTTTGCAAATTCGCGTGGGAAGTTCTCTTCAAACATATCGATTGCAGTTTTTATGGCTGTGTCCGTCGCAGCTCTTTTTTCACGCAACTCTTCGTATACTGACATTTCTGCCTCCTTGTTAAAAATTTTTCTCACGGCTGCAGATAATATCAGTTCACCTTTCCATTTCAAAGACGAAAAAAAGGGGTCTCTGTGGAAAGCAGGCTTATCTTGCCCAACTATGAAAGAATTAGCAAAGACCTTACCAGGCATGAATTTAGAGAAAAGGGAGCGGCTTATGGCAAAAAAGTAACCCGCAGCCACCGTGGGAGTTCAGGAAGTCTTTAAAAAAAGGCAGACGAGCCGGCAAAGTTTTGTAAAAGACAGGATCGAGGATTATGAAAAAAAACTGTGGCCATTTCGATATGAATAATGCTGAGGATCTTTATCAAAAAGCAGCGCACGACTACTTGCAGTTTTTCAATGATCCTGATTCATGGACTTTGGGATGTGCTCACCTGCTTTAATCATCTTCTTGAATGGATATGTCCAGAAGCTCATGGTAGGGAACCCGCAGCAAAATTCAAGGACGGCACTCGCACACAGCGTTTTTACTATCGGTTGTGGAACAGCACTGATTACAAAAACATTAAAGACTTGTGCAACAATCTCAAGCATTTTCATCATAAGGCTAGTGGACCAGACATCTCGATTGAAAAAGGCGCTAAGGCGGGTTTATTGCGGGCAGGAGATTCCCTTTCTCAGACATATTTTCTCTCGGACCACGAAGATGTGCGGGTGATTCTTATGGCGGTGTATAGGGAATACAAGGGCTACTTTGATGGCGCTTTTAAATAGACAAAAGGCAGAAACTCTTTCTTTAGATGCCCTGCAATGCTTCTTATAGAGGCCAGTTGATCTACTAACCTCTTTTAAATAAAGGGGGCTGCAGTTGGTAGCTTAGGCAGATACCCCCCAAGTACCCCAGAAAATTAACCGCCGCGCACTACTCAGCAAGATACTGATACAGGGTTTCTCTGCTAATGCCCATATCACGGGCGATCTTCGCTTTCTTTTCATTGTTGGCCACCCTGGCTTTATCTCTGCTATCCGCTCATCGGTCATTGCGCGCTTTCTCCCCTTGTAGGCGCCGGCCTGTTTGGCAATTGCTATTCCTTCCATCTGGCGTTCTTTGATCAGTGCCCTCTCGAATTCTGCGAAAGCTCCCATTACCGAGAGCAGCAGGTTTGACATGGGGGAATCTTCGCCGGTGAATGTGAGATTTTCCTTGATGAATTGAACGGCAATGCCTCTGCCGGTGAGGCCTTTGACGATTTTTCTCAGGTCGTCAAGATTGCGTGCCAGGCGGTCAAGGCTGTGAACTATTACCGTATCGCCTTCACGAACAAACTGCAGCAGGGCCGCTAGTTCTGGGCGGTTTGTGTCCTTTCCTGAAACCTTTTCCAGAAACGTCTTATCTACTGTACTCCGTCAAGCTGCCTGTCGGTGTTCTGATCTACACTGGAAACCCTCACATATCCAATTCTCTGCCCTTTCATATATGCCCCCTGACTTTTACTGAACTGTCAAAATAGACTCTAAGACTTAAAAATAAAAGTGTCAAGTAATTTTATTTATAATTTAAAACTGACACTTTCTAGCACGTTTAGTACTGTTAACCAAGGGTATACCTAAATTTGACACTTTTCCACATGCAGCAAAATGTGATTCTACCTGTTCGTGATTATCCCGAACAAAAGCTTTTAAATACAATATGTTACAAGGATTTTTATTTTGACATTAGCATTTTGTTGAAGTAGTTTCTTACAAAAATGTATAGGAGGTGCATATGGAAGATATGTCATTGGAATTGACAAAGGCAGAGACCTACGCCGATTTCCTGCGGGAAGAGATCAACAAACTTCCCCCTAATGGATTCGGCAAGTTCATCTTGTCACGGGAACAGGTTGAGGCATTCTCTTGGATGCTTGAGGACATGGGGACAACTATTTTCACAGTGAAAAAACCTTTTATCCGGATCAGAAGGAGGAAAAACAATGAGTGACGTATTGCTTGAGAGGTGGGCAAAGACCAGACAAGTGATGGAATATCACGGCATCACTGAGGAGCTGAAAAACGTGGTGCTACAGCTGTATCTACTCCGGTCTGTGGTGCATGACAAAGCCGAAGAGCATGATGATGAAGAGTTGCGCGGTGTCTGGGCGATCCTGAGAGGTATCTGTGATGGACTGGAAGACTTGACCGCTGGGCGTTTACCAGCGGATACCCTCTATTTAGGTACTGACATGAATCCTTCGCATGGAACCAGGGAAAAGCAGCATAAAATTGCAGCGAATAGCTATAGGGGGAATTGTGGAAAAAAAGTGGAGCAGGCTTGAGGTTGATCTTGTGGAAGTTGCTGAGGTGCTTGAAATGGTGCATGACGAGTTGGCTTATTCGGTTGAGCCTTCGCGTACACAAATAGACCGTTGTACTGCCGCTGTGTCGCTTGCCCTCACTCGGCTCGATACCACAACTGCCCAGGTGGTTAAGCTGGTATGCGAGCATGGCAAAAATCAGCAGACGACGTGCAGCAGATGTAAATAAGTAGGTTTAACCGCTGCCGTCTATTATCCGTTTAAAAATTAATTTGACTTCCGAGTTATGTTGTTTTACCACAGAATCACCATGGATAAACTGGGCTGTAAAAACACACCTTTGGAACTTATACAGATAATTCTCTTTGACTCTTTGCATCCTCTTTGGCACCTGCCGGGGGATTATCAGGGGGAAATCGTGCTGGACATTTATAATGGTAAGATTCACAAAAGCGTTCCGCCGGTAAAGGGTGACAAGCTTGTAAATAAAGCGTATGCCTTGCCGCTTGTTCATGCGCTTACCGGGTTTGATGGCAATTTTGTGGGTGGCATTAAAATCACCATTGCCCCCGCAGGGATGATTGATGTTACTTTTCACAATAAGGATCAGGGAGGCTCCTTTTTAGACTGGTATCCGCAATGGGAAACAGCCGAAAAGGAAAGGCTGCACAATCAAGGCATGGCGAACCGGCTGCGCAGCAAAATGCACAAGCAAATGAGCATTGAAGAGATACTCGACAGAAGAATAGGCAGCATTCATATGCTGCTTCGGAGCAAGCCATTGTTACGGCAGCTTTCCGGGACATAACGGGTGAGAATGGATTTACCGGGAAAGTTATAATCAAATACCGGAACAGGGGCATTAGGCACATAAAGATAAAAAAGCATGGTGAGTCATCGTTTACGCCCCCATCTGTCAATGTTAATCGTAAGATGATTGCACAAGTTTTAAAGACGATCCTTCCCAAAGAAGGTGAAGGTGAAATCGAATATAACCTGAATCGAGGTTTACTGAATCAGTAGTACACATAGGCGGTTGAGAATCTGCCCCTGAAACTAGGCCCGGATCCCCTCAACCATAGCCCTTACCCTTATGGTTCTCCGCCCTCATTCGGAGGGACGGCCTTTCCTTAACGGCGTGAGCGTATCGATGGTTTTTAATAACCGCCGTATGCTTGCGCCGTTTTTTTATGGCCTTGCTTCGGAGAAAAGGAGTGATGGGAATGAGTGCTGAACTACACGAAAGACTGTTGAGGTTGCCGGATGTTATTGGCGACAGGCGGCGCGGGATTGTCGGTTACTTGCCGATGTCACGCAGCCAGTGGTACGCGGGTATACAAAAAGGGGTATATCCATCTCCGTTAAAAATTGGGTCGTGCAAAGGCTCCTACTGGAAACTGTCGAGTATACAAGCCCTGATCCAGGCAGCGGAATAGGGGGCAATCATGACAAGACACGAAGACTTTAGAACATCAGACATTGAACTGGCAGCGGCATTGATGACCGCCACCAATCGGAAGCCTTTGGCGATTATGCCGGGTGTAGAGCTTGTTGAATTCATCTTTCCAGGGGATGAAGTAGTGCAGTCCGTGGTAATGAAATATGCGGCAGGTAGGCTAATTCTGGAGGTTAAACGTCTGGCGGCAAATAGGACGTGGCTTTACCGGCAAGTACAGCAGGTGAAAAAGCGTGGCAGCGAGGTGTTGTCATGAATGGAAACGAGGATATTGAACAGCAGTTCAGGGATGCCATGCAGGCTGCAGGGTGTGAACATCCAGGGCAAATCATAATGGATGGCCAGTACCACCGCTATGCTTTACCAGGTGATAAATCTAATAGTAAAAACGGCTATTATCAAGCCTTTCCAGACGGTAATCCAACTATAGTTTTTGGGTCATGGAAAAAAGACGGTAAAGGTGCTTGGAATAAATGGTCATTGAAGGAACATCGGAGCCTTACCCCAGAAGAGAGCTCCACCTACAAGCGGAACATCGAAGCCGCCAAAGCCGTAAGGGAAGCGGAATTACAACGAAGGCAGGCAGAGTGCCGAAAGAAATCAACCGAGTTGTGGAATGCGGCAAGCCCCACGGTCGCAGCGAATCACGCCTACCTTGTCAAAAAGGGCATCAAACCCTATGGGGCCCGGCAGTTGAAGGAATCGCTGCTGATTCCGGTCCGGGATGTTGACGGTGTTCTTCATGGCCTGCAGTTTGTGACCGGTGCAGGGAGCAAGACCTTTAAGAGCGGCACAGCTATTACCGGAAATTACCACGCCATCGGCAAACCTTCCGGTGTGCTGCTCGTCTGTGAGGGATGGGCCACAGGTTGCACTCTGCACCAGGTCACCGGGCATGCCGTTGCTTGCGCCTTTTCCGCCGGTAACCTGAAGCCTGTGGCCGAGGTACTGCGGAAAAAGTACCCGGACCTGCAAATGATCATCGTTGCCGACAACGACCGGCACACCGACGGGAACCCCGGTTTAACGAAAGCAACCGAGGCGGTCAAGGCAGTCAATGCACTATCGGCGGTCCCTGTTTTTAGTAACCCGGAATCAAAAGGAACCGATGCCAACGATTTAGCAAACGAGGAAAGCCCGGAAGCGGTTAAAGCGATCATCGAAGCAGCACAGGCCATATCTACACCCGCCCCTGTCCCCGATAGCCCCTTAAACGCCAAAATTGAAAGCCCTGTAGAAAAAACGGCTGCAGACAAGGCCCCAGCCGAAACCAGGTCAGAAGAATCGTCGGCAGAAACCGAGGGTACCCACGGTGATACCTGGGATGCTCCCCTTCTTTTCGGGGAGATCGACACGCCGGAGATACCGGCCCACCTTCTACCAGGATACTTGGGGGAATTCTGTCAGGCTGTTTCTGATGCCACCCAGACCCCGCCGGGACTTGCCGTCATGTTCGCCCTGGCTGCCGTTGCTGCTTGCTTGGCCAAACGTTTTGAGGTGTCACCATACGGTGATGAATATTGTGAGCCGGTAAATGTTTGGACCGTGACGGCCCTGGATCCTGGAAATAGAAAGACCGCCGTGAAGACAGCTATCACCGCGCCATTGACCGAATGGGAGCAGGAGGAAGCTGCCAGACTCAGACCGGACATAAAGCGGATCAAGCACCAGCGGGAAATAAATCAGAAGGCTATTGACCAGATAAAGGCGCGTGCAGCCAAGGCCGACACCAGCGCAGCCGGGCGAGACGATCTGCTTAAGGAAATCACCGAAATTGAGGAAGACACGCCGGATGAATTGATAGCCCCGCGTCTTTGGACAGATGACACCACTCCAGAACGGCTGCAATCACTTCTGCTAGATCATGGCGAGCGCATGGCGCTCTTATCTGATGAATCAGGGGTGTTTGAGGTCATGGGGGGGCTTTACAGCGGTGGAAAGGCAAATCTTAACGTGTTCCTTCAGGGGCACGCCGGATCATCGGTCCGCGTGGATCGTCAGGGGCGGACTGTCATGCTTCACAAACCGGCTTTGACCTTCGGGCTTACTGTGCAACCTGAAATTATTGCTGACTTGGGAAAAGGCAATAAGACCTGCTTCCGAGGAAATGGCACCCTGGCGCGCTTCCTTTACAGCCTGCCAAAAAGCAGAATAGGGACCAGGGATGTGACACAGCGGGTGGTGATAACGAAAGAGGTCAAGGAAGCCTACCGCACAGGAATCATGAAGCTGCTTGACATAGAGCCGGACCTTGACAGCAAGGGGCAAGAAAAGGCCCGTGTACTAACTCTGTCAACCGAAGCCCTGGAAGTCTGGCACCAGTTTAGTCAATTCATCGAAGACAAGCAGGGACCGGATGGGGAATTTTACAGCTTTCAGGACTGGACCAGCAAGCTCCCCGGCGCAGCCTTCGTATTGCCGGATTGTTTCATGTGGTGGAGCATGGAGCAGAAATTCCCACCATCAACGCTCAAACCATCGAACGTGCACTTGACCTGTGTGAAATTCTTATCAGCCATGCCAGGACAGCCTTTGAAACCATGGGGAGTGAGCCGGCGCAAAATGATGCGCAGATTGTGCTTCGCTGGATCATCGCCACCGGGAAACAATCATTCCGGCAGAATGAGGCGATAAAGAGCATTCGCCAATTCCGGACCATCGACCGTCTGGAAAAGGCACTTAAGATACTCACCGACAAGAATATTATCAGCGAGCCATTTAAGCGGAACAGCGGTGGTAGACCGGCGGTGTTGTACGCCGTGAACCCGGCAATACTTAACGCGGCCCAGGTAAAAGCAGGGTAGCAATTTGTGAGGGAAGGGCAATTTTTCCTTCCCTCTTTTGTACCTTTCGTACCTTTTGTACCTGACCACAGGGAAGGGGGGAAGGTACAGAAAAGGGCTTTTGTCCCATCGGGCAGGGCTTTTGTACAAATGCAGGGTACAAAAGAGCATGTGTAAAATCACTGGGTTACAGGGTAAAAAAGGCTTTTGTACCATTTGTACCTTTTGTACCCGGTAGGGAGATAGGGAAATGGGATGGAGAGAAACGAAGTTGCCCGGTTCATCGTCAGCGGCAAATTGCAGGAATGAGGAAAAGGACCGCCAAGGTACTTATATGAAAGCGTCATTCGATGCTGAAGAGTATCGGAGATCGATTGACACCCTTATTGCGAAGATGAGGCAGCATAACCCTGGCGGTGATTGTTGGCAGTGGGTACAGCAGAACCTGAACGACAAGTGGCGACAACTGATGCAGTCTTTACGTGAGATTGACGCGGCTTTCGAGCGGCAGCACCGGACTCAGGTTCAACAAGCGATCAACCGGACCGGGCAGCTGTATCAGGAATGCGTTTCTGCCTGGAGACGTGCAGCCGGTAGTTAAAATAATCGTGAAAAACCCTGCAAAACCCAACGCAAATAAGGGATTACGGTCACGAATATATATAAATATTGAAAGTAAAAATCATTATTATTATATTAGCTACGAAATACACAAAACGGAGACAAAAGGCGACGAAATCAGCCAGTTATCGGGTGACGGCAATACTGGCGGGCAAGATTGAAGGTGATTCGGAAAAGTTTAGCAAGGGAGGGAACGGCTACATGGATACATCATAGCTAAGACGGGTACAAAAGGCACAAAAGGTACAAAAGATATTTTAACGCTGTAAGTTATCAATTCTATTTAACAATTTTGCACCTAAGCATTCAACAGAAGTTCAGACCAATGGTACAAAAGCCCTGCTAACCAGAAAAACAGCCACCTGGGGGCAGGGTACAAAAGGTACAAAAGCCACTACAATAAAGGAGAAGAAGCATGACCCCTCAAGAACTATCCAACGATATTTATGCCAAGGTGAAGGAGTTGCAGGCCGAAGTACAGGAAGCCATGCAGCGCATGGAGAGTATCGCCGCGTTGCCTTATCTGTCGTGGTACAACTTTTCATCAACACCGGCCTTTGAGCCACAGCGGGCGGGGACCATTACCCTTGCCGACCTGCCGGAGTTGAAGAAATCAACCCTCAGCCTGGACCTCTCCAGCGATAAGCTGGAAAAATACCGCTCCCACATTTGGCAGGCTGCGACCTGGACACCCTGCAGAAGAAGCTTATGGAATACATTGAGACCGGCGGCGTCGGGATTGAACAGGCGGTGCAGGATGCCATTTTCAACCAGGGGAGAGAGCGAGACCTGCAGACCTTGCGGGATGCTATGGACATGGCCGGGGCGAGGACCGGGGCGAAAGGTTGCCGCTATCCCACTTCCATGACCAAGGCGCTGCAGCGGGAAGCGATCACCACCTACCAGAATGCAAAGGCGGACCTGAACCGGGAAATAGTCAGGATCATGGCCGACCTGGCACAAAAGAATGTGCAAGCTTCCATTCAGGCCGGTATTTCCATTGAGCAGTTGCACGCGGACTTTGCTATTAAGTTTTCTGCACTGCACCTGGACAATGCGCGGTTGATTATCGAGAAATTCAGGACTGAGCAGGACGCCTACGTTTCCGAGTTTGAAGGGACGCTCAAGGGCATCATGGCAAACATGGAGGTGCAGAATGTAAACGGCAACCTGGAACTGAGTTATCAAGAGAGCCTGCGGCAGAAATGGCAGATTGAGGCGAACATCCTTTTGGAAAAAGGCAAAGCGCAGGTACAGCAGGCAGAGCAGGCCAATAACGTTAAAATCGCTGCTTCGCAAAACCTGATAGCCGCCACAACAGGCATGATGCAGAGTCTTTCAAATAACGCCGTAACGGTGATATCCGAGAAAAAATAAGGGGGGAGTACCATGAAGAAAGGAATCAGCAAGGAATGGATAGGTGCCATGAAATCTTTAAAGTCTATGTCACCAGAGGAAAGAGCCACCCCGAGAGGGTTGCAGATGGTAATCCAATGCCACCGGCATGCCCCGGAGGAATTGAAAGAAAGGATGCGGCCGGGACTTCATGCCTTGGTTGCTCAGTTCAGTGAACTGCTTCCAAAACCTACCCACTGCGACGGAGAAGGCTTTATGGTGCATACCACTGAAGAGCTCGCAAGCGTCACCGGACTGGCCATAGAGGATATGCAATTCCTGCTTGATGAAGTGGCGCGGGCTTACCCTGATGATATTGTCAAGGAGGTCCATCGGATGCAGTAAAGGAGAACCGGCCGCCTCGGGAAAAGGTGAGCCGGTTTTTTCTTTTTTCAGTCTTCTTGCAGGGGCATAACCCTTTTCATTCTGGCGGACAAGTAGTACAAGTAATTGTGAGAATATTTAAACGCCGGAGGAAACAATGCCCAATTATGCGGAAATGTCGAAAACGCTGATCCAGGACAAGAATCCGTTAGAGCTGAAACGCATGCAGGAAGAGGGAATATTGGACGAAGTGCTGCAGGAGGCACAGGCAACCTTCAGCCACCAGGAAGCGGACATAGTGAGGGAGATGACCGAAGACCTGTCGGCGGATCTACCATATCTGCAGAGGGTGCAGGCAATGAACCGCGCTCAAAGCGTGGCAAGGGAAATAGCAACCGCGGATATGGCCGAGTTTTGGCAGTCAATCAAGTAATGGTGAGAATATCTAAACGACGGAGGGGACACCCCTTTATGCGGAAATAAATTCAATCATTTGCTTCACCACTTTGCGCCCGTGGGTCATCTTCCAACATCATATCCAAAAAGCTTGGCAAAACGATCTGCTATAACCTCGGCTTCTAGGAGTTCTGTTTTCAACGTACCGCGCCATGAAGCACCCCCCGTCGAATCTTTTCCAAGTTCCGCGCGCTTTTTGTCAAGTCGCTGTCCTAGCCACACCCAAAACTCTTCTTTAGCTTCCATAGTTTCATCCCCTATGCTGACTTACTTTTAAAAGGTAGAACCTTCGCCCCTGCCTTCAGCCCATCCAAATAATCCGCCCATGTCTGCATCATCTTGCGGCGCTCGGCAAGGTGCGCCGTCCGGTTGTAGGCGCGCCCGTTGGGGTCCTTTACTGCATGGGCTAGCTGGTGCTCTATGAAGTCAGGGCGGACCTGCAACACTTCATCAAGGATCGTCCGCGCCATTGCCCTAAAACCATGCCCTGTAATCTCAGCCTTTTCAAATCCCAGGCGTCTCAATCCTGCATTGACAGCGTTTTCGCTCATGCAGCGAAGGGGCGAACGGTGCAGGGAAACACGTACTTGCTGTGCCCGGTAATCGGGTGCAAAGCTTTTAGAATAGCAACAGCCTGCAGAGGGAGAGGAACCAGGTGCGGTTGCTTCATTTTCATCTTCTCGCCGGGGATATTCCATTCTTCGGCTTCAAAATCAATTTCGGTCCATTCCGCGTGCCGGAGTTCCCCTGGACGAACAAAAAGCAGGGGGGCAAGTTGCAGGGCACACTTGACGACGAATGAGCCTTGAAAACCATCTATGGCTTTCAGAAGAGGTGCAACGTCTTTCGGGTCGGTCGGTGCCGCCATGTGCCCATATTTCACAGGTGGCAATGCTCCCCGCAAATCCGCAGCCGGGTCACGTTCAGCTTTGCCGGTAGCTATGGCATAACGGAAGGCATTGCTGCAGTGATTTCTTACCCGGTGTGCCGTGTCCAATGCTCCCCGTGATTCCATCCGACGAAGAACGACAAGCAATTCAGGCGCCTTGATCTCAGACACCGGTCTTGATCTTAAATATGGGAAAACCTCTTTTTCCAATCGATCAAGAATGGTGGCAGCATGAACTTGCGACCAGGTGGCCTTGTATTTTGTGTGCCACTCAAGGGCCACCAGTTGAAAAGAATTAGCGGCAAGCTCATTCCTTGCGTCTTTTTGTGATTTCTTATACTCGCCAGGATCGATGCCGTTGGCTAAAAGCCTCTTTGCCTCATCCCGCGTTGCCGAGCATCTGCAAGGGTGACAGCCGGGTAGATACCAAGAGCAAGAAGCTTCTCTTTTCCGGCAAATCTGTACTTCATCCGCCACAGCTTTGATACTGGTAAAGCTTTACCTTCCTTGTCAAACTTCTTTCGTCCAATAAGGAGGTACATGCCACCACCATCAAATAATGTGGAATCCTTTTCCTGTGGCTTTGCGTTCTTCACCTGCACGTCCGAAAGGGGCACAATTTGCTTAGGCATGGCTTCCCTCCTTGTTTGGGTATATGAGGTTCCAACAAGGGTATGTCTACACCTACCACTATACCCAAAAATGATGGATTTCAATATACCCAAAAGGACACTAATGGACAACGCAAAAAGAAAAGGCCCTGATTTCTCAGGGCCTTTCAAACTGTCGCGTACTTCCTTGGATTATTTTATGGTGCCGGAGGCGGGGTCGAACCGGCATGGGATTGCTCCCGCTGGATTTTGAGTCCAGTGCGTCTACCAATTTCACCACTCCGGCAGAAATTGTTCGTGGATTATAGCCAATGAGTGCATGACGGTCAAGCATAAAAATTGAAAAAAAAGATTGACACCTGAAGACCGGTTTGCTATAAAAGGGATTCTTGAATGGGGCTGTAGCTCAGTTGGGAGAGCGCTTGAATGGCATTCAAGAGGTCGACAGTTCGATCCTGTTCAGCTCCACCAAAAAACCAGAGGGTTTACGTGCAAACGTAGGCCCTTTTCGTTTATCCAGGCAAGCAAATTAAAAGGGGCGATGGTATCCATCAGCCCTTTGCTACCCATGACTTAGCCGTTTTAACAGTCACTGAATCATTCTTCCTTGTTGATCCTGATTACCTGCAGTACTCCCGGCATCGCCTCCAGATCGGCCGGTTCCAGTTTTTCGGTATCGCCTATTACGCCGATGATGACGCGGTTTGCGCCGGTTGACTGGTGGATGTCGAAGTTCCTGTTGATCAAATACTCCTTGATGTGAACCTGGGCCGATTCATCTGCACTTTTCTTCATGATTATCAGCATCGATCATTCTCCTCGGACAGAATCTGTTGCCGCGTCATCAGCCTTTCCAGACGGCGCGATTCGTCTATTACCCTCTCGAACAGCCTGACAATGGCTGATCGTCCAAAGGTCCGGGGTTTTCTGCTTTCATGCGCTGGAAGATCTTTTTCTCTCGGGAGGATCATAGACGGGGAGGGCAAGCCCTTTTTTGATCTCACCGATCTTCAGGGCCAGACCGGCCCGTTCATTGAATATCCGCAGCAGTTCGTTGTCCAACTGGTCAATTTTTTCCCTGTAATCATCTATCTGCATAGAGCTCCCCGAGCATAAGACTTTCAGAATTGCTTTTTGACGAAGGTGTCTTTTTTCCAGTGGATATCGTCCCGGTCGGCATAATCGATGTTGTAATGCAGCCCCCTGGATTCCTTGCGCTGCCGGGCACATCTGACGATCAGTTCAGCGACCGTGGCAATGTTGCGCAATTCGATGAGATCAGAAGTTACAATGAAGTTCCAGTAGTAGTCTTCAATTTCTTCCTGGATCAGTTTGATCCGGTGCATGGCCCTTTCCAGACGTTTGTCGGACCGCACTATGCCCACATAGTTCCACATGAAGCGGCGGATTTCGTCCCAGTTCTGGGAGACGACCACCATCTCGTCGCTGTTGGTGGCAGTGCCGGAATCCCAGACGGGGATCTCTGGAAACCGGAAGTCATGGGCTTTCAGCTGCTGCACGGCATGGGCATAGGCACGGCCCGCATAGACAGCAGCTTCGAGAAGAGAATTACTGGCCAGACGGTTGGCGCCGTGCAAACCAGTAAATGCCACTTCACCAATGGCATAGAGGTGCTGGATGTCGGTTTCAGCGTTGGTATCAACGGCAACACCTCCGCAGAGATAATGAGCGGCCGGCACCACCGGCAGCCCCTCCTTGGTCATATCCAACCCGTATTCGAGGCAGGTCTGGTAGATATTGGGGAAACGGTTCCTGACATACTCCGGGTCCTTGTGGGTGATGTCGAG
The DNA here is from genome assembly GCF_001311985.1 of Geotalea toluenoxydans JCM 15764. Classification (GTDB taxonomy): domain Bacteria; phylum Desulfobacterota; class Desulfuromonadia; order Geobacterales; family Geobacteraceae; genus Geotalea; species Geotalea toluenoxydans. Next base: position 19,243 of record NZ_BBCJ01000043.1, read on the forward strand.
AAATACACAGTCATCCCCATAGGTTTTCATCTCGTTGTCAATGGCACGTGCCACGATATCCCGTGGCGCCAGATCCTTCAGATGGTGGTATTTCTCCATGAAGCTGTGCCGTCACGACGGCGAAGAATGGCGCCTTCACCCCTGACAGCTTCTGAAATGAGGAATGATTTTGCATTGGGATGGTAGAGGGTAGTGGGATGGAACTGCATGAACTCCATATTGGCTATGGTCGCACCGGCGCGATAGGCCATGGCGACACCGTCTCCTGTTGCCACATCGGGGTTGCAGGTATAAAGATATACCTTGCCGGCACCGCCAGTTGCCAAAAGAGTGATCTTTGCCTTGAAAGTTTTCACCTGGCCGCTGGCTATATCCAGGACATGGGCGCCGATGCAGCGATTGGGTTTGATCCGCTTGCGCAGGATCTTCGATTCAGTGATCAGATCGATGCCGATATGGTTTTCATAAATGGTGATATTTTCATTGGCCCTGGCAGCAGCCACCAGCGCCTCTGGATCTCGCGACCGGTTATATCCTCAGCGTGAAGGATTCGCCTCTGGCTGTGCCCCCCTTCACGGGTCAGGTCATAGGTATCGCCGCTGGTGGTGAATTTGACCCCCCAGTCGATAAGACTGCTGATCACCGCCGGGCCTTCTTCCACAACCATCCTTACCACATCCTCGTGGCAGATGCCTGCACCGGCAACCAGCGTGTCTTCCACATGGGCATCAAAGGTATCATCCTTGGAAGATACGGTGGCGATACCGCCTTGGGCATAATTGGTAGCAGATTCCGATATGTCCCTTTTGGTGACTATGGCGACCTTGCCATGGGCCGCTGCCTGAAGGGCAAAGGACAAACCGGCAATGCCACTGCCGATTACCAGAAAATCATTTTCAAATTTCATGCTAATCTCCTCCCTGTTCCGGCAGTGCTGTGTTTGCCGAAAACCACAGGATTATTGACCCCCACTTCCATTTTGTCAAGGTATTTTAAGGTGTTAACGGATAGCGTCGGCAGATTAATGCTTGAATTATCATTGCTTATGTTCTATAAACATTAATGATGAATTGAGCTGCTTGTGAAAAGAGGGTGGGAATAAATGAACAAGCTGTCACTGTGGGTCGTTGCCTTTCTGGTTGTCACATCCACAGCCATGCCGGTTTTGCAGATATCTACAAATATGAGGATGATGAAGGGGTTCTTCACTTCACCGATGCCCCCACCGATAAGCGTTTCAAGATCTTCATGCGGGATCTGAAGAAGGACAAACGGTTGCGCACGACTTTCAGGCTGGCCGGCTGCGCCCGGAACCCAGAGGAGTTCGAACCTATCATCAACGAATGCTCAATTAAATATGGCGTGGACAAGGCGTTGGTAAAAGCGGTGATTCATGCTGAATCTGGCTATAATCCCACGGCTGTCTCCTCCAAGGGTGCCCAGGGATTGATGCAGCTCATGCCTAAGACCGCCCAGGGATTGAAAGTTGCCAATTCCTTCGATCCCGCCGACAATATCCGGGGTGGAGTAAAATATTTGCGATTTCTCCTGGATACCTTTAAAGGGGACGAAGCCCTTGCCCTGGCAGCATATAATTCCGGTCTGAACAGGGTGGCAAAGTATGGAGGGATTCCTCCCTACCAGGAAACACGCAATTACGTGACAAAGGTACTAAATTATAAAAAGAATTACGAATAAAGGTTTCCACATGCCCACCACTGCAAAAGACTCCATCCTTAACCTGCCGAACATTTTGACCCTACTCCGCATAGCTGCCATACCACTTCTGGTGATACTGCTGCTCTCTCCTTCCAGAGAGGCCGGTTTCTGGGCCGCTGCGCTTTTCGCCATTGCCTCGATCACCGACTGGCTTGACGGCTACCTGGCACGGCGCATGGGTATCGAAACGGTCTTCGGCAAGTTTCTCGATCCCATCGCCGACAAACTCATCGTCATGGCGGCGCTGATCATGCTGCTTCCCTACAACCGGGTGCCGGCCTGGATGGTGCTTGTCATTCTTGGGCGTGAAATAATCATTACCGGCCTGCGAGGTGTCGCATCAACCGAAGGGCTTGTAATTCCGGCAAGCAATCTTGGCAAATTCAAAACAATTTTTCAGATCGTTGCCATTCTGGGGCTGCTGCTCCATTATGACTACCGTTGGTTTTTCGCCATAGACCTGCCGATCCTGACGGTCAACATGCACAATATCGGCATGTTTTATCTCTGGATTGCCACCATCATAACCATTTGGTCAGGTGTGGACTATTTGGCGAAATTCTCCCGGGTAATTGCTAAATGAGGGTTTTATTCCGAACATCTTCCATGACAGAGATCTGATTTATTCGTTGACACTGTGATCAAAACCATGTATAAGACGTTCTTGCTTTACCGGTCCACACCAAATACGGCGGCGTAGCCAAGTGGTAAGGCAGAGGTCTGCAAAACCTTTATTCAGCGGTTCAAATCCGCTCGCCGCCTCCAATAATAACAAGGGGTTAGCTATTCAGGCTGATCCTTTTTCTATTCGTGGAACATTCATGGGAACATCTTGCGAGCTGGTCCAGCGGTACAAGGCAGCCCCCCGAGTCGGTCTACGACGCGGCCTCAAAGCAGTTGATCGTCAGGCTGTTCCACGGGATTTCATATCCGTTCGCTTGTGGAGCAGGAACACAACGGCACCAAGCACGACAGCAACCCCGAGAGCCCACCCCCCGGTCGAACTCTGGGTGAACTGTGGCAGCGTTACCTTCCCGAAGTCCGGCATTGATTTGAACAGCGGCTGGAGCTTCGGGAAAAGCGCAACATAGGCGCCTGCGCCGCACAGCATGCCAATAACGCCCACCATTGCATCACGGCGCCCTTCGCCGCTGGCTGCGACGCTAGTCCCCGGGCAGAGCCCGAAGACCGCCATCCCGATTCCGAAGAGGGTGCCGCCGATGACGACCCGCGCGACGGATGCGGTCTGAATGTGGAGCGAGGCGATTCCCGCAGCGACCAGAATGTTGACCCCGATGGTACCCACGGCAATGGCGGTCCCCATGATCTTGAATACGGTCCAGTCCTTCAGTAACAGCTGCCCCAGGATGACCTGGAACTTGGCCACCTGCCCCTTCTGCAGCAGCACCCCGAAAAGGATACCCGTCACCAGTCCTAGGAGAAGCTTCGACGGTTCGTCAAACATGATTGCGTCCCTCCTTTCCGTAGATGAGGAAGGCGGTTCCAACGGCCACGGCAAAAATGAGCGGCGCGAACATCCAGCTGGAGAGGGCAAGCTGCAGCGCTCCGCTGATGCCGTGGCCGCTGGTGCACCCCTGGGCGATGCGTGCTCCCAGCATCATGATGAAACCGCCGCCGAATGCCCCGATGTATCTACGTATCGGACTGTCGCCAAAGCGCCAGCGCCAAAGTGGCGGCACTCGCTCCGGGCTCCGGTCGCCTGAGAGCTTGGAGCCGGCAAAGGCGCCAAGAAACACGCCCACCACTAGCATCCACTCCCAGTCGACCTTCGGCGACTTGTTCTCCCGTGCTTTTTCCGCAAAATAAGGGTTCGTTTCAGCATAACCTGGAACAGCCGCTTTTCCCGCGAGGCTGCGGTATACTCGAATGCCGTGGTTATGCCGATTTGCCTGTCGGCGGTCGCAAAGCTGAACCAACTCAGCACACCGATCGCCGCTCCGACCAAATAGGGGGACCAGGCTTTTCTTCTGAGAAGATTCATAGGCACCTCCTCCTCAAGCTTGATAAATCAAGTATATCAAAAATGTCCAATGCCAAAGGGCCCTTTGGCTTCCATATGCTTTGTCCCAAAGTTTTCCACATTAGGGTGAGTCATCGATTGGCAATATCAGGTACAGGGCCTATTATTAGCGAAGGGGCCAGTGTTTATACGTTCCTCTCCCGGCCCATCGGTGAAATTGACGTCAGGCGTCTTGGGTCAAGGGTGGCGGTGGCACATTGGCCTATTGTGGTAGCACTTTGCGTGGTAGAGTTAAAGGGACTGTTTTTTCGGTGCAGGATTTGCCGGGCTAGCCGGTTGGTGCAGATAACCAGCCAAAAATCGAGCGAATAAATGTACAACCTTAAAAAAAACAAA
>NZ_BBCJ01000044.1 GCF_001311985.1 Geotalea toluenoxydans JCM 15764
TGTAGAGATTTCACATATGGGGGTACCGACCATACTGGTACTACTTGGTCTGCTGATTGGTAAAGTTGCAGGCATATCCTTATTCAGCAGTGTCGCCCATCGGCTTGGCTGGCACAGGCCTCACGGCATGGGGACAAAGGAAACTTTGCTGGTAGGGTGTATCGCGGCAATAGGGTTCACTGTGTCTCTATTTATTGCGGGTGAGGCCTTTACTGATCCGGCTTTAACTAATGGGGCCAAAATGGGAGCACTCTTGAGCATTGGCATCGCAGTTCCTGCGGTACTCGGCGCCAAGCTTCTCAAGATAAGTAAGAGGCAATGAAATAGGTCGGAGCCTTGCAGATGGCGTTGGATAGAGCAAAATAGTAATTGAACTTTATACCTACAAATGTTAATTATCCGATTTTTAAATATAAATAAAGTGGAGCAGGGAGATGAAGAACCGAAACGTTGCTCCATCCATCAGACACCGCCGCACCTGGATAATTATTGTGCTTGTCATGACGGCAGGTTGCGTTTTTTTCATTGTGCGAGCCACCTGCAGCAGAAACCATTACCCCCTCCCCAAGATGTTACTATTGCGATTCCTACCTTGCCCTTCGCAGCTCTTGCCCAAATTGCCCAGCACCAGGGTTTTTATCTGCAGGAGGGATTGCATGCGACGCCGCTCGTATACCCCTATGGAAAACCTGCTCTTCAGGCAGTTGTTGACGGCAGTGCCGATTTTGCCGTGGTCGCCGAAACACCCTTCATGTTTGCCGTGCTGAACGGTGAAAAGATATCCATCGTCGCCACTATTCTGACCTCCTCTGAGGCCCATGCCATTGTTGCCAGAAAAGACCGGGGAATCGTTAAGTATGAAGATCTCAAAGGCAGAAGAATAGGCGCCACCCTGGGCACCTCCGGCCATTTTTTCATGGATGCCTTCCTGGTCGCCCACGGCATATCAAACGCCGATGTGGAGGCCGTCGACCTGAAGCCGGAGGAAATGGCCGATGCCTTGGCCAATGGCACTGTGGATGCCATCTCTACCTGGCAACCATTCCTGTCCTACACGCAACAAAAAATGGGTGACCGGGGTGTTTCATTTAAGGATGAAGACATCCATCGACTGACCTTCAACATTATTGCCACCCACGACTTTATCCGCCATAACCCGGAACAAGTGGCAAAAGTTATCCGTGCCCTGGTCAAAGCCGAGGAATTCGCTATCCGGGAGCCGGCAGCGGCGCAAAAGACAGTGGCGGATTTCTGCCACATTGACCGTGAAGTACTGCGCCGGTTCTGGCCTGCATACTCATTCCAGGTCACCCTGGACCAGTCACTGCTGCTCGCTCTGGAAGATGAATCCCAATGGGCAATGGGCAATGGCTTGGTCAAGAAGCGGCAAATACCCAATTACCTTAACTTTATCTACTATGATGGCATGCAGTCGGTCAAACCCGAAAGGTTAATGATTCTTAGATAGGATAGATGGGCATGCAAGTTAAAAGAAAACTGCAACTGGCTGCAATTGCTTCGGCAATGGCTGGTCTTATGGTCATTTCCATGCTTTTGGTGGCGTTGTACCATGTGGATCGTGCCATAAAACAATCCCACATAGCCGGCGAGATAGTCAATGAGGCCTTTGAAAGGAGTACATTCAGAGAGGACTATCTGCGGATCGGCAATGAAAGGGCAAAGATACAGTGGTTTGCCAAGCATGAACAGCTGGGCAGACTTTTGAGAACTGCCGCAGGGACATTCAAGGATAGCAACGATACAAGAACCATCGGGAAAATGATTCACACCCATGAGTCATCGGGAAGATTATTTTCTGCCGTGGTGGAAAATCGTGAAAAAAAGAACGCTAATGAAAAACCGGATGACCTGCACCGTCAGATCGAAAGCAGATTGACAACCCAGCTGGCCATGACGCTATATGAAACGGTTTTAGAGGCACGCCGGCTGCACGTGTCGGCAGACAGGCGCCTGCTGTTCACCCTCCACCTGGCGGGAGTCGCATTCTCTGCATAGTGATAATAGCCACCGCCGTAGTGGTTTTCAACTCATGGAATATGGCCCGGATCATGGCCAACCGCATGGGAAGCTGTCGGCCGGCGCCTCGATCGTTGGTGACGGGAACCTGGATCACCGCATTGCTATTCAAGGTGATGACGAATTTGCCGAGTTTTCGTGCGCCTTCGACGCTATGACAGCGAAGCTGGCCAGCACGCACCTGGAACTTGAACAGTCCCGGCAGGCCGCCGAAGAGGGTAACCGCGCCAAAAGCCAGTTTCTGGCCAACATGAGCCATGAACTGCGTACTCCCATGAATGGCATTCTTGGAGTTCTCCAGTTGCTGCTTTCCGGTCATGCCGGCCAGCTGGAGGAGAAACAACGGGAATTGCTGTTAAAGGCCACCAAATCAGGGGATTCGCTTCTACAGATCATCAGTGACATTCTTGACCTGTCGAAAATCGAAGCGGGTAAATTACAGATACACGAGCAACTCTTTTCCCTGCGTAAATGTCTTTCCGACGCGGTCGATTATTTTTCCTCCGAAGCCCAGGGCAAAGGTCTCGCTCTGACTCTTTCTATCGCAACAGACGTTCCCGGTACCGTGAAAGGGGACCAGGTGCGGTTGAGACAGGTTCTTCTCAATCTGATCGGTAATGCCGTTAAATTTACCGATCAGGGGAGAGTAGATGTTAAGGCAGTAACCGGCAACAAAACGCCTACTGGGGAAAGGGAGATCACCTTCATCATAAACGACACCGGCATCGGTATTCCAGCTGACAAAAAACATTTGCTCTTCCGCTCTTTCAGTCAGGTAGACAATTCCGATAGGCGCAGGTATGGCGGCACCGGCCTCGGTCTCGCCATCAGCAGCCAGATTGTGGAAATGATGGGGGGACGCATCGCCTTTGACAGCATAGAAGGGGAGGGGAGTACCTTCTTTTTCACCTTGCCCTTAGCCGAGGGGGGTGAAGGAATAGACGGCAACAGGCATGAAACGCCGCCATTTTTGGAGGCTGCACCACCAATTAACGAAACAAGCACCATTCCACAGATTCTTGCTGCAGAAGACGATGCTTTGGCGGGCGAACTCCTGAAACAGATTCTTGAATTGTTCGGCCTGGAAATGGATCTGGCCAAGACCGGACAGGAGGCGGTAGAAATGTGGGAAAAAGGGCACTACGATCTGATCATCATGGATGTACAGATGCCCCGGATGGACGGCATTACTGCTACCAGGATCATACGCCAAAAGGAGGAGACGGCTGGCGGCCATATTCCGATTATCGCCATGACAGCCCATGCCTACCGCGAGGACGAGGAAAGATGTTATGCAGCAGGAATGGATGGATACCTTACCAAGCCTCTGGATCTGCAGAAAGGCAAGGAAGTGATCATGGGTTTCATAAAGAAGTAGACAGCCTGCCAGGTGGGCTGCCCCCCTTTGCTTATGGGGAACCTGCTGGCAATCCCCGGCAAAACGTGGTAATATTCCTCGAAATTTCGTTCAAAAGGATGCCGTCATGTATAAACTGAGAATTGAAACATCTTTTGCCGCTGCCCATTGCCTTATCCACTACCAGGGGGACTGTGAAAATCTCCACGGCCACAACTGGAAGGTGGAAGTGACGGTTACGGCCAGGGAGCTGGACAAGTCGGGGCTGGGCATCGACTTCAAGGTACTGAAGAGTGAAACCAGTGCTCTGCTCAAAACTCTGGACCACAAATATCTCAACGAACTTCCCCCCTTTATGGAGAGCTCCCCATCTTCTGAAAACATCGCCCGTTATCTTTTCCAGGAACTGGCCAAGAAATTCAACAGTGACAACATCAGCCTGACAGAAGTAACCGTCTGGGAATCGGATTTCGCCAGCGCCAGCTATTATGAATAAAAGCAGTGCCGACCTCGTCGAGGTCTTTTCCTCCATCCAGGGCGAAGGACTGCTGGTAGGACTGCGCCAGGCTTTCATTCGTTTCAGCGGCTGCAATCTCACCTGCAGTTACTGCGACACAGAGCTTGATCGCACCCAATACTGCCAGTTGGAAAGCACGCCCGGCCGCCGTGACTTTTTTCAGGTTGAAAATCCCGTCCCTGTCGAGCGCCTGGTGAATCTTATCAGCGGCTGGCAGCGAGGCTGGCCCGGCATTCACCATTCCATAAGCATCACCGGCGGTGAGCCGCTGCTGTGTCATCAACTGCTGCAGGAACTGCTGCCGGCCCTGCGGCACTATCTTCCCATATATCTTGAAACCAATGGAATTCTTCATGCGAACTCGCCCAACTCCTTGACCATGTGGATTACGTGAGCATGGACATCAAGCTCCCTTCAACCTCCGGCTACACTGATCTGTGGCAGGCCCACGAGGAGTTTCTCCGCCTTGCCGCATCGAAAAAGACCTATGTCAAGACAGTGGTCGGTACCGATACGGAAGACTGGGAGATCATCAGGACTGCAGAGCTCATGGCCGCCATCGACAGCCGTATTCCACTCATCCTTCAGCCATTTACCGACCGGGAGGGCAGGGTGACCCTCTCAGCGATCCGCATGCTGGAGATGCAGGAGACGGCAAATCGGTATCTGCAGGAAGTACGGATAATTCCCCAGACCCACAAATTCATCGGTCAGTTATAGGGGTTTTTACATGATCATCGAAAATATGACGATGGGGGACTTTGAAGAGGGATTGAAACGGACCCAAACGGTCTACATCCCCTTCGGTTCCGTTGAGGAGCATGGCTATCACCTGCCCCTTTCCACCGACACCATCCAGGCATATGAAGTTGGCAAACGGGCTGCAGAACTCATCCCCCTCTTTGTTGCCCCGCCGGTCCATTATGGGTGCTGCCGCTCCACGGCCCGCCATCCGGGAACCATCTCCATTTCCACCGCCACCCTCAAATCCCTTCTCAAAGATATTGTCCGCTCCCTCCACTCCCACGGCCTGAAAAACTTCATCGTCCTCACCGGCCACGCCGGCGGCTCCCATAAAATGGCGCTGCAAGATGCAGGCGAGGAGCTGATCGCCGAAATTTATGACATAAAGATGGCCGTGGTTACCGAATATGACCTGGCCAAGGAAGAGGGGAGAGGGCTGATCGAAACGGCCGGCGATGCCCACGCCGGCGAGATCGAGACTTCCCGCATCATGCATTCCCATCCCCAGCTTGTCACCGGAACGGGGGAGCGGGAATTCCCCACATTTCCTCCGGGCATCCTGGTGCGCAACAAACGTAAATACTGGCAGAATGGCATCTGGGGCGACCCAACCAAGCGACCGCCGAAAAAGGAGCAAAGCTGGAAGCACTGGTGGCGACCAAGGTGGTTGAGCTGGCCAGGGCGCTGGAGGCATTGGAGGATTGAGTTCTTCCCATATGGAAAGCAGGGACTTATCAGGGGCGGCCTTCATGGCTGCCTTTTTTTGTCTTCACTGCAGGTCAACAGGTAAGATGGACAATATGGGGGTGGGTAAGTATGTATGTTGTCAGGTAACATGCGGACACTACAGAAATATCTCGTGGCAGTCCTGAAGAATTGTATGGGTGGTATACTTTAGATGCTACCGTAGCTATGTAAAAGTCAACGGGAGGACCATAAAAAGCATGAATGTGATAGCGCAGCGTGTTGCCGTCTTTGCCGCCGACAGCTTCCAGGAATTGTAAAAAAATCCCTGATCCCTTGTCGAAAATCAAGACACTTCGCCATCATCGTCAAAGGAATTATATGAAGTTTTAACTGGTTACGAATGGCACAGAACGTGTATTTAAATGGATTTAATAAATCACACCCTCGATGAAAGGAGCTATTCATGATGGTAAAACTTCTTCTCCCCGTCCTTGTTCTGCTTTCTTGTTTATCCATGTCAGGTCCTGCCAATGCCTATCCCTGGAATTCTTTGGAAGGGTATGAAAACATCGAAGGTTATGAGCATTTGGCAGACAAGCTGAATTATTACCTGTCACTGACCCATCTCAATCCCACTTACCTTACCTTTGCCGGACAGGATGCGAACTCAGGAGAACCCTACAACGCCACCATCTATATGGACATCAGCCGGGATTACTCCGAAAGCAAGTTAGGCCGCGGTTATTATGCCCGCTATGTGTCCGGCAATATATTCGGCACCCTTTCAAACCTGGATGGACGGGCCGGAGATTACCTGACTATCCCTACACAGGAAGGTTCTGCCATCTTTAACGGCGGTAATGGATTATTCTGGAACTTCAGTCAACCCTTCTCAAGTCTCCGCACCGGCGATTATCTAAACTTTTCCAGCTATTCCGATACCCTTATCTACATGTCAGTCACTAACTGGTATGAGGTCCCGTCAAGCACGGCCCCCGTCCCCGAACCGGGCACCTGCCTGCTGTTGGCTGCCGGGTTGGGCGGTCTCGGCTTCCTGCGAAGGTTCAAGAAAGCATGACGCTTGTCATCTCGACAAGAAAACGGCGCCCCCTGAAGGCGCCGTTTTCATATGCGTCATTTTCAAGTCTCCACAGCCTCCACCATCCACACAGCCACATGCTGCGCCTCAGAATAATGCAATAACGGGTTTCGGTCGAAATGTTGCAGCCCATGGGCTTCGAGCAATGTCGAACTGAAATCGCCCAGTTCCGCCCGCTGCAACTTCCACGGCTGATGAAATATTCTCGCCCTGAATAGTTTTTTCCCATACAAAGTATAGAGGCAATAGCGCTCGGTAAGGAAGTATTCCAAAGTTTCCGGAGCAGCAGTGCCGAGCATGGCACCGGGGCGCCAGACAGTACTGAATTCGGCAAGGGGAGGGGAGATCCGCCGGCTGGAATAGAAGACGCTGTCATGCTCCACTCGCATGACCATGCTGGCGTGACGGTACGGCAGATGGTAGGCCAGCCGTGCCCCCATTACCGCCAGGGCTCTGTCCGCGTCCAGAGAGAAAAACCATATGCCGGGGACGCCGCGGTAATGGACATAGGTGCGCAGGTTAATCTCGTGGAAGTTGCTCAGCCACGGCAACGGTGGTGCGAAGGCCGGACGTAGGTTCCTGAGTGCGAAGGGAGTTATGCCGATCCAGGCGCTGCCATTGAAAAGATCGATCTCCAGTTCGTCGGGCAGGTGCGGCCGCAGCAGCTCTGGCGAAATCTCCCAGTGCATGAAGAGGAGCTTCAGCCAGGACTGGTACATGACCGGAAGCCCCTTCGGCCGGCTGCGGGTGGACAACCTGTCGATTCCGCTATTATTGCTCATGGGTTAAGTATATCAATAAATACTACAGCGTGAGCCCCTTCAGATTGCGCCCCCTTACTCCGCTTTTGTTCATATAAATATATTGCTTGGGAAACAATACCATGATATTGTTTCTATGGAAATTGCTCTATTAATGGGAGGAACCAATGGCCCAAGCTGCTGTTACAGTACCCGAGGCCCTCACCCGTGAAGCCGTCCTGTCAAAAGCGTTGATCAATGCCGCCGAACGACTTGGGTTATCCCAGGCCAAGCTTGCCCATGTCCTGGGAGTAAGCAAAGCATCCGTATCCCGCCTTGTTGCCGGCACCTACCAGCTTTCCAGCGAAAAAAAAGAATGGGAATTCGCCGTACTGCTGCTCAGACTCTTCCGCTCCCTCGATGCCATTGTCGGCGGCGTTGCCACAGATGTGCGCAGCTGGATGACCAGCGACAACCTGGCCCTGGCCGGCCGCAAACCAATCGAGCTGATAACCTCGACGGAGGGCCTGGTCCGTGTCATTTATTACCTGGACGCCAGACGCGGTCTCGTCTAACTCCCGTCGCTGGTCGGAATCGCTCTGGCGCATGGTGGAGGCCCAGCACATGGCCTCGACCATGAAACTGGTGGATACCCTGGCCGAGCAGGACATCCTCGAACAGATCCTGGAAGAAAGCAAGCCACCATTGCCCCGTGATGCGGCTATACTTGATTACCTCCTTGCCGCACCCTTCCGCTATATACCCTATCCATCAGGCTCCCGCTTTCGCGCCCCCACCGATCCCGGCGTATTCTACGGGGCCGAAACCATCCGCACCGCCGCCGCCGAAATAGGCTACTGGCGCTGGAAATTTCTCCAGGAAACCACCGGCCTCCAGCGCCTGGGCCCGGCAGCCCATACCGCCTTCAGTGTCACCATTGATGCCAACGCCATAGATCTGCGACTCCCCCCCTTTGACCAGGATGCAGCCATCTGGACCCACCCCACGGACTACACCGGCACCCAGGCCCTGGCGCGCCTTGCCCGTGAAACAGGAGTTGAAGCCATCTTCTACCGGTCAGTCCGCGACCCGGACCCGGCATGGTGTGCGGCGCTCTTGACCCCACGGGCCTTCGCCTCCAACCACCATGATCCGGTCACCCAGACCTGGCAGCTGATTGTGACCCGGGATGAAGCAATCTGGCGGCGGGAGATGGGGGAGAGTTTTTCGTTTGGGTTTGTCGGAAAAAATTAGAAGTCACCCTGTTCTCTCGTTGAAGCCGCACGAAACAAGTAAGGAAGAGGTATGCCGGTACTATCCCCGCAATAAATCCAAGTAATGCCGGATAATAATCCAAGTAACGGTAAAGCTGCCGACGACGGCTGAGTTCAACTTGACTTTATGCGGCGGCTTCGCGCCGCATAAAGTCTTAACTGGTTATGCCATCGAATTTAGAACTAAAATAGAAATTGACACACGTACCAATATTGGTACAATGGTTTGCAAATGACAGCGATTACATTTATCTTGAAAGTTGTGTTTTATCGTTCCGAAGCAGGGAACGAGCCGGTCAGAGATTGGCTAAAGGACTTATCCCGCGATGACAAGCGGCAAATCGGTGAAGATATCAAGACTGCCCAACTTGGCTGGCCCTTGGGAATGCCGCTCATCAGAAAGATCGATAAGGATTTGTGGGAGGTCAGAACCAGATTGGCAGATGGAATTGCTCGGGTTTTCTTCACTGTGGACAGCGACTACATGATCTTACTACATGGCTTCATCAAGAAATCTCAAAAAACCCCACAAAACGAGCACAGGACGGCATTAAGCCGCCTTGGCAATTACAAGAGAGGCGCTAAATGAAAAACGAACATGTAGGATCAAGCTTTGACGACTTTCTTGAAGAAGAAGGACTGCGTGCGGAGACAGAAGCAGCGGCAATTAAGAGAGTTATTGCATTCCAGATAGAACAGGAGATGAAACAGGCGAATCTCTCAAAAACTTCTATGGCGGAAAAAATGCACACCAGTCGTACCGCACTGGACAGACTCCTCGACCCTGCCAATGCTTCCGTCACCCTCCAGACCCTCGAAAGAGCCGCCCTCGCCCTTGGGAAAAGCCTTAAAATTGAACTGGCATAACCACGCGCTCAGACCGACCGAATATTACCGGGTCATATTTGACATTTGAAGATTCCCCTGATGAAAGTTTAAAAGTCAAACCTGACCCCGTGATGCCCCCGGACCCGGCATGGTGTGCAGCCCTGCTGACCCCACGGGCCTTCGCCTCCAACCACCATGATCCGGTCACCCAGACCTGGCAGCTGATTGTGACACAGGATGAAGCAATCTGGCGGCGGGAGATGGGGGAGAGTTTTTCCTTTGGGTCTGGGCGGTGGGGGTAGATTAGGCGGTGGCTCTGGATTTTATAGATGAGGGAATGTATACGCAAAAGAAGCCTGCGGCTATACCGGGAAGATCATTGAGCAGAACAGCATAACTTCGCCTTGCTCCACTAAAACAAATGTTGTATTAGTTAGTCTCAACAATATTTGCGCGGTGGCGGAGGCGGTCATATGATACGCAAGGATGATGCTCTTGCAGTGCTAACCAGGTTGAAGCCGGAATTTGCTGAACGATATGGCATTACGGCTTTGGGGATCTTCGGTTCGGTAGCTCGCGAACAGACGACAGGGACGAGCGATGTGGATGTGGTGGTAAAGATGAACGATCCGAACCTGTTTACGCTGGTCCATGTGAAGGAGACTCTTGAGGAAGCCTTGCATGAGCACGTGGACATCGTCCACTACCGCGAGCGAATGAACGAATTTCTCAAGAGCCGTATCGACCGGGAAGTAATTTATGTATGATGTCGAACTGGTAAAAGCGTTGCGCACGTTGCGGCGCTGCGTGAGACCTCCTGCATGATCCTGATGGCCCTTCACCCCTCACCCCTCACTCTTCTAGCTTCACTCCTCTAACTTCCTGCGATTCCTGCCCTTTTTTTCGAACTGTAAAAATTTTTTACACCCTGGAAAGAAATTTTACACCTAACTCATCGATTTTTTTATTGAATTTGTGCGGCTGGAGGAGTAGAAAAGAGCTCATTAATTTGTAACGCTGAAGGTGTCTGAAAAGCACTTATTAAGTCACTGCTGTCGTTGATGTCCTTCAAGTCTTTCGGAAAAGGAATTACCAATGCCTGAAGGCTTTATTCCATGCCATGGCGGCTATCAAAAACTGCTTTCCTACCAGAAGGCGGAAATCGTCTATGATGCGACCGTCTATTTCTGCGACCGGTTCATCGACCGTCACAGCCGCACACGTGACCAGATAGTGCAGGCAGCGCGATCAGGCAAACAGAATATTATTGAAGGTAGCATGTCCTCTGGCACCTCAAAAGAGATGGAGATCAAGCTGGCAAACGTGGCTAGAGCCAGCCTGGAAGAGCTCTTGGCAGACTACCGCGATTTCCTGAGGACCAGGGGAGCAGTCCTTTGGGACAAGGAGAGCAAGGAAGCGAAGTTCGTCAGGAAACTGGGCGCCGACAAGGATGGGTCCTTGTGTCGTATGGGACTTTAGGACCTATATCTAAACCAGACCTCCGGAGGTGGTGGCCAATATCATCATCTGCCTGATCCATCAGGCTAATTTCCTACTGGACAAGCAGTTGAAGTTTCTGGAGCAGGCGTTCCTGAAAGAGGGGGGCCTGCGGGAGCGGATGACAAGAGCTCGAATCGAGGCGAGAAAGAAACAGGGATGAGCAACGTTCCGCCTTTTTCTTTAAACAGTGGGGTGGGTGGGGCGCTGATGGTCAGAAGAGGGAGTAGAAGCTGAATGGGCGGTTGTTGCAGGGGAGGACGTGGGATGCGGTGCCTGCGCTTGCTGTAAATGCTCAAATGCAAAGTTTGACCCCGCCGTCTCTAAGTATGAAAATATGGTGAGTGTCCCTGGTTTACCCTGGGTAAACAGAATATTATTGAAGGTAGCATGGCCTCTGGCACCTCAAAAGAGATGGAGATCAAGCTTACAAACGTGGCTAGAGCCAGCCTGGAAGAGCTCTTGGCAGATACCGCGATTTCCTGAGGACCAGGGGAGCAGTCCTTTGGGACAAGGAGAGCAAGGAAGCAAAGTTCGTAAGGAAACTGGGTGCCTGCAAGGATGGGTCCCCTGTGTCGGATGGGACTTTAGGACCTATATCTAAACCAGACCTCCGGAGGTGGTGGCCAATATCATCATCTGCCTGATCCATCAGGCTAATTTCCTACTGGACAGGCAGTTAAAGTTTCTGGAGCAGGCGTTCCTGAAAGAGGGGGGCCTGCGGGAGCGGATGACAAGAGCTCGAATCGAGGCGAGAAAGAAACAGGGATGAGCAACGTTCCTCCTTTTTCTTTAAACAGTGGGGTGGGTGGGGTGTTGATGGTCAGAAGAGGGAGTAGAAGCTGAATGGGCGGTTGTTGCAGGGGAGGACGTGGGATACGGCGCCTGCGCTTGCTGTAAATGCTCAAATGCAAAGCTTGACCCCGCCGTCTCTAAGTATGAAAATATGGTGAGTGTCCCTGGTTTACCCCCTAGTTTTCCCTAGTTTTCCCTAGTTTTCCCCGATGACTATTTCGAATGGCAAGAGGCATGACGGTGTCGAATCTAAGAGGGACACGAGGAAGGGGATGCAGATGATCCTGACTGACAACGAAACGAAGGTGGATCTCCTCAACAATGAAGCAATAGCAACGACGATCATCAAGCTCCTACGGGATCGGCCTGATCAACCGGTGACTGTCGGCGTCCATGGCGATTGGGGTGCTGGCAAGTCAAGTGTACTGGAGATGATCGAGGCCGGTTTCGAAAGTGAAGCGAAGGTCCTGTGCCTCAAGTTCAATGGCTGGCGCTTTCAGGGATTCGAAGATGCCAAGATCGCACTCATCGAGGGCATTGTTACAGGCCTCATTGAAAACCGGCCCGCTCTCACCAAGGCCGGTGAAGCGGTAAAGGATGTCTTTCGCCGGATCGACTGGCTCAAGGTGGCCAAGAAAGCCGGCGGGCTCGCCTTTACAGCCTTTACCGGAATCCCAACGCAGGACCAGGTTGATGCAATCGTCGGTACGCTGGGGAGCTTTCTGGCAGATCCGCAAAAGCTTGCCACCAAAGATAATCTCCACGCAACCATCGAGAGTGTGAAAGGTCTGCTCAAGCCGAAGGGCGAAGGAGAATCAACCAACGTACCTGAAGAAATCAACGCCTTCAGAAAATCCTTTGACGATCTCCTTGATGAAGCAGGTGTTGAGCAACTGATTGTCCTGATCGACGACCTCGATCGCTGCCTGCCCGACACGGCGATCGAGACGTTGGAAGCCGTTCGCCTCTTTGTCTTCACTTCTCGAACCGCCTTCGTCGTCGCTGCCGACGAGGCGATGATTGAATACGCAGTGCGCAAGCATTTCCCTGATCTACCAGACACGACAGGTCCACAGACTTACGCCCGAAATTATCTCGAAAAGCTCATTCAGATACCCTTCCGCATCCCTGCGCTCGGCGACACCGAAACACGCATCTATGTAACACTCCTTCTGGTGGGCGCCCAGCTCGGCGAAAATGATGAGGACTTCAATACGTTGATCGGTGCCGCCCGCGAGAGGCTGAAACGACCTTGGACTTCTGGTGCGCTTGACGCGGCGACCGTCCGGACTGCGCTCGGCGCTAAGGCTACTGCCGCAAACAATGCGCTGGCACTCAGTGATCAGATCGGGCCGATCTTGGCAAGCGGCACGAAGGGCAATCCCCGTCAGATCAAGCGCTTCCTCAACACGCTGGTCTTACGTCAGCTCACGGCTGAAGCGCGGGGGTTCGGGGGCGATGTCAAACTACCATTTCTAGCCAAGCTAATGCTCGCGGAGCGCTTCTTACCGCGACTTTTCGATCAGATTGCCTCTGCTGCGGCCGTAGCACCGGATGGGAAATGCCCAGACCTGGCCGCACTCGAAGAGGCGGCGACCACAAAGGAAAAAACAATGGGTGCGGGCAAGTGGGAGAAGATCACCGCCAAGAGCGCTGACACGACCATGGCCACGCCCAAGCTGGAGCCCGTGAAATTGACCGAGAGTTTGCTCCTCAGTGAGTGGCTTTCCTCGCCCTCTATCATGGCATGGGCCGCCGTTCCGACAGCGCTCGGCAACGAGGATCTTAGGCCCTATCTCTTTGTAGCGAAGGACCGAAAGGATTACTTCGGCGTCGCGTCAGTTCTTGGTCACTTAACTACTGTCGTCGATCAGCTCTTCGGAGGCAAATTCGCGGTACAGGGGCTTGAGGCTGACCTCAAGCGCCTCGCTCCCCCAGAAGCGGCACAAGTTTTTGAAGCCGTGCGCGGCCGCATCATCGGCGGAGACAGCCTCGAAACTGAACCCGCCGGTGTTGCGGGATTGGCTGTCCTCGTAAAAGCCCATCCATCACTTCAGGGTAGCCTCATCGATTTTCTGGAGGCATTGCCCCGAAAGCGACTTGGACCATGGGTTTGTAGCGGTTGGGAGGGTGTCCTCAAGAATCAAGAATCGGCTCAACGTTTCGATTTTATTCTTCAACAATGGGGTAAAGAAGGAAGTGCGATGTTGAAAGTGGCAGCCAACGGCGTGCTACGTACACGTCAGGGAGGGGGTAACTGATGGGCACATCTTCTGCTTTTGGCGGACAAAACGGCGGGACACCACTCGTTCCGAGTTGGCTTGACGATGGAGGTGCGCCGTCGGCTGCTCCGAATGGGGCTCCTCCTGATGGTGGACC
Organism: Geotalea toluenoxydans JCM 15764; assembly: GCF_001311985.1. Classification (GTDB taxonomy): domain Bacteria; phylum Desulfobacterota; class Desulfuromonadia; order Geobacterales; family Geobacteraceae; genus Geotalea; species Geotalea toluenoxydans. The sequence continues at coordinate 13,955 of NZ_BBCJ01000044.1, forward strand.
ACCAAACGATCCGCCGCACGACGTTCCAGCGCCCGACACACCACCCGAGCGGCCGCCTATACCACTAATTGCCGATCCCACCCGCTTCTCGGCGGCACGTAACAACTTCTCTCGATTCGCAGGCTCTGGTGGCGATGACCGCAGGAGCCTTGGTCGAGCGCTGTCGCACTATGTGGGCTCGTCATCGGGGGGCGCGCGCAACGCAGCTGCGAGGATGGGCTCGGCGCGTGGCGCTGGTAGTCGCCTTGTTGGTTTTCTGTCTGACGCAATTGCACGGGGCGCCACTGAGGCCCTTCGCGCGCTCAATCTCGGGGCACTCGCTGGCCGCCCAATTGAAGAGATTTTTCTCGGACTGTCAGATTATGTGTGTCCTGACGGCGGTTCGATTGACGAAGGTATAGCTCGTGAAGCGTTCATCGAGACGATCACGGACCTTGCAGGCGCTGGCGTAACAGACCTCGATGGGCTCACTGCAGATCAGATGCAGACCGTGTTCGAGCTTTTCGCAACCAACGCCATCGAAGCGAGGCTCTGTAATGACATTGGGTTAAAGGCAATTATCCTGCCGTCAAACAGCCGCGAAGCCGCAAGTGTGCAGACTCAACTAAAAGATTTTATACGACGAGGAGTGGCGGATGCGCTCACCACAGCCCGCTCTACAGTAGCCGCGCTCACTCCTGATCGCGTACTTCAATTTGTTGGGCGTGTCTACGAGCAAGCGTTCGAAATTTTGCAGATTATGGGTGACACAGAAGCGGAGGGTGAATGAGGCGACACGTCATCATAGGTCGGTATGGTCCTGACGACCATATAAGATTCCCACTTGGAGAGGGTGAAGTCGAAACCCAACTTAATCTTGTTGACGGTGAGCGATCGCTCGGCCACGGCATAGGACGTGCGCTTGGCGATTTGGCGCGGCTTGGCGTCTATCCTTCCGAGATCGGTGTCGATGTCCTGATCCTAGCCGCGCATGTCCACGCCGCAGATACCCGTATTTCGCGAACTAGCGAATCCCAGGATGGATGGACGCGCGAAATCCGGCTGATAGTACCCGTTTCTGATCCGGAGCGCTGGACAGCTGTCGCTCCAACCTTCGTCCGGATGCTGAACTTTCTTACCGGAGATCGCTGGACGCTCGCGTTTCGCGCTCGACCGAGTCGTTTTACCAAGGTCGCGCCAGCACGTCCTGTGCGGCTCTTTGGCCCTCCGTTCGACGACCTAGCGCTTTTTTCCGGCGGACTGGACAGTCTCATCGGAGCAATCAACGCCCTTGAAAGTGGCCGCACACCGCTTCTAATCAGCCACGCTGGCGAAGGCGCAACGAGCGACGCACAGTCCACCCTTTTTGATGTTTTGCATACACACTATCGGGGTCGCTCCTTCAATCGCTTACGCCTCTGGATGGCGTTTCCGGAAGGCTTTGTTCAAGGCTCGGCTGGAGAGAACACCACTCGCGGTAGATCCTTTCTTTTCTTCGCTCTAGGCGTTTTTGCCGGGAGTGGTCTTGATACTCCGTTTACTCTGAAGGCGCCCGAGAACGGCCTTATCGCCATTAATGTGCCGCTCGATCCACTGCGCCTCGGCGCGCTAAGCACGCGCACGACCCATCCCTTCTACATTGCCCGTTGGAACGACGCACTCCAAGGACTTGGCCTCAATGGCCGCATAGATAACCCCTATTGGGACAAAACCAAGGGCGAAATGGTGGCTGCATGCGCCAACGGCACTTTGCTACGCCAGCTCATTCCCTCGTCAGTCTCCTGCGCTGCCCCGACCAAAGGTCGCTGGCAAGGTCTTGGTATGCAACATTGCGGCTATTGCCTGCCGTGCCTCATCAGGCGAGCGGCGATCCTAGCGGGACTGACCTCCGATCCCGACACGACCGTCTACACGGTCGACGATCTGACAGCTCGTGTGCTAGATACGCGCCAATCAGAGGGTGTTCAAATTCGCTCCTTCCAGCTCGCCATTGAGCGGCTTCGCTCTAGGCCGGGATTGGCTCCGATCCTCATCCACAAGCCGGGCCCGCTCCTTGATGAATCGCCTGTGCGTCAAGCAGCCATCGCCGGTGTCTATCGACGTGGTCTCGATGAGGTTGGTGCATTGCTAGCCGGTGTAAGGACGCGGCCAGTATGACGGATGACGTTAAAGCCAGTGGCGTGGACTTCCACTGTCATCTCGATCTCTTTCCAGACTATGAGGCCGCAATCGCTAGGACGGAAGCTGCGCGCATATATACGCTAACCGTCACTACGACACCGAAAGCGTGGATGCGCAATTACGAACTCACGCGTGGCACCCGCTATATCCGTGCTGCGCTTGGCCTGCATCCGCAAGTCGTTGCCGAGCGAGCCGGGGAGCTGCCGCTATGGGAGCGTCACCTGCCCGAAACCCGCTACATCGGCGAAGTTGGGCTTGATGCCGGTCCACGGTTCTACAAGTCGTTGGAGACTCAGAAATACGTGTTTCGCACAATTCTAGTAAGATGTGCTGAAGCTGGCAAAAAAATTCTTTCTGTTCACAGCATGAGGTGTGTTCCCGCAGTGCTTGATATGATAGAGCTATATCTTCCGCGGGATCGTGGCACCGTCGTACTCCATTGGTTCACCGGGACCAAGAGTGAAGTACGGCGAGCAGTGAATCTTGGATGCTATTTCTCCGTCAATGCTCAAATGGTTAAGTCGGATCGCGGTCGAGCCCTTGTTGCCGACCTACCGATGGATCGTATCCTTACGGAGACTGATGGCCCTTTTATTGATATTAATGGGCATCCCGCGGAGCCAACAGATATTCATGTAACCGCTGATTTAGTTGCCCGCCTTCGGAATGTGCATGTACAGGAACTGGCAAAGACAGTTATAGGCAACCTTCATACCCTGGTCGATTAAACTCTGGGGCTTTGCCAAGGTGCAGATTTATTTAATCAGGTGCTGCACCACGGCATAGGCTTTCCACAAAGGGGGGCAAAATGATACCAGCTACGGCATATGCCGCTGTGGGGGCAATTTTGGCTGCACTCATAACTAGCGGAATTTCCTTCGTTAACTTAGTGATTTCAAAGGATCAAAAAACATCTGAATTCAGGCAGGCATGGATCGATGCTCTGAGGCAAGATTTATCAGAGATGATTGGACACATTTTCCGTATTAGCGCCCTATGTGACTACTATATTGAGTTGCATAAAGATGATACTGATAAGGCCATTAATGAGCTCGTAAAAGATATTGGGAAAGATATATCTACGGTATCAATGTTATTTCATAGAATATTATTAAGGTTAAACCCTGAAGAGGATAAAGAAATCATTGATTCAGTAACAACGTTACACGACATGCTGTCATCTATTGAGACAAATATGTTGGACCAGGATAAAATTGATAAAGAATCACAAAGACTTTTAGCACTATCACAAGTGTTATTAAAAAAAGAATGGAAAAGAGTAAAAAGGGGCGAACCAGCTTCTTCTGTACAAAATACTTTTTTTTAGTTGTAGTACCTTTGGTTGCATTGTTGGTGGTTTTAACAAAAAGTTCTTTATTTAAGTAATGAAAGTGCTGTAGATTGGCCATGATTGCGGCTTTATGATACATAAGTTAGTTTATTTGTAGAGTATATTCACCTGAAAATCCGCCCTTGAACAGGAGATGTACTCTGCCATCTTTTTAGTTTTGTGTGAATTTTTTGTCCGTAAGGGCCTTATATGGCGGGCGGAAATAATAAAAGGGCGCGTCTCCAAAATCCATTTTTTGACTAATACAGAAGCTATGGAGCAAGGATGCTTAATCCGACCACCTCCATCAAACAATTCACCTCACTCAACCGCGCCCCCGGTCCAACTTGGGCCGAAGCCACCAAACGTAAGGCCCCCCACAAGCCGATCCTGCTGCTGGCGGTGTTGGACCTGGTGCATCGCGGCATGATCACGACGCGTTTGTCGATGTCACCGGCGATCTGGTCGAGCTGAACGAACTTTTCAACCTCTACTGGCGACGCATTGTGCCCCTTGGCCAGACCAGCAGCATTGCCTTTCCATTTTCCCGCCTGGATCGTGAGCCATTCTGGGAACTGGTACCGCAACCGTGTAAAACCATCACTCCCGCCCTCATCAATAACACATCCTCCGTCAGCTATCTCCGCAAATACGCCCTCGGCGCAAGGTTAGATCAAGGTCTTTCCCAGGTAATGCAGACAGAGGAGGGGAGAGAGGCACTACGGGAAGCGCTGCTTCTTTCCTGCTTCTCACCCGAAGCACAGGCGCAACTGCGGGAGCAGTCTGTCATCAATCGCGAAGCCTACGACTATAGCCGGATCTTAGAAGAGAAATCACACCTGCCGCTGGTAAAAGAGATCATAGATGTCGATAACTACCGCCCGACTGCTCGGGATCAGGGTTTTCGGCGACTGGTGGTTACCACCTATGACCATCGCTGCGCTCTGTGCGGTGTCCGGATCATCACCCCCGAGCAATATACCGCAGTTGAGGCAGCTCATATTGTTCCTTGGAGCAAAAGCAATAATGATGATATTCGCAATGGCATGGCGCTGTGCAGGCTTTGCCACTGGGCTTTCGACAACGGCATGATGGGGGTGTCAGACGGCTATGAAGTCATTACCTCCCGACATATTTCTGCACAACCAAATGCGCCTGGCATCCTGCTAACCCTCAGTGGGCGCGGTATTATCGGACCGAAAGACAATAACCTGTGGCCAGCACAGGAATATCTTGCAGAACATCGCCGGGAATTTAAGCTTTAATGGTTTGCACGTCCCCGGAACCGGCTTTTGGAATAACAATGATTAGACTTTTAGAAGGATAAAGGACCTTTGAATGGAACAGCTGTTAATCATGATTCTTCCTGCTATTGTTATCGTTAGCTCAATCTTTATCGTCGTATATCCTTCTATTTGGCTTAGCAAACTGCGACGCGCGGTAGGCGATCTCCTTTAACAACTGACTTACTCAGAGCCCCGGGAGAATCGCTGCGCCAACTCATAGATGACCTCAGCAGTGATATTACCGGCTATCTGGCTGCCTCATTTGCCGTGCCACTGGCATTTTCTACGAGCATTCTCAGCCAACTTTATTTCACAAAGATCCAAACACCTCAGCCTATCTTGCTGCATATGGCTTTGTTGCCTTTATTTTCTTAGCTTTTTCTATTTTAAAAATGTCCAATGCTATGACCCGACGAAACCAGTTGCGCGTGGCTCTGGATGCGGAGGTAGCGGTAGGACAAGAACTTAACCAGCTAATGTTGCATGGCTACCGGGTTTATCATGATTTCCCATGTGATGGCTTCAATATCGATCATATCCTTTTTGGCCCGAATGGGGTTTTTGCGGTTGAGACGAAAGGAAAAGCTAAGCCAGCGAAGGGAAGCACAAAGCAGGAATGGAAGGTAGCCTTCGATGGGCAGGCATTGCAATTCCCAAATTGGACGGAGCGGGATTTCCTCCCCCAAGCAAGGCGGCAAGCTGAATGGCTGGCAAAATGGCTGACCAGCGCAGTGGGGGAGCAGGTACAGGTGAAGCCGGTTCTGGCCATTCCTGGATGGTACATCGACCGCCTAAAGCCTTCAGATGTATTCCTCTTTAACGGAAAGAACCCACTTGCATGGGCAGGCATCAAAAGCGCTACCCCCCTTTCGGATTCGTTGATTCAACGGATTGCACACCAGGTTGAACAAAAATGTCGTGATGTGGCGCCCTCCGGCTATAAAGAAGAGAAGAAAACGCTTAAATAAGGTAATCTACCACTGATCAGCTTCGCTAGTTACTCGGGCCACCTCCTCCAATGCGCTTGTACCAACAGGCAGGGGAGTCATGATCTTCCCCCTGGCAAACGTCGCCAAAATGGTCATTGCCGAAAACAAAGTGACGGCACCCCGCTGATCCGATCCCACATGAGGATGACGAACGAAAGATTTCACCCTTCACTCCTTGTCTTCTGCTCGACAATAGCCGCAGCCTTGTCGCTCTGTGTGCTTTCATTCCCTAAATCAACCTACCACTAATAATTCATGATTTTTTGTGTTGTTATTCAGCACACAATAGATATACTGATTTGTGTGAAAAGAAGGAGGCCTTTAATGGCACGTGCAACCGTTACACTCCCACAGGACCTTTTGACCGAACTCATGTCGCTGGTCGGCGCCAAGAGCAAGACTGAGGCAGTTCTTACCGCCGTCAGGGATGAGATACGCCTGCGCAAGACGGCTCGCATCAAGGCCATGGCCGGGAAGATGGAGTTTATCGCGGATGCTGATGAACTACGACATGGAGACCACCGCCTTGGCTAAGGTTCTCGTCGATACTTCCGTATGGATCGAGTTCTTCCGCAAGCAAGAGCCCTGTTTTGGCGTGGTGACGCGGTTGATCGACGAAGAACAGGTTTGCTGCACCGGATCATCCTTGCCGAACTTATGCAGGGGGCAAAATCTGACAAAGAGCTTGCCGTGCTTGCCGATTTCCCGCATGTCTTCGAATTCCTGCCGGAAACCCCGGAATTATGGGCTGCAGCCGGGCGACTCTCCTTCGATCTCCGCCGCAAAGGGCAGACTATCGGTCTTGCCGACTGTTTCATTGCCGCCGCTGCTGCACAGGCCGGTGTCCCGTTGGCCACACTGGATGCTCATTTCGAAATAGTCAAAAAGGCAGCTAAAATTTCGCTCTATCCAATTCCAGGCCGGAAGTGAAATCACCAGGCCAGGCCAGATAATACTTAAACAATTAAAATGTTTCCCTTTTAAAGGTGAAGGTGGTACTTTTTTGAAAAAATTTTCAGGAGGAAACCCCATATGTTGCCTAGGAAGTTGAAGAATGTTGTCTGGCTCTCGGTTTTAACACTTGTAATTTCTGCAGCGGTTGCACTTGCCAGCGGTACACAAGCCGGCATGAGCGCCGATGAAGCCTTGAAAAGCCTGCTGGATGGCAATCAGCGCTATGTCTCCAATCAGATGAGTGGTCAGAAGCTCTGTGACCTGACTACCCGCGAAAGTCTTGCCAAGCATCAGAAGCCGTATGCCATCATCCTTTCCTGCTCCGATTCGCGCGTTCCGCCGGAGATAATTTTCGACAAGGGTCTCGGTGAGATATTCGTCATCCGCGTTGCAGGAAACATCGCCGATCCGGCTATCCTGGGAAGCATCGAATACGGAGCCGAACACCTGGGTTCCCCGCTGATCATGGTTCTCGGCCATGAGCGTTGTGGCGCCGTAACGGCTGCGGTCGAAGCCAAAGGCAAGCCTGAAGGGAATCTGGGCTCGATAATCCGCTCCATCGCCCCGGCAGTGAAGCAGGCTAAGAAAGAATCAACGGGCAAAGCAAAACCAGAGGTGGTGGAAATGGCCATAGACGATAATGTGAAACTGGTTTCTGCCGCATTGACCAAACAGTCGAAAGTTATCAGGCATCTGGTTGCAGAAGGCAAGGTCAAGATCGTCGCCGCCAAATATGACCTGGACGATGGCAAGGTAACACTGCTGAAATAACCGATTTTCAGCTCTATACAGCCCACGAAGCCCGTCAGACTTTTCTTGACGGGCTTTTTCCATATAGGTAGGTCAACATGGTGCTGGCTGGCTGCGCTGCTGACCAACAATTCCCGCAACCAAACCTCGTACTTTACATAATATATCTTATCGGACGTTACTAGTGCATGAATGGATGCAAGTCACCATAACTGCGGAATGCAGGAAGGCTTCTGCCTTGCCGGATATTAAAAGGCGGCTTAAAAGGCAAATTTGGAGCTTTGTCCTGTAAAACCG
>NZ_BBCJ01000045.1 GCF_001311985.1 Geotalea toluenoxydans JCM 15764
TTACGGTAAGTGGTGCCTTGTCAACGGTCAGTGTTCCGGCAACATAGGTGAAGTTGTAATTGTTGCTTGTTGCGCCGCTGCGGTGATCGGGTAGGTTCCGGCGCCACTGGTCGTGGTTGCGGCGGTGGTTGCGGTAGCCTGGCTGGTAAGTGATGCGACGGTGTCACCGGCAACGAAACCGGCATAGGCTACGGTCAGGGCAGGATTGGCAGTGCCGTAGATCTTGCCGGCGTTGTTGGCGGTTACGGCAAGTGGTGCCTTGTCAACGGTCAGTGTTCCGGCAACATAGGTGAAGTTGTAGTTGTTGCTTACTGCGCCGCTGCGGTGATCGGATAGGTGCCGGCGCCGCTTGTCGTGGTTGCTGCGGTGGTTGCGGTCGCCTGGCTGGTAAGTGATGAGGCAGTATCACCGGCAACGAAACCGGTGTAGGCTACGGTCAGGGCAGGATTGGCAGCGCCGTAGATCTTGCTGGCGTTGCTGGCGGTTACGGTAAGCGGTGCCCTGTCAACGGTCAGTGTTCCGGCAACATAGGTGAAATTGTAGTTATTGCTCACTCCACCAGATGCAGTAATCGGATAATTGCCGACAGGACTCGCTACGACTACCGTTGTGGACGCCGTTGGTTGAGTGGAAAGAGAAGCAGCGGTGTCGCCATTGACAAAACCGGCATAAATAACGCTCATGACCGGGTTGGAAGCGCCATAGACCTTGCTGGCGTTATTGGCGGTTACGGTAAGAGTTGCCTTGTCAACGGTCAGCGTACCGGCAACATAGGTGAAGTCGTAGTTGTTGCTGGCTGCGCCTGCTGCGGTTATCGGATAAGTTCCGGAACCACTTGCCGTCGTTGCAGTGGTGGTTGCGGTTGCCTGGCTGATAAGTGATGCGGCGGTGTCACCGGCAACGAAGCCTGCATAGGTTACGGTGAGAGCAGGATTGACAGCTCCATAGGTCTTGCTGGAGTTATTGGCGGTTACGGTAAGTGCTGCCTTGTTAATGGTCAGAGTCCCAGCCACATAGTTGAAGCTGTAGTTATTGCTTACCCCGCCACTGGCCGTTGTTGAATAGGTACCGGCAGGGCTGGTGGTTGTAGCGGCTGTGGTTGCAGTCGGCTGCGTAGTCAGACTGGCTGCAGTATCAGATCCGACAAAACCACTGTAGGCAACACTGAGTGCCGGGTTGGCACTACCGTAGGTCTTGCCGGCACTGCCGGCAGTAACAGTCAAAGTCTTCGTGTTCACTGTCAAAGTCTGGGGGACGGGCGTAGCGGCGTTATAGGTACCGTCCCCAGTTTGGTTTGCGGTAATGGTTGTCGTACCGGCTCCAACGATGTGGATGAGGCCACCAACGATGGTCGCAACGGAAGTGTTGGAACTGGTGTAGCTAACCGACAGGCCTGAACTGGCCATGCACCCGGTTGAAATCCGCATCGCCGTATGTTTTAGCTGAGGGAGCTGCAAAGGTGATGGTCTGATCAAGTTTGACGAAGTCTGTCACCGTAAGCGTACCGGCGACATAATTGAAGTCATAGTTGCTGCTGACGCCGCCGCTTGGCGTGATGGGATAGTTCCCACCGGGCTGGACGTAATTGCTGTAGTGGTTGCCGTCGGCTGGGTGGCAAGATTTGATGCAGTCTCGCCAAGGACGAAGCCGACGTAAGAAACAGTAAGGGGCGGATTTGCTGTCCCCTGGCTCTTTGCCTTATCGTCGGCCGTTACTGTCAACATCGTTTTGTTTACGGTCAACGTGCCGGGAACGTAGGTAAAGCTGTAGTTGCTGCTGACGCCTCCATTGGCAGTTATGGGGTAGGTTCCAACCACACTGGAGGCTGTAGCGGCTGTGGATGCAGTTGGTTGAGTTGTCAGGTCAGAAGCGGTCTCGCCGAGAACGAAACCGCTGTATGATACCGCCAGAGCAGGGTTCGCAGCACCATAGGTTTTGCCGGCGTCGTTTGCCGTAACGGTAAGTGCTGCCTGGTTAACGGTCACTGTACCATTTACATAGGTGAAGCTGTAGTTGTTGCTCACCCCACCACTGGCAACAGTAGCATAGGACCCTGCCGGACTGGAAACCGTGGCCGCTGTTGTTGCTGTGGGCTGGGTGGTGAGGTTAGCAACTGTCTCGCCAAGGACAAAGCCGCTGTAAGAAACGGAGAATGCCGGGTTGACACTGCCGTACGTTTTATTTGGGCTACTTGCGGTTACGGTCAAAGGTGCCTTATTAACCGTTAGTGTTCCATTTACATAGGTAAAATTGTAGTTGTCGCTGGCGCCGCCGCTGGGCACAGTAGCATAGGTACCTGCTGGGCTTGAAACGGTGGCAGTCGTCGTTGCAGTCGGCTGGGTAGTGAGGCTGGAAGCCGTATCGCCAAGAACAAACCCGACGTAGGCAACGGTGAGGGCCGGGTTGGCACTACCATAAGTTTTACTCGGACTACTGGCGGTTACCGTTAGAGCGGCCCTATTAACGGTAATGGGGACCGTGCCATCAACTGTGTTGTAACCGACAGTATCCGTGGGAGTAAACCGAACAGCTTGTGCTGGTGCTCCTACAGCTGGTGTTGTCGATGATGTAATCCAGGCAAAGGTACCGGGAACTGATGCACTGCCGCCGCTCAGAGTCGAGGAGGAAAGTGCCTGTCCGTAAGTGATTGCACTGGCTGTAGGCCATGTATTGATAGTTGGAGTTTGCTTTGCTACTGTTTGAACGGTTATTGTCAACACCTGTTCTACATGAGCTTTACTGTTAGCAGCATCATGACCTATACCAAGTACAACAATATTATAAGTCCCTGCTGGTGTGTTTGAAGGAATAGTGATTCGTGCATCGCTCCCCATCCTGTTTGCAGTTCCATCAAGGTCACCAGCGGTCCCGTCATCGAAAGCAGCGTTGCGGGAGCGTTATCCCATGAAGTGCCGGTATAATCGGTAGAGAACCCCTGAGGGCTGTTGGGAAACTCTGAAGCTGTACTATAGCTGGTATTCCATGTAGCACCGTCTGTGGCATTCCATGCAGTGCTCCAACCAGTAAGGCCTGTGGCATTGGCAGTACCGGCTGCAATTGTCCAGTTTGCAGGAATTGCAATTTCAGGGTTAGTACCGGAGTACCTGTTCGCGTTGGTCAGCATGCTGGTATAAAACCAATCGACTTCAATTGTGCTACCGGCGGTCACCGTGATTGATGTCCCCGGAGTTCCGTTGATTGAAGTAGTTATGGTTGCTGCAGTGTTGGTTGCCCCGTGACAAGATCCTGCAGAACACGAGGCCCCCTTGGTTACGAAAGCTTGTACCGGAGCGTTCATAACGAATAAAAAGCCCAGGGTCAGAAGACACATTAAAAGTCCGCCGAGCAGCGATAGCTTTGCATGCCCGCTCATATTCGCCAGCAGGCCCCTTCCCTTACCCCTTTCAGGCGGTAATGATTTACTGCTCAAGTCATTTCCCATAAGCCCTCCCTTTGATTATTTAATTGAATTCAGGTCGAATGTGAAACTTGTGATGAGGTATAGAGACAAGAACTGAAATCGGGTCAAGATTAAAACGTTTTATATTTGTGCAATTATCGCGCCCGATGCATAAAGATGCTTTTTTACGTGGGATAACTGCCAGTTTTGACATGCAGATTTCACTATTATTTTGAAAAATGCGGGGGCAACAACAAAGGTGTTTAAAAAAAGTGGAAGCTAGCTATTTAACATGCCGCAGTTAAATCGCGAGAACTACGAGATTCTTGTGACGATTACAAATAAGGGGTAGTTGGAGTTGAGCGATGGGGAGAAACTTGAAGGAAGATCTCATTGACAATGTTGCGACATTTATCTATACATTACCTAAATTTCTAAACGGCGATTATACGGTAATCATTATGAAAAAAAGCATATTCCTGATGCTGATGCTCTTATCCTGTACGGTCGTCGCAGAAGGCGCCTATACTTTCAAAGCCTATAACGGCGACATTACTTTCGACCACGTCAATCACCGCAGGAATTTCACCTGCGGCGATTGCCACAATGGGCCGCCGCGTTTCATCGAGCTGGATCACGACTCTGCCACAAGCTCTGCCTGGGTTGCCATAGAAAGCTGGGGGTAGGACCGCTCCAGCATTGCAGCGACTGCCACAAGCGAGACTGATCCTCCCTTGCTCCGCCCGTCAGCTTTTGATGGGCCAGCTGTTTTCCAGTCCTTCCGGATAAAAATTTTCCCTGGTCCTGTTGAAATAACCGAACTGAATCCTCGGAAACTCCCTTTTTACCCGCTCCAGCATTCGATACATGCCGATGCCCCGTCCGGAAAGCTGCATCCTTTTATTGTAAAAATCCGGGTCGATGGAAAGATTTCGCATCTGTAGCATGTCCACCCCGGTCTCGCCGATGAATTTCAGCAGCGCATCCACCTCGGCCTCACTGTCGGTCAATCCCGGCGACACCAGGTAATTGATCATGGTAAAGAGGCCTCGTTCCTTTGCACACTTCACCGACTCCACAACCTGACTGAATTTATACCCCACCGGTCGGTAGTAGCGGTTGTAGAATTCCTCCTGCACCGAGTTCATGGAAAAGCGCATGGAGTCCATTCCGGCATCGCAGAGCATGCGCACCCGGTCGGGAAACGAGCCGTTTGAGTTGAAGTTGACGGTCCCCTTGCTGGTTGCAGCCTTGAGGCGGCGGGTGGCTTCGGCAATGGTGTCGGCCTGCATGATCGGATCCCCTTCGCACCCCTGACCGTAGGAGACAATCGGTTCCGGGGCTTCATTCAGGTGGGGCAGCGCCAGCTCCACGATCTCCTCCGGTGTTGGCACGAAGGAGATGCGCTCGTGGTTGGAGGGACAGCAGTCGGAGGGCTGCAGGCTGATACAACCGAGACAGCGTGAGTTACAGACGGGAGAGGTGGGCAACGGCGCCTCCCACCGGCGGAAAAACAAATTCTTGGCGGCAAAACAATGGTAATCCACGGCACATCGGGCCAGCTGCTCCAAGAGGCGGTTGTCCGGCATCTCCCGCAGGCGTTTGCGCACCAGTGGTCCAGCTTGCGATCATCGTAATTGCACGGGTTCCAGTTCTGATTGCTGTCCACCCGGCTGGCCGCCACCACGAACCGCTCCTGTTCCTCATCCCAGCCCACGGCAGTGTATGACCAGAGCGGCAGATGGATCTTTTTTCGGCTGTAATCACAAGCAGGAAGCAGCGTTCGCACATAGCCGGGAGCCATGAAAGCCGAGACTGCCTGCACCCGCTGACTGCGTTTTCCCTCGCGGACCGTATCCACCGTAACAAACCGCCCCTGCTTCCGGTCCCAGGCAATGGGAGGCGTATCGGGAATGGTGAAGAGCCGGCTGTCTTCCGGCAGCGGAATAAGTTCCACATCCTCCGGAAGCACCGCTTCCGTACCGTTCATGCCGGCCATAGAAAAATCCGGATGGTCGAAGATGTTTCCTTTTGCATCGGCGTAAAGCATCTTTGGCAGTCTTTTTTTCATGTTCCACCCCTTACGGTTTTGACATCGCTACAGTAGCATAACAACTCCATGACCGGCAACTGACACAGTGAAAAATTGGTCTAACTTTTACTGGCCATTCCAATGCCCATCCGCTACAATTCCGCCATGAAAGTTCTTCTTACCACCCTCCACGCCAAATATGTCCACGCTTCCCTGGCCCTCCCCTACCTTGCAGCTGCCTGCGGTGAAATCAACGGTATCGGGATAAGCATCCGTGAGTTCACCATCAATGAGCCGGCTGACGGAGTTTTGCACCAGCTCGTGGCAGAAAAGGCAGATGTGGTGCTGTTCTCCTGCTACATCTGGAATATCGGCCAGACCTTGAAGCTGGCTGCCGACCTGAAGCTGGTGCAGCCTGAGACCTGCATTGTCCTCGGCGGGCCAGAGGCATCCCATGGCGTCTTTGAACTCCTCGATCACCATCCGGCTGTGGACTGCATCGTCAGGGGCGAAGGAGAAGCCAGCTGCCGGCAACTACTGGAGGCATTGTTGTCGGATCACCCCATTGAAGATATTGACGCATCGCCTGCCGCACGGGAGCAGATATAATCGCTGCCCCTGAACGAGCCCCCATCGCCTGCCTCGATTCGATCCCTTCCCCCTTTGCTGCAGGCCTTGCCGACCTGAAAAAGCCCCTCGTCTACTACGAAACATCCCGGGGCTGCCCTTTCTCCTGCGCCTTCTGCATGTCATCCCTGGAACGGGGGGTGCGCTCCTTTTCCATGGAGCGAATCCGGAGCGATCTGGGCATTCTCATGGCAAAGGAGGTCAAGACCGTCAAGCTGGTGGACCGGACCTTCAACTACGATGTCTCCCGCGCCAACGAGATCTGGGACTACATCCTCCATAACAACAGAGGGAGCCGCTTTCATTTCGAGATTGCCGCCGACCTGCTGACCGAAGAAAATCTGGCGCTGTTGGCAAAGGTACCCCAGGACACCTTCCGCTTCGAGATCGGCATTCAGTCGAAAGATACGGAAACCCTGGAACGGGTCGGGCGCAGCTCCGATCTGGATAAACTTTTCATCAACGTGGCGCGGCTGCGGCAGGAAACCCAGGTCACCATCCATCTGGATCTGGTGGCAGGGCTGCCCGGCGAGGATTACCAGGGGTTCCTCCGTTCCCTGCAGGTCTGTGCGAGCTCAGCCCTCACCATATCCAGGTAGAACCGCTCAAGGTGCTGAAGGCGCCCCCATGCGCAAGATCGCCGACAGCGAAGGCTATGCCTATTCTGCCGCCCCCCCATACAAGATTCTGCGCACCCCCTGGCTGACCTATGGAGATATCTGCAGGATAGAATTAATCTCCAGACTGGTGGACCTGCTCTACAACAGCGCAGATTCGGCACATCGCTGTCCGTACTGGCTGAGCATGCCCCCTGGCCGATATTTTCCATGCAGCTGCCCATTACTGGGAAGAGCAGGACATCCCCATGCACACCCCCTTGTCGGGGCTTTTTGAAAATCTGTGGCACTTTGCTGAAACCATTCTCACCTCTTCCCGAATAGAAAAGATCAGAGAATCCCTCTGCTATGATTTCTGCCTTGCCGAGTATCCGGCAGCAAGCAGGCTCCCCTCCTTTTTCACCGGAATCGAAACCGTCAACAGTGCCGTCCCCAGGGGCAGGACCGGCGAAATTATCCGCCACCTCGGCATTGCCGAAGACAGCAAAGTCAGAAGTTTCCGATGGAGCTTCAAAGAGGATTTCCGCATCGAGCCTCATCTGCCGCACCGGGTGGACCTCCTTTTCCTGTACATCTCTGCTCCCGGCCAGGGCTGCGGGTGCAGGTCCTCGAAGAGGGAAAACCCCTGTAATTTCATTTTTTCCCATCCATGGTAAAGTTTTATTGAGTACTTTCATCCCACATTCCGGGAGGTTGTCATGGGCAGCCGCGACGAAGAGCTGAAAGAAATCCTGATGGAGAAGAAGCGCCGGTTATGGAATGAGCTGCGGGTTGAACTATTCGAAAATCTGGGGGCACAGAGCAACGCCCAGTATGAAAATGCGCTGGATGATGGTGATCGTAGCCTGCTGGATGTCATAGGGGATACCGGGCTCTCGGTTGCGGACTCCAGGAAGGAAGAACTTTCCCACCTGGAAGAAGCAGAGCGCAAGCTGAAAGAAGGGTCCTACGGCGTTTGTGAAGATTGCGGCGAGGAGATACCCACCGAGCGGGTGAAGGTCGTGCCGGATGCCATTTACTGTGTCAGCTGCCAGGAGAAACATGAAGGACCCCAGTTTGCCCCCCATGCAACAATGTAATGGGCTTGGGAATAACTGCAGTGACTATGGTCGAACCTTCCGGCAAAGGAGACAAGCATGTTTTTTATCAAGAATAATACCATACACCGTTATCCGCTCCCCCGAAGATGCCCGGCCAGATATGAAGGGGAACAGCTTCGGGACACCATTCTCCATGGCACGGAAGAGTGCGTTTACTGCATGCGCCGATGGCCGGGAGATGAAAGCGATATAGGTGTCAGTTGAGCATGCATGATCAGGAAAAGTGCAGGAAATAGCCGATCGCCCCAGCCCCTAGTATGACCAGCATGGGGCTGACCTTGGTGAACTGGAGGATCAGAAAACCGGCGACGAGCATGACAAAATCCCGGGGAGAGCCGAGCGAGGTGGCGCCCAGATTATAGGCGCTGACGCCACCAGGCCTATTACCGCCGGCAGTATGCCGTCAAGAGCGGCCTTCATCAGTTCCATATCACGCAGTTTCTCGTAACGGTTGGCAAAGAACAGCATCAGGACCGTGCCGGGCAGAAAGATAAAAATGGTCGCTATCAGCCCTCCCATGAAACCGCCGGCCCTGAAACCGGTGAAAGTGGCCAGCATGGCCAGTGGACCGGGAGTCAGCTGTGACAGAGCCACCCCATCGAGAAATTCCCTCAGAGTCAACCACTGATATTGCTCCACCATGATCCGATGCAGCAGAGGTATCAAAACGTAGCCGCCACCGAAAAAAATGAAGCCGATTTTGAGAAATATCCAGGCAAGGTTGAAGATGGCCGCCATTATTGGTGTTCCTTCTGGTAATATCCCCGCCCGAAGGCCCATATCCCAGCCAGCACAAGAACGACCAGCGCATTGATTTTGAAGAAGGCAACTGCGGCAAAGGATATGGCCACCAGCAGCCAGTCATTGACGCTCTTGACCTTGCTGCGTACCATCGGCTGCAGCCACTACAATCAGCGCTATTACCACCGGATTTGTCCCCTTGAGAGCCGATTGCAGCTGGGGCAGCTCGTGAAATCTGAAATAGAGCCAGGACAAAAGCGAAATAAGAAAAAAGGATGGCGAGATGAAGCCCGCTGCGGCCGTGATGCCACCCAAGCTGCCGCGCAGGTAATAGCCGATGAAGATGGCGGTATTAAGGGAAAAAGGGCCGAGGATCTGGCCGAAAGCCAGGCCGTGCATGAATTCATCGAGGCCGAGCCAGCGTTTGCGGTGGACACAGACCCGTTCCATGAGGGAGACGATAGCCATGCCGCCGCCGAAACCGGTTGCGCCGATATAAAAAAAGGTTGTGAAAATCTCCCGCAGAGAAATGCGTCCGCGCCCGTTATCCATGGGTGAGTTATAACAGGAAAAACCGCCTTGGCGCAAGTTATGGTATTTCAATCAACGAGGGTGAAACTGTGTGCCTGCTTTCATGCTAAACTCGGCAGGTTTTTATTCATTCGGTAACGAAAGGGAGCTTTGTGTGACAACTCAGATAAAACGCTCTGCCTGCCCCTATGACTGCCCGGATACCTGCGGGCTACTGGTGGAAGTCTCCGAAGGCAAGGCCGTCAGGGTCAGCGGCGACCCTGATCATCCCTATACCCGTGGCTGCTCTGCCCGAAAATGCTCCACTATGAACAGACCGTCCATTCACCGCTGCGACTGACCACGCCGCTCAAACGGACCGGCGCCAAAGGAAGCGGTAGCTTCACGCCTGTCACCTGGGATGACGCCATCGGTGAAATCGCCCTGCGCTGGCGGGAGATCATCGGCAGATACGGTGCCGAGGCCATTCTTCCCTATTCCTATGCCGGCACCATGGGGCTGATCCAGCGGAACAGCGGCCATCCGTTCTTTCATGCACTGGGCGCCTCCCGCCTGGCCCGGACCATCTGCTCACCGGCCAAGGATGCCGGGTGGCAGGCGGTGATGGGGGAAACGCCACCACCGCCACCAGAGTCCGTTGCCAAAAGCGACCTGGTTATCCTGTGGGGAATCGACGCGGCAGCGACCAGCATCCATTTCCTGCGCGGCGTGCAGGATGCAAAGCGAAACGGGGCAAGGGTCTGGCTGATCAATACCTATGAAACGGCAACTGCGTCAGCCGCCGATGATGTGATCCTGGTACGCCCCGGCAGCGATGGCGCTCTGGCTTTGGGGATGATGCACATTCTGGTGCGGGATGATCTGGTGAATCACGGATTCGTCGCACAACGGGTGCAGGGCTTCCAGGAGCTGAAGGATCAGGTTCTGCCCGATTACTCTCCTGAGAAAGTAGCGGCGATCACCGGAATTGCTGGAGAAAAGATCGAGGGCCTGGCAAGGGAATACGGCAAAGCCAAAGCGGCATACATTCGACTCGGCAGCGGGCTCTCACGCTACGGCAACGGCGCCATGACCATCCGGACCATCGCCTGCCTGCCGGCAATCACCGGCGCCTACGGCAGGGAAGGAGGCGGCTGTTTCCCCGGCACATCCACCGGCCCGGCCTTCGCATGAAGGAGGTGACGCGGAGGATTTCATGGCCGCTCCCACCCGCATCGTCAACATGAATCAACTGGGAAATGCCCTCAACGGGCTGGATGATCCGCCGATCATGTCCCTCTATGTTTATCATTCCAATCCGGCCGCCGTGACCCCTGATCAGAATGCGGTCATCAAGGGGCTGTTGCGGGAAAACCTTTTCACCGTCGTCCACGAGCGGTTCATGACCGACACTGCCCGCCATGCCGATATCGTCCTGCCCGCCACCTCATCCCTGGAGCACAGCGACCTCTACCGCAGCTACGGTACTTACCATATCCAGCGAGCCAGGGCTGCCATTCCTGCCGTCGGCCAGAGCAGGTCAAACCGGGAAGTATTCGGCCTTCTTGCCCAGGCCATGGGACTGGATGATCCATTCTTTCGCCAGACCGCCGATGATCTCATCGATCACCTGCTGTCCATTCCCACCAGTCTTCGACAAGACATTGACGTTGAAGCGCTCGCGGTCGGCAGGGCCGTCCAGCTTCGCCTGCCGGAGACAGGCTTCCCATACCGCACCAGCTCTGGCAGAATCGAGATTTTCAACCCGCGGGAAGAGCATCCCCTCCCCTGTTACCTCCCCCCCCCACGGAGATAACGACCCATTTCCCTTTCGCCTGATGACGGCGCCCACGCCATATGCCCTCAACGCGTCTTTTTACGAACAGGAAGAGCTGCGCCGCAAGCAGGGAGGAATGCTTCTGCAGATGAACCCGCTGGACGCCGAGGAAAAGGGCCTTGAGAACGGAATGGCCGTACGCGCCCGGAATGACGTGGGCGATGTAACCTTCACCTTGCGCATTACCCCAAAGGTGCCCAGAGGGGTAGTAGTTGCAGAAGGGGTGTGGTGGCTGGCCTACGCGCCGGGGTCACGGTCGGTCAATGCCCTCACCTCCCAACGGCTGACCGACAGGGGAGAAGGCAGCACCTTTTACGACAACAAGGTGGATATTTGTGCCATGGATGATAAAAAATGATTTACCCCTAAGCTTTCGCCGCTAGCTGCCGATAGAGTTTAAATGGGCAGTTCAAATAAAACCTGCAAAGCGAGAGCCCCATGGACATTAACAACAATATTCTGCTGCAAAGCGACACCAATGAGCTGGAAATAGTCGAATTCCGGGTTGATGAAATTGACGGCAACGGCAAGGTCGTTCCCTGCTACTTCGGCGTCAATGTGGCCAAGGTTCGGGAGATTATCCGGGTGCCGGAGATCAGGACAACCATCAACCGTCCCCTTCCATCAAGGGAATGATCAAGCTGCGGGACAAGGTGATTACCCTGATCGACCTGGCCATCGTCCTGAACAAAAATACCGATGGTATTGCCACGGACAAGGTCATCGTCCTTGAATTCAACAGGCTGATCGTCGGTGTCCTGGTACATTCGGTATCGCGCATCTACCGCATTTCCTGGCAATCGGTTGAACCTCCGGTGAAGCACGCCAGCGATTCCAGGATAACCGGGGTGGTCAAGATGGAAAACCGGATCATTCTCCTCCTGGACTTTGAGAAGATCGTCGGTGAACTGTGCGCTGCAGATGTCATGACCGAACTGGGACAGAAACAGCTGGAGATGTCACCCGTTTTCGACAGGTCAGCCAAAAGGATTCTGGTGGCTGACGACTCGGCATTTATCCGCCAGACCATCTGCACAACGTTACGCAACGCAGGCTACAATGTGGATGAAGCTGAAAACGGCGAGGAAGCATGGCATCTGCTGAATGAAAAGCTGGCCCGTAGCAGAAGCACCAATACCGACTTGAGAAGCGAGGTTGATCTGCTTATTACCGACATCGAAATGCCGAAGATGGATGGGTTGCACCTGACCTCTCTGATCAGGAAAGAAAGCGGATTCGAAGGATTGCCGGTAGTGATTTTTTCTTCCCTGGCCTCGGAAGATAACAAGAATAAATGGAAGAGTATCGGCGCTAATGACATTCTGACCAAACCGGACCTCCCCGACCTGGTGTCAAGGGCCGACAGCCTTATTCAGCACTGAGACAGAATGGCATTTCCTGCGATAAAACCCGAACTTTCCATAATCGTGCCGGTCTACAACGAGGCTGCAGTCATCGACGGCCTGTTCCACACATTGAAGGCCCAGGATGGGGTGGCATTCGAGCTGATCATCTGCGACGGCGGCTCGAACGATGCAACGGTGGCAAGGGCCTGGTCCCTGGTGGAAGAAGCGCCCTTTCCCGTTTCGGTAATCCACAGTGAGAAGGGACGCGGCCGCCAGCTTAACGCCGGCATTGCCGCCAGCTGCGGTAACACCATTCTTTTTCTCCATGCCGATTCAAGCTTTGCTGCAGACGATGCCCTGGAAAAAGGGTTGCAGTATCTTGAAAAAGCCATCGCCGAAAGGGGCAATGACCGGGTAGCGGGGCATTTCACCCTTCGATTCCTGCGCAACAGCACAGCGCCTTCCTTCGGCTACCATTATCTTGAGTCAAAGGCGAGACTTTCCCGTCGCCACTGCATCCACGGCGATCAGTGTTTTCTCATGCGCCGCTCTTTTTGTCGTCAGATAGGTCCTTTTGCCGAATCACTGCCGTTCCTGGAAGATACCAAATTCGCTGAAGCTGTTGCCGAAAGGGGGGAATGGATTCTCATTCCCGCCACCATCCACACCTCTGCCCGGCGCTTCGAAAATGAAGGGTTCTCTGCCCGTCAGACCCTCAATGCCATGATTCTCAACTTGGCTGCAATCGGCAGGGAAGATTTTCTGCTGGACATTCCCTTGATCTACACGACCCAGGGCCGCACCAGCAATCTGCAGATCCTGCCCTTCTTCCATATCTTCAGGCGCCGCATCCAGGCGCTGCCGTGGTGGGAACGGCAAAAATTCTGGTTGGATACCGGCGCCTATGTCCGCGATAACGGTTGGCAGCTGGCACTGGCAGTGGATGTACGGCACAACTTCAGAAAAGGCTTGCCGCCGGAGAGGGGAAACATGTATTTCTCGAATTTTACGACCGCTTTCTCGACCGCCTTTCCGACCATCTGCCGGGCCGGCTGGCGGCAATGATCCTTGTCCGTCTCTGGTTCGAAATCACCTGTCTGGTCCTGCGCCTGAAACAGTCCCCACACGGTGATGAACCACTGGCACGCGACCGGTAGTTACTTGTCATCCCTGTTATTACCAGCCTTTTCCTCTTTTTCGCCCGTTGCCGCCAATTTCTTCATTTTCTCCTGCATCTCGCGCAAACGCTTGTCCACCATGCCGTTGATCGTTCCTTCAGCGTAGGTGCCATCGGCAAGCAGCTCTCCGGCAGGGACACCTGTCAGCAACTCAATGCCCTGATCTATGGATTCAACACTCCAGATGTGGAATTTTCCCTCTTTTACCGCCTCGACCACCTCGTCGCTCAGCATCAGGTGGCGCTCGTTGCTTTTTGGAATGATCACTCCCTGGTCCCCCATAAGCCCCTTGGCCTTGCATACGGCATAGAACCCTTCGATCTTGTAGTTGACGCCGCCGATGGGCTGCACCTTGCCCAGCTGATTGACGCTGCCGGTAACGGCGATGCCCTGTTTGAGCGGCACACCGGAAAGGGCCGAGAGCAGCGCATAAAGTTCGGTCGATGACGCGCTATCCCCCTCCACCCCTTCGTAGGACTGTTCGAAACAGAGGGAAGCGGAAAAGGAAATGGGCCTGTCATGGGCATATTTCCCTCCCAGATAGCCGGTTAGAATCAGCACGCCCTTGTCGTGGATCGGCCCGGAGAGTTTCACCTCCCGTTCGATGTTCACCATGCCGCCTCGTCCCATATAGACCCGTGCCGTCACCCGTGATGGTCTCCCAAAGGCAAAGTCGCCAAGGGTGATCACCGAAAGGCCGTTGATCTGCCCCACTTCGCTGCCGGCAGTGTCCACCAGAATGATGCCGTCGGTGATCATCTCCTGCATCCGCTCTTCTATGCGGTTGCTGCGGTAGTTCTTTTCGGCTATGGCGCGCTTCACATATTCGCGGGTAACCACCGGGCTGTTTTCCTTCTGGGCCCAATAATCAGCCTCGCGAATCATGTCCGAGATCTCCATGAACTGGGCAGAAAGCTTCTCCTGGTCCTCCACCAGCGCGCCGAGTAATCCAGGAGGGCGGCAACCCCGGTGCGGTCGAAGGGAAGCAGCTTCTCCTCCCTGCAATGGATGGAGACGAACAGCGCATAATCCTTCATGATCTCCGGCGTCCGATTCACCCGACTGTCGAACTCGGCCTTGACCTTGAAGAATTTACGGTAATCCGGCTCAAGATAATAAAGCAGGTAATAGATCCAAGGTGAACCGATCATGATGATTTTTGCCTGGAGCGGGATCGGCTCCGGCTTCAGTGAAACCACCGTCATGAACCGGTACTGCTCCAGCACATCCTCGATTCTGATGACGCCGTTTCTGATGCAGCGCTTCAATGCATCCCAGGCAAAGGGATTGATAAGCACTTCGCGGGCGTCGACAATGAGATAACCGCCGTTAGCCCGGTGCAGCGCCCCCGGCTTGATAAGGGTAAAGTTTGTGGTGGCGGCTCCTCCCATTTGCATGACGTGTTCGATGCGTCCGAAAAGGTTGTTGTAGGTGGGATTGGCCTCGAAGATGATCGGCGCCCCTTGGATTTCTTTATTGTCCACAAACAGGTTGACCTTGTATCGCTCGAAGGATGGCTCTTGCCGCGGCAGCCTGATACCCGGCAGCTGCGGCGCCGGCGGCTGGGGCTTGAAGTCCTCAAGGTTGAGAAGGATGTCCTCCTGCACCGTCTCCAGGTAGTCGAGCACTTTTTGGAATTCGCGGTACTTTTCCCGCAGCGGATCCAGGTGGTGCCCGACGGAAAAAAGCCCCAGTTCCCGATCAAGTTTGGCCAGTTCGTCCTTGGTGGATTTTTCGTTCTCCCGCACCTGCCTGAGCACGTCATTGAGTTTTTCCGACAGATCCTTACCGACCTCGTCCAGTTTGTCCCGTTCTTCCTTCGACAGGGTATCGTATTCTTCCTGGGTGTAGCTCCGTCCCTCCTTCTGCGGCACCATCACCAGGCCCGACACGGTTCGCTGCAGGGCAAAGCTTTTTTCGCCGGCCTCCTTCTCCAGGTTGCCGAACAGCTCACTGTTCTTTTCCTGGTAATCTTCCATTATCGCCAGCTTGTTCGTCTCATACTCCTTGCTTTCCAGAGCCTTGGGGATGTTTGCCTTGACCCCCTCCACAAATTCATCCATGTCACAGGCAAGTTGGCAGCCCATGCCGGCGGGCAGAGGAATGGCAATGGGGTTGTCCTGGGACTTGAAATTGTGCAGATAGCACCAATCTTTGGGAGGAGGCTCGGACTTCGCCCTTTTGCTGAGCAGGTTGTTGATGGTGGTGCTGCGTCCGGTGCCCGGTTCCCCGGCAAGAAAGATATTGAAACCATCCTCCTGCATCCCCAGGCCGAATTCTATGGATTTCAGAGCCCGCACCTGGCCGACGGTCCCCTCCAGACCGGGAATATCGCTGGTGGTTTCAAAATCGAAGCTCTGGGGATCGCATTCCCATCTGAGCTTTTCCACGGGTAATTTCAGATCATCGATAGCCATGCAACCTCCTGGGAAAATGTTGCTGCTTTGTCAACAGGTACTGAGCGGCAGCCATATGTCCATCAACTCCTGGAACCGGGCAGAAAGATGTGAACGTACTTCTTCCATGGTAATCTGGGCGCCTGTTTCTGCCCCGAGGGAAGTAACCGGACAATTTGCCATGCCGCAAGGATTGATCATGGAAAAGGGTATCAAGTCGTTGACCACGTTCATGGCAAAGCCATGCATGGTGACCCAACGCCTCACACCGATCCCTATGGAAGCAATCTTTCCCCTGCCGGTCCAGACACCGGTTTTGCCTGCAACAGGAAAGGCCGCCACCTTAAAATCGGCAATAGTATCGATCAGCACCTGTTCCAGAAAACGGAGATAGCGCTGCAGGTCGCGGCCCCGCTGTGAGAGGTCCATGATCGGATAACCGACCAGCTGGCCCGGACCATGGTAAGTCACGTCTCCCCCCCGGTTGATTCGCCTCACCTCGACGGCGCTGTCCAGAACGTTGCCCACATCGCCGCCGCTGCCTATGGTATAGACTGGCGGATGCTCCAGCAGAAGCAGTGTCTCCGGCGATTCGCCCCTGTAGACATCTCCGGCAAGACGCTCCTGCAGGGAATAGGCGGCGGCGAAATCCATAAGGCCGAGCTCCCTGGTATGCAGAGTACATCTTCTGTCAGATGAGTAGGACAATTGGGTTCTCCAGCACCCGTTTCAGCTCTGCCATGAAGCGAGCCGCATAGGCGCCATCTATCAGGCGATGGTCGGCGGAAAGGGTCATGCGCATGATTCTGGAGGGAACCACCTGCCTCCCTTCACCACAGCCTCGTCTAAGGCAGCTGCGACAGCCAGTATGGCGCCCTGGGGAGGATAAATGATGGCGGAAAACTGTTCGACCCAAGCATGCCCATATTGGAAATGGAAAAGGTGCCGCCGCTGAGATCGGTCTCGCCGATGGTACCGTTGCGGGCCCGGTCTATGACTTCATGACTCCGTGCTGCAATTTCCCTGACGGAAAGAGTCTGGCAGCCTTTGATTACCGGCATCAGCAGTCCTTCATCCAGGCTTACCGCTACACCGATATTGATTTCATCGTGCGTTTCAATACCGGTCTGGCTAAAGGAAGCGTTGACGAGGGGAAATCTGCCAATGGTGGCGGCAACGGCTTTAATGATAATGTCGTTGAGAGTTACCGCCGTGCCGGCCTGCTTCAGCTCCCGGTAGACCTTCTCCGCCTCACCGACCTCGACGGCAACCGTTACCGTGAAATGGGGAATCTGCCGCCAGGACTCGCTCACCTTGCGGGCAATGGCTGTCCGCATGCGGCTCAGTGGCTGTCCGGCAGCCGATGGAACTTCTGCCGGTTCTGCCGCTTCCCCAGCGGGTCTTTTCTCCTTCTTCTCTTCATGAACCCCAAACCGCTCCAGGTCTTCCTGCAGGATGCGCCCTTCTGGCCCACTGCCGGTGATCTGCGCCAGGTCAAGCCCCTTTTCCCTTGCCAGGCGCCGCACCCTTGGTGAAGCCTTATCTCCGGCTGCCTTAGCAAATTCCCGCGCTTCAGGTAGTTCCATGATCCGTTCGGGAACATCTCCGGCCATGGCGCCGGTGGAGCCTTGTGCCGCGGTTTTGGAGGTTTTGTCGACCGCCGGCGGGATCACTTCTGCGGCAGGCTGCTCCGGCACCACCTCAGGTTTGGCTTCCGCCTTCTCCCCCGGTGGCCCGACCACTCCGATTACCGTTCCCACCGGCACCATTTCCCCCGGTTTTACCCGCTGCTCCAGCAGGATGCCGGCACCGAACGACTCCAATTCCATATTCGCCTTGTCCGTTTCCACCTCGCAATGACATCGCCACGTTCTACCTGGTCTCCCACCGATTTTTTCCAGGAGATGAGGCGGCCTTCGGTCATGGTGTCGGACAGCTTGGGCATGGTTATGTCAGTGGCCATTTGAGACCTCATATCGTCTTGATAGAGAAAATTCCCTCTCCCCTTGTGGACCCACAGGGCCTAAAGGAGAGGGTTAGGGAGAGGGGGCGCTTTTCGGCATG
>NZ_BBCJ01000046.1 GCF_001311985.1 Geotalea toluenoxydans JCM 15764
CTAGGAGTCTGTCGACTTAGGGATCGAAGCGAGAGAATGGAAAATCGAGGACGGATATTTGGAAATTTGAGAGCGAATAGTGGACCTATTTGTCGAAAATTTACGGAGATCCGGACCGATTTGCCATTTTCGCAGCCGATTCATTCTAAGTCCGACAGACTCCTAGAGTGTATTATCTAAATCTATTAAAGAAGGAGAACCGAGATGAAATGTCCCGTCTGCACCAATGAGAATCTGCTGCTGGCCGAACGCCAGGGAGTGGAAATAGATTACTGTCCCACCTGCCGTGGTGTCTGGCTCGACCGGGGAGAGCTGGACAAAATACTTGATCGTGTCGGTCAGGTACCCATGGAACAACCAGTCCCTGAGTCCTACCGTCAACCGCCACAACAGCCGGTGCATCACACGAACCATGGTCATAATTACCATGGAGAGCACAAAGGTTACGGTCACAGCCGGCCACACAAGAAAAAATCCCTGCTGTCCGAGATCTTCGACTTCGATTGATGATACGCAAGAATCAGTTAAAACAACAGGAAAGGAGAAATAAATGTCCCATTATCAGAAGCAAAACCGTGGCGAACCGAGGAAAATGCAGAAAAGAAGAAGGGATGATAGTGCCCTGACCAACGTGGTTTCCTTGCGCATCAGCGATCAGGAGAAACGGGTCCTGGAGAAGATCACCAGGTCAAGCTCGAAGAATGTTTCCGAAATAGTGCGAGAGGCCATTGACTTCTGGTTGGCAAAACGCAAAAAGCTGTGTCTCGATAACTGAAAAAAGGAGCCGTGAATGAAGAAAAACATTGCTAGAGTATTTGCCATCGTGGCAGCCGTTATGTTCATGAGTATCGCGGTGCTGGAATTGAATGCTGAAGCCAGGGCCGGCGGCGGCCGCTCTTCCGGCTACCGCGGCTCACGCAGCTATTCCCAACCTAATACATCTTACTCACAGCCATCCCAGTCGCGGCAGCAGTACAATACCGCCCCCAATGCGATGCAACAACGCCCCGGCGGCGGTTTTCTCAGAGGTATGGCCGGCGGAATCATGGGGGGCTTGCTGGGCGGCATGCTCTTCAGCAGTCTTGGTTTTGCAGGTGGCGGCAATATGGGCGGAGGAGGTATCGGACTCCTGGAAATCCTGCTTCTCGCAGGTATCGGCTACATGATTTACCGCTTCGTCAAAAAAAAGCGTGAAGCCAGCCTGGCCACACCGTACGGCCAGACTGGCTATCAGGCTGGTACGGTAACCTCCTTTCCCGGCGGATACAACAGCAGCTTGCCGGTGGCGGATCCTGTGGATTCGGGAATAGCCAACATCCGCAGCATGGATGCCTCCTTCGACGAGCAGCGCTTCAAGGATTCGGTGATGGATACCTTCTTCCGCATTCAGGGAGCGTGGATGAACCGCGATCTGGCTCCGGTTTCCATTCTCCTTACCGAAGAGATGAAGAACATATTGCAGGAGGATGTCAGCCGCTTGCTTCGTGACAGGCAGGTAAACCGCCTGGAGAATATCGCCGTCCGCAGTGTGGAGATTGCGAGGCATGGCAGGAGTCGGGACAGGACTTCATAACTGCTTCCATTTATGCCAATCTGCTTGACTATACCACTGACGATGCAACCGGAGCTGTCGTCTCGGGAAACCGAACCGAGCCGGTGAAGTTCGAGGAATACTGGACCTTCACCAGACCGGTGGGCACTAATGCCTGGCGCCTTTCAGCTATCGATCAGAAGTAGTAAACTACCGCTGCATATGGGGCGCCCTTGATGGGCGTTCCATATGCAGCAAGTAAGTAAATATACTGCCAGAGGCTACCAGCGCTTGGTAATTTCGATGAGATGGTAGCCGAAGTCTGTTTTCACCGGTCCCAGCACCTTGTTCAGGTCGCCTGAAAAGACCACTTGGTCGAACTCGGGAACCATCTGCCTTGAGCGAAGGTCCCCAGATCGCCGCCCCGCATCCTTGAAGGGCAAGCAGAATTAAGTTTCGCAGTCTCGGCGAAATCGGCGCCGTTCTCGATCTCTGTTTTCAGCTTCAGGCATTCTTCTTCTGTGTCTACCAGGATGTGGCGTGCGTTAGCGCAAGGCATGATGGAACTCCTTATTGGTTGATATGGACGGCGGCGGCCCGTGATGAAAGGAGGCCGCCCATGGCTAATATATGTGTAAAAAAAGTTGTTTTGCAAGAGCAGTTTAAGGTTACCTCTCTGCCCGCCCAACCGGCTGTGGCTTCGCCACGAACACCACATGCCGAAGCCCTCCCCTCCCCGGTCGTTCGCTTTTCACTGAAAACCCACCCTCCCGGAGCCGCTTGTCGAATCCAGCATCGTAGTTTTCGCCCCATACGGCAAATACACCATCGGACTTGAGGGCCTGGCGCGTATTGTCAATTGCCTTGCTGCCATAGAGGGGATCGTCACGTTTATGGGAACGATAATGTGGCCCTTTATAGAGATCAAGGACGATGGCATCGAACCCTTCTTCCTCTCCGCTCCTCCTTGATCTGCGGATGACATGGGCGACGTCGGCTATCTCGACTGCCACCCTGGGGTCATTGACGGCCGAATCTGTAAGCCTCGCCAACGGTCCACGGCACCACTGCAAAACTACCGGATTCAGCTCGGCTACGACCACCTGGGCGGTGGCAGGCAGAGTATCGAGAACGGCTCTGAGGGTATAGCCCATGCCAAGCCCTCCCACCAGAACACGCGGGCTGTCACTGTTCTGCAAGTGTTCGCAGGCCAGACGACCGAGGGCGAGCTCTGAGCGATTGGCTCTGCTGTTCATCAGCACCAGCCCCCCAACGGTAATGAGAAAATCTCCTTCGCCACGACGACGAAGCTGCAAGACTCCTTCGTCCGTGGAAATACTTTCAATAACTATCCAGGGTTGGGACATGCTTTAACCTCGGGTGCAGGGGAATTGATAACCGGGAACACAATAGCACAATGGTGCTGACTGGCCTTGATTAGTGGTCTCTGTAAAAGAAGTTACCTGGTGCCCTGTTTCTGGAGAAGTATGGATCTGACTGCTTGCTGACGGTAGGTAAAGATCCGTTCCAGCTGTTTGCGGACTATTGGGTAGGCAGCCTCCCCCATGGGGGCGACGGGAAGGCGAAAGCGGACGTCATCATCGATAATGGTGCTGCCATTGGGCCCATCGCGGAAGCTGTGTTTATGTATCCATAACCGATAAGGACCCTCCACTTGCTCATCGACGAAGAAATCGGGAGGCGACCAGATGGTGATCCTGCTTTTCCAGCTGAATGGCACACCGAACAGCTTCAAGCGGTAGGCTATCTCCGCCCCCTCTTTCATTTCCAGGGGCAGTTTGGAGAGTATTACGAATTCAAGCTCGGGAGGGGTTATGGTCGCCAGATTGGCGGCCTCTGCGAAAAACTCGAAGACGTAGGACCTAGGGAGTTCCAGGGTCAGGGAGTAATGTAAGGAGTGTTCCGGCATACAGGCTTTAGTGTCCTATTCATCATTAGAAAACCCCGCCTGAGAAGACGGGGTTTTCCTAGAAACCGTTGTGGCAGGCTTACCAGATCAAGCCAGGTCTTCAACAGCTTTATAGATAATGTCGAAGAGCTCGGGGATATCTTTTTCGGCAATGCATGAAAATGCAATGCGCAGGTCGGTCTTGCTTGTGGAGATGGCTCCAACGCCGTATTTGTCCAGCAGGTGGACGCGGAGCTTTTCTGCCTCCACGGTTTTCAGTTTCAAGCACATGAAATAGCCCGAATTGAATGGATAATAGGTCCAGGCCTTGTCGTACTTGCTGCTGTTGAGAACCTCCTTGGTCTTGAGAGCGCGGCCCTTCATGATCTGCAGCTTCTCCTCCTTCTGCTTGAGGAAATCGGGAGAGCGCAGCGCCTCGATGACGAAGGTCTGGGAGGGGTGCGGACAGTTGGAGATGCGGGCGCGGATAATCCCCATGGCCTTTTTTTCCAGGACAGTCATTACCGGAGTGTTTTCATAACTGTTGCCGTCGGCAAAGGTGATGAAGCCGGTGCGGAAGCCCCAGACAAACTCTTCCTTGGTGGCACCATCGAGCTTGATGGCCAGGATGCGGGGATGGAGGTTGGCCAGCTTGCCAAACAGTGACTCCTTGAGGCTGTCTTCGTAGAAGAGCCCGAAGTAGGCATCATCGGTAATTGCCACCACGTTGCAGCCGGCCTCGGCCACTTCCTTGATGACGGCGACGATGGCATCTCCTTCGGCAACCGTCGGGGTATAGCCGCTCGGATTATTGGGAAAGTTGAGCAGCACCACGGCCTTGCCTTTCTCTTCGGCGGTGTTCTTCAGCACTGTCTTGAAGGCATCCACATCGTAACCGCCTGCAACGGTGAAGGTTGGGTATTTCTGGACGACGGCGCCGCAGCAGGTGCCGAAGGTCAGGTTGTAGTTACCCCAGAGCATGTCGGGAAGGATCAGGTGATCCCCCACGTCGATGAACATGTCGGCAACGATGGAAAGGCCGTGGGTCAGGGCGTTGGTGACGATGGGATTGCTGAAGTGCTTGCCCTGCTGGCTGGGGTTTTCCCGCAGCATCTTCTCACGCCAAAGAGCGCGCAGCTCAGGTTTACCTGCGGGGGGCGCATAGGGATAAATATCTTTGGGATCAAAGCCGGAAAGTTTGTCCTGGATGCACTGCAGGAACATGGGACCACCATTTTCAGTGGCGATGCCGATAGTCGCATTGAACTTGTGTGCTTTTTCCTTGGCTTCAGCCGACTGGGTCAAAATCCCTTTCGGAAGAAGAGGTTTTTTCCCAGATCCGACAGCATCTCCAAAACGTGCGGGCTGTGCTGGGAAAGCAGATCGTTTAATTCACTGGCAAGTGGGTTCATTCTTTCTCCTCCGGACTATTTTGAAATGGCTACAGCATATCAAGATCATTCAAATTAAATTCAGCGGCAAACTTCTTGGATAATACTTGAAAGAAGTAAACCCTGCAATAGTTCTTAAGCCATCGACTGAAAATTATCCGCCATTCCAGTGGCGTTCGGGGGCATGAATAATAAAAAAGGAATGGCGGCTATGGGTGGACCACTTGAGTATTTACTTTTATTAGTTTTACTTTTGCAAAACAGCACAGCCGCTTTTGCATTTTTGCAAAAGTCCTTTTGCCGGGCCAAAGCCTTGTTCCGTATACACTTATGACGCTTGGTCCGATCCCGGTCGATCAAAAGAATTTGCATTTCTACAAAAAGATGTTTTTCAACTCTTCCATCTTTTGGAGAATCCACTCGTAACACGTTGGAATTACGACTTAAAAATTAATCAAACACGATTATATTCCTCTGGCATGTATGTTGCTCCCTTTTTCAGCAAATCCAGTCAAAAACTTTACAAGGAGGTGACACATGTCACTAACATCGACTAACAAGGGTTGGCAGGTTACTATGGCCGGTCTGGGCATTAACCTGGCACTCGGCGTGTTGTATGCTTGGAGTATTTTCAAGGGAGCAATAAAGGCATCCATCGAACAAGGTGGGCCGGATGCTTTCCAGTGGAGTCTCTCCTCGATAAACGATCCATATGCTCTTTGCTGTCTCGTGTTTGCCTTTGCCATGATCGTCGCCGGCAAGTGCCAGGACAAACTCGGCCCCGCACGCACCGCACTGATCGGTGGGCTTTTTGTCGGCAGCGGTTTTACCCTGATGTCATTCTCCAACAGCTATGCTGCCTGGGTAATCGGCTTCGGAGTGCTGGCTGGTACTGGTTTCGGTTTTGGTTACGCTGCAGCTACCCCTCCTGCTCTTAAATGGTTTTCTTCAACAAAAACCGGGGTCATCGCAGGCACGGTCGTGGCCGGTTTCGGTCTTGCTCCGGTCTATATTGCACCGCTTTCAAGCTTTCTCCTAGGCACTTATGGAATACAGAAGTCGATGCTGTTCCTGGGCATCGGCTTTACGGTTGCGGTCTGCGGGCTCTCTTTCCTGCTGATTAACCCGCCCCAAGGATATGTGCCTGCCGAGCCGGCCAAAAAAGATGACGGCAAGCCTGCCGCCAAGGCAGTCTATAACGCAAATGTCAGCGAAATGATGCGTTCACCCAAGTTCTATCTCCTCTGGATGAACTTCTTTATCGGTTCAGGTGCCGGCCTCATGGTTATTGGCAGCGTTGCCGGTCTGGCCAAGAAGAGCATGGGTCCGATGGCATTTGTTGCCGTTGCCATCATGGCAATCGGTAACGCCAGTGGCCGGGTTGTTGCCGGCATCCTTTCGGACAAGATCGGCCGCAAAGCCACCCTGACAATAATGCTTGGCTTCCAGGCCGTTATGATGTTTGCAGCTATCCCGGTGGTAGGTTCCGGCAGCGCCGGTCTCCTGGTCGTGCTCGCTACCTTCATCGGTTTCAACTACGGCAGCAACCTCTGCCTCTTCCCTTCCTTTGCAAAGGATTACTGGGGCTTCAAGAACTACGGCCTCAATTACGGCGTTCTTTTTACCGCGTGGGGCGTGGGCGGATTCGTCATGGGTCGTGTTTCAGAAATGCTTAACGCCGTTCCCGGCGGTCTGAATAAATCATTCATTCTTGCAGGCGTCCTTTGTGCCACCGGCACAATACTGACCATCTTCCTCCGCGAGAAGAAGAAGGTGGAGGTTTCGGCTCCTGTTATCATGGGTGAACCGGTTGCAGTGAAGGAAGACTACTAGGTTTCGCACTTTAATGGCAGATATCGATGATAGATCAGGGTCATGCAGCACTGCGTGGCCCTAATCTATTTCAAAATGTGAAAATATGGGTATAATCCGTTGGCAAACAATAGGAGCAGATTGGACGGATAACGGCAAATTTCTCCCCTAATTTGTGCGAGGTTGCAGTAATGGACGATCAAGAAGAACAGGGAATGGATACCACCTACGTCGGGATCATGCTGGTGGTCTTTCTTGTGATTGCAGGTCTGGCAATAAATATAGGCTACATGTACGTCAGCGAAGACGACCTGCATAATGCAGCGGAGTCATCTGCTCTTGCCGGCGCCCAGGCAATCGGGCAGCAGATGCAGCTTTCGGCCAGGACGGTACCGGGAAACTGAAAGAAACAATCCACGATCAGGTGCAACCTGCCGCAAGGGCCGCGGCTATCGATCACGTTTCAGGACACCACCAACCGTCAGCCTTAATAGAAATACGCAACAGCAATATCAATCGTCTCACCACCGAGAATGACCTTACAGTGGGGTTCTGGAATATAAGCACCCGGACCTATACTCCCGGCGGAACACCGGTCAATGCTGTTCAAGTCAGGACTCGACGCACCGCGGAAAGCGATTCTGCCGGTCTCGGCACCCTGGGAAGTATTCTGTCCAAAATCTCCGGCTCTCAAAAGCTGAACTACACCCCTGATGCAGTAGCCGCCATTCCAGCCCTGGCAGACGCAAATTTTTCCGTCTGTGTCGATGCCTGTGGCACGGAATGTACTTATCCCAACATCTGTACTATTCCGGAAAGGAAGCTGAGCCTGGATTCGTCCGGTCAGAAGATGGATTCTTCCACCAAGAGCCGCTACGCTTACACATCTCTGTCCTATCCCCCAGGAGACACAATGAGTCTGTCAAATCTGATCTGCATGGGGATGCCTCCCAAGGAGGTATGCGGAAAGGAGATTTACACCATCAGGGACCGGGACGACAATGCACTGCGGGATATGGAATCGGTGATGTACAATCCGAACATGAACAAGGCTAACAAGGATTACGACAGGACAACCGGCGCTTTGCAAGGATGGTGGGTCATTGCCCCTGTGACCGATTGCCCACCGGCCACGCAGGAAAATAGTCACGAACGTCACAGGGTGACAAAGTATGCCTTGATCAGAATCAGCAGGATATGCGCAACCGGGACAACAGGGTGCTCGCAAAACAATACAGCTTTCGATGCGCCGGCAGCTCAATGCCGCGAAGATAACGGCCTGTATATCGACGCATTTCGTGCCTCGGTTGTGGAAGTTCAACCATGACTCAATTCCCGGGGCTGCATCCGGTGCTGGTAAAATAGCAACCGACATCAGCTTTTGGTGTTTGAGTTATCATGGTTGTCCCTGATCTAAACCACCAACTCCTCATTCATCTCACTCATCACCGTGCCAATTGCATAATCTGGTTGAGCCGGGCGCAGCATTCGGCAAACAGGTGGTCATCAAGGCGCTTGAGCGGGTGCGGCGCTCCATTGCGGATGCGCCAGTCAAAGGACTTGGGCTGGTGACAAAGGACATAGCTTGTTTTGCCGGTTTTTTTACCCTTTGCAAGACCGATGGCAACGGCAAAGGGGTTGTCGGAATTATATTCCGCGGTGGTCATGGGAAGGCCGATTACCAATGATGTCCTCTCGTTGAACGTCTGTGGCGAGATAACCAGAAACGGGTGAATGTCCCGCATTTCGTTGCCTGCCTGCGGGTTGCAGTTTATCCAGATGATATCCTGCCGGTCCGGAACCCACGGCTGCTTGCCGCCCGGCACCATTTTGAGCGGCTTTACCATTTTTCCGCTCCCAGCGGTTCGACGGTCATTACTTCGCCGCCATGTTTTGCGGGATCAAACAGAGCAAGCCGCTGCTCAAGAGTCAGCTCCAACCCGTCAACCGGCGTAATGGTCACCGTGCCGTCATCGACGGAAACACGCACCATCTGATCGGGATGTAGATGAGCGGCTTTCGCCACATTTGCCGGCAAGCGAACCCCCAGATTGTTGCCCCATTTTTTTATGCCAAGAACGGCTTCAACATGTGCCATGATCAATCCTCCTGAGTATGTTTAAACACAGTATAAACATACAGCCGCCATCCGTCAATCATTCTTCTTCCACGCCACCAACTCCTCATTCATCTCCGTCATCACTTCACCCAACTCCTTGCCAAACAGCCCCCACACCTTCTGTAATCCACCTTTGGCGGCAAATTCGGCATAGTCAAAATCATCACGGGTAATAGAGCAACTGGAGGCGATATGATCCTTCATCAGCCGCAGCCATTCGGGCTCGATTTGTGAACCTTTTCAGCCATGCGCTCGAAGCCGACCGTCGCGTTGATCAGGTCGCGCAAGATCAGTTTTGCAGTCGCGGAGTCACCATCCAGCAAAAGCTCAATTGCCTCGTTGAGCAGCGTTTTGGCAAAATCAGGGTCTTGTTCCGCCCTCTTCTTGATAGTCTCTTTAAAGTCTCTCGTCAGAGCCATATATTACCTTCCTGTAATCCTGCACTTCACCTTGGAACTTTGTAGTTCATGGCAATGGCAACCTTTATGTTACTAAACATCAACAGCCAATTTCGAATATCTCCTACCGCGCCTCAGGTGTCTATCATGATCGAAACCACTGTAGGGCATCAGTGCCGCTGACCATCCGCCCACATTCAGATCAAGCCGAAGAAACGCTCGAAGAACGCACCCAACTTGTCCAGCACTGTTTGCTTCTTCACTGCATGACAGTTGTTTTTGTTAAACCTTGAAACCGGAGGCAGAATCTTCGTGATGGCGGTGCCGGTGACCGGGATCGCGCCGTCGCGGAACGCGTTGTCAACAAACGCCTTCGTCTCGTCAGCGTTTAGCCCTTCATCCGCGATGATCCTGTCCAGCTCCTCAGCCTTTTTGGCGGCAATGAAGGCGACCCATTCCGCATCGACCTTGGCTTTCGTGGAGACGGAATCCACAAACTGCTCGATGAGGTCTTTCTTGTTGCGCAGGCTGGGACTGGCATTGATCGCACGGTCGATGGCGGCCCTGATCTCCTTGTCTTCGCCCGAACCTTTCTTCTTCAGGTACTTCTCGACCAGCATCAGGATGTAATCGACGTTGATTTCGACCTGCTTGATCAGCTCGATCTCGAACACCACATCGTCGTTGATCGACTCTTTTTCGGCTTCCGATGCACTGCGGAATTCGGCGTACAGGTTCAGGTACAGGCTCTGGTAGTCCTGGAAGTCGCGTTGGCTCAGGATTTCATTGCCTGCGAAATCGTCGAAAGCAGTTAGAATGTTTTTCAGCCGTAAAATCGAGCCAAAGAGCTTGATAAACACCTTCTGCGCCGCTTCACCAATGATCGCCTTGCCGAGCGGAAACTTCTCAACCAACTCCTCGATCCGCGACCGGTACTCCTTGTAGTACTCTGCGTAAGGTTTCAGCAGCACGATGCCCTTGGCATCCTTGTTACCGAACAGGGCCAGGGCGTCATTGGTTTCCTGTTCGAGATTGCGGAAGGAAACGATGTTGCCGTAGGTCTTGACCGAATTGAGGATGCGGTTGGTGCGCGAATACGCCTGGATCAGCCCGTGAGCACGCAGATTCTTGTCCGACCACAGGGTGTTGAGCGTGGTGGCATCAAAGCCGGTCAGGAACATATTGACCACGATCACCAGATCCAGCTCACGTTTCTTCAGCCGCTGCGACAAGTCCTTGTAGTAGTTCTGAAACTTTTCGGCCGAGGTGTCGAAGCTCGTGCCGAACAGGGCATTGTAGTCTTTGATTCCGGCGTCCAGGAAGTCGCGCGAGCTTTGATCCAGCCTTCGGTTTCAAATTCTTCCTCGTTCAGCAGGCCATCGGTTTCTTCCTCGTTGGCGGCAAAGCTGTAGATCAGGCCCACCTTGAGACGCCGGCCGGACGGCAGCTCTTTTTCCTGCTCGGCGAACTCGGCGTAGTAGCGTTTGGCCGCGTCAATGGAGGCCGTGGCAAACAGCGAGTTGAACCCGATCAACCGCTTACCATCATGACTGTAGCTGGCATTGCGCTTGGTTTTCTGGTCGAAGTGCTCGCGGATATAGGTCACCACCTGCGTGATGCGCTCCGGGGCCAGCAGCGCCCGCTCCGTGTCGATGGCCGACACCTTTTTGTCCTTGATGCTCGACGATGCCTTGATCGTGTTGATGTAGTCGATGCGGAACGGCAACACGTTCTTGTCGTTGATGGCATCGACAATCGTGTAGGTGTGCAGCTTGTCGCCAAAGGCCTGCTCAGTAGTGCGCCTTAGCGGATTACCCGTAGAGCTTGCGTTTTCGGCGAAAATCGGCGTACCGGTGAAACCGAACAGATGGTAGCGCTTGAAGACCCGAGTGATTTCGGCATGCATATCGCCGAACTGACTGCGATGGCATTCATCGAAAATCACCACCACATGCTGGTCATATACCGAATGCTTTTTGTTTTTGGCAACGAAGCGGGAAAGCTTCTGGATGGTGGTGATGATAATGCGCGCGTTCGGGTCTTCCAACTGCCGTTGCAGCACCGCTGTCGAGGTATTGGAGTTGGCCGCCCCTTTCTCGAAGCGCTCGTACTCCTTCATGGTCTGGTAGTCCAGATCCTTGCGATCCACCACGAACAGCACTTTGTCGATCTCGGGCAGCCCCAGCGCCAGTTGCGCCGCCTTGAAACTGGTCAGCGTTTTTCCCGAGCCTGTGGTGTGCCAGATGTAACCGCCCGCAGTGGTGGCGCCCAGTTTCCGGTGGTTGGTGCTGGTCGCGATACGTTGCAGAATCTGTTCAGCCGCCACGATCTGATAGGGGCGCATCACTAGGAGCTTACGGTCCACGTCGAACACGCAGTAGCGGGTCAGGATGTTCAGCAGCGTATGTTTGGCGAAGAAGGTCTTGGCGAAGCCGGTCAACTCGGTGATGGGTTGGTTCTTAGCGTCGGCCCACCAACTGGTGAAGGAAAAGCTGTTGGAGGTCTTCTGGCGCGAGCGTTTGCTCCGCTGTTCCGCCAGGTGACCGTCGCGCACCGTGTTGCTGTAGTACTTGGTCAGTGTGCCGTTGCTGATGATAAACAGCTGCACATACTCGAACAGGCCGCAGCCGGCCCAGAAACTGTCGCGCTGGTAGCGATTGATCTGGTTGAATGCCTCACGAATGTCCACGCCCCGGCGCTTCAACTCCAGGTGCACCATCGGCAGGCCGTTGACCAGCACCGACACGTCGTAGCGGTTGGCCCGCCTGGCACCGTCT
Organism: Geotalea toluenoxydans JCM 15764; assembly: GCF_001311985.1. Classification (GTDB taxonomy): domain Bacteria; phylum Desulfobacterota; class Desulfuromonadia; order Geobacterales; family Geobacteraceae; genus Geotalea; species Geotalea toluenoxydans. The sequence goes on from NZ_BBCJ01000046.1 coordinate 11,938, forward strand.
TCACCCTGTGGCACCTCGTACTGGTTGATGACCTGCAGGCTGTTGTTGTGGATATGCTGTTTGTCGATCAGGTAGATGTTCTTGACAGTGCCATCGTCGCGCTTGAGCACCTGAATATGATCTTCCTGGATGCGCGTGGTCTTTTCCACAATGCCGTCATTGGCGCCGGCAATACAGGTGGTGAAGAAACGCTCCCATTCGGCGTCGGAAAAGGTAATTTTATTGAGTCGCTCCAACTGGCGGCGCAGGTTGGCGGTCAGATCGGCTTCAGAGGTGATCGGCAGGTATTCATAGGCCTGCAGTTGCAACTGCTTGATGAAGGCTTTTTCCAGCTCCGCCTCAGACTGATAGGCCGTCTCCCGCACCCCGTCGGCCAGGAATTCGGCGACGACCGTACTTTCGTTGGAAAGCGCAATCGGTTCGATGCGGTACGGCGTGAGGTCTTCGCTCATGCGGCCTCCCGGAAACTGAGCAAACGGTTGCGGTAGTGCTCGTACTGCTGGCGGCGGGCTTTGATCTCGGCGGGTAGACCGCTCCCGAGGTCGTTCACCAGCGCGTCGAACTTGTCGAGGATGGTGACGATGCGTTCTTGTTCATCGAGCGGCGGGACAGGAATGCGAATTTTGGAAAAACCATCCATCAGAAGCGTGTTGACCTTGGTGCGAGCCACATACTTCGCCTTCTCTGCGATGAATGAAGTTGTATGCATGCAATAAGAGACGAACTTTGGATTCATCGAGTGGCGGAATGCATAGCAGTGGTCGTGTATCGCCACTTCTTCGGTGCCAATCCATGCGACGGCTTTGCCGACATCTTCAACTGTTTCGCCAACATCGGTGATCACCACATCTCCTGGCTTGGCGAAACGCAATGTCGCTTTCATTTCAGGCCGCACTTGCGAAATAACTTCATTCGCTGAAATTCCGTAGTGGGTGTAAATCTCGCCATAATGGATGCAGCCGACACCATCCTCGACGTAATCCGCTTTTGTGAAACGACGTCCGCGAATGAACTCCCCAACCTCGGCCATCGTGGCCCAGCGAACATCCTGATCGCCAAAGGCGAGCAGCGCGTCGCGGTAGTACTTGTACTGCCGCCGGCGCGCCTCCAGCTCCGCCTCCAGCTCCGCCTCCAGCTTGGTGAACGTGTCAAGCACGTTCACGATTTCATGCTGGATTTTCATCGGAGGCACGGGAACACAGTAGCTCCGAATCATTTGCAGATTTAGTCCACCTCGTGTGCCGTCACCAGACGATACGCTCCGAAGCTGCTGATACTGGGTGGACAGGAAATAGTAGAGGAAATCGCTGGTTACCGATTCGTTGCAGATAATCGAACAAAGCGATTGATTTGTGCAAAGCGAAATGCGAGTTCTTGCAACTGTCCCCCTCGTTTTCCCCTGTCCTGCAAGTGCAATTACGACCGCATTGGACGGCACCATCTTGGTACTACACGAATCAAATCCAGCTTGGGTTATCTTCTTGTAGGTGTCATAAACAATCCCTTTATTTACCTCCCCAGACTCATCCATGGAATTGTTCCGCCTTCCCAATAGGTCGTTACACCAGATGCTGGCGTCGCCCCTGAGAAACATTCAGCTATTTCACCAATCGTTTTAAACTCCACCCCCTCCGGGCAAAACTCGGCAATTAACGCGTCAATCCGGCTCATGACTTTTTCTTTCCTTCAATTTTGCGTTGCGCGGCTTTTACGTTTTCCAGATAAGCCTTTTCCACCTCGGACGGTTCGACCGCGAGTTGGGCGCGGTATTTGGTGTATTCAGCTTCAGCTTTTTTGATGGCCTGCGGGTGGCTGACGCTGCCTGCACCTTCAAGCGTTTTTGCCTCCATGGCCACGATCAGCCGATCCAGATGCGCAAGCCAGTCTTTCATATAGGTGGGCTCATGGTTCAGGGCGCGGAACTCGGCGGCATCGAAATACGCCGATACCAGGGTGTTCAGCCGTTTCAACTCATTTCCGTTCAGGTAATTCTTCGCAATGGCTGTTTCCGCCTTGGTCGGCTGATTGCCGCTGAACGATAGCAGCCCCATGAAGGGTTTCCCGGCATCGGCGCGGCTGGCAATAACCTCGGCGCCGGTCTGGCCGTGTGCGGCGTAGTGCAGTTTGTTTTGCACGGTTTTGAAGAAAAGCGCGGCGGCTTCGCTCTTGGGGTTGTAGTCCACGCTGGTGGCGTAGAGATCCAGCACCTGCCGGTAGAGCACCTTTTCGCTGGAGCGGATGTCGCGGATACGTTCCAGCAGCTCTTTCCAGTAGCTGCCGCCGCCCAGGTTTTTCAAACGCTCGTCATCCATGGTGAAACCCTTGACGAGGTATTCACGCAGGCGCTCGGTGGCCCAGATGCGGAACTGGGTACCCTGCTGCGACTTCACCCTGTAACCGACTGAGATGATTACATCCAGGTTATAGAGATTGGTTGGCTTGGTAGAAAATTCGGAAATTCCGAATTTTCTCACTACCTGCCCCGCAACCAGCTCACCTTCAGCAAAATATTTTTGATGTGCTCGTTAATGGTCGATTTGGCTTTCCCAAACAAGGCTGCCATCTGGTCCTGGCTTAGCCAGACGGTGTCACCATCAAGGCGCACCTCGATGGTTGGCTCACCGTTGCCGCTCGGATATAGGATAATTTCGCCAGAGGGTTTTTCGCTCATGCCTGCGCTCCCTCCAGATCAGCCACAATGGCATCAATCTGTATCCGCAACTTCGCCTGCCGTGCCACGATGCAGGCAATCTCGGAATTGAGCGCCTTGATGTCCACCGCTTCGCTGGTATCCCGCTGCTCGACATAGGAGGAAACGGCGATGTTGTAGCCGTTCTCTGCAATGTAGCCGTTGCTCACCAGCCGGGCAAAGTGGTCAATGTCCTTGCGTGCAATGAAGGCATCTAGGATTTTTTGCTGTTGGGCGTCCGTGAGCTTGTTTTTGTTGCCGCTGCGCACAAATTCGCTGCTGGCGTCAATGAACAGAGTAGCATTATCAAACTTGGACTTCTTCAGCACGATGATGCAGGTGGCGATGGTGGTGCCGAAGAAGAGATCCGGTGGGAGCTGGATGACTGTATCCACGTAGTTGTTGTCTATCAGGTACTGGCGGATCTTCTGCTCCGCGCCGCCACGATAGAGCACACCGGGAAATTCGACGATGGCCGCCGTGCCATTCACCGCCAGCCAGGAGAGGATGTGCATGGTGAAGGCGAGATCCGCCTTGCTCTTGGGGGCGAGCACCCCGGCGGGGGCAAAGCGCGGGTCGTTGATGAGTAGCGGGTTGGCGTCACCGTCCCATTTGATCGAGTACGGCGGATTGGAAACGATGGCCTCGAAGCTCATCATCCCAATGCGCCGGGTCAGTGAGCGTGTCGCCGTGGGCGATGTCGAACTTCTCGTAATTGACGTCATGCAGGAACATGTTGATCCGGCACAGGTTGTAGGTGGTCAGGTTTACCTCCTGGCCGAAGAAGCCCTGACGCACCTTGTCGTGGCCCAAAACCTTGGCGAACTTGAGCAGCAGCGAGCCGGAGCCGCAGGCCGGGTCGTAGACCTTGTTGACCTCGCTCTTGCCGACCACGGTAATACGGGCCAGCAGTTCGGAGACCTCTTGCGGAGTGTAGAACTCGCCGCCTGATTTGCCGGCGGTGGAAGCGTACATCTGCATCAGGTATTCGTAGGCGTCGCCGAACAGGTCGATGGTGTTGTGCGAAAAGCCGCCGCCATTGCTCAAAGGCAGGTCGCCGATAGCGTCGAGCAGCTTGACCAGCTTTTCGTTGCGCTTGGCCACCGTGTGGCCGAGTTTGCTGCTGTTGACATCGAGGTCGTCGAACAACCCCTTGATATCGTCCTCACTCTCCGCGCCGATTGAAGAACCTTCGATGTCAGCAAAAACGCGACTCAGGGTTTCGTTGAGGTTGGCGTCATGGCGCGCCCGCGCCCGCACATTGACAAAGAGGTCGGAGGGCATGATGTAGAAACCCTTTTCATTGACCGTCTCGGCGCGTCCGTATTCGGCATCGGTATCGCTCAAACGGGCGAAATCGAAGTCCTGATTGCCTGCCTTACGCTCCTGTTCATTGAGGTAGCTGGTCAGGTTCTCTGAGATGAAGCGGTAGAACAGCATGCCGAGCACATAGCTCTTGAAGTCCCAGCCATCAACACTGCCGCGCAAGTCGTTGGCGATGCGCCAGATGGTCTTGTGCAGCTCCGCACGTTCGGTTTCTTTGTTGTTGTTCATTCAGCCTGATCCTATCTCATTTTGTCTGCTGCACCGCCAGCTTTACCCACTCGTCCACCTCTCATTTTTTAACTTCAAAGGCGTCCAAGGCGATGAGGGCATCGGATGATTGTCGATCTAGTATTAGCAAAAAAAAACACTTGAGCTCACTGAATTACAAACGATGCTCAATCAGCAAAAAGTGGTAAAAAAAATTTATACGGTCAAATTTCTTTAGACATCTATCTAAAATAATTCAAGATTTCGGGAAAGAACTATAGGACAGAAATTAGCGGGATTCAATCAGATTAACACTAGAATTTTTTTAACAAAATTCCTCCACTTCTCACAACGTCGCGACGATGCTTCTGGACAGGCTTGTAGACTGCCTCTAATTACGTACTATGTTCACTCCATAGTCTTTTGCCAGCAAAAGCACGTCCTGAGCCGGATTTCAGATACTGCTCGAACTCAAGCGCCTTGGAATGATCCGTAAAGGCTAAATATGTCACAAGCCGCCAGGGACGAAATTTTGCAGTGTGCGTGGATTGACCTGCATTATGTGCGGCAAGTCTCTTTTTGAGGTCAGAGGTAAGACCGACATAACGTTGATCGGGATGGGTAATGCTTTGGAGGAGATAGACGTACTTCATGGGGGGACCTCCTTGTACAATGCAATTTCAACCAGAGAAAGCCGCTTTCGCCAAGCTTCAGCGGCCTAACCTTCGCAAAAAACAAGGCTTCGGCTGACACGCCTTAAATCTGAGGTGGCTTAACGCTTTCGCCAAGGCTTCAGCGGCCTAACCTTCGCCAAGG
>NZ_BBCJ01000047.1 GCF_001311985.1 Geotalea toluenoxydans JCM 15764
AATTCACAGAGGCGGGACAATCCCGCCTTTGCTGATCAAGACAAAGGAAGGCAGCAATGCGAGATATCATCACACTTGCCTGCACCGAGTGCAAGCAGAGAAACTATACAACGACAAAAAACAAGAAGACAACACCGGAAAAGCTGGAACTGAAGAAGTACTGCCGCTTCTGTCGTACGCACACGTCACATAAGGAAACAAAATAATTCGAAAATGAGCCACTCCGCTGTGTGGCTCATTCATGCAGGCCAGTAGCTCTAACGGCTAGAGCACCGGTCTCCAAAACCGGGTGTTGTGGGTTCGAATCCCTCCTGGCCTGCCATTTTTTTAAAAACCTAATTACTGTGGGGTGGCACGAGTGCTGGTAAAGACCAAAAATTTTTTGGAGGAAGTGAGAGCTGAGTTGGGTAAGGTTACCTGGCCTGCCCGCAAGGAGACCATTTCTACAGCATGGGTTGTTGTAGTGATCATTGTCTTGATCTCCCTTTATCTTGGCGCTTGTGATGTTGTCCTGGCCAAGCTGATCAGGTTCATACTCCGCTAGAGGACTCACAATGGCTCATAAATGGTACGGTGTACATACCTACTCCGGCTTTGAAAATAAAGTCAGGTTGTCGCTCCTGGAGCGAATAAAAAACCTTGGCCTTGAGGAAAAGTTTGGTGAAGTTCTCATTCCCTGTGAAACAGTTGTCGAGTTGAAGAAGGGTGAGAAGCGAACCTCGTCCCGTAAGTTCTTCCCTGGATATATCCTTGTTAATATGGAGCTCGATGACGACACCTGGCATGTCGTCAAGGAAACTTCAAAGGTTACCGGTTTTGTCGGAGGCAATAATCCTTTTGCCATTCCAGATGAGGAAGTAGCAAAAATAACCCAGCGTATGGAAGAGGGAGCCGAGAAGCCACGGCCCAAGGTTCTTTTTGAGGTTGGTGAGACCGTCAGGGTTATTGACGGACCTTTTCTTAATTTTGCCGGGGTTGTAGAAGATGTGAAACCTGAAAAAGGCAAGCTTAGGGTCATGGTTAGTATATTCGGCAGAGCTACCCCTGTGGAGCTGGAATTCATGCAGGTCGAAAAACAATGACTCTGGCACTACCTGCGACCTGAAGATATAAATTGATTTAAGGAACAGATAAAAGGAGTCTAGTAATGGCTAAAAAATCACTGGATATATCAAGCTTCAAGTACCGGCCGGTAAAGCAAACCCTGCCCCGCCGATCGGTCCTGCGCTGGGTCAGCACGGCGTAAACATAATGGAATTCTGCAAGGCCTTCAATGCCAAGACTCAGGCAGACGAAGGCACAATTACTCCTGTAGTGATAACTGTTTATGCGGACAGGTCATTTACGTTCGTCACCAAGACACCCCCGGCTTCTGTTCTTATTAAAAAAGCGCTTGGTATCGAAAGCGGTTCAAGCGTGCCCAACAAGAATAAGGTCGGAAAACTGACGAAGGCCCAGGTGCAGGAAATTGCTTCGAAAAAAATGCCCGACCTGAACGCCGCCAGTCTTGAAGCCGCCATGAAAACCATTGAGGGAACCGCTCGCAGTATGGGCGTTGAGATTGTATAGATAAAGAGAGGGTGAAAGAAATGCCTACCAGTAAAAAACTTAAAGACGCTCTTGCCAAGGTTGACAGGAGCAAAAGTTATACCCTTAATGATGGCCTTGAACTGGTGAGAAGTTCTGCCTACGCCAAATTCACCGAAACTGTAGACGTGGCTGTCAGGCTTGGCGTTGACCCGCGGCATGCCGATCAGATGGTCCGTGGTGCAGTTGTTCTTCCCAACGGTCTCGGCAAGGAAGTCCGGGTTCTTGTTTTCGCCAAGGGTGAAAAAGAGAAGGAAGCACGCGATGCAGGAGCAGATTTCGTTGGCGCCGATGACCTGGTTGCCAAAATCCAGGAAGGGTGGTTCGAGTTCGATACCGCCATTGCCACACCCGACATGATGGGTGTTGTCGGTAAAATCGGTAAACTTCTGGGCCCACGTGGCCTGATGCCGAACCCTAAGGTAGGCACCGTCACTTTCGATGTGGGCCGGGCCGTTAACGAATCCAAATCCGGCAAGGTCGAATTCAGGGTGGAGAAAGCCGGTATCATTCATGCTCCTGTTGGCAAAGTCTCTTTTGAAACAGACAAGCTAAAGGAAAACATCCTTGCTCTGATCGATGCGCTGGTCAAATCGAAGCCGTCTGCAGCAAAAGGAACCTATATCAAGAAAATCAGTGTCTCTTCCACCATGGGACCTGGTGTGAATCTTGACGTGTCTGACGTATCCTCACAGGTAATATAAATATAGTTTTGCCAAAGTCAAAGACAGTAGGTGTTGCCGCATGCATGGCAACATAAACAGGAAACTGGCCTACCGAGACTGGCGGTAGTTGAAGGAATTGCATCATTTCCCGATACTTCCTGACTTTGGCGGGGTAAACCACCCGAAACCAAAAGAAAGGAGGAAGGCGCTTGAATAAAGAAGGCAAACACCAACTTGTAACCGAAGTACACGACAAGCTCCAACGTGCGAAAGCCGTTTTTCTTGCTGATTTCCGCGGCATGAATGTGGGGCAGGCCACCGAACTCAGGAATGAGCTTCGCAAGGCTGCTGTCGAGTTCAAGGTTGTCAAAAACACACTGCTGGAACTGGCGTCGAAGGGGACCGACAAAGAGGCATTGAATCCCTACTTTGCCGGACCGACTGCTGTAGCCATTACTTACGACGATCCTGTCGCAGCAGCAAAGGTCCTGTCCCGTTTCGCCAAGGAAACGACCAATCCGTTCACCTTGAAAGCCGGCGTGCTCTCCGGCAAAGCCATCAGCCCAGCCGACATCCAGGCATTGGCCGATCTGCCCAGCCGTGAAGTACTTATTGCAAAAATGCTCGGCTCAATGCAGGCACCCGCCACCAACTTCGTTGGCGTACTTGCAGCCGTACCGGGCAGCTTTGTCCGTGCACTTAATGCAATCCGGATTCAAAAAGAAGGCAACTGATACTTTAAAAACAAATTCGTATAAATATTCATGGAGGAATAAAAAATGGCTGAAATTACCAAAGCTGATGTAATTAGTTTTATCGAGAAAATGTCTGTTCTTGAGCTTGCGGAAATGGTGAAAGAACTCGAAGAAAAGTTCGGTGTTTCTGCAGCTGCCCCTGTGGCTGTTGCTGCCGTTGCCGGCCCTGCAGCTGCTGAAGCTGCTGAAGAAAAGACTGAGTTTGATGTTATTCTCAAGCTGCCGGCGCCAACAAGATCGGTGTCATCAAGGTTGTTCGTGCACTCACCAGCCTGGGCCTCAAAGAAGCCAAAGACCTGGTTGACGGTGCACCCCAGCCGCTCAAAACCGGCGTTTCCAAGGAAGAAGCCGAAGAGGCCAAGAAGCAACTGGTTGAAGCTGGCGCAGAAGTGGAAATTAAATAAGAATTGCTGTTCCGATTCTTGTTCTAGCCAAGGTCGCCATGTGCGGCCTTGGCTGTTCTATTTTAGTTTGGCGGCCACTCAAGCCGGTTGTCTGGGTCGAAGAGCAAGTAAGAATCCACAGGGTTAAGGCTTTAGGGCGTTGACCAAAGGAGAAGATATGGCTTATTCAATTGCGAATAACCCCCTGTTACGCAAGAACTTCGCCAAAATAAAGAAGATTATCGATATACCAAATCTCATTGACATCCAGAAAAATTCCTACAAGAGATTCCTCCAGTTAGATGTCCCCGCTGAAGCAAGAAAATATTCCGGCCTAGAGGCCGTTTTTAAAAGTGTTTTTCCCATAAAGGATTTTAGTGAAACTGCTTCTCTCGAATATGTTTCCTACTCTTTAGGCATCCCCAAATATGACGTTGAAGAGTGTCATCAGAGGGGAATGACCTTTGCCGCTCCTATGAAGGTTAAGGTCCGGCTGGTTGTCTGGGACGTGAACAAAGAGCCCAGCACCCGCTCCATACGAGACATAAAGGAGCAAGAGGTCTATTTTGGCGAAATCCCGCTGATGACCGAGAATGGAACCTTCATTATAAACGGAACTGAGCGTGTCATTGTCAGTCAGCTCCACCGCTCTCCCGGCGTTTTTTACGACCACGACAAAGGTAAGACACATTCCAGCGGCAAGGTATTGTATTCTGCACGGGTAATCCCGTACAGGGGGTCGTGGCTTGATTTCGAATTTGATCATAAAGACATACTTTATGTGCGCATAGACCGCCGCCGCAAGATGCCGGCCACAGTGCTCCTCAAAGCTCTTGGGTACTCGACGGACGAGTTGCTCAACTTCTTCTACAAAAGTGAAGAGATAAACTTTGCCGGGGAGAAACTGACCAAGGTGGCAGACCCTGAACTTCTTACTAATCAGAAGGCAGCCATCGATATTGTTGACCCGGCAACCGGGGAAGTTCTGGTGAAGGCAAATCGCAAGTTCACCAAGGCGCCATCAGAAAGATGGCAGAGCATGGCATAAAGTACATTCCCATTACCATCGAAGAACTTGTCGGCAAAATTTCTTCCCATGACATTGTAGATCCCTCCACGGGGGAGATCGTTGCCGAATGCAACGAGGAATTGACCCAGGCAAAGCTTGAAGAGATCAAGTCGAAAGGGATCAACACCTTTAAGGTATTGTTCATAGATAATCTGCATGTGACCTCATCATTCCGTGACACGATCATTATCGACAAGATCGGTTCCACCGATGATGCACTGATCGAAATATACAGACGCTGCGCCCTGGAGACCCCCCACACTGAAGAGTGCCCTGTCGCTGTTCGAAAACCTCTTTTTCAATCCGGAGCGGTACGATCTGTCTGCAGTTGGCCGATTGAAGCTCAACTACAAGCTTGGTCTTCAGGTGCCGCTGGACTGCATGACGTTGACCAGGGAAGACGTACTTGAGGTTGTCCGTTACCTCATCGATCTCAAGAACGGCAGAGGGAACATCGACGACATCGATCATCTTGGCAATCGCCGTGTTCGTGCCGTTGGCGAGTTGCTGGAAAATCAGTACCGGATTGGTCTTGTTCGTATGGAGCGCGCCATCAAAGAGAGGATGAGCCTGCAGGAAGTTGAGAACCTCATGCCTCACGACCTGATCAACTCCAAACCGGTCTCGGCTGTGGTGAAAGAATTTTTTGGTTCTTCCCAGCTTTCCCAATTCATGGATCAGACTAACCCTCTTTCCGAGGTTACCCACAAGCGGCGTCTTTCGGCTTTGGGACCAGGCGGTTTGACCCGTGAGCGTGCCGGCTTCGAGGTACGTGACGTTCATCCCACCCATTATGGCAGGGTTTGCCCCATTGAGACCCCGGAAGGTCCGAATATCGGCCTCATTGCGTCACTGTCAACCTATGCCAGGATCAATGAGCACGGCTTCGTAGAAACCCCCTACCGGCTGGTCCAGGAAGGGAAAGTTACCAATGAAGTCCGGTTTTTCTCTGCCCTTGAGGAAGAAGGTCATGCCATAGCCCAGGCCAATGCAGAGGTGGACAAGGATGGCCGTTTCGTCGCCGACTATATCTCTGCCCGCAAAAGCGGCGAATTCGTTCTCGTCGGCAGGGACGAACTGGAGCTGATGGATGTTGCCCCAATGCAGTTGTTTCCGTTGCCGCATCACTGATTCCTTTTCTGGAAAACGACGACGCCAACCGTGCTCTTATGGGTTCCAACATGCAGCGTCAGGCCGTGCCCCTGCTCAGAGCCGATTCTCCATTGGTCGGTACCGGCATGGAGCGTGTCGTGGCAAGGGATTCCGGTGTTTCCGTCGTTGCACGCCATAATGGTGTCGTTGAGTCGGTAGATGCTTCCCGCATCGTCGTCAAGATCGACGAGGATGAATATGATGAAACCGGCACCGGTGTGGATATCTACAACCTCATCAAGTTTGCCCGTTCCAACCAGAACACCTGCATCAATCAGCGGCCCGTTGTGAAAATAGGGGACCATGTCAAGCGGGGCGATGTTATTGCCGATGGTCCTTCCACCGACATGGGTGAACTGGCTCTGGGTCAGAACGTTCTGGTCGCCTTCATGCCATGGGGTGGCTACAACTTCGAGGACTCCATTCTCATCTCCGAGCGGCTGGTGAAGGATGATCGTTATACATCAATCCATATTGAAGAATTCGAATGCGTCGCCCGTGACACCAAGCTGGGCAAAGAAGAGATAACTGCCGATATACCGAACCTTGGTGAGGAAACGCTCAAGGATCTGGATGAGTCGGGCATCATACGCATCGGTGCCGAGGTAAGGCCAGGCGATATACTGATTGGAAAAATTACTCCCAAGGGGGAAACACAGCTTTCCCCGGAAGAGAAACTCCTGCGTGCAATTTTCGGCGAAAAAGCAGGTGATGTGCGTGACACCTCGCTGCGTGTTCCCCCGGGTGTAGAAGGTACGGTCATCGGCGCAAAGATCTTCTCCCGCAAAGGGGCGGACAAGGACGCCCGTACCGAATTGATCGAACAGGCAGAAGAAAAGAAACTGCGTAAGGATGAGCAGGACGAAATCCGCATCATCCGAGAGTCTGCGGTAAGCAAACTGAAAAAGCTGCTGGTAGGCAAGACGGCGGCTGTTAAGGTTGAAGGTAAAGACGGCAAGATACTGATCGTCAAAGGCAAGGCCATCTCCGAAGAGGCTCTGAGCTCGATTCCTATCGACAGGTGGGACGAAATCTCCGTTGCTGATGATGAAAGTGCCGATGACAAGGTGGCTCAGATCCTGTCCACCCTGAATCAGCAAATTGATATAATCAAGTATGTTTTCGACGACAAGGTGCAGAAGCTCAAGCGTGGCGACGATCTGCTCCCGGCGTTATCAAGATGGTAAAAGTTTACATTGCCATCAAGCGCAAGCTGCAGGTAGGTGACAAGATGGCCGGCCGCCACGGGAACAAGGGTGTTGTTTCCCGTATCCTTCCCGAAGAAGACATGCCCTATCTTGAGGATGGCCGCCCTGTCGAAATCGTGCTGAACCCTCTGGGTGTTCCGTCACGTATGAACGTGGGGCAGATTCTTGAGACCCACCTGGGATGGGCAGCCAAAGGTATTGGCTGGCAGATCGAGGAGATGCTGGAGAAGAACTCCGAGAAAACCAAGATCAAGACCTATCTGAAAGAAGTCTACGGCAACAAGGAGATGAATAAATTCCTTGATACCCTGGATGATGAAGAGCTGAACAATGTGGCCAAGCGCCTCAAGCGTGGCGTGCCTATGGCTTCACCTGTTTTCGAAGGTTCATCGGAAGAAGGCATCCGGGAAATGCTCGGCAAGGCCGGCTTTGCCCATACTGCCCAGGTTACTCTCTATGATGGCAAATCAGGCGACGCATTCAAGCATAAGGTCACCGTCGGCGTCATGTACGTGCTGAAGCTGCACCACCTGGTCGATGACAAGATCCATGCCCGTTCCATCGGGCCTTACAGTCTGGTTACCCAGCAGCCTCTTGGCGGCAAAGCCCAGTTCGGTGGGCAGCGTCTCGGGGAGATGGAGGTTTGGGCAATGGAGGCATACGGTGCTGCCTATGCACTCCAGGAATTCCTCACTGTCAAGTCTGACGACGTGGCAGGACGTACCAGGATGTATGAAGCGATAGTCAAGGGCAAGCATACCCTTGAGCCGGGACTTCCGGAATCCTTCAATGTTCTTATCAAGGAACTGCAGTCCCTGGGACTGGATGTTGAGCTCCTTGAAAATGAGGAAGACTGACCGTCAGGCCTTTGGACGCAACAAAACAAATTTATGGTTATAACTCCTAAACAACGAGGAGGAATATATTTTGGAAGATATCTTTAACTTTTTCGATAAACCGAAGGATCCGCTTCATTTTTCTGCCATCAGAATCTCTGTCTCTTCCCCGGAAAAGATCCGGGAAAGATCATTCGGCGAGGTTAAAAAGCCGGAGACCATTAATTACCGGACATTCAAGCCGGAGAGGGATGGCCTTTTCTGTGCAAAAATTTTCGGACCCACCAAGGATTACGAGTGTAACTGCGGCAAATACAAGCGGATGAAACACCGCGGCATTGTCTGTGAGAAGTGTGGGGTCGAGGTCATTCCCTCTAAAGTCAGGCGTGAAAGGCTGGGCCATATCGACTTGGCGACGCCTGTTGCCCACATCTGGTTTCTCAAGTCTCTCCCTTCGCGGATAGGGAACCTGATGGACATCACCCTGAAGGACCTGGAAAAGGTTCTCTATTTTGAAGCATATGTGGTTACGGATCCTAAAAACACCGGCATGCCTTTTGCCCAGGTTTTTTCTGAAGATCAGTACCTGAAGGCAATGGAAGAATATAACGGCCAGTTTGAGGCTGGAATGGGGGCAGCAGCAATCAGAGAGTGCCTCATGTCCATGGACCTGGATGTGTTGGCCGAGCAGCTCCGTGTTGAAATGCTTGAAGCTACCAGCGAAGCCAAGCGGAAAAAAACCGCCAAGCGCCTCAAGGTTGTCGAAGCATTTAAATCTTCCGGCAACAAGCCCGAGTGGATGATCCTTGAATGTATCCCGGTTCTCCCTCCTGAACTTCGCCCCCTGGTTCCCCTGGATGGCGGTCGCTTTGCCACTTCCGATCTCAACGATCTCTATCGCCGGGTAATTAACCGTAACAATCGTCTGAAACGGCTTATGGAACTGCAGGCACCGGAAGTCATCATCCGCAATGAGAAGCGGATGCTGCAGGAGGCCGTGGATGCCCTTTTCGACAACGGTCGTCGGGGACGCGCCATAGCAGGACCTAACAAACGTCCTCTCAAATCACTTTCCGACATGCTGAAAGGAAAATCAGGCCGTTTCCGCCAGAACCTGCTCGGTAAGCGTGTCGACTACTCCGGCCGTTCAGTTATTGTTGTCGGTCCTGAACTGAGGCTGCACCAGTGCGGCCTGCCCAAGAAGATGGCCCTTGAGCTATTCAAGCCTTTCATCTACAACAAGCTTGAAGAAAAAGGCTTTGTCACAACTATCAAGAGTGCCAAGAAAATGGTGGAGAAAGAGCGTCCTGAAGTCTGGGACGTACTGGAAGAGGTGATCAAGGAGCATCCGGTCATGTTGAACCGCGCTCCGACCCTTCACCGTCTCGGTATCCAGGCATTCGAGCCGGTACTCATCGAGGGTAAAGCGATCCAGCTACATCCGTTGGTATGTACCGCCTTCAACGCTGACTTCGACGGTGACCAGATGGCTGTTCATCTCCCCCTGTCCGTTGAGAGCCAGGTGGAGACCCGTGTTCTCATGATGAGCACCAACAATATTCTTTCACCGGCCCATGGTAAGCCGATCATTGTACCTTCACAGGACATGGTCCTCGGCATCTACTATATGACCAGGGAAAAGTTCTTCGCCAAAGGGGACGGCAAGATCTTCGCTTCCCAGGACGAGGTAAGGATTGCACTCGACGCTGACGAGGTGGATCTCCAGGCGAGAGTTAAGGTTCGTCTGAAGAACCTCGCTACTGACGAAAAGCCGCAACTTGTGGACACGACGCCCGGCCGCGTCGTTCTCAGGGAGATTCTGCCGGATGAGGTCCCCTTTGCCACCATCAACAAAGTAATGACCAAGAAGGAGCTTTCCAACCTGGTGGACGTTTGCTACCGCCTTGCCGGTAATAAGGAAACCGTTATTCTTGCCGACAAGCTGAAGTCCATCGGTTTCCGCTATTCGACCATCGCCGGTATCTCCATCAGCATCAACGATATGGTTATTCCCGAAGGGAAAACGGCCATTATCAACAGGGCATCGGAAGATGTCAAAGAGATCCAGAATCAGTATACTGAAGGTCTTATTACCGACGGCGAACGTTACAACAAGGTTATCGATATCTGGGCGAAATCTACCGAAGAAATCGCCAAAGAGATGCTGGACAACCTCTCCCGGGATATTGTCCATGCTCCTGATGGTAAAGAGGTCAAGGTTCCTTCCTTCAACGCCATTCACATGATGGCTGACTCTGGTGCGAGGGGTTCGGCACAGCAGATTCGCCAGCTTGCCGGTATGCGTGGTCTCATGGCCAAGCCGTCTGGCGAAATTATCGAAACGCCGATTACTGCCAATTTCCGTGAAGGTCTTACGGTTCTCCAGTACTTCATCTCCACCCACGGTGCCCGTAAGGGTCTTGCCGACACCGCGCTCAAAACAGCCAACTCCGGATATCTGACGAGACGTCTTGTTGACGTTGCCCAGGATGCCATCATTACTGAGCCTGATTGCGGCACGCTGGATGGTCTGGTTGTTTCTTCCCTCACCGAGGGTGGCGAGATCATCGAACACATCGGAGACAGGATTCTGGGGCGGGTCGCGCTGGATGATATCCTTGACCCGGTTACCGGTGATGTGCTGGTCGCTTCCAACGAAGAAATCGATGAAACACTGGTTCAGAAAATAGAATCGGCGGGTCTGGAAAAGGTGAAAATACGTTCGGTGTTGACCTGTCAGAGCCGGCGCGGTATTTGCGCCAAGTGTTATGGCCGCGACCTTGCCAGAGGGCATTTGGTCAACATGGGTGAGGCCGTTGGCGTCATTGCTGCCCAGTCCATCGGCGAGCCTGGAACCCAGCTCACCATGCGTACCTTCCATATTGGTGGTACCGCTTCGAGACGAGCGGAGCAGACTTCACTGGAAGCACGCACCGAAGGTAGCGTCAAGTTCATCAACATCAACTATGTCACCAATACTGACGGTCATCACATCGTTATGAATCGTAACGGTGAGCTGGCAATCGTAGATGAGACGGGCCGTGAGCGCGAAAAATACTCTATTCTTTATGGTGCCAAAATCAAGGTCAATGTCGGTCAGGTTATCAAGCAGGGTGAAGCCATCGCTGAGTGGGACCCTTATACCATGCCGATTTTGACGGAGATTGCCGGTAAGGTTAAATTTGGAGATATAATTGAAGGTGTCTCCATGGAAGAGCAGGTTGACGAGGTTACCGGCCTGTCCCGTAAGGTTGTAGTTGAATCCCGTGATGCAGATAAGCGTCCGCGCATTACCATCAAGGATGAAGCCGGCAAGACTGCAAAGATCAACGAAACTACCATGGGCCGTTATTATCTGCCGGTGGGAGCAAACATCACCGTTCAGGAAGATGCTGTTGTCAATGCCGGTGACGTCATTGCCAAGATTCCACGTGAGACTACGAAAACAAAGGATATCACCGGTGGTCTGCCAAGGGTTGCCGAGCTTTTCGAAGCGAGAAAGCCCAAGGATTTCGCCGTTATAACTGAGATTGACGGTGTCGTCACCTTTGGTAAGGATGCCAAGGGTAAGCGCAAAGTTATTGTTACCCCGGAAATGGGTGAGCCAAAAGAATATCTTATCCCGAAGGGCAAGCATATCAGTGTCCACGAAGGTGACCATGTCAGAGCAGGCGAAGCTCTCATGGATGGTTCCTCCAACCCCCATGATATCCTCAGGTTCTTGGGCAGAAGGAACTGGCCAAATACCTCGTTGATGAGGTCCAGGAGGTATACCGACTCCAGGGGGTCAAGATAAACGACAAGCATATCGAAACAATCGTCCGCCAGATGTTGAGAAGGGTCCGCATCAAGGACGTGGGCGATACTACACTCCTGATTGATGACCAGCTTGAGCGTTATATTTTCGAGGACGAAAACGAAAGAGTTCTCGATAAAGGTGGTAAGCCCGCCATAGCAGAGCCTCTGCTGCTTGGTATCACCAAAGCCTCACTGTCTACCGAGTCTTTTATCTCGGCAGCATCCTTCCAGGAGACAACAAAGGTGTTGACACAGGCTTCAATAGAAGGTAAGATCGACGGTCTTCGCGGGCTTAAGGAAAATGTAATAATGGGGCGGTTGATTCCTGCTGGAACGGGTCTTGCCCGTTACAGAAACTTGAAGCTGGTTGCCGAGGAGCCGGTAGCTACTCCTTCTGAACACGTGGAAGAAGTGGCCGCGGGTTAGGTTCGATCTTCAAAAAAAATCTAGTTGTTTGAGAAAAAGCTTGACAAGCGAAAGTTAAATTGTTATTTTCATCGCTTCCGCAGGGAGACCCCTGTGCATGAAGCATGCGAGAGGTAGTTATGCCAACCATTAATCAGTTGATCCGTATTGGCAGGGAGAGCAAGAAGGACAAGTCCACTGCTCCTGCCTTGAAGTGTTGTCCGCAGAAACGTGGCGTTTGTACCAGGTCTATACCACTACGCCGAAAAAGCCGAACTCGGCTCTCCGCAAGGTGGCAAGGGTGCGTTTGACGAACGGGATTGAGGTCACTTCCTATATTCCTGGGGTTGGTCACAATCTTCAGGAGCACTCCGTTGTTCTTATTCGCGGCGGAAGGGTAAAGGACTTGCCGGGTGTCAGGTATCATATAGTGCGTGGAACGCTTGACTCGGTTGGTGTGAAGGACCGTAAGAAGAGTCGATCCAAGTATGGTGCCAAAAGACCGAAGTAAACGATCAATTTGAGGGGTTAGGTATGCCAAGAAGAAGAGAAGTGGCTAAAAGAGTGATATTGCCGGATCCTAAGTATGGGGATCGGGTTGTTGCCAAGCTGGTCAATATTATCATGTTTGATGGCAAGAAGAGTACAGCGGAAAGGGCTCTTTATGGTGCTCTTGAGATAGTCAGCGAAAAGGTGAATGAGGAGCCGGTCAAGATTCTGAAGAAGAGTCTTGATAATATTAAGCCCATGCTGGAGGTTAAATCCAGGAGTTGGTGGTTCCACCTATCAGGTGCCTGTCGAGGTTAGGGCGGAGCGTAGGGTTTCTCTTGCCATGCGTTGGCTGGTTAAGTATGCCAATGACAGATCGGAGAAGACTGTTACGGATAAGCTTGCCGGTGAAATTCTGGATGCCTATAACAACCGTGGCGCAGCGGTCAAGAAACGCGAAGATACGCACAAGATGGCCGAAGCCAACAGGGCTTTTGCTCACTACCGCTGGTAGTTTTATATAGATAGTATTTTGGGGGTTTAAGTGGCACGCTTGGTATCGTTGGAAATGACACGCAATATTGGGATTATGGCTCATATCGATGCCGGTAAAACGACAACGACAGAGCGTATCCTTTACTATACTGGTGTTTCGCACAAGATTGGCGAAGTTCATGATGGGGCTGCCACCATGGACTGGATGGAACAGGAGCAGGAGCGTGGTATCACTATTACTTCTGCTGCTACAACGTGTAACTGGCGTGATCATCGAATAAACATAATCGATACGCCGGGTCACGTGGACTTCACCATTGAGGTCGAGCGTTCATTGCGCGTGCTTGACGGTGCTGTTGCTGTATTCTGTTCTGTTGGTGGCGTCGAGCCGCAGTCGGAAACCGTATGGCGTCAAGCTGATAAATACGGAGTTCCGCGTATCGCCTTTATTAACAAAATGGATCGTATTGGCGCTGATTTCTTTCGCGGCGTCTCCATGATCAAGGATCGCCTCAAAGCGAATCCTGTTCCTATTCAGCTTCCGGTCGGCAAGGAGGATACCTTTAAGGGTATTATTGATCTGGTGACCATGAAGGCGATTATCTGGGATGAAGAGTCTCTTGGTGCTACCTTTCAGGAAACCGAGATCCCCGCAGCGGACCTTGAGCTTGCTCAGGAGTACCGTGAAAAGATGATCGAGGAGCTTTCAAGCCATGACGATGTATTGATGGAGAAATATATCGGTGGGGAAGAGCTTTCCAATGAAGAAATCATGGCTGCGATCCGCAAATCAACTATTGCCATCCAGATTATTCCTGTTATCTGTGGATCTGCTTTTAAAAACAAGGGGGTGCAGAATCTTCTTGACGCAGTCATAGATTACATGCCTGCACCAACTGATATTCCTGCCATCAAGGGTATCGATGCTAACACCGAAGAACCCATCGAGCGCAAGGCGGCTGACTCCGAGCCCTTCTCTGCTCTTGGTTTTAAGATCATGACAGACCCATTTGTCGGACAGCTCTGCTTTTTCAGGGTATATTCGGGTGTCCTTAACTCTGGCTCCTATGTCTACAATGCGACCAAGGGCAAGAGAGAGCGTATCGGCCGGATCCTTAAGATGCATGCCAATAAGCGAGAAGAGATCAAAGAAGTCTATGCAGGGGATATTGCCGCTGCTGTTGGTCTTAAATATACCACTACCGGTGACACTCTTTGTGTGGAAGACAATCCGGTTATTCTCGAATCCATTGAATTTCCTGAGCCGGTTATTTCAATCGCCATAGAGCCAAAAACTAAAGCTGATCAGGAAAAATTGGGCCTCAGCCTGCAGAAGCTTGCATCGGAAGACCCTTCCTTCAGAGTCAAAACCGATGAAGAGACAGGTCAGACCATTATTTCCGGTATGGGTGAGCTTCACCTTGAGATCATTGTTGATCGTCTCATGCGTGAATTCAAGGTAGAAGCGAATGTGGGCAAGCCTCAGGTTGCATACCGCGAGACCATAACCAAAAAGGTCAAGGTGGAAGGCAAGTTCGTTCGACAGTCTGGTGGCCGTGGTCAATACGGTCATGTTTGGCTGGAGCTTGAACCCCAGGAGCCTGGCAAAGGCTATGAGTTTGTCGATGCAATTAAAGGCGGGGTTGTTCCCCGTGAATATATTTCATCTGTTGACAAGGGTATACAGGAGGCAATGGATACCGGCGTCATGGCAGGTTTCCCGGTTGTCGACTTCAAGGTAAGTTTGGTTGATGGTTCTTATCACGAGGTTGACTCTTCCGAAATGGCTTTCAAGATAGCCGGTTCCATGGGCTTCAAGGAAGGGTGTTCAAAAGCATCTCCCGTCCTGCTCGAACCGATTATGTCTGTAGAGGTTGTTGTCCCGGAAGACTATATGGGGGATGTCATCGGCGATCTTAATTCGCGCCGTGGCCGTATTATGGGGATGGAATCTCGCGCCGGAGCCCAGGTGGTCAATGCTATGGTGCCTTTGGCCCAGATGTTTGGCTATTCAACCGATCTCCGTTCGGCTACTCAGGGTCGTGCAACATACAGCATGACATTCGATCACTATGAGCAGGTACCGAAATCAGTGGCCGAAGAGATAGTTGCGAAGGTAAAAGGATAAGCAATTCCTATACGAGGGAGGGTAGCAATATGGCAAAAGCAAAATTCGAAAGAACCAAACCGCATGTAAACATAGGCACCATCGGGCACGTTGACCACGGCAAGACCACCCTGACCGCCGCCATCACCAAGGTACTGGCAGGCAAAGGCCAGGCAGAATTCAAAGCCTTCGACCAGATCGACAATGCACCCGAAGAGCGAGAGCGTGGTATCACCAT
>NZ_BBCJ01000048.1 GCF_001311985.1 Geotalea toluenoxydans JCM 15764
CCTCACCCCTCACCCTTCACCCTTCACCCTTCACCCTTCACCCTTCACCCTTCACCCTTCACCCTTCACCCTTCCCTCAACACCCCCTGATAGAGCCGCAGATAGCCTGCAATTTCCTTTTCCGGGGCAAACCGTTCCCTTACCAACTTCCGCCCTGCCGCCCCGAATGCTGCACGCATGTCGGGCCGACAGACAAGCTGCTCCGCCTTCTGCAAAAACTGACGCTCGTTCTGGTAAAGAAAACCGGTTTTTCCATCGGCAATGAGCGAACGGTTCCCCTCGATGTCGGCAGCCAGCACCGCCTTGCCATAGGCAAGAGCCTCCAGGATGCTGTTGGCCATTCCACCCTCAAAGATCGAAGTATTCAGCACCACCTCAGCCTTATTGTACAGGCAGCCCATTTCATCATGGCCGATTCCGCCAAGGTAATGGGCGAACGGGTACCTTTAAGGGAGTCCATGACCTGTGCGGCATAGGCAGGATCAAGGACCGGCCCGGCCAGGATCAGGCGAATGCGTGGATATTGGTCATGCAGTGCCGCCAGCGGCCCGAGGGGGAAAAGCACGTTCTTTACGGGACGCAGGCCCGCCGGCAGGAGAAAGCTGAAGCTGTCGGATGAAAAGGGGAATTCTCTGGCTCGACGGCAGGGTTCCTCAGGCAGTTCCACCCCTTGGGGTATAACGACGGTGCTGGCCTCCAATTGGGGAAGATGGTTCAGCAGCCGGTCTCTTACGCTTTCGTGGAATACGACCAGTCCAGCAGCCCCATTGAGGGCGCGGAAGGTTTCTTCCCGGCGGTGGTCAATGATCGCTTCATAGATATCGGTACCCGTAAGAGTGATGACATAGGGAATGCCGTACTGCTCCTTGAGCCGGTAAGCCACTCTGCCGCCGCTATGGCCATGGAAGCGTGGATCAATTCTGGTCTTGCAGCATCGACCTCACTGCCGATCTCTTCGACAGCCATGGCTCCAGTGAATAAACGGCTACCTCGACTCCGGCATTTGCAAGGTTTTTCTCAATGCGGCGCACGGTCACGGCGTTGCCGCGCATGAGCGGATAGTAATGGGGAGTGATAATGCCTACCTTCATGCATCAGGCCTTTCAAAGAAACGAGTGCCACCGGCAGGATCCGCTCCGGAGGTTCAGGCTGCACTTAATATGTACTTTTCCTTTTGATTTATTGCAAGTCATTGCTGCCATGAACCCGGACAAACCCCTTGCCTGCATCGGCCAAAACATGCTATTTAATAGGCATTCCAAGGGACCTGCTATGAAATTAACGATTCTCGGCTCCGGCACCTCCACTGGCGTGCCCATGGTCGGCTGCCATTGCCCCGTCTGCGCCTCAGGTGATCGCCGGGACAAACGGACCCGCGCTTCAATCATCATAGAAAACAGTGGCAAATACATTCTTGTCGACACCTCCACCGATCTGAGAAAGCAGGTAATCAGAGAGCATATTCCCCACATCGACGCCGTACTCTTCACCCACTCCCATGCCGATCACATCCACGGCATTGATGATCTTCGCGGCTTCCATTTTATCCATAAAAGGATCATACCCTGCTATGGAAGCGAAGAATCCATGAAGGTCATCGCCAGAAATTTCTCATATATCTTCAAGGGCATGGAAGCCGCCGGCTATGCACCGCTCATGGAGCAGAATATCATCAGCGGCCCCATGGACTTGTTCGGCTGCCGGGTGGAACCCATTCCACTCATGCATGGCCACATGCCGACCACCGGTTATCGTTTTGACGACGTGGCCTACCTGACCGACTGCAGCTCCATACCCGACACCTCACGGGCAAAACTTGCCGGTCTCAGGTTGCTGATACTAGATGCTCTTCGCTACACACCCCACCCCAACCATTACAATATTGAAGGAGCACTGAAGGTGGTGGAAGACCTCCGGCCTGAGCATGCTATCCTTACCCATCTTACCCATGAAGTTTCTTACTCTGACGGGGCAAAACTGCCCAGCGGCGTGGAATTCGCATATGATGCATGTCTTTTGCTCTCTAATCCCGAGAAGCTAACTTGCAATGAAGGCTTCATTAGGCTAATATTACGCAATCCTTGGGAACGGAAGGAATTTGATGCATAACGATATTCGCCTCCATGGCTTCATCGATAAACATATTGAATATTATGCCATTGTGGCGGGAAACGATGCGCACAACCGTTTCTTTTTCAATACCGACCAGGGAGATGGAAAAAATCTCCGCTTCTTCTGCCCCGGCAGCGAATTCATTATCGGCACGGAATCCATAAGCCACTACGGCAACGGCGGCTCGTTCTGCGAATACATGTTCGGCGTCGATCAGCCATTGCCGACCTGGCCAAGGGAGACGTCATCAATCGCCTTGTCATGTACGGCACACGTTACGACAACAAGGCCGGCACCCTGAAATTCAGTGACCGCACCGACGGCAGCCAAAGCTATGAAAAAATCTTTTTTGACGGCAATGCTGTCTGCAACTATTTCTTCTGCATCAATTCCGAAGTAACCCAGGGTTCACTGGAAAAGCAGCAGGAAATCATCGTCAGGCGACTGGGCAAAGCCCTGAAGAGATCCGTTTCCGTCTGGGAGGAAAATGACAACGGCATCATCTCGGAGATGTTCGACCTCCTGAACGACCCCAAGGCCCAGCTCTTCCTCTTCAAGCTCATCAACAAGAAACATGAGAAATACAGCAACTTCTTCAAATCCCTCTACTTCAAGAACAAGAAGATCGCCGACGAGGATTTCGCCGGACTGTCCGCTCTGGCTGATCAGTTCTCAATCGACCGCTATCAGCAGGAGCGGATCCGCATCGACATCATGTACAAACATCCCGACAACAAGAGGATCGTCGATGAATACAAAAATATCCTCATCGCCTGCAATCGCAAAGGTGAAATCAACAAGCTGGAAAATGCGCGTCTGACCAGGCTGAAAACTCTTTCCGTCCGCAACAAGATACCCGGCGCCCTTTTCTACACCTTGGATGAAATGCTGAAAAAGGACAAGAAATTGATTGACCTGGAAGAGAACAATTACATTTCCGAAACCCGACAGATTCTCGAAGGGATGTTCCTCAGCGAACGGCAGATTGAGAATGCCATTGATCGCGACGACCTCTTAAAGCTGCTCTTCGCCAAGAAGCAAGCTGCCGAGAATCGCGATCACACCTTCGAGGAAATCCTCCTTGACGCCAGCAAAGTCTGCGACGAGAAAATCCGCGATGGCGCCGACATCCAGCTTCTGGAGGGCTTTTCCCATATCATAACCTATTTCGACCGTTACGATGCCACGTCATCCATCATCAATCAACTGGCCTTCATGGAAAATGTGCGGGTAACCGAAGATATGATAAGAAGCCTTCTGGGCAACAAGAGCGAGTTTGATGGCTTGGCCCCGGACCTGTTCGCCAGCCTTTTCCTTGCCGGCATTTTCGAAAACAAGTATCTTGGCGCCTACGGCCGGAAAAAGGTCTCAACCTGATCAAGGGACTGAACCTTATTGAAGAGAACCGCCTTTCCATAGCGGCGCTTCTGGATCAACTGCTCAAGATCGACGAAGAAGAGAGAATATTCATTACCTTGCTGGAGCATGTGCGGGAGAGAATACGCAACTTCTACTCCAAATATGCGACTAAAGCCGATCAGGATGCACTGAAGCGGGAAGTGTGCGAAGAGCTCCACCATAAAAAGCTGCTTGACGGTCAAATTCCCGACAGGCTGTTCGACGAGACCATCCTTGCCATCAAGAAAGAGGCCATCTATCTGCACAACCTGCTGCCCACCATCATCTCCCAGAAAGACATTTCCCTGCGGGAAGACTTCCTGGAAAACTCCGGCCTTGACCGCTTCTATGTGGAAGAGTTGGAGCGGGAATACTACGAGCTGAACGACCTGAACATGGAAGAGCTGTACCAGATCAGAAAAGGACTGAACTGAAAACAGGCCGGCAGTCATCCCCGGTTACCGTTACAGCCCGCCTGCCTTCCATAACTCCCCCCTTATCGCGCTTGACTCCCCCTCCTTTTTTATCTAGAGTACCCATCTGTGTATTTTTCCTACTCAGAGGTATTCATGGAATCATTAGTATTAAGGCTGACCAAGCTTGGTGAAAAGATCTCCGGCTTCGGCAAGGAGAATCTGGATGAGATGCTCCATGCTGCAGCAGAAGGCTTTCGCCTTATGTCCGGACAGGAGACGGTTCGCATCTACCTGGAAGATCTGACCAAGGGTGCCCTTGCCTGCGCCTACGCTTCAGGTCCCTTCAGCAGTGAAATCCGGGAGGTCACTTTCCCCATCATCTCCCGCGATGCCATGGTTTCCAGTGTCTTCGTCTCCCAGTATCCTGCCGAATTCCGCAATGCCAAGGCCACGGGTCTTAGCCTCGACAAGGGCTTCGCCGAAAAGTTCGATATCTCGGCCAGCTACCTTGTTCCCCTGACCAGCCAGGCAAATCCATCGGCGTAATCTGCATCGACAGGCAGAGCCCGGGCGAGATAGTCAGTGCTCGCGGCAAAGCAGTCCTTGGCGATTTTCAGGCCGTGATCGGCAACCGGCTCGATTCTGCCAGAAAGTATCACCAGCAGCTACTGCTCGCCCGCAGCGTCGAAGAGTACAAAAAACGGGAAACCGCCGCATTCATGGTAAGATCGGCAGTGCGGCTGATCGACCGGCTCTCGCTCGCTTCAGTTCTAATTCCCGTGTCCGGTGTGAACGGGGACGGGGCATTGGCAATTCTCGCCAGCCACTCCGAAGAACCCGGCCTCAAGGCCCTCTATGATGAACAGGGGGCCATAGATCTGGAGAAGGGAAAGTCTCTTATCTCCAAATTTGTGAATGATAGCGGGGTTATTACCGATGACCGTTTGCTGCGCCCGATCTTCTTTGCCGACCTTACCCAATACAGCTTGCAGAAGCGAGCCCTCACCGAGCAGATGGCGCTTCGTTCCCTCTATGTGGTCCCGCGTTTCGATCCGGAAACGCGGCGACTGATCTGCCTGGTTAATTATTTCACCCGTGATCTTTACCGTTTTTCCGAGTTTGAAATGGGTCTGCTCCAGACCCACGCGGAAATGGTGGAAAGCGTCATCAATGAAATCGGCAGCGAGCATCTTGAGATCCGTGTCCTGGCGGAGATTACCGACCTTCTCCAGGAGCGGAATGAGGAACTGCAGCCGTTCCTGACCAAGGTCCTTTCCAAGGCTACGGAACTGATCGGCGCCGATACGGGCAGCATCGCCATCGTCGAAGAACGGGAAGGTGAGCGCTGGCTGGTTGTGGAAGATGAAGAAGGCAACATCATCGGAGCAAAGAACAAGGAATGGCTGAAGAAATATATCCCCCCCTTCAAGATCGGGGGATCTGAGCTCCCACCCGAGGAGCGCAGTTTGACCGGTTACGTGGCCTGGTCGAAGCAACCCAAGATCATCGCCCATATCGAAGACGAACAGCGTAGCGGCGGCTTTCACCGCTCCATGAGCGACCTGATCAAAAGTGAAATTGCCGTGCCGATTATCAGCGGCGAAGAACTGACAGCCGTCATCTGCCTGAATTCCTTGAAGTCGGCCTATTTCACTGAGGAACATAAGCGGATTCTGCAGATTATCGACCGCCTTACCTCCCATCACATTTCGGATATTCAGCGAATCGAACGGCTGCAGAATGAAGTGACCAGGCTGCAGAGCGATGTGGCCTACAAGGACCCGCAGGTTTCATCGTACCGGCTGGGCAACATCATCGGCAACAGCCGCAAATCCCAGGAGATAGTCGAGTTCATCAACACCGTCTCAGGCCGATCTTTAACCGTATTGCCCTCTGGAGCAAGAACGTCCTGCAGGAAGCAACAATCGGCCTCCCCTCCATCCTGGTCCTCGGCCAGACCGGAGCCGGCAAGGAATTTTTCTTCAACAACCTGTACAACAAGCTCAACGAACTCTATCGCCAGGAAATCGATCCGGCTGGCGAGCTGCCGGTGAAGAAGACCAACATTGCCGCCTACAGCGGTGAATTGACCTATTCCGAACTGTTTGGCCACAAAAAAGGCGCCTTCACCGGGGCCTACAGCGACCGCAAGGGCATCCTGGAAGAGACCGGGGGGGGCATCGTCTTCCTGGATGAAATCGGGGATGCCGATCTGAAGACCCAGGTCCAGCTCCTGCGTTTCCTGGATAATGGCGGATTCGTCCGTCTGGGAGACAACCAGGAACGGTTCAGCAGGGTTCTGGTGGTGGCAGCCACGAACAAGAACCTTCAGGAAGAGATCAGCCGGGGGAATTTCCGCGAGGATCTCTACCACCGGTTGTCAGAGCTTTCGGTACGGGTTCCGTCCCTGAATGAACGGCGGGAGGATATCCCAGACTTGGCAATCCACTTCCTGGGCAAGCTCTACCGCACCTACCGGGGCAAGGATGAGCCGAGGGACGATGCCCCTTTCCTCACCGAAGAGGCAAAACAGGTGCTGGTCAAGCATAACTACAAGGGCAACATCAGGGAGCTGAGAAGCATCCTTCTCCGTGCCCTCTTCTTCAGGACCGGACAATCCCTTGGCGCAGCCGATATTCGCAGGGCCATCACCGATGGTATGCGCGAAGTGACGACCCAGGCCACCACCAAACTCACAGTAGAGGTGACCGACGAGATTCTATCCAAGATCGCCCATGAAGAGGATTTTTGGACAGCGTCTATGAACCATATTCCCAGAATCTCATTTCTCGGGATGTGGTGAAACAGGTTATCGAAAAATCCAAGACGGCCGCAGGCAAAGGCATGCCGCAGCTTGCCCGTTATCTGAAAGCAGTTGAGGGGGATATCAATAATGATGAAGAAGAGCGGCGCCGCTTCTTCAAGTTCAAAAATTTCCTGTACAAGACAGTGAAGATATGAGGGAAAACTTCCACTGGAGCAATAGCGGGTCGAGATTAAAAATCTGACGCAGGAGGAACGTATTCTGTCTATTCTAGTGCTCGGCATAGGAAATCCAATCATGTCCGACGACGGTGTCGGAGCAAAAGTCATTCAGCTTCTTCAGTCCCTTTATATTTTCCCTTCAGAAGTTATTCTGCTTGACGGCGGCACCATGGGGATCGATCTGCTGCCGAAACTGGAAGGAGTTGAGCGCTGATTTTAGTGGATGCCGTTGATACCGGCAAAACACCAGGGACACTGGTGCTGCTTTCCGGCAATGAAATTCCCCTTGCCAACGGTACCAAAGTTTCGCCTCACCAGATTGAACTGAAGGACCTGCTCACTGTCGCCGAGCTCCTTGGCTCCTTACCTGCGGAAATTGTCTTATGCGGCATACAACCTGCTTTTACCGGACTGGGAACCGAACTCTCCCCTGCTGTCTCTGCCCAGATTGGGCACCTGGCAAATGAAGTCCTGCTCCAGCTGTCCAGATGGGGCATCAGGCAGGAAATGACTCCTAAAAAATAAAATTTGAATGCTCCTATTTTCGTTTGCTTCCGGCCCATGCCCCTCCCTTGATGCCCCATCAGATTCTGATACACTAACAGCAAGCTGCTCTGCGCTACCTTACCCTTGCGGGGATAATCATGAAATCAATTACCATTGTCCTTTTTGTCACACTGCTTTCCTTGATTTTCACCCCAGCCGGGGCTGATGAATATTCAGCCGACCAAGCATACGACGCGGGTGACGATCTGTTCACTACTGAAGAACTGGATGACCTGCTGGCACCCATTGCCCTTTATCCTGACCCTCTGATTGCCCAAATCCTGCCTGCTGCAACCTTCATCGACCAGATCGACGAAGCGGCGCGGTACGTCCGGCAGTATGGGAAATCGGCACGGATTGACCTTCAGCCATGGGACGTGAGTGTCAAGGCTGTTGCCCATTATCCGACTGTACTGTTCATGATGGACAACAGGTACGAATGGACGGTTTCTCTCGGTCAGGCCTTCGTCAATCAGGAGCAGGAGGTCATGGATACCATTCAGCAACTCCGTGCCGATGCTAAAGCAGCCGGAAGTCTCGTTTCTACTTCCCAGCAACAGGTAATAGTGGAAGGCCAGGTCATCAGGATCATCCCTGCTGAAGCTGAGGTCATCTATGTTCCCCAGTATGATCCTGTCGCCGTATATGTGGAAGGATTCTACCCTTCCTACGGGTTCATTTCCTTCGGCATCGGTTTCGGCATTGGGGCTTGGCTGAACAGGGATTGCGACTGGCACAGACACCGCATCTTCTACCATGGCTGGCGCGGGAGGGGATGGATAAACCGGGCCCGGCCATTCATAAATACCCGTAACCGCACCTACATAAACAGCCGGCACCGTGATATCCATATAAACCGCCGGGTCGTTCAGCACGACACCATCAGGTTTCGCAATGAGCTACGCAGGAATGTAGAATTGCGGAGGGAGCAGGGAAGACGACCCGGCGCGCCCGCAAATGTGCCGCAAAGGCGTACCAGGGTTGCACCTCCTGCTACTACTGCACCAAGGCCGGCTTCTCCCGGAACTATTGAAAGAAGGAGTCCTGACCGCGGCCGCCTGTCCCAAGGAGAGGTGTCGAAACCCTACTCAGGTTTCGGGGGCTATGGCAGTGACCGTGAATTAAAGACCTACCGCCAGCGAGGCAGGATGAGCCGCGACAGTGTTCATCAGCTGAACAGGCAGCCACTGACAACCGGGCAACCTTCAGCAGTGCCGGGCATCGGGACAACACGCTCTGCGCCTGCGCCGACCATTCGGCAGGCGCCACCAGCTCCTGCCCCGTCCACAAGATCTGCCCCCCAGATTCCTGGTGGCGTTCCCGGCGGCTCGCGCCCGGCAAGACAGCGGTAACCGTCTATTACAGTTTTCATCGCACTTGCTACTTCTGGAAAGGATCCTGCCATGCCCAAAACTTCTTTTACAACCAAGCACCCGGCAATGCTTGCTGTGCCAATAATGCTGTTGTTGCTGCTCTTTCCCCTGCAAATTCGCGCCCTGGAGAAGGATTACGACCAGCAGATATTCACCTCACCCGAAGAGGCGAGGGAAAGACTGACATCTGCAGTTGATTCGAGAAATTTTCAAGAGCTGAAAAAAATGTTCGGTTCAGGTTATCAGGACCTTGACCCTGGAGACCCGGTCCAGCGATCTGAGGAGTTCGGGCATTTTTCCCAGCATCTCAAAGAAGGCACCGAATTGGCCATGGAAGGGGATTCCAGGGCTATACTGAGGATAGGCAAAGAAAAATGGCCGTTCCCCGTGCCGGTAATCCGCAAGGGGAATGGTTGGCTCTTTGACACAAAAGCAGGGCGTGATGAGATCCTCAATCGTCGAATCGGACGGAATGAACTGCTGGCCATCAATGCTTGCCTGGCCTATGTGGAAGCACAGCGGGAGTACTACAATATGCCTGAACCTGATGGAGTGCAGATTCCCAAATATGCTCAGCGCCTTATCAGCTCCCAAGGAAGGCATGACGGGCTATACTGGCCGACACTGCCCGGTTCCAAGGAGAGCCCGCTGGGGCCGCTCATAGCCAAGGCCAAAGAAAAAGGTATATGCAGGAACGGGCAAAAGACGAAAACGGTTCAAGGCCGATCAACGGTTATTACTTCCACATCTTGAAGCAACAAGGGGCCAGCGCCCCCGGCGGCAGGTTCAGCTATATCATCAACGGCAACATGGTTGCAGGACACGCTTTAATTGCCTATCCCGCTCGATGGGGAGTATCCGGCATCATGACCTTCATCGTCAATCAGCGAGGCCGGGTTTACCAGAAAAACCTCGGCCCGGAGACAACACGGATCGCCAGGGCAATGAAAGCTTACAACCCTGATCTAACCTGGAAAGTGGTTGAGGAACAATAGCCGGTTTGGCACTGGCAAAAAAAAGAGCGGAGCAATTGCTGCGCCACTCTCCAAAAATTCTGCTGAGTGCGATTTACATCTTCTTGCGCAGATAGCTGAGAAATTCCTCTTTTGAAAGTACCTTTTTCCTCACCAGGTGGTCTACCTGGCGGCTCATGGCAGTTCGCTCCCCAGCCTTCATGTTGTCTTTCAGGAGGATGAAAAATGGGATGTTGCGTGTCTGCGGATAGAGACGAAAGCGCTCAAGAATTTCAAAGGCACCCATGTCCTGCAGCATGAGAGTGCTGAAAATCAGATAAGGGTGGCTGATGGTGGCGACCGCTACACCTTCCTTGCCCGTATATGCATTAACAGCTTCAAAGCCAAGGTTTTGCAGTGTCTTTGCCACCTGTTCCTCCCTTTGCGGGAAATGACAAGGACCTGCAGA
Source organism: Geotalea toluenoxydans JCM 15764 (assembly GCF_001311985.1). GTDB lineage: Bacteria > Desulfobacterota > Desulfuromonadia > Geobacterales > Geobacteraceae > Geotalea > Geotalea toluenoxydans. The sequence goes on from NZ_BBCJ01000048.1 coordinate 10,253, forward strand.
TCGTAATCCTCTATATCGTCGATGAGTCCGAATACCGCCAACCGCTCCATTACGTATTCGGGATCAATGGGCAGGGTAAAAAAACCGGCGACAGGAAAAACTTCACCCACTTTTCCTTCTTCACTGAGATAGAGAGGAAGCACCGGTATATCGCGGGTCTCCGGATTGTTTTTGATCTCCAGCAGAATCCCCCAGCCGTCTTTGGCATAGGGGGAGATATCCAGCAGTATGCCAAGCGGCTTACAGGTTGAAAGCTCGGATAGAGAGGCTGTTCTCGCCCAGTAACCGGCTTCAGCAAGGTAACTGCAGATCAGCGCTCCTCTTCCCGATTTTCACCCAAGCCTAAAATCCAGAGTTCGCGCTCAGAGCATTCTTTCATGTAATTCCTCGCAGCCAGTATAATTTTCTAATGTAATAGCACATTTTGCGCCAACCGCAAGAAAAACTTTCTCCTGATACCGTCCGAACCGTTGAAAAGCCTTTATTTATATGTTAAATACACAATCACGCCACCTGATTTATATACTTTAACGAGGTTAAACCCCATGAAATGCCCTGTTTTTTTCACTGATATGCGGGCCGCCGCGGCCATAGTCTTTTTGACAAAATCAGCACTCTGCTCAACAAGTGTCGCATTAAAGATCGCATCTCAACCGGCAATCTGGTGGCAGTAAAGCTCCATTTTGGTGAGCGGGGAAACCACACCTTTATCCGTCCCGTCTTCATCCGAAGGATTGTCGATGAAATAAAAGCCAATGGCGGCCAGCCGTTTCTGACCGACTCGTCCACGCTGTACCCAGGTGAGCGGAAAGAAGCTGTCTCTGCTCTTACCTGCGCAGTCGAAAACGGTTTTGCCTTTGCTGTTGTCAATGCCCCGCTTATCATGTGCGATGGCCTGCGTGGACATTCCGCGATCGATATTGCAATCGATGGTGAAATTCTGAAAAGTGTCAGCATAGGCCGGGAAATTGTTGAAGCCGACGTCATGGTAACCGTCTCCCATTTTAAATGCCACGACCTGACAGGGTTTGGCGGCGCCTTAAAAAACCTCGGCATGGGCTGCTCCAGCCGTAACGGAAAACTTGTTCAGCATTCAACTGTTGCTCCCAAAATAGCTGAGGAATTCTGTACGGGCTGTGGTGCCTGCCTGAAATCCTGTGCCCATGATGCCATTGCCATAATCGAAGGAAAGGCCGCCATCAATCAGGAAGAATGCGTTGGCTGCGGACGTTGTGTCACCGCCTGCCTGCAGCAAGCGGTAAATATCCAGTGGAACGAAGCCTCGGAGCTGATCTTGAAAAAGATGTGCGAACATGCAAAGGGCGCAGTTCTCGGCAAGGAAGACAAGAATATCTACCTTAATTTCATCACCCAGGTATCACCTTCATGCGACTGCTATGGTCATGCTGATGCGCCCATTGTCAACGACATAGGCATCTGCGCATCCACCGATCCTGTAGCTCTTGACCAGGCTTGTGCCGACCTGGTAAATGGGGCGCCCGGCAATGTGAACACCGCCCTTCAGACCGGCTTTGAACCTGGGGAGGACAAATTTCGCGGCGTTCATCCCGAGATCGATTGGGAGATACAGCTTGAACATGCTCAAAAGCTGAATATCGGCACAAGAAGTTATACTCTTGTGAAGGTCTGACTGCTGCCTGGATCAGGCAAATAGAGCTTCAACCATTCCTGCGTCAAACTCCCTTCTGCGTTTCCCCGACCTATATTTATATGTGCCTGCCGTGTTATGTCCGTAAGAGAAAAATTAACACTCTTTGTTCATATTCCTGTTGAATGGAATTGCGTGCTCATTTAAAATCTAATGAGATTGGTTCCAGTGAGTGTGTACCCTTTATCTAAAAGACAGTACCTTTATTCCTGTCTAGCAGTTCGCCCGACGGAAGGACCTCTAAATCATGAAACTTTACTCTTTACTTTCGCCTCTTCTCACCTGGGTAAAACAGATAAAGCTGATGGCTGCTACCGTGATTACAGTAATTACTGTCATTTTCATATATGCTGCCGGACATTTTGATTTTTCGGACGACCTGCACGGCCTTTATCTCCTCAGATGCGACAGGGGGCGGTTGTTCGACCTGAAAGGCGACCTGCTGCTGGGTGAAGAAAATCGGCTGTTGGCAAAGTTCGAACTTGACCCGATTATGGACCTGTTCCGTTACGAACACAGCCACAAACCAAACCACTCCCATCTCTCCTACAGCTGGAATGAAAGGAATGGCAGCGGCTACATATTTAATTACAGGGAAGACGGCACCCAGCTTTTGACCTGTTTCAGCCGATTCCGAGACAGCCAGGGGGAAATTCCGAAAGGTCTTTTTCTCGGTGGCGGTCTGCCCTACTCCAAGCATGACAATGCGCAACTCACCATGAGTGCCACAGGCATGGCCCATTTCGACGGCAAACAATGGCACCATCTTTGGTGTAATGCCAATGAAACCATAGCTTCCTCAGCGGAGGAAAAGCATGATCCTTCGACCTGGCAATTCTTGAACAGCAAGGTTCTGTTCAGCGACAGCAAAAAACTCATCATTCGCAGCAGTCACCAATTTCCTTTCGGCACAACAACCCTGCGCATTGATCGATATGCAATTTTTCGGGCCGGCGAAAATTATTTCATCTTGATGATGAAGATAAGCAACATCGGAAATGACCCTGCCTACTACTATTATGTTTATGGCGACGAGCTGGGTAGGACAATTCGGCAGCTCAGGCGGCAATGTTGGCTGGGCCAGGGGGAGACTTTTTAACTTTGAAGGAGCTTTAGATCCTCAGCAATATTCATACGCCGGCATGTACGATATTGGTAATCCGGTTATCCTCGGCGAACAGAATAGATTTTCGGGTCTGGCCAATTTCATTGAGTGGATAGGGGACAACAAACCGAACCTTGTCTACTTTTCCAATAAAGAAGGGCAATTTGCAGAAGAAAAAGAAAGGGTGCCCCTTTACAGCAAAGACAATCGAGTCATATTCCTGCAATGGGGGCCACGACCGATTATGCCCCAAGGGCGCGATTATATTATTTTGGCAATCGGCATGGCCGGTACAGACCCAAAAAACGGGATGCCGTTCAAGCCCGATGTAGGTTGGATCAGACAGATTTCGATGTTATCCAGTCTGATGCCCGATAATCAGGTGCTTTGATCATCTTAAACCCACATCTTCCACCAGCTCGGTTGTCACTGTTTCTTGGTCAGCACTCCTCTTCTCTGCTTCTGATTATTTTCGACTGGTAGCTTAAACTCGCTCCGAAGTCCTGCCGTCCTCACGGCTAATCATCGCTAATCATCTCAAGAATTCCTTTGCCCTCCCTTTAATCCTCATTTCAAGGCCAGTACAAGAAAGTTTGGCAGTTGTCGGATAATTTCGGGGTCTTTTGGCCTTCGGCTGTGTTGCCCGTGCGGTTAGAATTTCCGGAGTTTTGGTCGTTTTGTGAAACTTATTACAGATTATTGCAGACACTCAGGCAGCAAGCTGAAAGAGTGAATGGTGCAAAAAAAAACCGGCCCATCTCTTACAGATGGACCGGCTGGAATAACAACTGAGGTATTTGTTACAGGCTGGTGTGGCAGCTATCGCATGAGAGGGTATCACTCCATTTTACAGCTGGCTGGCCTGCCTTCATGTTATGACAAACGACGTTGGAACAGGAGCTTTGCCCAGCAGGACCTGCGGTCCAGGTTGCCTGGGCTGCCAGCTTGTTTTTAGAGTAGTCAAAGGCTGCAGCACCATTTTTGTAGTTGTCGCCGTTGCGAACCCATCCCGTGGTACCGCTGGTATATCCGGCGAAGCTGGTAGGCCTCAACTGTGCCTTGGAGTAAATTGTCGTATCGGCAAAGGAAACATTGACATTGCCGTTGACGTGGTTGCTCAGGTCGGCAATGGAGCCGTAGACAGGCGATGCATCTCCGCCGTGGCAGGAGACACAGGCGCTGTTTGCAGCATTGCGTGCTGAGGTAACTGTTCCACTGTGACAGATGTTACAGTTGATTGTAGTTTGCTGGCCGGCGATGCCATGGCTCACGGAGCCTGTGGAGCCGGCAGGAAGTAATCCGCTTGTGCCGTTGAAGACATTGTCAGCATGAATTCCGCCACTTACATGAGCCTGGTGGGTGGTATCAGCTGGTGAGTTGCCATGGCACTTGGCGCAGCGTTCGGAGGCAGTTAGAGTAGCAGTCCAAACTGGAGCATGGCCGTTACCGTTGACAACCATCGGATTTTTACCATCGCTGTGACAGTAGACCAGATCGCAGCCAGTACCTGCATTATAGGTAGCTGTTGCACCGTTTTTAGCCTTTAAGCTGCTGCCGCCACTAACTGTCGCAAGCTGTCTTACATCAACATCGATGTTGCCATCCCCATGACTGGCAGTGGTAATTGGGTGACAGTTGGCACAACCGAATTGATATCCGCCGATAGAGTCGGAGCCGGTGGACTTGTTTGACGTGTAAGCGTAGAAGGTGACGCTGCTCAGGAGGCCACTGGTATGCTTGCCATGGGCGCCGGAGAGGGTTGGATGACAGCCATTGCAACCCAGAGTAGCACCCCACTGGGCAGGAGCCACGGCGAACTTG
>NZ_BBCJ01000049.1 GCF_001311985.1 Geotalea toluenoxydans JCM 15764
GGTGGTCGGTGGTCGGTGGTGGTTAATTTGGCAATTAATTAATGGAGGTAGTTGATGCGCGATCAATCCTTTGAATTTTTACAGAACCTTCTGGCGGCTCCCAGTCCTTCCGGTTACGAACAGCCTGCCCAGCGGGTTTTCCGCTCTTATGTCGCTCCATTCGCAGCGACCAGTACTGATGTCATGGGCAATGTCTTCGGCGCCATCGAGGGGGGCGGTGAAAATCGCCCACGGGTGATGCTGGTCGGTCATTCCGATGAAATAGGTTTCCAGATCAAGTACATGGATGACAACGGCTTCATCTATTTCGGCGCCATTGGCGGCGTCGATCCCCATCTTTCCACCGGTCAGAAGGTAAATATCCATGGCAGCAAGGGCATCATCCCCGGCGTGATCGGCAAGAAGCCCATTCATTTGATGGAGCCCAAGGACAGGGAAACTGTGGTGAAGTTGGACGCCCAGTACATAGATATCGGCGTAGCAAGCAAGAAAGAGGCGGAAGCACTTGTTCGTGTCGGTGATCCGGTGACCTTTGCCGTCAGTTTGAGCATGCTGCAGGGTGATCGTGTCACCAGCCGCGGGTTCGATGACAAGGCGGGAAGCTTTGTAGTTGCCGAAGTGCTGCGGCAGGTTTCGGAGTTGAGCGCCAAACTTCAGGTCGATCTGTATGGAGTTTCCTCGGTTCAGGAGGAGGTCGGGCTGAGGGGAGGCACCACCAGCAGTTATACAGTCAACCCCGATATCGGCATCTGCGTCGAGGTGGATTTCGCCACAGACCAGCCGGACGTGGATAAGAAGCATAACGGCGAGGTGAAGATCGGCAAGGGGCCGATCCTGCCCCGTGGCGCCAATATCAATCCGGCTCTCTTCGATCTTTTGGCCGAAACGGCTGCTGCGGAAAATATTCCTGTCCAATTCACCGGCATTCCGCGGGCCACCGGCACCGACGCCAATGTTATGCAAATTTCCAGGGGAGGTGTCGCCACTGCCCTGGTGAAAATTCCGCTGCGCTACATGCACACACCCGTCGAGGTACTCTCGCTCTCAGATCTGGAAAATGCCGTCAGGCTCATAGTCGCGACTCTGACCAGGATCAAGGACAAGCAGGTATTCATACCAAGCTGACCTGACAGAGTGTATACCCTCTTTAAGCCCTTTTAACTTGACTTGGTGGGGGGGCTGTAATAGCTTGTTTGGTTAATATTTCGACGATTTTCAAGCAAAAGGAGTTCGTAATGTTAGACAATAGCATCCTTGAGGGTCTGACCTTCGACGACGTGCTGCTTCTACCTGCCCATTCCCAGATTCTGCCTCGCGATGTTGATCTTTCCACCCAGCTTTCCCGCAACATCCAATTGAATATACCCCTTGTCAGTGCGGCAATGGATACGGTAACCGAGGCCCGCGCTGCCATCAGCATGGCGAGGGAAGGGGGCATTGGCTTCATCCACAAGAATTTCTCCATTGCCGACCAGGCCATGGAGGTGGACAAGGTGAAAAAGAGCGAGTCGGGGATGATAGTAGATCCTATTACCATGCGCCCCAACCAGAAGATCCGCGAAGCTCTTGAGATCATGGCCAAGTACCGCATCTCCGGGGTGCCCATCACCAAGAGTAATGGCAAGCTGGTGGGTATCCTTACCAATCGCGACCTCCGCTTTGAGACTAACCTGGATCTTCTCATTTCAGAGCGCATGACCAAGCGTAATCTGGTCACAGTGCCGGTGGGTACCACCCTTGAGCAGGCCAAAGAACACCTGAAGCATACCAGGGTGGAAAAACTTCTGGTGGTTGACAGCGACAAGAACCTCAAAGGTTTGATCACCATCAAAGACATCGAAAAGGTAAGAAAATACCCCAATGCCTGCAAGGACAGCCTGGGCCGGTTGCGGGTCGGCGGAGCGTCGGGCCCACCGTTGACATGGAAGCCCGTATCGATGCCCTGATGAAGGCCGGTGTGGACGCCATCGTCATCGATACTGCCCATGGCCACTCACAGGGGGTGATCGATGCGGTACGGATGGCCAAGAAGAATTTTCCCGGCATCGAGCTCATTGCCGGCAATATTGCCACTGCCGATGCAGCCGAAGCGCTGATCAAGGCCGGTGTAGATGCCATCAAGGTTGGTATAGGTCCCGGTTCCATCTGTACCACCAGGGTTGTTGCAGGCATCGGTGTGCCGCAGATAACAGCCATTGCCGATTGTGCCAAGGTGGCCAGGAAGCATGGCGTTTCACTCATCGCCGACGGCGGCATCAAGTTTTCCGGCGACATCACCAAGGCTGTAGCCGCCGGTGCCGATGTCATCATGGTCGGCTCCCTGTTTGCCGGTACCGAGGAATCTCCGGGCGATACCATTCTTTACCAGGGCAGGGCCTACAAGAGCTATCGTGGCATGGGCTCCATCGGTGCATGAAGGAAGGGAGCAAGGACCGCTACTTTCAGAGCGATGTGGACAGCGAGGTCAAGCTGGTGCCGGAGGGAATCGAGGGCATGGTTCCCCTGCGCGGACCGCTTTCGGCCAACATCCACCAGTTGATGGGTGGGCTGCGGGCCGGAATGGGTTATACCGGTTGCAAAACGGTGAAAGAACTGCAGCAGAACGGCCGTTTCGTCAGGATCACCGGTGCCGGACTCAAGGAATCCCATGTGCACGACGTCATGATAACGAAAGAAGCACCCAACTACCGCATCGAAAAATGATGCGAGTGCGATAAAGGTCCATCTGCTGCGTTATGCTCACCTTCAGTCACTGCCCGATTGTAGGGGCAGGTCTTGTGCCTGCCCGATCAGGGCGGCCACGTGGGGCCGCCCTTACAGAGGCTACGCTCCTCTTGGTTCGCAATCCTTGCATACGGAGCTTTTCTCGCACTCGCAATTCTGATAATAATTCCTACTTATAAATTTTTTTAAGGGCTAAAACTAACATGCCAGTTGATATACATTCGGAAAAGATTCTTATCCTCGACTTCGGTTCCCAGTACACTCAGCTGATTGCCCGGCGGGTGCGGGAGGCCCATGTCTACTGCGAGCTCCATCCCTTCGACCTTGAGCTGGCGGCGATCCGTTCCTTTGCCCCAAGCGGCATCATCCTCTCCGGGGGTCCCAAATCGGTCTATGAAGAGGGCGCGCCGGTGTGGAGGAGGAGCTGTTTGAGCTGGGGGTGCCGGTGCTTGGTATCTGCTACGGCATGCAGCTCATGAGCCGCCACTTCGGCGGTGAGGTGGTGCCGGCGGGCAAGCGGGAGTTCGGCCATGCGGAGCTGCTGGCGCAGGGAACACCGGGGCCGCTGTTCGACGGGTTCTTCCTCGACGGGAAGAGTCCGGTCTGGATGAGTCATGGCGACCATGTTTCGCAAGTGCCCGAGGGGTTCCAGGTGGCGGCCGGGACCGCCAATGCGCCGGTCTGCGCAATCCAGAATCTGGCCCGCAACCTCTATGGCGTGCAATTCCACCCCGAGGTGAACCATACCCCACGGGGAGAACAGCTGATCGACACCTTTGTCCGCAATGTCTGCGGCTGTTCCGGCAAGTGGACCCCCGGACAGATCATCGAGGATGCGGTGGCCCGCATCAAACAGCAGGTGGGCAGCGATCGGGTCATTCTCGGCCTTTCCGGCGGAGTGGACTCGTCGGTGGCGGCCGCCCTGATCCACCGGGCAATCGGCGAACAGCTTACCTGCGTTTTTGTGGACAATGGCCTGCTCCGCCTCGGTGAAGGGGACCAGGTCATGGCCACCTTTGCCCAGAACCTGGGGGTCAAGGTGATTCGGGTGGACGCGGAGGATCGTTTCCTTTCCGCCCTGGCCGGGGTGAGCGACCCGGAAAAGAAGCGCAAGATTATCGGTGGCCTGTTCGTGGAGATCTTCGAGGAGGAATCCAACAAGATCACCGATGCCCGCTGGCTGGCCCAGGGGACCATCTACCCGGACGTTATCGAGTCGGCCGGCGCCAAGACCGGCAAGGCCCACAACATCAAGAGCCATCACAACGTTGGAGGCCTGCCCGAGCACATGAAGCTGAAGCTTCTGGAGCCCCTCCGTGAACTGTTCAAGGACGAGGTGCGGGCGATCGGCGAAGAGCTGGGGCTGCCCCACCAGATGGTCTGGCGCCATCCGTTTCCGGGGCCGGGGCTGGGGGTGCGGATTCTGGGCGAGGTGCGGAAGGATTATGCGACATCCTGCGCCAGGCGGACGCCATCTATATCGAGGAACTCTACGCTGCTGACCACTATCACAAGATCAGCCAGGCCTTTGCCGTCTTCCTGCCGGTGAAGAGCGTCGGCGTCATGGGGGACGGCCGGACCTACGAATACGTGGTGGCCCTGCGGGCCGTCGAGACCAAGGACTTCATGACCGCCGGCTGGTACCCGCTCCCCTACGAGGATCTGGCCCGCATCAGCAGTCGTATCATCAACGAGGTGAAGGGAATAAACCGAGTAGTCTACGATATCAGTTCCAAACCACCGGCAACCATCGAGTGGGAATAATGGAAGGGCGCCTAGTGCGCCCTTTTTTGTGAAATGGACATATATGGAGAAGAAGCTCATCATTTTTGATCTTGACGGCACCCTCTGCGATTCCCTGGAGGATCTCACCGATGCCGTCAACCACATGCGCGGCGAATTCGGCCTGGGGGCGCTGACAACGGAACAGGTGCGGCAGTTGGTTGGGGAGGGTGCGGCGAATCTTGTCAAAGGGGCTTTGCCCGGCAAGTCGCCGGCCGAGTTGCGCAGGGGCCTGGAAACCTTCATTGCCTACAATACCGCCCACATTGCCGACAAGACGACACTTTATCCGGTGTGCGCGAGACTATCTCTATCCTGCAGGAGCAGGGGCGGCAGATGGCTGTGGTGTCAAATAAGGCTGAAAGTTTGTGCCGAAGGCTCCTGACAGCACTCCAGCTGGATCATTACTTCATCGACATTGTCGGGGGGGACACGCTTCCCTTTCGCAAGCCGTACCCCGACCCGTTGTTGAAGGTCATCAACGGTGCCGGTATCCCGGCCGGGGAGACGGTCATGGTCGGGGACAGTATCCATGACCTGAAAGCCGGAAAGGCGGCTGCCGTCACGACTATCGCCTGCCTCTATGGCTATGGGAACGATAGTGAGATCAGGTCCGCCGATATGTTCATCGATTCCTTTTCCCGGTTGCTTGAGCTGCCGATCTAATTTTACTTCAATATTTTTCTAAAGTTTTATCAAATGGTGCCGAAAAGGACAGGAACAGCACTATAAACGGAGGTAATGGTTCATGAAAATCGAAGATAACAGCCCATCTACTGTGGTTGATCTTCTCAAGCATCAGAAGGTTGAGCAGAACCCATCAGGTGTCAATGGGGGAAAAGGCGCCGAGGTTGCTGCCAAAACTGACAAGGGTGGTGATAAGGTCGACATAAGCGTTGGGGCAGAGCGTGTCAACAAGACCAGCATCTCATTGAAAGGCCCTGAAAATTTCCGTGAGGACAAGGTGGCGGAGATACAATCAAAGATCGATGCGGGTACCTACCAGGTGAGTGGCCGCGATGTGGCTGAGAAACTGATTGCCGCCCTGTCGAAAACGAAATGATTTTTGCCAGGATAGATTCAAGGAAAGCCCGCCCACAGCGGGCTTTTTTATTGCCGAGGAGGAGCCTGGTAAACTTGATCATTTGATTTTGGCCAATACGAGGGCAGAAGCAGAGGCCTTTCTCAGCAAAAACCTGTTGACAAAAGAGGAGCCCATGGGCTAAATATATCTCTCGTTTTGCGGGAATAACTCAGTGGTAGAGTGTCAGCTTCCCAAGCTGAAGGTCGCGGGTTCGAATCCCGTTTCCCGCTCCAGAAATTCAAGGGCTTAGCCGATTCGGTTAGGTCCTTTTTTAATTGTAGTTGTCTTGGTATCTTTGGGTATCCTTTGAGCTTTGTGCTTGGCTTGTGAGCTTTGCTGATTGACGGTGAAATTGGATGAGAAGGATGCGAGTTAATACTCCTCTGGAAACAGTACCGTCGTCGCCGACCGATCCCATTCTGTGATGATCCATATCTCCGCCCCACCTATGTCTACCGGAATCAACAAAAAAACGTCGATGCCACCATCACCAGGCTTACCGGCATGCATAACCTCACAACAGGCGAAGTTCCTACGGAAGATTTCCGCAACAAACGTCTCGAATTTCCGGGGAGATAGGGCACACCAAAGAACTTATTCAACTATTAACCTGACAGTAGTGGAGAATTTTATAAAGAAAATCTTGCATGGCCGAATACTTATCAATATATATTTGCATGAAATTTCAATAAAATTATTGATAATAAAAGATCGGGATGCTATGATTTTCACGAGGTTGACAATGCAGAAGGCTAAAAATCTCAAATCACATCTGCGGCCTGGCGGCCTGTACAGACGAGCGGATTTGGAGAAGCATTCCAAGAGCGTTGACCGCGAGCTAGCCGAGCTTGTGGAATCCCAGGTATTGGTGAAGGTGCGCCATGGAGTTTACGAGTGCCCGAAGCGTTCCCGCTTTGGTCTGTTGCCTCCGTCTCCGGAAAAAATGGTCAAGACTTTCTTGAAGGATGATAACTTTCTTCTTACCTCCCCTAACGATTTCAACTCCCTCGGTTTGGGCACGACGCAACTCTACAACTACCAATTGGTTTACAATCACAAACGCCATGGCCGATTTGAGCTCGGCGGCCAGATCTTCCAGTTCTGCATGAAGCCCCGCTATCCCAAAAAGGCAACCCGAGAATTCTTACTTGTCGAGTTCGTCAACAACCTGAGCCAATTGGCTGAGGACCGGGATTCTGTCCGGGCCAATGTACAGGCAAAACTGCCGGAGATGTCCTCGAAGCGGCTTCGGTCAGCCGTCAAGAAGTTCTCTAAGGCGTCAACACGAAAGTTCTTCGAGGAGATCCTTAGTGCCATCTGAATTCTTGCACCAGCTCGCCGACTTTGGCGATCTGATCGGAGTCGTATCCCGCGAAAAGGGTATCGTGCCGCAGTTGATCGAAAAAGACTACTGGATCATGCATTCACTGTATGGGTTGCTACAGCAGGGATTTGATTTCGAGCTGAAAGGCGGGACGTCGCTGTCGAAGGCTTACCGGATCATTCACCGGTTCTCGGAAGATATCGACCTGCGCATGGATCCGCCGGCGGGGATGGACGTAAAGTGCGGTAAAAACCAGACAAAGCCAGCACATATCGCGTCTCGGGCGACCTTCTTTGATTATCTTGCCGAGACAATAAAAATTCACGGCATCAGCGAGGTCAAGCGTGACCATGCATTCGACAACACTACCCTCCTGAGCGCCGGGATCCGGCTCTTCTATTCTGAGAGATTCCCGAGACTGGAAGGACTGAAGGCAGGGATTCTCTTGGAGCTAGGCTTTGACGACACCACTCCCAACGAAAGCATCGACATCTCTTCGTGGGTTGTAGATAAGGCACTGGCTCTTGGTCTCGAGTTCATCGATAACCGGGCTGCCGGCGTAAAATGCTACCACCCCGCCTACACCTTCGTCGAAAAGCTTCAAGCGGTTTCGACGAAATTCCGGAAACAGCAGGCCGAGGGAACTTTTCCTGAGAACTTTCTGCGGCACTATTACGACATCTATTGTCTTTTAGGGGAAGGCAGGGTCCAGGAGTTTATCGGTACTGATGAGTACGAACAGCGCAAGATAAAGAGATTCCCTGACGCCGATAACAGGGACATATCCACGAACGAGGCTTTTCTCTTGACCGATCCTGCGGTTCGGGCTCTTTATGAGGTTGAATATGCCAAGACCAGAGGACTCTATTATGCTGGCATGGTGGAACTGGATGTGATTCTGGGAAGACTCCAGGAAAATATGGACCGGCTGTAAAAATCAGTTAGTGCATGCTCTCTGATGTCACCTTCCGTGGGCACCAGCGAAAGCGGCCTGGAACTGACCTTCGGTAACTTCATTCGTTATCATGATTACGAGCCGGAAGTGCTACTGGCAAAGGAGTCATGGTCAGAGTGGAAAGCCAAGGCGCAGTTGGCACAGATTCCCATAGACCCGGATCTGACGAAGCTGAAGAAAACCCTGGAAGTAATTTTGTAGCCCATATTAAAGGTAAAAGTATGCTTGAACTGGTCGGTTCATTGTAGGTTTCCTTCTATGATACGAAGGTGATGGTTACCCGCTCTTACTGCTCAGTCTGAACCGCTCGATTATCTTTTGCCGGTAATCGACGATTTCTTTTCTCAAAGAGGCTAGCTGTGCCATTTTCTCGTCAACTTTATTGATGTGCTGATCAAGAATCTCGATCAGGCGCGGGATCATTTTGTCAGTCTGTTTCGCATCGCCATATGCGGAATAGAGATCCTGCATTTCCTTTATGGTAAGCCCCAGCTCCTTCAACTTCAGGATGAATTTTATTCTCCTGACGTAGTAGGGGGTAAATCCCCTGGTGGCGCCATCCTGTCGCTGAACCGATTCGATTATCCCCACTTCTTCCCAGTAGCGCAGGGTTCTGGTCGTCAGGCCAAATGTTTTTGCCAAGTCACCTATTGATTCTGCTTCTTCGCCTTCTTTAAGTTCGTTCATTTATCTTACCTTTACGTAAATGAATACCTTTTAGACCATGCGTCTTAATTTGTCAACTACTGGTTGGCTGAATTGATGGTGGAGAAAAATAAATCTGGCGTTATATAAATGTGTTTTATTTGTAGTTGACATAAACGTAAACGTAATATATCTTCGCTGCATTAGTCATCTCCCCAAGAGGTGATCTATGGCGAGGGCAGGAAGTTTCTGAGAATTTATGGAGGGCAATATGGATTTCGAGTTGAGCCAGGACCACAAAGTATTGCAGGACGCTGTTCGTGACTTCGTCGAGAAAGAGATAAAGCCGATCGCCATGCAGATCGACGAGGAACACATGATTCCTGAAAGCCTGGTCAGGAAGATGGGGGAGATGGGTTTTCTCGGCAGCTATTTTCCCGATGAGTACGGCGGCGCCGGCCTTGACATGCTGTCCTACTCCATCCTCGTGGAAGAGGTATCGAAGGCCTGCGGCTCCAGCGGTGTTCTCATCTCGGCTCATACTTCTCTTGCCTGCGGCCCGATTTATACCTTCGGTACTGAGGAGCAGAAGAAGAAATGGCTGCCGGCCTTGAATACGGGGCAGGTCATCGGCTGTTTCCTTTTGACCGAGCCTGATGCGGGAAGCGATGCAGGCGCTATTGCCACTACCTATAAGCGTGACGGGGACGACTTCGTTATCAACGGCTCCAAAATATTCATTACCAACGGGGGCTACAAAGGAACCGGCGTCCTTTTCGCTACCTCGGACAAAAGCCTCAAGCACAAGGGCGTATCTGCCTTTATCATCGATCTCCAGTCCCCAGGGGTCGAGATCCTCAAGAATGAGAAGAAACTCGGTATCCGCGGCAGCTATACCACCGCTTTCGCTCTGGATAATGTGCGAATACCGGCGGCGAACCTGCTCGGCCAGGAAGGGGAGGGGTTCAAGATAGCCATGGATACCCTGAATGGGGGCCGCATCGGCATTGCCTCCCAGGCACTGGGTATTGCTGAGGGCGCCTTCGAACGGGCACTTGCCTACTCCAAGGAGCGCAAGCAGTTTGGGGCTCCCATTTCTGATCTGCAGGCAATCCAGTTCAAGCTGGCCGACATGTACGCCCGGATCGAGACGAGTAAACTGATGACCTACAAGGCTGCCTGTCTCAAAGACAAGAAGAAGAACTACACAATGGAATCCGCCATGTGCAAGATGCTCGCTTCGGAGGCAGCCACGTACGTCACCAAGGAAGCGATCCAGATCCACGGCGGCTATGGTTTCATCGTCGATTATGAGGTTGAACGGATGTACAGGGATGCCAAGATCACCGAGATTTACGAGGGGACAAATGAGGTGCAGAGGGTGGTGATCTCGAAATTACTGCTTTCTTAGGGGGAACTTCCATAGGTGCGTAAGGGGGGGACTCTGGCGGGCCCCCAATACCTTCGTTTCCATCGATTGGTCCGCCTCTGGAATCTGCCGATTCAGAACCAGCAGTTTCCGTCCCAGCCGGCAATAACCTCTCCCGGCGAGCGTTCGACCGTAAGCTTTCTGGCCGGAACATCCAGGTAATAGGTGAGATAATATGCAAGCCTTGCGTTGCTCAAGATAGATTCTTTAGAGCTCAGTCCATACCCAGGCGGTTCATTTTTTTATATAGAGCGGTGCGATGAATTCCAAGCATGCGGGCAGCGAGGGCTCGATTTCCTCCGGCCGCCTGCAGGGCAGATTCAATCGCGATACGCTCAGCTTTATACAGCTGCTCTTCAAGGGTGCCTGAGACTGCCGCATTAAGCCCTTTGTGGAGGGTTGGCGGTAAATGGTGCGGCTCGATGGTCAGTCCTTGAGCTTTCCAGACCATCTGTCGCATGAGGCTGCGCAACTCCCGCACATTGCCCGGCCAGTTGTGGGACATGAGCGCGTCGGTTGCTGCCGGGGAGAGCTTCGGCGTGGGGAGACGTTCGCGGCGGGATATTTCCGCGAGAAAGTGCTTGGCCAAAAAGGGGATATCTTCGGGGCGTGACCGCAGGGGCGGGAGCTCGATGGGAAATTCGTTGATCCTGTAGTAGAGATCGCTACGGAACTTGCCGTTATTGACGTTGGTGCCCAGATCGCGGTTGGTGGCGGCCACCAGGCGGAAATCCACCGGTATCGGCGCCGTGCCTCCCAAGCGGTCTATCTTGCGGTCTTCAAGCACCCGCAACAGCTTGGCCTGGCTGTCCAGGGGGAGTTCTCCCACCTCGTCAAGAAACAGGGTCCCGCCATTGGCCAGCTCGAATTTTCCCGGCTTTCCTCTCTTCTTTGCCCCGCTGAAAGCCCCCTCCTCGTAGCCGAACAGCTCCGATTCTATCAGGTCGCGGGGGATGGCGCCGCAGTTGATGGCAATGAAGGGGCCTTTCCTTCTGGCTGAACCTTCATGAAGGGCCTGGGCAAACAGCTCCTTGCCGGTGCCGCTCTCTCCCAGGATCAGCACCGTGGCGGAGGAATCGGCAATGCGGCGCGCCTGGTCCATTAGGGCCAGCATGGCCGGATTTTTCGTGAGGATGTTGTCGAAAGAGCAGCGATGTCTGCGCATCTCATCCAGCAGGGTCTCATAGCGTTCCACCTGCAGCTCCATGGCCCGTACCCGCCCGGCAAGTTCTTCAACCTGTTCGGTGCTTTTGAAGAGGATTCTGCCGAAGGCGCCAATCACCCGATTTTCGCGCCTGATGGGAAGGTTCACCGTCACCTTGGTCTGGCCGCGCAGATCCACCACCTGTGCCCGTTCGGGCACACCAGTGCGAGCCACGTCAGACAGGTGGCTTTTGGGAGCGATATCCGTGAGATCCAGCCCCATCCCGCTGCCGCTCTTGAGCCCCAGCCAGCGTTCATTGGAAGAGCTGAGCAACGTCACCTTCCCTGTAGTATCGACTACCGTCAGCCCCTCATAGGGGTTATCTAGCACCAGCCGGACCATTTCCTCGTTCAGTCGATTTGCCGTAGGGTCCAAGAATCTGGTCGGCGGCATGCACCGGCCGGATGACCAGCACCTCGACCTGCTTATCGCCCTCGGCCTGAACGAACCATTCTTTTCCGAAAAAAATCCATTCCCCCTCTTTCAGCTCGCCCAGTTCCCGGGGAAGTGGGGCCCCTCCCTGATATCCAGATCAGCAGTGTCGAAGAAATCTTTGTTCAGAGCGGCAACGTGCCCGTCTTTATCCAACAGGATAATGCCGCATCGGCAGTAGGCTGCCTTTCGGAGCAATGTATTGGTGGAAACTGTATCCATAGATCAACATGTCTCCTTTCAGATACACCTCGCGCAGGAGTGGGTGGTGGCGTGGCGAGGCTGGGTTGTATACGTAAGTCTACATGTATATATTTATAGCACATGGTGTTGTGTATGTACATGGTAAAATAACATATTTATTTCAATAGGTTATGTAATTATATTTTACCGGGTTTGATTGGCACATACCGTGTAATAGAAAACTGTTATATGGATTAATGAAACTAAGGAGGAACCAAGATGTTTACCCATAATGAAGAGATCCGCATTGCCGCGGACACCATCCGTCAGGCGGCGCGGGAGCGAATAGCTCCCCTGGCCGCCTCCATCGACGCCACCGGTGAGCTTAACCCGGAGGTGACGACCCTGCTGTGGGACCTGGGCTCATGACCATGGTCTTTCCCGCAGAACATGGGGGAGCTGAGCAGAGCCAGGGAACGCTGCTCTGTACGGCGGTGGAGGAGATTGCACGCCACTGCGCCTCGTCGGCATTGATGTTGATCATCCAGGCCGTGGGGAGCTATCCCCTGCTCCATGGCGGCAGCAAGGAACTCCTCGACCGGGTGCTGCCGCGAATCGTTGCCGAGCGTGAACTGGCCGCCTACCTGGTTTCCGAGCCCGGCGCAGGCTCTGATGTGGGGAACATCCGCACCACAGCTGTCAAAGACGGCAGTCACTATGTGATTTCGGGCACCAAGTGCTTTTCCACCAACGGCCCCATTGCCTCTTTCTATACCGTTCTCGCCCGTACTTCAGAGAACGGCCGCAACGGCCTCACCTTTTTCCTGGTGGAACGAGACACCCCCGGCTTTTCCGTGGGCAAAATAGAGAAGAAACTGGGGCAGCGGGGCTCCAAGACATCCGAAATGTACCTGGACGAAGTGCGGGTGCCGGTGGGGAACCTGCTCGGCGAGGAAAACAAGGGCTTCAACCTGGCCATGAAGGACTTCGACATGTCCCGTCCCGCCATCGGCGCCCAGGCCTTGGGGATTGCCGAGGGGCTTTCGACCAGATGCTTCGCCACGCCAGGGAGAGAAAAACCTTCGGCCAGGCCCTCTGTGAGCACCAGATGATCCAGCAGATCATCGCCGACAGCGCCACGGCAATCGAAGCGGCCCGTGGCCTGGTTTACCGATCCGCAGCGCTCTACGACCAGGGGCAGCGCAACACAAAGCTCGCCTCCATGGCCAAGCTCTTCGCCTCCGACGCCGCCATGAAGATCACCACCGACGCCATCCAGGTGTTCGGCGGCTATGGCTACATGCAGGACTACCCGGTGGAGCGGATGTTCCGGGACGCCAAGCTCACCCAGATCTTTGAGGGAGCGAACCAGATCCAGCGGCTGGTCATTGCCAGAGAAATACTGAAAGAGACCGCCTGAAAGAATAAACGGACAGCAGAGAAAATAAGGTTCATCCGGGAATTCGATGGAAATAAAAGGCAGTCGCCACATCGTCCGTTCGCTCTGTCGCTTAAGCTTGCGGACCTTGCGGTGCCGCCTGCGTAATGGTGCACGATGCTTGAATTGGCGGGTTGCCTCCGTTCCACATGCGGCGGGTGTCCGCTCGCCGCTCTCTCCAGATGCCACGACTGCTTCCCAGGAAATATCTGAATAACTGAAACAAGGAGACGACCATGAAACACTTGACCGAAGAACAAAGACTAACCCTAGAAATGGTGCGCGATGTTGCTATCCGGGAAATCGCCCCAAGAGCCCAGGAACTGGACGAGAAATCACTCTTCCCCGAACATGCCCGTGACCTTTTTGCCCAGCTCGGGCTTTTGAACCCCCTGTTGCCGGCTGCTTACGGGGGCACCGAAATGGGCATAGCCACCGTCGTCCTTATTCTGGAGGAAATCTCCCGGGTCTGCGCTTCCACCGCCCTTTTATTGATCGGCCAGTTCGACGGCATGCTCCCCATCATCCATGGGGGAAGTCCGGCCCTGAAAGAGAAGTATCTCCCCCGGTTCAGCGGCGAGTCCAAGCTTTTGACCGCCCTGGGAGCAACGGAGCCCAATGCCGGCTCGGACCTGCTGAACATGAAGACCCGCGCCGAGCGTAAGGGCGATAAATACGTCATCAACGGCCAGAAATGTTTCATCACCAACGGCTCCGTCGCCGACATCACCGTCGTCTACGCCTATACGGACCATCCAAGGGGGCGAAGGGGATCAGCGCCTTCGTCGTGGAGCGGGGCACACCGGGCCTCATCTATGGCCGCGATGAGGTCAAGATGGGGATGCGCGGCTCCATCAACTCCGAGCTTTTCTTCGAAAACATGGAAGTGCCTGCCGAGAACCTGATCGGCGAAGAGGGAACCGGCTTTGCCAACCTCATGCAGACCTTGTCCGTGAACCGCATCTTCTGTGCCGCCCAGGCGGTGGGCATTGCCCAGGGTGCCCTGGAGATCGCCATGAACCACGCCCGGGAGCGGGTCCAGTTCGGCAACACCATCGCCCACCTGACCCCCATCCAGTTCATGATCGCCGACATGGCCACCGCCGTAGAGGCTTCGCGGCTCTTGACGAGAAAGGCAGCCCAACTGGTGGACGAGCACGATAAAAAGGCGGTCGTTTTCGGAGGAATGGCCAAAACCTTCGCCAGCGATACCGCCATGCAGGTGACCACCGATGCGGTGCAGGTGCTGGGGGGCTCCGGCTACATGAAGGAGAACAACGTGGAGCGCATGATGCGTGACGCCAAACTTACCCAGATCTATACCGGCACCAACCAGATCACCCGCATGGTCACCGGCAGGGCCTTGTTGTTCCAGTAGCGACTAATGCACGTTACACTAGGAGTCTGTCGGA
>NZ_BBCJ01000050.1 GCF_001311985.1 Geotalea toluenoxydans JCM 15764
CCCCTCTGGGGGAGAGATAGAGAGAGGGATGGCCTCCGCGTCACCCTTCGGGGCGCCTTGATCTTGACTAAAAATCGACGCTTCAGGAAAAGCCTAAGAAGGATAAAAAGATGATCGGAACACCTTTAAAGAAATCTGCAACAAAAATCATGATGCTCGGTTCCGGGGAGCTGGGCAAGGAAGTGGTCATCGAGGCCCAGCGACTGGGGGTTGAAATAATAGCCGTCGACCGCTATGCCAATGCGCCGGCCATGCAGGTGGCCCATCGCAGCCACGTGATCAACATGCTAGACCGGGACGAGCTGGCCAGGGTTATCCGTTTGGAGCGCCCGGACTTTATTGTTCCCGAGATCGAGGCGATCAATACCCCTTATCTGCTGGAGCTGGAAAAGGAAGGTTTTACCGTCATTCCCACAGCCCGGGCCACCAATCTGACCATGAACCGGGAAGGGATCAGGCGGCTTGCAGCGAGGAGCTGCGACTGCGACTGCCCAGTATCTGTTTGCCACTTCGCTGGAGGAATTCTCTGCCTGTGTGGAAAAAATCGGCCTGCCATGCGTGGTAAAGCCGATCATGAGCTCCTCTGGAAAGGGGCAAAGCGTCGTCCGGGATGCGGCCGATCTGGAAAGAGCTTGGACCTATGCCATGGAAGGGGCACGCGGTGCCTCGGACAAGGTGATCATAGAGGAGTTCATTCCATTCGACTACGAAATTACTCTGTTGACAGTCCGCTACAATGACGGTACCCGCTTTTGCCCTCCCATCGGCCATGTGCAGATCAAGGGGGATTACCATGAGTCGTGGCAGCCCATGTCCATGACCCCCCCAGTGCTGGCAGAGGCGGAGCGGCAGGCAAAGGCGGTGACCGATGCCTTGGGAGGCTTCGGCATCTTCGGTGTCGAGCTCTTCATCAAGGGGGATCGTGTCTGGTTCAGCGAGGTTTCGCCCCGTCCCCACGATACCGGTATGGTGACCATGGTCTCACAGAACATGTCCGAGTTCGAGCTGCATGTGCGGGCCATTCTCGGCCTGCCGGTGCCGGAGATAATCAATCTTGCGCCGGCGGCTTCCCATGTCATACTCGCCGAGGAGTCTGCAACAGAGCTCAGCTTTGAAGGACTGATGGAGGCTCTGTCGGTACCCGATACGAAAATACGCCTCTTTGGTAAGCCGGATGCCGTCCGGGGCGCCGCATGGGAGTGGCTCTGTCCCTTGGAGAAGATACCGATCAGGCGCGCAACCATGCAGAAGAGGCCGCCCATGCGGTAAAGATCGTCAAAAACTAGGGTGAAAAAACGGCGCTGGAGGAGGAATCCTATGGTATTTGCTGCCAAAGTTTCAGAGGTGCCCCTGTGGGGGAAGAAGGTGGTGACTGTCGAAGGGCGGGAAATCCTGCTGGTCAATGCCAAAGGGAACTTCTATGCCTGCGAGACGGAATGTCCGCACCAGGGGGCGCCATTGTCAGGTGCGCTGATCAAGGATGCGGAGCATCTTACCTGCCAGCGCCACGGCTACCG
This sequence comes from Geotalea toluenoxydans JCM 15764, assembly GCF_001311985.1. Lineage (GTDB taxonomy): Bacteria > Desulfobacterota > Desulfuromonadia > Geobacterales > Geobacteraceae > Geotalea > Geotalea toluenoxydans. The sequence continues at coordinate 1,518 of NZ_BBCJ01000050.1, forward strand.
CTTCAATCTCAAGACCGGCGCCTGCAATGAATTTCCCGAATACACCCTGCTGGTCTATCCGACAAAGATAGATGGGGATAGTATCATGGTGGAGTTGGATTGACCTGATTGAAAAAAAGTCCTTGACTTACGGGGCTTTTTTAGATATTTTTTGTTGCTCTTTGTAAAATCGCGATAAAGGTGGTGAAATACATGTACGCAGTAGTGAGAACCGGAGGGAAACAATATAAAGTTTCCGAAGGCGACTTTCTGAAAGTCGAAAAACTTGAGGGTGCAGTAGGTGATACTGTTAATCTCTCTGAAGTCCTGATGGTTGGCGGCGATAAGGTTGCAATCGGAACACCTTTAGTGCCCAGCGCCTCTGTGGTCGGCAAAATAGTCGAGCAGGGCAAAGATAAGAAGATTCTCGTCTTCAAATCCAAGCGCCGGAAAGATTCCAGGAAACTTAACGGGCACCGTCAACTCAGAACCATTCTGAAGATCGAAAAGATCAACGCCTAGGAAATAGATAAAGCGGTCACCACAGCTTGGAAACGGGTGGAGCCGCCAGGAGGAGTAGAAAATGGCACATAAGAAAGGCGTCGGCAGTTCCAGGAACGGCCGCGATTCAGACGGCCAAAGGCTTGGCTGTAAAAAATTCGGCGGCGAGCATGTCAAAGCCGGCAACATCATCTATCGTCAGCATGGCACCAAGATCCACCCTGGCAACAACGTGGGTCTGGGCAAGGACTACACCCTCTTCGCCCTTATCGAAGGGGTGGTGAAGTTCGAGCGTATGGGACGGGACCGGAAAAAGGTTTCTGTTTACCCCGCCAGCTGAGCAAAAGCTGATATAAATCTGCAAAAGCCTGGAACCGTCGGTTCCGGGCTTTTGTTGTTTGTCTGAGGAAAATATGAGTTTCATTGATGAAGTAAAAATACATGTGAAATCAGGGGATGGTGGGCCTGGTTGTGTCTCATTCCGCCATGAAAAGTTCATCGAGTTCGGTGGGCCTGACGGTGGTGATGGTGGCAAGGGGGGCAATGTGGTAGTGGAAGCCTCGCCAAACCTCTCCACCCTGCTTGATCTTCGCCAGCACCCGCACCAGAAGGCCGGCAGTGGCAAAAATGGCATGGGCAAGGATCGACATGGCGCCTATGGCAAAGATCTGAGGCTGCTGCTGCCAGTGGTACAGTCATTAAAGATGCGGAGACTGACGAAGTGCTTGCCGATCTCACGGAGCCAGGGCAGCAGCTGGTACTGCTAAAAGGTGGACGAGGCGGACAGGGCAACGCCCGCTTTGCCACTGCTACCCATAAAGCCCCCAGATTTGCCCAACCGGGTGAGCCAGGAGAGGAGCGCTGGCTAAGGCTGGAACTGAAGCTGATGGCTGACGTGGGACTTCTTGGCATGCCCAGTGTCGGCAAATCTTCCCTGATCACCAAGGTCTCGGCAGCGCGCCCAAAGATTGCCGAATACCATTTCACCACACTTAAGCCCAATCTGGGAGTGGTGGCCTATAAAAACTATAAATCGTTCGTCATGGCCGACATTCCTGGTCTTATTGAAGGCGCCCACGAGGGGGCTGGTCTTGGTCACCGTTTTCTCAAGCACCTGGAACGGACCGGCCACCTGCTCCATATCCTGGATATCTCCTGGATGCCGGATCGCGACCCGCTCCGTGAGTATGAGGCAATCAACAAGGAATTGGCCCTTTTCAATGCCGAACTGGCGGAGAAGAAACAGACCATTGTCATCAACAAAATCGATCTGCCGGTGGTAAGGGAAAACCTGGCGAAGGTGCTGCCATATTTCCAGGAGCGGGGCTTGAAGGTTTTTCCCATTTCGGCCGCCACCGGTGAAGGAATCCCGGCGTTGCTGGACGAGATTGCCCGCCAGTTGTGGGGAGCAGCTGAGGAAGAGTGGTAAGAGGCTTGCTGCAAAATGGTTTTGGGCAGCATCGATAGTTGATGTATTATAAGAGATTGAACTGAAAATTCAGCGGCATTCCATGATAAAGGAGAAACAGCCATGTTCTATCCCACGTTCCGTGCCCGTCGCATCAGAAGCAAAGAAGTCTTCCGCAATATGGTCCGCGAGACCTCTCTTTCCACCAATGACCTGATCTACCAATGTTTTCGGCCTTCGGCAAGGGATAAGGAAGGAAATTTCCTCCATGCCGGGCATTTATCAGCAATCCATCGAGAACATCGTCGAGGAGGCCCAGGAGGCCTATGAGTTGGGGGTGCCTGCAGTGATACTCTTCGGCATTCCGGAAACCAAGGATGCCGTGGGGAGTGATGCCTATGCAGAGCATGGCATCATCCAGGAGACGATCCGCGCCCTGAAAAAAGCGGTGCCTAAACTGGCGGTGATCACCGACGTCTGCATGTGCGAGTACACCGACCACGGCCACTGCGGCATCATCAAGGATGGTGATGTGGACAATGACGAGACCCTGGAACTGCTGGCCCAGGAAGCACTTTCCCATGCCCAGGCCGGCGCCGACATGGTTGCCCCCTCCGACATGATGGATGGGCGGGTGATGGCGATACGCGAGGCACTGGACAACAACGGGTACAAACATATTCCGGTTATGAGCTATGCCGTTAAATACGCCTCGGGCTATTACGGACCGTTCCGCGAGGCGGCCGAATCAACCCCCCAGTTCGGCGACCGCCGCTCCTACCAGATGGACCCTGCCAATCGTCTTGAGGCTGTGCGTGAGGCCCAGATGGATGTGGAGGAGGGCGCCGACATCATCATGGTCAAGCCCGGCCTTCCCTACCTGGATGTAGTCCGGGAGATGCGCAACCAGTTCAACCTGCCGGTTGCGGTGTACAATGTGTCCGGCGAATACAGCATGATCAAGGCAGCAGGCAAGATGGGCTGGATCGATGAGGACCGGGTAACAATGGAAACCATGCTCTCCTTCAAACGCGCTGGTGCGGACCTGATCCTCACCTATCACGCCAAAGAGGTGGCAAAGCTGTTGCACAAGGGGTATGAGATTGCCCGCGCCTCCCGCTGCGGCTGCCCTTAACGGACCAGGCAAAAGTCAATCTGCCGCGTTACGCTCGCCCTTAGTCACTGCGACTAGCTCTGCTACGCCTCATTCCTGCGGGTTCGCAAGCTTTGCATATGGAGCCTTTCTCGAATCCACCAAGCTAACTAACCAAAAGAAAAGCCTGCGATCTTTTTATTCGCAGGCTTTTCTTGCACCTTCCCTATGCCCTGATCATCACCAGCAGCATCTTGAAATTTTTTATCCCCTTCAGCGCATGGGGCTGGTTGGCCGGCATGATGATCATCTGCCCGGCAGTCACATGGTGCGGTTCGCCGGCGATGGTGATCTCCGCCTCACCATCCAGGATCTGGACGAATGCGTCATATGGGGCGGTATGTTCGCTCAACCCCTGCCCTTCGTCGAAGGCGAAGATGGTAATCGTCCCCACTGGCTTGTCGATCAGGGTGCGGCTTACCACCGTCCCCTCCTGGTAGGCAACCAGCCCATTCATTGCCAGCGCTTTTCCGGCCAACGTTTCTTTTTTTTCGCTCATCTCAATTCTCCTCTCCACCGATGACTGATCCTTTGTTGACTACAAGATTAGCCCCTGAGCGACGAATTCAATTGATGCAGGTCAAGATATGTTATATTTGCATCATGAACCACCGTCTGCCATTTCGTTATGTGGAACCCACATTTTTTGCCGGCCTTCTGGACGACCCTCTGCTTTTGGTCAATGTCCGTCCATTGGGGCGGGCTCTCCTCTTCGACTGCGGCCAACTCCACCATTTGGCAAAGCGCGTGCTGAGATCCATCAACGCCATTTTTATCAGCCATGCCCACATGGACCATTTCATGGGCATGGATACCTTTATCCGCCACAACCATGTCTCCCCCAGAATTTTCGACATCTTCGGCCCCCCGGGCATCGCCGGCAGGATGGAGTGCAAGCTGCAGAGCTATGACTGGAATCTGTACGAACATTACTGGTGCACCTTTCGCGTCCATGAGGTCAGCTCTGAACATCTGCAGACATCGGTCTTTGCCGGCGCAGACGGCTTCAGGCGCCAGCAGCCTGAGAGCCGTGCCCTTTGTAACCGCACCATCTATGAAAATGCGTGGCTTAAGGTGGAGGCACTTTTGTGTGACCATAAGATTCCGTCGCTGATGTTCCGCATTACTGAGCGGGAGTCCTTCGCCATCGACGATGGGCGTCTGGCAGAGAGCAGACTGGTAAAGGGAGATTGGCTCAGGCAGTTGAAGAAATGCTTTCATGGCGCAATTCTTGATGATGGGCGGGTTACGGTAACCAAATTGAAGGAAGGAGATGTCGTGTCTGAAGAAGTTTCAGACCTCAAAAGCCTTTATGAGTCCATCCGTCGTAAACAGATTGCCGCTTCCATAGGCTATGTGACCGATGTGGGGTTTACGGACGAGAATCTGGAAAAGATGGAGCGGTTCCTGAAAGGGGTGACACTTCTCGTCTGCGAATGTTCCTTTGTTGCCGAGGATATGGATAAGGCCAGAGCCTCACACCACCTCTGCACTACCGATATTAATCACCTTATGGACCGCTTAAAGCCGCAGTTCATTCTCCCCATGCACTTGTCAAAGTCCTATCTGGAGCGGAGTCGGCTTGTATACCGGCAATTGGAGGCACCTCCAGGGGTGACCGTACTGAAAGTCGTGGATCGAGTGACGCCTCGCCCGCTGATAACCGGGGAGATTCCTCGCCCGGAACGGCTCCCTTGCAACAGCCGAGGGTGAAATAGAAACAAGCCCCTTCACCGGGAGAGCTTTCCGCCCATATTCTCCCGCCGTGCCGCTGGATGATGCGCTGGACGGTGGCAAGACCAATACCGTTTCCCGGAAACTCATGTTCGCTATGCAGCCTCTGGAACGGGGCGAATAATTTATCGGCATGGGCCATGTTAAACCCGGCCCCGTTGTCGCGGATAAGGAAAACTGCACTGCCATTTTCGACCCGGCTGGAAAACTCGATGCGTGTGGCCGGCTCTTTCGAAGTATATTTCCAGGCGTTACCGAAGAGATTTTCCATTACAGATCTTAATAAACTCGGGTCACCCTTGACCACCATTCCCTTATCAATGATGAAAGAAACATTTCGTTCGGGGCAGGTGATGTGCAGTTCGGCTGTGACCACTATGGCAAGCTCGCTGAGGTCAACATCTTCATGCCGGAGCTCCCTTCGGCTGATCCTGGAAAAACCCAACATCGCATCGATGATCTGTTCCATTCGCCGTCCGCCATTCGCTATCACCTCAACGTATTGCCGCCCTTGATCGTCAAGAAGTTCACTGCAGTCCTCCAGCAGCAGCTGGCTGTATCCATAGATAGTGCGTAGCGGGGACCTCAAATCATGGGAGACGGAGTAACTGAAAGACTCCAGCTCACGGCAGGCTTCGGCCAGACGCTCTGTCCGCTCCGCCACCCGCTGTTCAAGTTCCGCATTCAATCTTAAAATCTCTTCTTCGGCTTCCTTTCGTGCAGATATGTCACGCACTGCTCTATAGCCCCTACAATGGCTCCACTGCCATCTTTGAGAGGCGAAGCGGTGATCTCCACATGCTTCTTGAATCCATTCTGCTCAACTGTCCTGACAGCACTGTGAACCTGCAGGTCTTGAATAGCCATTGCTACCGGGCAACTGCTGCAGACCTGGGACTGCCCCTCGTACACACGGTAGCAGTACTCGCCGATGTGATCGCCATAAAGCTTTTTGTGAATGTGGTTCTGGTAGGCAATCCTGTGATCGGTGTCCTGGATGCTCAAACCGTCTCCCAGACACGACAAGATTGCTTCAAGTTTGTTCCGTTCATCCAGAAGCTCCTCCGCAACCATCTTCTGCTCGGTGACATCAGCGACCATGGCGTAAAGGATCTTTTCACCCGAGTCAGGTTGGAGGTGCCACTGCAGCCAGCGTTCGGGACCGTGGGACGGCGTGTACTTCTTTTCGAAGCATATGGGGGAAACTTCTCCATCTTCGGGTATGAATGACAGGTTGCCGTCGCGCCGGGTCTCAAAACCGAAGTCGGTCAGCCGTCTTCCCTTGAGCTCGTCGGGAGGAATGCCCAGAACATGGCTGGATGCAGGGCTGGCGAGCATGAAGGTGCCATCGAAACTTATCAGTCCAAGCATGCCCGGGCTTAGGTTGAAGACATTTTTTACCACCTGCTTCGCCGCTCCCATGCGTCTGCTGAGATCGCCCCAATAGGTCCCCAGAAAAAGGGGTATGGACCAGATGTGCAGATTATGCCTGATCGGGGCATAGATATCCACATGACGTTCATCGCTGATGATATTGAAAATCATCAGGAACTCGTCGAAAAACAGGAATGCAAACCCGCACAGCAGGGCTTTAGAGACGTTTTTTCCCTGTGCTGCAGCAGATATGAAAGCGCCAAGGACGAGCAGCATAAGAAGGGCTGCTGCAGAGCGGAAGCCATATCCCCCCAGAATCTGCCAAATGAGATGCCGGGTGATGGGCCAGGAAATCCGGCCAATGGGCAGCCGTCAGCCAGTAAAGCACTATGGTTGTGAACAGGCTGCCTGCGAGAAAGGGGCGAGAGAAATTAGGACAGTGCAGCTGGTAGTTGAGAAACGCATAGCCGATAAGGAGCCCGGAAATCATGGTGGCGGCATGTTCCAGGGGGGGGTAATAATTATACATGAAGTCGAACGGCACCATTTGCCGCCAGGCACCATACTCGGCCGCAAACATCAGCAGCTCACGGGCCATACCCATGGTCGAAGCTATTCCAACCCATAAGTCTTTGCTTTCCCTGGTCCTGAGCCATTCCCTGAATGCTACACCCGCAAGGACCGACCAAAAAAAGGTCGGCAGGAGGAAACGCACTGTAACGTTGCCCGGTTCGCCACCCTTGCCTCCTCCGAATTGGGCCAGGATTTCCAGCAGTTCATTCATAGCAGGTATTCTCCATCAAAACAAAGGCAGGCCAAACTGAATGGTTTGCAGGTTCGTCTGGCCCAGCGGTCTAGGAGTCTGTCTGACTTAGGGAATCGTAGCGAGAGGATAGCAGGTCGAGGACAGATTTACGGAAATTTGAAGACGAATAGTGGACCTATTGGTCGAAAATTTCCGGGAATATGGACCGTTCTGCTATTCTTGCAGCAGATTCATTCCTAAGTCCGACAGACTCCTAGCCGAGAGTGAAATAAAAGATTGCTCCCTCGTTAACTTCTCCCTCGCCCCAGACATGTCCACCATGGCGTTCCACGATCTGCTTCACCGCGGCAAGACCGATTCCTGTTCCCTCAAAACCGTCCTCTTCATGAAGACGTTGGAAGGCCTCAAATAGCTTCCCGGCCAGGCCGTGTCAAAACCGATGCCGTTATCGCTGATAAAGTAAGTTCTGATTTGATTGAGCTCCTTGCTGCCGAAACGGATAATCGCCTCCTGGCGGTTTATGGTGTACTTCCAGGCATTATCCATCAGGTTCAGGATGGCTTTCCTCAACAATCGTGAATCGCCCCAGGCATTTATGTCGTCCTCAATGAAGAAGCGTGCACTGCGTGCCGGGTCCTGCTCCTGAAGGTTTCGGGCGATGGCACGGGCCACATTGCTGAGGTCGATCTGTTCACGCCTCATCTCGATGCGTGACACCATGGAAAGGTCAAGAAGGTTCTCGATCAGGGTACCCATTCGTTCGCTGCATGAGCAGAGGCGGGTCAGGTACTTCTGCCCCTCCTCGTCCAGTGTCGGGCTGTATTGTTCCAGCAGCAGGTGGCTGTAACCGCTTAAACGCCGCAAAGGCGCGCGAAGGTCATGTGAAACGGAGTGACAGAACGATTCCATTGCACGATTGGCCTGTTCCAGCATGCAGGCACGTTTTTCCAGGTCATCGTTCAGATGCCGGATTTTTGACTCAAAATCCTTTCTATCGTTGACATAGCGGTTGATGGCATAAAAACCGGAAGCAAGGAGCAGCAGGTAGAGGAGCGTCCCGGCAATGATGGTGATCATCGTTAAGCTGTTTTGTGTGTTTGCCTTGGAGATCCTTTTTTGCAGCAAATCCGATTCAGCTTTTCTCATCTGGCCGGTAAGCCTGCGGATACTATCCATGCTTTCTTTACCGCTTCCCAGAAGGATCATTTGTTGCGCCGTGGCAAACCCAGTCGCTTTGCGCAGCATAATTGTCTTGTTCAGTTCGTTGAACTTGACGGCGATGAGAGGCTTCAGCTGATTGAAGTTGTCCAGCTGAGACGGCCTGTTTCCGACCAGACTCTCCAGCAGTGCAAGGCTAGTGGCGATCGAAGCCTGGGCCGACCTGTACGGTTCCAGGTAGTTTTCATCCCCTGTTATTATGTAGCCGCGCTGTCCTGTTTCGGCGTCCTTCATCACTGAAAGGATCGTTTCCAGTTCTTTCTGCACCTCATAGGAACGTATGACGTCTTTGTTTGCATCAAAGAGCCTGAAAGCGTTACGGTACGATGTCAGGCTGATTATGAGCAGAATCATGACAATGGCGGAAAAGAAGAGAGCCATTTTATTGTGAATAGTCCAATCCATGGGTGCCCTCAAGGCGCTGCTTCACTGCAGCTCTGCAATGGAACTGCCAACTGGTCGCTTATGATGAAAAAAACCGCTCTAATAAGCTTTTCAGCTGAAAAAAGAGCGGTTTTACCGAGTGTTCCGATAGATGGAAGAGCACATTCGTACTCCAGGAAGATTTAAAAGCAATTTAATTTTATTAAAATAAACTCGTGTAATGGCAGGTGTCAATACAAAAATACCGGGGAGGGAAGTGCACAACAAGGCTCCCCGCAACTGCTGCCTCGGAAAGATGTCCTTCTCTTGATGCCGTATGGGAGATGTTGTTGCGGGAAACGGGGTTTTTTGCTAAAAAGTGAGGATGAAAAACGACGAGCCGAAAAACTCACGATTAGTCTACTCTTCCGAGCATGGCCGTATCTGTCCCGTTTGCGGCCGTCCAGGCGCCGCCTGCAGTTGCAAAAAAAAGCCTGAAAGAGCCAGTGGGGACGGCATTGTCAGGGTGCAGCGCGAAAGCAAGGGGCGTGGGGGCAAAACGGTAACGGTTATCACCGGACTGCCGGGTGATGACAACGCGCTAAAAGCCATTGCCGGTGAATTAAAACGCCGCTGCGGCACCGGCGGTACCCTCAAGGACGGCAACATAGAAATTCAGGGGGACCACCGCGACCTGCTGGTGGCTGAACTGGAAAAGAAGGGATTCAAGGTCAAGCGGGCGGGGGCTGATTCGTTCATTCAACGTGAAAGGTTTCTTCACCCAGGCTGACCCGGTCTCCCGGTCTCAGCTTCCGGCCCCGCCTCAGCTCAACCTCGCCGTTTACCTCAACCTCCCCTTCACCGATAATAATCTTTGCTTCGCCCCCTGAACAGACCGCGTTGACTGCCTTCAAAAAACTGTCAAGCTTGATGTATTCCGTCTCTATTTTCATTTCTTATCTCCATTTTGGTATCTGTCGTGGGTTGAATTTATCACCTTTTTCTGTTAAAGGTGAAAGAATTATTTTTCAAGGAGATAGCCATGTTCACCACTTCAGATTTCAAAAAGGGGCTTGTCATCCAGCTGGATGGAGCCCCCTGTATATTGGTCGATGTCACCTTTCAATCCCCTTCTGCCGCGGCGCCAACACCATGGTCAAAACCAAATACCGCAACCTGATCACCGCCCAGGTGCTGGAAAAGACCTTTCGCTCCGGCGATAAGGTGGACGAGGCAGATTTCGAGCGGCACAAGGGGCAGTTTCTCTATGCCGACGGCGACAGGGGGATCTTCATGGACCTGGAGACCTATGAGCAGTTCGAGCTGGAGGCGGATGCTTTCGAAGCTATCGCTCATTTCCTGCTGGAGGGAACAGAAGTGCAGCTGGGGCTTTTCGAGGGGAGAATGGTCAACGTGGACCTGCCCATGACCGTAGAGCTCACTGTTACGGATACGGCGCCGGTGCTGAAGAACGCCACCGCCACCGCCCAGACCAAGGAAGCCGTCCTGGAGACCGGCTTCAGAATCCAGGTGCCACCCTATCTCAACAGCGGCGAAAAGATCAAAGTCGACACAAGGGATGGCAGATTCATTTCCAGGGCTTAGGTTCTTACAGGGAAAAAATCATTGACAAAGAGAGGAATTGCCGCTATAAAGTGGGTTCATTTTGCCCAGGTAGCTCAGTCGGTAGAGCAGAGGACTGAAAATCCTCGTGTCGGCGGTTCGATTCCGTCCCTGGGCACCATACATGATTAATAAACAGGCACTTACGATACCGACCGTAAGTGCCTGTTTTGTTTCTGGTGCAATTATTTATTTAAGAATAGTCGGGGCAGTATGGCTGGTGTCAGGTATGGCCACAACAGGCACTGGTCTGAATGATGAAGCTTTTCGTCTTAGCGGGGAGTCATCTATTGGCACTATCAGGTACAGTGTACAACCTTAAAAAAAACAAG
>NZ_BBCJ01000051.1 GCF_001311985.1 Geotalea toluenoxydans JCM 15764
AAATAAATAAGCATTCGCTCCCCGTAGTTTACGGTAATCCTGCTGTATATGAAGAAGTGACCGAAGAATGCCAAACTTGTGGCGAAAGTGGTGACTTCTCAGGAGCAAATGATGAACTAATTGAAAAAGCTCTTGAAATCGCAAAAAAACAATCTGTCATAGATATGCTAGATAATTTGGCACACAAAGGCATAAAAATGTCCTATATGGAGCGTTCTTTAGAATTGCCTTCTAGGACAATAGCCCGTTGGAAAGGCGGTGAATTATCTGCAGCGACGTTAGCTCTTTTACGTATAATCCGAACTTTTCCTTGGATACTTGAAGTTGCTGAAGCACGATATGACCAGTCCATGGCTAAATATAGAGTAGTTGAAGAAGCCGGTCGTTTACTTCATGAGGCCTTAAGGCCTCATACGAGACAAGCCCAAATGGCCATTTTTTCTGATAATGAGAAAGTAGAAGTTCATACAAAAATCACATTTAATGTTCCAGGCTTTGCCGCTAATTCCATACAGCCACGATTTGAACGAATGGCTGTTGTCGGAGGTAACAAATGAAAATCATTGACTATATCATTGCTGAAGACATTCGATTTGAAACCGGGAACAAATTTTCGGTAATGGGTATTTATAGCGACGAAATCAAACTTGGGTTGCCATCTGACATAACTTGGCCAATTCCGTTTCGATTTGGTGTTTTTATTAGGGTAGAAATTGAAAATTCTGACGTACCTCCTAATCGCTTTGTTCTCAAGATAGATGTCGATGAAAAAGATATTGCCAGAATGGAAGGGAATATTGAATTTAAGGAATCTGTACGGACTATTTCTCTTCCACTCGTGATATCTCCTTTTCCACTTCCAGGATATGGAGGTATTCGTTTCATCTTCGAAATTTATAACAACGATGAACTAATAAGCTCCGAGAGCCATTCCCTTCAAATTCTCCCCGCGTAGTAAATACTACGTTATTTTGATCTACAACGTCTCAAGGCACCACCGGCGGAGCGTCAGCGGAGACCGCTGTTGCCGCTGGTTGGCTCCTAATTTTGGCAGTTTGCTTACATATTCCCCTTGCAACTTGAGAAGAACATAAAGGTGTCAGGTCTACACATTGACATTCCTCAACTTTGCATGCAGCTTCTCTACAAGATTTCTCAGCTCAGCATCCGCTGCTATCTTTTCTGCAAATCTCTTGCTTGCCTGCGATACTGCCGATTCACCTATACCAAATCGCTCACCGATCTCTTTCAGTCGTGCACCACTATATTTGTGGCTTATATAGATACTTGCCTTGGCTGAAAGCTGTTCGTTTTCTTCAAAGCAAGTTTTGGACTCTTCTATGATTGCTTCAAGCGACAATCGCTTGGAAATTTTCCGTAACTCTGGAAGGTTCCTGTCTGGCTCTTTGTTTACAAGATATTTCTCCTCTATTGCTGCCATGAATTCCTGAGTCCCAAGGATGGCTGTGGCTGTGGAGAAATCCAGAGAATACTCTCCTTCCTCCCCAAGCAGTTCATGGACAAAACGTTGATATTCTTTTTCGGCAACTTTGCCATTGCTGCCGAAATATCTGAGAATGAAGCCGGTTTTCAGCCACTCAGGGGCTTTGCTTTCACCGATGTACGCTCTGAAGCTCGACCACCGGTATGCTTCCGGTTCCTCTGCCATTTTTGCCCGGACGGGGTTCAAATGTATGTATCGGGAAAGCTCTGTTGCGTATTCATCGGCCTCTACCAATATCGCCTTGTATCTTCCCTGAAACAGGTGTCCCGTACGATTTCTCTTGGTGTTGTAATAATTTGTGTATGCCCCGTTTATATGCCGCATGATCTGTGACAGGTTCCCCTCTGGCGTTTCCAGCAACAGATGATAATGATTGCTCATCAGGCAGTAAACGTGGACTACTGCGCCATAGCGTTCTGTGGCAGTCTGCAAGTATGTGAGAAATTTCTCCCGATCTCGTTGACTTTTGAATACATCCTTCCTCTCATTTCCTCGCGAGGTGACGTGATAAAATGCCTCAGGATATTCGATTCTTAATGGCCTACCCATTTCATACCTCCTTTAATGCCATGGATAATTTCCGTCCAGAGCTTATCAAAGAAATATCATCTGTCAATGTGTAGACCTGACACCCCTATCTCTTTCTATCTTGTTTTAAACTACGTCCCAGTTGCCTTCCCACAAGTTTGCAATCCTGACCCCATTTTGTTCCCATTTTGTTCCTGTTGTTTCTGGATTTTTAGGTTTTATTTCTTTTTTCGGTACGGTAGATGACGATGGAAGCTAAGAATCCCAAAGGCCACAGTCAGAAAAAGAGATAATACGGCAATGTACATCGACAATACTGCCGTCGTGTAAGTGAACTTGCGGTCAATTAATGCACTTAGATCACTCCATGTAGTTTGGAGCCGCAGCGTTGCGGTCAATCCTTTCGAAAGGGACCATGTTTGTATGAAACTCATGGCGACCCCAGGCCCTTGTGTTGGTGCGGCAGTTTTAGCGTAACAGTCTTCGAGTGCAGTTTCATATTTATTGAGAATTTTTAGATGCTCTTTTCGGATGTTTCTTAATTTTGAGAAGGTTCGTATTGGGGCGAAAATGCTGACTTTTTCTGCTTTGCTTGCAAGTACGCGCATCTCAGCAACAAGCGGATCAACTACTTCTTCAATGTTCAAAGTAGGAATTGTCATTGATGGATTGTCAGTCATTTTTTATTCCTCATAATAATTATTGAGCAGGTAGAGTTCCCTATCTACATCTATATGGGTATTGGCTATATAGAAGTAGATAGATTGCAGTTATTGCTTGTTTCACAATCCATCTACCCGGTAAATCTTTCCACTTATTTCCTTCGATTATCAGTTCCCTGTTTTCCGCCGTTACCATGTCGTTGCATCATATCTGGCGCAAGACCACCACTACACCAAAAATGCATGCAACTCAATGGGAAATCTAACATGATGGGGGTTTAAATGGAAATGGGCAGGGAGACTCACCGGAGCAAGCGGCGGTGCGGCTACCGGCACCGCCGCTTTTTTCGATATCCTGAAGCGGACTGGGAAGGCGACGACACCTACTGACAGGTGCCGTCTGCAGATGTGTAAGCTGGGGTTGTCGCTTGCAGGGTGTTGCTGAAGGGCGAGAAGTCCCCTCCCGGTATGCCCTCACCTGATAGGCATAAGCCTTCTGGGGTTCGATGGCCATGGTATCGGTATAGGTGCCGGTGTTCGGCACCGTTGTCACCAGCCCCATTTCTCCGGTGGGAAGCAAGCGCCAAATCTGGAACCCGTCGGGATTTTCACAGGGGACCGGAGTGCAGGCGGCACCCGTGTAGCTCCATTCCAGTTTGATCTTGCCCGAATTCAGAGGGGTGACGGCATTAAGGTTTGGAGCACCGACTGCAGGGGTTTTCTGGCAGACAATGTTGCTTGGGGCCGAGTCACCGCCGGTGGTGTTCCAGGCAGTCATCTGATAGCAGTATTCCACGTTCTCCGTCAGGGACGTATCCCCATGGGTAGCGAAGACCGGCGCCAACGTGGGGCAGCCGATGGTTGGGCTGGTATAGTACCCGCAATAGAGTGTCGAATAGGCGATTGCCAGGTTGTTGATCTGGCTCCACGGTCCATTGCCGCCGATTGAGCGCGAGATCTTGTAATTGGTGGCGCCGTAGACCACCTGCCAGGTAAGATCTATTCTTGCCTCGCTGATCAGCTTTGTCGTCAATGAAGGTGCAGCCGGGGTTGTGGTGGCCGATTGGATATTGCTGGGCACTGAATAACTGCCGGCTGTATTTTTTGTGGAGACGCGATAATAGTAGAGGGTACCGGCAGAAAGGCCGCTGTTGGTATAGGTGACGGCGCCCAGGGCAGGGGTAGCCACCTGCGACCAGTTGGCGCCGTCGGGGCTTCGCTCCACCTTGTACCCGTCATTGCCGGCAACGTCGTCCCATGAAAGGATGATTTGGCCGGTGGTGATGCCGGACAGGGTATTCAGCACCGGCGGCGTGATGGGCAGGGTGGTTGCGCTCTGCTCGTTGGATGGGACAGAGTATGCGCCAACACTGTTTTTGGCATAAACGCGGTAATAGTAGGTAGTGTTGGCAGCAGCTGTGGTGTCGCTGTAGATGGCAACATCTGTTACGGGTGTTGCAACTGTGACCAGGCGACAGTGCCGGTTTTGCGCTCGATCTTGTAGCCGGTATTGCCGATGATGTTGGTCCAGGAAAGGTCGATCCTGGACTGGGTGATGCCGGTAAGGGGGTTGAGAACCGGCGCATCAAGCCACGTGGTCTGTGTGACAGTAGTACTCCACGGCGAAGCCCCCGCCAGATTGGCCGCGTTCAGCCTGAAACAGTAGGTGGCGCCCGGTAGCAGGCTGCTCACTGTCGTAGTAGTCGAGTTCTGGGCAACCGACGTGGAAGTAACGCCGGTCCAGTCTTCGGTGTTGCAGTCTGCGCCGTTTCGCACCTTGTGCTGCAGATTATAGGAAGTTTCCCCAGTTTTGTCGGTCCAGGAAAGTTTGATCTGGGAACTGGAAACTACCGAGGTGCTGAAGATCGGCGTAGGGGGAACGGTAGTTGCCATGAACTCGTTGCTGAAGGCTGAGAAGCTGCCATCGGCCAGCTTGTAGCGAATCTTGTACTTGTAGGTGTAGCCGGCTGTAAGCCCGCTGTTGTTAAAGACAACCGTATCGGCAGCCAGTGGTGTCGGTGTCCCATTGACGTAAACACTCCAGGAGCCGGTGCCTGGACTTGCCGGAGGAGTCGATTGGTATGTTGCTGCACTTCGCCACACTTCATATCCCACATCACCGGTCACATCGATCCAGCCAGGTCGATCTGGCCTTGGGACACGCCGGTGACGCTGGTGAGCGTTGGCGGACCATGGATGGTCACGCATGCCTCGTTGCTGTCACTCGAGCTTGTTCCATTGTAGGGCTGTACCTTGAAGCAGTATGGGATATTCATGCTCAATCCACTGACCGTATAAGCCGTGGTATTTTGAGCCAGCGGCAATCCGCTGCCGGAGAGGACGACACCGTCTTTCAGGACCCGGTAATTGTTTTCACCATAGACATCAGACCAGGAAAGGCTGACCGAGCTGTCCGTTGCGGCAGTGGCAACCAGATTTGTCGGACCGGAAACATTCGTCCGGGCCGTTACTATGGGGCTGGTATCCGAATTGACGGTTCCCACAGCCGTAACCCTCAACCGGTAAAGGTTGCCGGGGGTAAGACCGCTGATGTTCGTCGTGGTTGCGTCAATGCCCAGGTTGACCGTGGTCCAGGCGGTCCAGTAGTAATCATAGCCTGTATTCGAGGCGCAGTAAGTTTGATTCAGACAACCGGAATACTCCAGTTTGTAACCACCCTCAAAACTGTTGGGGTCGCTCCAGTTGACGGAGATTTCGCTGGTGGAAACGGTGGTTGCCGATATGACGGCCGGCGTCTGCAGCTTGGTTCGCCCGGACTGGACAAGGCTCGCCGTGGAATCGCCACCCGGATTTGTTGCCCGCAGGCGATAGTAATAAAGAACTCCGGCAACGACGGTGGTATCGGAGAAGCTGACAGCGGCAGCACCCGGAATGTCAATAACAGTCCAGGTGCTGTTGTCGGTGCTCCGCTCCACCTTGTAGCCAGTGGCGCCGGTAACTGCAGGCCAGGTCAGATCGATTTTGGCGGCGGTAATTCCGGCCAAGGCATTGAGAACAGGGGCAACCTGCACATTGCTGGCGAGGGAAAGCCCGGCACTGTTGATGGTACTGATTCGATATTGATAAACTACTCCGGCAGTCAGGGTTGTATCGTGGTAAAGCAAAGTATCGGGAGCGAGATTGCTGCCGATCTGGGTCCAGTTCCCTCCGCCCGCCATTCTCTCCAGCCGATAGCCGCTGTTGCCGGGAATATTGCCCCAGCTCACGTCTATTGCCGTTGCCGACAGCAGTGACAGCTGATTGAGAACCGGCGCCTGGAGGGTTGTGGTGGCGCAGGTGGTAATCTTTCGGGAAACCAGGCTGCCGTTGAAAGCTTCGATACGGTAGCAGTACCGGGTATTGCCGTTGAGGCACTGTCAACGAAAGCAGTCGTACCGGCAGAGGCGGTGTTGATCGGGGTCCAGATGCTGGAAGAGGTTATGGGTCCAAGGGTCCGCTCGATGCGGAAGCCGGCGCCGGCAGTATTGCTGCTCCAGGCAAGATCGATCCTGCTGTAATCTGCCTGCGGGGTTGCCGTGAAAGGTGCAGGAACGAGAATGAAATTATTGACCTGCTTGATCACCAGGTAATCGGCGTTTCCGGTGGCATTGGCCGAGCTTCCGGCAATGAATGCCTCTCCCTGATAGTTGACGGCGATGGAACTGGCTTCATCATTGCCGTTGGCAGCGCCGTTATAGATGGTGGCGCCCAGCAGCGCACCCTCATGGTCATAAATGAGCGAGATAACGTCTATGGTAGCTCCATTGCTGGTATTGCCGGCAACATAAACATACCCCGAGGCGTCCACCGCCATGGCCACCGCCTGGTCGTCGTTCATGGGACGCTGAAGGGTTTTCTGCCAGACCACATCCCCTGCAGCATTGTACCTGACAAGCGTCACGTCATGGTCACCGGCGCCGGTCAGTGTGGTCCCGGCAACGATGACTGCTCCGTCAATGGGGTCGATCCTTACCGAGACTCCGTCGTCGTCACCGTTTGCCGGCCCGGCAACCGGGCGTTCCCAGATCCTTTGGGCGATATTGCCGCTACCACTGTACTTGATGGTATAAATATCCCTGTTCCCGCCGGCAGTCTTTGCCGATCCGGTGACGTAGACATCTCCCGCCATATCTACGACAATCGAATTGCCGCGGTTATCCCCGCCGGAAACAACGCTGTACAGGTCGGACCAGACAAGGGCGCCGGTGGCGCCGCTGTATTTGGCGGTAAAAAGGTTGTAGATATTTGAATCCGGGGCCGTTTCACTATACCCGGCAACATAGACACTGCCGTCAGGCCCGATGGCTACCGCACTTGGGATGTCGTCCCCGCCCCCGTCGAAAGGCACCGCGGCCCAGGAGGTAACGGCATTGCCCAGCTCATCCAGGAGGGGCGCCGCAGCATATTTGACCACATAAATGTCTTCATTGCCTGCGCCATTTTTGCCATAGCCGATGACGACTATATTGTTGCCGGCATCGGTGGTGGTGGCAATGGCCGTCGCCCGGTCATCGATGGCGCCGGGGCCATTGTACTGACTGTGCCACAGTTCCGGAGGCCCTGTTGCAGGGTATTTCAAGGTATAGATGGAGTTGATGTTCCTCTGGGCCGGTGCGTAGAAAAGCTGTGAATAGCCTGAGACGATGGCGTTGTTGCTGCCATCCACCGCCACACATTTGGCCACATCCATTTCACTGTCAGCATCATCATAGAGGTGACTCCAGATGATACTTTTGTCCACGCTGCTCAGCTTGAGGGTGTAGTAGTCGAATCCCCCCACGGCACGGAGGCTGTAACCGGTGACCACCGGATTGTTGTCCGGACCGACGGCAACGGCATTGGCGAAATCATCCATATCATCGGGATTGTTGTACAGATAGCTCCAGCTGGGGGCGATAAAATTGACGAACACCGTCAGGGCCCGGGCCTCGTTGCTGTAGTGGGAATCGCCGTTGGCGGCGTTGTAAGCCCGTACCCGGTAGTAGTAATAATTGTTGGCAATCAGCCCTCATCGGTATAGGTGGTGCTCCCTGCTCCGACAACGCCAATCTGGGCAAAGGTTCCCTGCTCTCCCAGCTTCCTCTCGATCTTGAAGCCTTCCTCGTTGCCGGAGTTATCGGTCCACGACAGCCCGATGCTGGTGCTTGAAATGGTGGTGGTTGCCAGACTGGTGGGAGGATTGATTGCACCGGCATCGTATTTGATCAGGTAATAGTCCAAGTCGGTACCATTATCCGACCAGCCACCCACCAGGACGTCCCCGGCAGGCGAAAATCCCAGGCCTGCGGGGCGGTCATTTTTACCGGCAGTTCCGTTGAAGCTGCTGTGCCACAACTGGTTGCCGTTGTCCCTTTTATACTTGATGGTCTGAAAATCGTAATTTCCCCCTGTCACCGTATAGCCGGTAACCAAGACATCTCCTGCCTCGTCGACGGCGATGCCGGTGGCTATTGCCACATCTGTGTTGCCGTCTCCCGAATCGAAATTCTGCTGCCAGACCACAGCGCCGTTACTGCTTGCATAACGGACAGTATAAAAGTCGTTGGTGCCGGAAAGGGTCCAGGTATAGCCCGTAACATAGACATCGCCGCCATTGTCCACATACAGGCCGTTAGGTTCATCATTGAAGGCTCCGTTGTAGGTCTTTTCCCACAATATGGAACCGGTGGAGCCATTGTACCTGGCTGTATAGATATCCAGGTCCAGGTTGTTCGCCGCCGTGCCGCTGACGATTACATTGCCGCCGGCATCCATCTTCACCTGTTTCCCGGAACATACATATCCGGCCCCTGATGAGTAGCGCTTCTCCCACAGGTTGCTTCCGTCAAGGCCATATTTGATGGTGAGCAGATCATAGGACGTGCCGTTCCATGATTGCCCCGTTACAGCAAGTCCGTCAATGCCTGCGGCAAGGGAATACAGCTGGTCGGCGCCTTCGGCTGTCCCGTTATAGGTAACTGCCCAAAGGGGAGTCCCGTCAGGATCAGGGCCCCCGGCGCTGTATTTGAGAATGACGAGATCGTCATTGCCCGAAGCATTCTGGGTGGTCCCGCCAACATAGACATTATTGAGGGAGTCCACCGAAACGGCGGTGCCAGATCGTTGCCACCGGCCCCCCCGTTCCAGGTATGCTGCCAAAGCACGGCTCCGGTTGCTCCGCTGTACTTGATGGTGTGGATATCCTTGTTCGTCCCGTTCCAGACATAGCCGGTGACGATCACATCATTGGCTGCATCGACCACAATGGCGGTGGCCTTGTCCGAGGCTCCCGCCCTGTCATAAAAGGCGCTCCAGGCTATGTCCGACCCATCCGCCTTGAATTTGACGGTGTAGTAATCGTCGTTGGTGTCACCAGCAAGATTCCGGTAGCCGGTCACCAGGAAATTCCCCTGGGGATCCACAATGGAAGCCTGAGCCTCCTGGGTACCGGCTTTGAGGTCGCCCTTTTGCCAGATGATATCGCCGCCGGCGGCGAAAGAGTCACTGGGGGAAAGGTTGGCAAATGCCAGGATCAGGAAAAGCCCCCCCGTGAATCGACAAAATGTCCGGAAAAAGTAATTTGTTTTTATAGTTACCATGCGTCACCTTATTCCAGCTGTTATCGGGCCAGGCGCCGCCCGGATGGCAGTTGACCCCATACTGATCGGCGCCACGGGGGAAACTGCCGCTGCTTGGATTGGGATAGTTGGAATATTCAAAGGTAGCGGGGCCGTTAGACCCTGCCTGTCCGCCGGAAGCCACCCTCCCCCTGTGTCTGGTATCAAGGCAGTTGGTCTGCATGAGGCGAGGCATGCCGCTTGTGTGTGGCGCATGGCACTTGGAACAGCTATAGGAATGCTGGGTGTTGGCTCCCCATCCCTTGACCGACTCGTGCACCCGATCGGCACTTTTCCACGGCTGGTTCTTGTTGACGCCGTCGGTGAGCTTCGACTTGTTGTGACAGCGCAGACAAAGCCCGGCGTAACTGCTGTCGTCCTCTGAAATCCTGGCACCACCGAATGTATTCTGGTCGGTGTAAGCCCCCGGCGGCCCGTATAGCTTCTGCCCCCCCGGCGGATTAGCGGTATCTGCTATGGCCGCATCTTCCCGGTATGGTGATGTAAGCCAGGTTCCCTTAAGCATCGGCACGGCAAGGGGCTGCTTCGTTCCCAAAACCGGGCTTACCCCATGGGGATCGTGGCAGGGTGTGCAGAGGCCATTGATCTTGTTTTGCGCAGCAGTTGTATTGTTGAGGAAACTTGACGCTTTCAGGTGCCCACCCTTGATGGCCATATTCTTGTAAGAGTAACGGCTCATATATCCGGCCGTATCCGCCCCGAAGCGGAGCGAATCAAGGTAGCCCCTGATGGGTGCAGTTGCGCCGAATGTGGACTCATATCCCCATGGGGTTACGCCCACGTTCTGGTTCAGGTGGCAGTCGAAGCATTGACCGGCCCCGGCATTATAAGGATTGACGGAACCGGCGGCGCTATTGGCGGAAGCCTTGTAACTCATGGCGTAGCCTCCCTTGCCAGCCTGTGTTTCCTTCAGGTTCGCGCCGTTGTATGTACCGTTGAAAGTCAGGTAACTTGAGGTCACGCCTACCACCTTCGAGCCGTGGGAACTGTGACAGTCGAAACACTGTACGTTCTGGGCGCCGTTTCTGGTATTGGCAATGGAGCTGTCGAGGCCATTGATGGCATCGAAGCCACCCTGGTTGGCCACTGCGTTGCCGTGGGCGGAAACCGCCTTGGTTACCCTGTCCTTCTGATTGGCACCGGGATAGGTGGTGGAGTTGTACTTGCCCCAAGCCACGGTGCCCTGCTGTGAATAACGTGCAGCAACGCTCTGCAGATCCCATGCGTACTGGCGCGGTGTCTTGCAGTCGTCGAACGGCACGCTGTCATTGTTCTGGTCGCTGTGGCAGCTGATGCAGACATTGGTGAGCTTGGTCACTTCCGTCCGCTCATTGGCAGTGCCGATGTTGCTGGCAAGGAAGCTGACGGCGGTCGTATAGAGCTTATAGACGGTGGGCCTGATGCCGGGTCCCCAGACGACAAGATCTACGGGCGCATTCTTAGCCGACGAATAATTCTTGTAATTGTAGCCCTCATGGTGCTTCACATCGATGAGTCCTTCGGGGGTCGATTCCCAGTGGCACGAGTAGCAATGCTTGTTGGTTACCGTCACCCCTTGCACATGATGGGAATTGGCTTTCATCTGTCCCATGATGTCCATACGCATGCCGATGGTGC
>NZ_BBCJ01000052.1 GCF_001311985.1 Geotalea toluenoxydans JCM 15764
CCCCTGGGAGAGGGATTGGGTGAGGGCCTGCTGCGCCACGTCGCACAAGGAATCCTGACGGGCAACGAAGATATTGGCAAAAAGCGGCGATTCCTATGAGATGGCAATTTCGAATTGTTCTTGATGAAACCCCGGCTTCGCCCTTACCGTAATGCGTTTCTTAAAGTTCTTTTCCAACTCCTCCAGGCCGCGCCGCTCCTCATCGTAGAGCAGGTCCGCCACCTGTGGGTGCACAGTGAGCATAATCTTGCTGCCGCGGATATCGAGCATCTCCCGCCGCAGCTCCCTGAAAATTTCGTGACAAACGGTAGTCTTCGACTTGACGTAGCCCCTCCCCTCGCAGTAGGGGCAAGGCTCGCACATCATCCGGCCGATGCTCTCCCGCACCCGCTTTCTCGTCATCTCCACCAGCCCCAGTTCGGAAATTTTCAGGATGTTGGTCTTGGATTTGTCGCCCCTTACCGCCTCTTCCAGGGCAGTGAATACCTTTTCCCGGTTTACTTCCCGCTCCATATCGATGAAATCAATGATGATGATGCCGCCAAGGTTTCGCAGCCGCAACTGGTAGGCAATTTCTTTAACCGCCTCAAGATTGGTCTTGAGAATGGTGTCCTCAAGGTTGTGTTTGCCGACAAAACGCCCGGTATTGACATCGATGGCAGTGAGAGCCTCCGTCTGCTCAATGATGATGTAGCCCCCGGACTTGAGCCATACCTTGCGTCCCAGCGCCCGGCTGATCTCCACTTCAAGGCCGAAATGATCGAAAATCGGTTCCTCTTCGTCATAGAGTTCTATGGAGTACTTCATCTTGGGCATGAAGGTACTGATGAACTGGACTATCTTATCGTGTTCCGGCTTGGAATCGACGACGATCCGCTCCACAGATTCGGTAAGGATATCCCGCACCACCTTCTGGGTCACATCCAGATCAGAATGGATGAGTAAAGGGGCGCTGGCCTTTTCCTTGCGTTTCACCACCTCGTCCCAGAGCTTGGTCAGGTAGTTGAGGTCCGAGATCAGGTCCTCCTCGCTCTTGCCTTCAGAAACGGTACGGACGATAAAGCCGCCGCCAGCCGGCTTGATCCGGTCGATGATCTCCTTCAGCCGCTCCCGCTCCACCTCATCCTCAATGCGCCGGGATATGCCGACGTGATCAACGGTCGGCATGTACACCAGGTGCCTGCCCGGCAGAGAGATATGGGCGGTGATGCGTGCCCCTTTGGTGCCGATCGGCTCCTTGGATATCTGCACCAGCAGTTCCTGACCTTCCTGCAGTAGCTCTTCAATTGGGTGGAGGGGATGAAGCACCGGCTCTTCCCCCTCCACAGGCTCTTCTTTTTTGCCGTTGCCGTCCATGAAGCCGTCGTATTCCTCCATGGCATCAAAGACATCCGCCACATAGAGAAAGGCCGCTTTTTCCAGGCCGATATCGACAAAGGCAGCCTGCATGCCCGGCAGGACCCTGATAACCCGCCCTTTGTAGATGTTGCCCACGATCCCCTTGACCCTACTCCGCTCAATATAGAGTTCGGCTATGGTGCCGTTCTCGATGAGGGCGATGCGGGTTTCGTGGGAGGTGGTATTGATGACCAGCTCATTTCCCATGATAACCTCGTTTACTATTAATTTATGACCGGATTCCGTATATAAAAGTTGATAAAGGATTATTTGTTATGGGGGAAACGATTCAGTTGAACAGCACCTCAAGCTTCTCTATGGTTGACCCGGCGAACGCTTCCCGGGGCAGGCCGGTGATGGCGGCAACAAATTCCAGCGGCTTGCCGCGCCGAACCTCCATGAGCAAGACATCAGCAGTTGCAGAAATGCTGATCACCTCGTGCCGCAGATCGAATTCCACAAGCTTGCCTTTCTTTTCTCGCCGATGGGGAAAAGAATCCAGGGAAAGAAAGTGATCCACCTGGCCAGTAAGGCCCTGCACCGTGCCTGAAGGAAGTTTTACCCGGTAACGGGTCCCTGTAATGATAACCGATAGGGACTCGCTCTTCAACGGGATTACTTGCGATTCCATCACCCGCACACCTTCCGGCAATACCTGGTTGAGAGCCTCCAGCAGCCGCTCGGCACCGAAGCCCGCATCCACCTCCATATCCATATATTCAGCCCAGGATTCGACCCCCACGGAAAGCGCCGTGGCAAAGGAGAACTTCGGATGGGGATGAAACCCTTGGGAATAGCGAATGGGGATGCGTGCCCTGCCCACCGCTCGTATGAAAAGGTTTAGCATTTCCAGGTGACTAAGGAAACGCATCCGGCCGATTTTCTGGAAACGAAGCCTGATCCGCTCCGCATCGGCGGTTTCATCCGGCTGTGCTCCGTCTGCGGCTACAATCGCCTCTTCGGGCTTATTAAGTCGCATGCGCACAGCCTTGAAATCGCAGACCCCGCACCCGGAACACTGGCCATTACGACAGTCGGGGGTATAAACGCCACCGGAAGCCTTTTCAAGTTCCGTCAGCAGGAATTCCCTGCTGATGCCGCTGTCCAGGTGGTCCCAGGGGAGTATCTCATCCAGGTCCCGCTGGCGATGGTAGAAAAGCGGGTCGATGCCTGCAGCGGCGAACGCCTCCTGCCAGCGGGCAAACCTGAAATGCTCTCCCCAGCCGTCGAAGCGGCAGCCCAGCCGCCTGGCCTCAAGCAAAACCTTGCCCAGCCGCCGGTCACCCCTGGCAAATACCCCTTCCATAACCGTCAATGGGGCATCGTGCCACTTCAAGTTGAGTTTGCGCTTCTTCAGCTCCTGGCGCAGGAACTGCTGTTTCTCCAGGATTTCTTCATAGCTGATCTGCTGTTCCCACTGGAATGGAGTGTTGGCCTTTGGCACGAAGCTGCTGACGGCAACATTGACCTCGCCCCCCTGGCCGGCACGCTTCCCTTGATATTTGACCTGCCTGGACAGCTCGGCAATCCCCAGAACGTCTTCCATGGTCTCCGTCGGCAGTCCGATCATGAAATAGAGCTTGATCAGCCGCCAGCCTGCGCCATAGACTTGATAGGCGGTATCCAGCAGATCGGGCTCGGTTATCCCCTTGTTGATCACCTGGCGGAGCCGGTCGCTGCCTGCTTCAGGGGCAAGGGTGAAACCTGTCTTCCTCACCTTGTTTATCTCTGCCACCATTTCCGGTGTCAGGCTTCCCACCCGCAGTGACGGTAGCGAAACAGCAATGCGTTCCTGGGCATAGCGGTGCATCAGTTTCTGGAGCAAGGGAGTAAGGCAACCATAGTCACCCGCAGAAAGAGAAAGCAGGGATATCTCATCGTAACCGGTATTGCGCAGGGTCTCTTCTATTTTTTCCATGACCTGCGCCGGGGTCCGCTCGCGCAAAGGACGGTATATGTAACCCGCCTGACAGAAACGGCAACCACGGGTGCAGCCACGGGCGATCTCCATGCTGACCCGGTCATGGACCGTTTTAAGAAAAGGCACAACAGGGGCAGTAGGGTAACTCAGTGCATTAAGGTCGGGGGCGATGCGCCGTTTCACCTTATCATAGCCGGGCTTCAGAGGCTTGATGGCCTCAATTCTTCCGACAGAGTCATGGGAAACCGAGAAAAATGCCGGAATATAAACACCCTCGATCAGCGACAGGCGATGGAGAAGGTCTGCCTTGGCTTCACCGGCACTTTTCCATTGGCGGCAGACTTCTGCAATCTCAAGGATCGCATCTTCTCCATCCCCAAGGAGGAAGGCATCGAAAAAGTCGGCAAGGGGCTCCGGGTTACAGGCACAGGGGCCACCCCCCAGGATCAGGGGAAATTCCTTCCCCCTTTCGCAAGCCAGCAGTGGTATGCCTGCCAGTTCCAGCATATTGAGAATGTTACTGTAGGACAGCTCGTATTGAAGGGTAAAACCAATGATGTCCGTTTCAGCCAGGGGGGTTGAGGTTTCCAACGTAGAAAGCGGCTTTCCGTCAAGCCGAAGTTGATCTTCCATGTCGGGCCACGGGGCATAGACACGCTCGGCAGCAAGCCAGTGTTCTTGGTTCAGAATGCTGTAGAGTATCCGCAGTCCCAAATGGCTCATGCCCACTTCATATACGTCAGGGAATGCCAGGGCAAACCTTATCTCAGCGTCTGGTCTGGCAACGGCACCCATCTCTCCACCCATATAGCGGGCAGGCTTTTCTACAGAAAGCAAAAAATCGTTACTCAAAAAACCTCCAGGCAAGGCATTTAATCATTTCCTTACCCCAAAAAAACGTCATGGCGGAAGCTTGCCGCCACGACCGGCCCGTATATTATCAAATTTATTCAATATCTGGCAAGGGATATCCAGAGATTAAAGAGCAGACGCACCATACCCCAAATGAGGCACGCCTTCGATGATTTCAGGTAGATAGTTTTCTCTCCATGAAGATCACCGCCAAAGATATTCCTATTTCCAGCACCTTATCTTTACCCACAAACTTGGCATGCTCTCTGCTGTGCAAAGCGCATCTTACATTTTTAAAGGAGAATCACCATGAAAAAAGTTCTGTCCTCTGTTGTTGCTGCACTCGTAGCCGTTGCTTTCGCTGGCGTTGTTTTCGCTGCTGAGCCTGCAAAAACCGAAGCTCCTGCTGCTGCTCCTGCTGCTGGCGAAGTGAAGAAAGAAGAGAAGAAAGTTGTTAAGAAAAAAGCTGCCAAGAAGAAAAAAGCTGCCAAGAAAGCTGCTGAGAAGAAAGAAGAAGCTAAGCCTGCTGACGCTGCTGCTCCTGCTGCTCCTGCTGCAAAGTAATTTCCTTCGACAGGAATTAAAAAGCCGCATCCCCAAGGGGTGCGGCTTTTTTATTACGCGTATAAGCTTTGAATTGCTGACACTATTATGTTCCTCTGGTCTGACTATTCCTTCTGCCAAACGTAGGCCGGGTCGAAATAGGGGTCGTAAAATCCCGGATAAGGAATAAAAAAGGTAACGGCCTCAAGCAGACCTGATGCTGTTCTCACCAGTGTCATCCCGAGACCCTTTAGTGGTCCAACGAAAAGCCCCTTGGCTACGCCATCATCCTTGGCAGTTATATATATCTGCTTGGGAAATTCAACCCACCCTGTCGCCGTGTTCGCCAGACCGCGCGCGGCCTTGGTAGCCATTGCATCGACCACTTCCTGGGGACCGGCATTTTCAACGGTGCGGTAATCATCGGCCTGGGCAAGATTGGCTGTAGCAGCAAGAAGCCAGATTACCGCAGCTGATGCAATGAGGAACATCCCCCGTAGTGACATGCTATTCCCCCTTTTCCACGGGCTCGGCGTCATTAATAAGGCTCACTTCAGGCCGCTTTTCCCAACCATGCCACACATATTCGGATTAATCATGGGATCGTAATACCCAGGCTGCGGCACCATGAAAAATACCGTTTCCACCGCGCCCAACAGTGTCCGGTACAAGGCCATGCCCATCCCTTTTATCGGCCCCACGACATAGCCGATGTTGCCACGGTCACGCACCGTCAGATATGACTGCTTCGGAACCTCCACAACCCCGGTCACCACGTTTGTCAGTCCCCGCACCAGTTTAAAGGACATCTTTTCTGCAATGGCTTCGGGTTGCTGGGCCTCCTGGGCAAAGGCAGGTACAGTAAGGATATAGAGCAGTAAAAGGGGTAAACCTGCAACAATAGCACGCATGATGACGCTCCTTTTTCCCATGTTTCTGCTTACAGATTTTATCCTTTTAACATAAATACCCCACCCTGGCAAGACCAGCATTCCCAAGGCAAAACAAAAACAGGCACGGAAATATTCCCACGCGGCAATTGTCTGCCTTTCGACGCCCCTCACTGGCCGTGTTTGGCAAGATAGGTGCTACGCCTTCGCTTGAAGCTTTCATCGATTCATCCCCCTCCTGCCAGTTGGCCGGGCAGACTTCGCCGCCATGGGTTTCCACAAACTGGAGGGCATCGACCATACGCAATGCTTCATTTACGCTGCGGCCCAACGGCAGATCATTGATCACTGCGTGACGGACTTTGCCGTTGGGATCGATGAGGAACAGACCTCGCAGGGCAACAGCATCATCAAACAAAATGCCGTAGGAGCGGGCAATGGATTTGTTCAGATCCTGAACAAGAGGATACTGGATGGCACCGATGCCTCCGTTCTCTACAGGGGTATTTTTCCAGGCCAGATGGGTAAATTTTGAATCTACGGAAACGCCGATGACCTCGCAGTTCTTGCCTTTGAAATCGGTCAGCCGTTTGTTGAAGGCAAGAATTTCAGAAGGGCAGACGAAGGTGAAGTCCAGAGGATAAAAGAAAAGTATGACGTACTTGCCGCGGAACGCAGACAATTTTATCTCGGCAAAGGTGTTGTCCGGCATAACCGCCTCAGCGGTAAAATCCGGGGCTTCCTGTGTGACTAAAGTGCAAACGCTCATGGTATTCTCCTTTGTGAATGGCAATCAATTCAATCTGTCTGAAAAATACCAGTGCATCTGACCCTTGTCAACGGAAAAAAGATAAAAATTATCCTTTTTGTCTTGTTCGATTTAAAACCTGACCGGCACGAGAAAAGCCGGGGAGTCAGGCCAAAATGCAGCATAACTACCCCGGCTGTCAGCTGTCTCTTTTGTCCACTTCCATCATTCAGTCCTGGACTACATCACCCCGGATACCGATGGTCACCTCTTTGAAGGGGATTTCTTTGCCTGAGGCTGCCAATGCCTGACGGGCAGCCATGACAATGCCACCACAGCAAGGCACCTCCATGCGCAGGACCGTTATGGACTTTAGTGAGGACGCCTTGAACAGCTCGGTAAGCTTATCCCGGTAGTGCTGGTTGTCGTCCAGCTTTGGACAACCGACGACCACTGCTTTGCCGGCGAGGAACTCCCTGTGATAATCGGCGTAGGCAAAGGGAACGCAATCGGCGGTAATGAGCAGGTCGGCATTCTGGAAATATGGCGCCGTGGTCGGAACGAGGTTCAACTGTACCGGCCATTGCCGTAACTGGCTCTGAGCGCTCTCCCCTTTGCCGGCTGCGGTTGAAGATGAAGCGCCAAAGGACATGGCACGCGCCCCCGGACAGCCGCCATGATGGTGAGGTTCGGCAACAGGAGCAGATACTTTCTTGTTTTCCTTCAGGTGGGTTTCCACTGCAGCCTCGTCAAATTCGTCTGCTTCCCGCTCGATAATGGCGATGGCATCCTGTGGGCAGTCTCCCAGACAAGCGCCCAGCCCGTCGCAGAGATTATCCGCCGACAACACTGCCTTACCGTCAACGATCCTTATCGCCCCTTCGGCACAGGCTGGAACGCAGAGCCCGCAGCCGTTGCATTTCTTCTGGTCTATCTGTACGATTTTTCTAATCATTTTCGTTCTCCTTCTAAAATAAATAGTGCCACAAAAGATCGAGCCGCCCCCGCATGATCATGCGCTTGCCGGAAAAGGCCATCACTTCCCTGATTTTGGCCCGATATTCTTTGCTGTAGCAGTGGATGGGACATTTTTTACAGGATGGTTTCGGATCAAGAGGACACCTGCGGCGCTTCTCAATGGCATAGGCGACAAGGCCGGCACACTCGCCGCAAAGATGCATGTTTCTTTTAAATGTGGAATTGAGCTCCGCCGGCAATGCCAGGGGACTTTGCT
This sequence comes from Geotalea toluenoxydans JCM 15764, assembly GCF_001311985.1. Classification (GTDB taxonomy): domain Bacteria; phylum Desulfobacterota; class Desulfuromonadia; order Geobacterales; family Geobacteraceae; genus Geotalea; species Geotalea toluenoxydans. The sequence continues at coordinate 7,587 of NZ_BBCJ01000052.1, forward strand.
CCGCATTTTTTCCATGCCTGGCCCGGCAATAGAAGCTGACAAAAGTAATGAGGACCTTCAGATCCTTTTTCTGTTTGTTGGTAAACTGTTCCATGTATGCCATCATAATAGCTGTAGGTCCGGCAGGATATGACAAAAGTCAAATATCCATTTATTTTATAGGGTGCGGCGCTTTGCCTTTCTCCGACAGATGTGGTAGGTTACTACACATATGGAACCACTCAAGCCGCTGATAATATCCCGTGCAGACCACAACATCTCTCGCCGCTCCCTGAGTCCCAATGCTGTCAAAGTTCTCTATCGCCTCAAGGACAATGGGTTTACCGCCTATCTTGTCGGCGGTGGAGTACGAGATCTGCTGCTGGGCAGGGAACCGAAGGATTTTGATATCGTTACCGATGCCACTCCGTTGCAGATCAAGAAGATGTTCCGCAACTGCCGCCTGATCGGGAGGCGCTTTCGGCTGGCCCACCTGCATTTTCAGGATGAAATAATCGAGGTGGCAACCTTCCGCTCTGCCAGGCTGGATGATGTACCTGCAGAAGAACCGGCCGCCATGGATGAATCGGAAGGCCACACTTTAACCGGCCGCTCGCCACTGCTGCTGAAAAGCGAAGACGGCATGGTATTGCGCGACAATATCTTCGGCACCCCCGCAGAAGATGCGGTCAGGCGCGACTTTACCGTCAACGCCCTGGCTTACAATATCAGTGACTTTTCTCTAATCGATTATGTGGGAGGCTTGGATGACCTGCAAAGAGGGGTGATCCGCACCATCGGAGACTCCGGAATCCGCTTCGTGGAAGATCCGGTACGGATGATCCGCGCTGTGCGATTCGCCGCCATGTTGGGCTTCCGCGTCGAAGAAACAACCTGGCAGGCCATTCTGGAGCTGAGCCCCACTGTCACAAAAGCTTCTCCACCCAGGCTTTATGAGGAAGTACTCAAGCTGTTTCTGCTGGGGGCAGGTGAACGTACCTACCAACTCCTGCGACAGAGCGGCATTTTTTCCGCTCTCTTCCCCCACTTCAATGACTGGCTCGAAAGGGAAAGCGACGGATTCCCCCACACCTGGGTCGGAAAGGCCCTGGATCACTTGGACATTGCGATTCAAAACGGGGAAAAAGTGCAACCTCCCCTGCTTTTTGCCCTAATGTTCAGCCAGTACCTGCAGGAGAAAGCAGAAAGCTTCCGCAAGGCGGGCCTGCCTGCTCACCCTGCCGTTAATGCTGCTGTTGCCGAATTCATGGGTGAAGTAGCCCCTACCGTCCAGTTTCCCAATCGGGTCGCTATCCTCATTCGCGATATCCTCACCAGCCAGCACCGTCTGCGCAAGATACCGGGGCGCCACCCGGAGACTTTCGCCACCCGCCATGGTTTTGCCGAAGCATTATCTTACCTGCGCTTTGCTTCCGCCATTACCGGAGAAGACAAAAAGGTCCTGGCATGGTGGGAAAAATTTCAGCTGGAACCTCAATCCGATATTCAACGATGGGGAACCCCAGCAAAAACGTCGACGACGCAGGAAACGAAGGAAAAAAACTTCGGAAAAACCCGGTGTATGAACCCTAGGAGT
>NZ_BBCJ01000053.1 GCF_001311985.1 Geotalea toluenoxydans JCM 15764
CGGAAGCTGGGGGGACGCGGAAGCTGGGGGGACGTAGTTAAGTTGGTTGACTTCACTGCTTCTCAGTGATAATCTCTTCACCATGCCAAGATCAGCCCGTATCGATATTCCAGGTCTTCTCCAGCATGTGATGGTCCGCGGCATCGAAAAGCGAGACATATTTCTCGACGACGATGACAAAGCTCTATTTATTGAACGCTTATCCAAACTCCTTATCGCCACCGGAACCGATTGCCTTGCTTGGGCGCTCATGTCCAATCATTTCCACTTACTCCTTCGCCCCCAATCGACAAAATTATCCGTCTTTATGCGTCGCCTGTTGACAGGCTATGCAGTGGTCTTCAACCTGCGTCATCACCGCAGCGGTCATCTTTTCCAGAATCGCTACAAATCCATAGTTTGTGAGGAAGACTCTTATCTTCTTGAGCTTGTCCGCTATATTCACCTTAATCCTTTAAGAGTCGGTCTGGTTGATTCATTGGATGTTCTGGATTCATACAAATGGTCGGGGCATGCGGTTATTATGGGAAAGGGGTCATTTGCAGGTCAGAACGGGGAGGAGGTGCTCCTGCTGTTCGACAACAGAAAGGGGAGTGCATGTAAAAAATATCGATCATTCATTGAGGACGGCATCTGCCAGGGGAAAAGAGATGAATTGGTTGGTGGCGGATTGCGGCGGTCCCTTAAAATATCTGGATCAGATGAATATGGATCTTATGATGAAAGAATTCTCGGCAGCGGAGATTTTGTGGAACGACTGCAACAGGAGACGCAGCCAACCGGAACTGCAATGAGCAGTGTTTCCCTGGATGAAATTATCCGGCATGTCTCGCGGATATTTTCAATAGAACCAGCGTCATTACGGCAAGGAGGCAAACGAAAAGATCTTTCCGACGCAAGAGGTGCACTATGCTATATCGCCGTTATCAAAATAGGAATTAGTGGCGCGTCAGTCGCGAGAACTTTGAATGTCAGCCGCGCCGGAGTATGCTTGGCTGCGCGAAGAGGCGAGGAGATATATACAATGACCCCGGAATTACATGATATTGTAGTCACTTTGCAAAATTAACTACGTCCCCCTTTACGCGAGCTGTACCCAGCTCGCCCGTCCCCCTTTACGCGAGCTGTACCCAGCTCGCCGTTGGACAACAAAAACATGACTGAGTACTTGCATTGATCGTTTTATTGGCCTATATTTTGGCTATAATAATATCTATATAGGGAGCAATAATAATGAGACCAATTTCAATCAGTAATGACATAGTCCCAATTGCAGAATTTAAAACGAATATTTCCAAGTGGTTCAAAATACTTCAGACATCCAGACATCCACTTATCATTACCCAAAACAGCAAACCTGCAGGAGTGCTATTGTCCGCTTCAGATTATGATGAACTGGTGTATCGAAAATCATTTCTCGATTCTGTTGAGAGGGGAATTTCGGACGCTGAAAATGGGCAGACCCAAACGACTGATGAACTACGGAAATCTCTACAAGCACGAAGAAGTGTGAGCAATCCATGAGCGTGACGTGGTCACGGGAAGCTGGCGAAAATCTGGTCGATATCGAGGAGTTCATTGCACGTGACAGTGTGGAACGCGCTATCCGGTTTGTCGATGCCTTAATTGATCATGCAGAAGCTATTTTGTCTGATAACCCGAGAAGCGGAAGGTCAGCACCAGAAATTGGCAATCCTGACATTCGAGAACTGATTTACCGAGGATATCGCATTGTCTACCGATTAAATGGTGATCGAATTGAAATACTTACCGTTTTTGAGGGGCACCGGTTATTGCGGCTGAATGAATCAGCCGATTAGGCAATGATGAGTACAGACGCGAAAGAAGAGAGGCTATTTTGAAAATATTCAGGAAATAGCCTTTCCTTTTATTTACACCTAAGGGAAAACTAGGGACAAAAAGTAAAACCGGGGGATGTCCCTAATTTCCTCCTAATTTCCCCAACTACTGACACGCCCGCAAAGTGAGGCCCATGGGGAACGGCAGGTGTTACCCCGCGGCTGAACGAGCAGTCAAAAAAAGGTAGCCTTCCAAAGTCTGGAAGGCTACCTTTCGTCGTTGCAGAGCAGGGTGCTGATTCTGTTACTGTTTTTCGACGGTTACCGAATCGAGAACCGCGGTAATGCGGCGGTTCTGCTGACGTCCTGCCTCGGTTCCATTGTCGGCAATGGGACGGGTCATGCCGTAGCCCTTGGCGGTGAGGCGGCCGGCGGCAATGCCGTGCTTTTTGATCAAATAGCTGCGGACGGCTTCGGCGCGGCGCTGGGAGAGCTTCATGTTGGCGGCAGCTGATCCCACATTGTCGGTATGTCCTTCGATCACTCCTTTGACCGTCGGGTATTTCTGCATATAATCGGCAACTTTCTTGATTTCGCCGGCATATTTGGCTGAATGTCATTCTTCCCGGTGGCGAACTGAACGTTGATGGACATGCTGAGGGTTTCCAGGTCCGGGCAGCCGTCGGCTTTCACCTTGGTTTCCTTTGGGGTGCCTGGGCATTTGTCCAGGTAATCGGCAACGCCGTCGCCGTCGGAGTCAACGGGGCAGCCATCCTGGTCAACCTGAACTCCTGCGGGTGTACCGGGACACTTGTCCAGGTAGTCGGCGACGCCGTCCTTGTCGGAGTCAACAGGGCAGCCGTCCTTATCCACCTGAACGCCGGCCGGGGTGCCCGGACACTTGTCCAGGTAATCGGCAACGCCATCCTTGTCGGAATCAACGGGGCAGCCGTCCTTGTCAACCTTGACGCCTGCAGGAGTGCCAGGGCATTTATCCAGGGAGTCGATAACGCCGTCATTATCGGAATCGGCGGGTGCAGGCGGAGGAGCTACAACAGGAGCTGGAGCCGGAGCCGGTTCGGGGGCTGGTGCTGGCGCCGGTTCAGCTTTGGCAACGGGAGCCGGTTCCTTGCTGCGCCAAAGGAGTAGACGAGGCCGAGATTATATTCATAATTACTGTAGGAATCCCCTTCATGCTTGAAGATCAGGTGACGGAAATCGCCCCTCAGTGCCCAGGTATCGGAGATGAAGTACTTGATGCCGGGGCCGTAGTCGAATACGCCGCGGGTCAGCTTGGTGCCGTCATTGCTGTCAAGGGACATGCCGCTGTAGCCGGCGGCGATATAGGGCACCAGTTTGTTGTCGGGGAAGATGTGGAGCAGCGCATCGGCCCCATAGCGATAGAAATCGGTTTTCGTCGAGCTCCTGGTTCCTTCGGTGCGGGTATAGTCGAAGAGCGCCTCGGCACCAAGGTATTTGGTGAAATTGTAGCCGGCCCGAATGCCTCCCACAGGCTGGGTCTCCAGGTGTTGTTTGCCGTCAAAGGTATATCCCCCACGATGGGAGAGAGGTAAAAGGCCCCGGGTTCGACTCCTGCAGCCGAAACTGTGCCCACCGAGAGCAGCAGGGTGCCTGCTGCCAACAGCATGCGCTTGAATAACTTCATTTTCTTCCTCCTTCTTCTGCATTGAATTTTACTTCCTATGTTGCCGTCGGCTCCACAGCAGAGGTGCACTGGGGGCAACGGGATGCGGCCAGAGGCATTGGGCTCAGGCAGAACGGGCACTGCCGGGTGGACGGTGGGGGAGGTGTTTCAGGCCGGCGGAGTCGGTTGATCTGCTTTATCACAAGAAATACAGAGAATGCAACGAGAATGAAGTCGATGATGTTGTTGAAAAAGAGGCCGTAGTTGATGGTGGGTATGCCGGCGGCCTTTGCCTTGGCCACCGTGTCGACAGGGGTGCTGGAAAGGTTGATGAACAGGTTGCTGAAATCCATTTTCCCGGTAAGCAGTCCAAGGGGGGGCATGAGGATGTCATTGACGAGGCTGGTGACGATCTTGCCGAAGGCAGCGCCGATGATGACACCGACGGCCAGATCCACGGCATTTCCCTTGACGGCAAATTCCTTGAATTCCTTGAACATGGAAAATCCTTTCGTGAAGGAATTAATGATAACTTAGTTTATCCTGGTGGGGGGATTGTCAACCGGGGTATTAACCCATTAGTTGTTGGAGGGACTTGTAGTGCTGTCGGAAACGGTTGAATCATGTGGGAAAAGAGCGGGGTGGAGAGGCTGCTTTTGAAGGCAGCCTCCGGGGTTATTTCTTTTGATACGTGCCCATGAGCTCGGTGGTCTCGATGATGTGCGGCTGAAGGGCTTTTTCCAGTTCGGCCCTTGTGGCATGTCCGGCTGTTTGCAGAACTGCATCCAGGGCATAAAGCCTGAAGAAGTAACGATGGGTACCCGATGGGGGGCAGGGGCCGCCGTAACTGTTATGGTAGAAGTCGTTTTTGCCGACAATTGCCTCCCTTGGGGCGGCGTTCTCGGCCAGTTCCTGGGTGCGGGGGCTCATGTTCCAAACTATCCAATGGGTCCATGTGCCCGACGGCGCATCGGGGTCATCGACAATCAGCGCCAGGGACTTGGTCCTTGCGGGGACGTTTTCGAATCTGAGGGGCGGACTGATATTGTCGCCGTTGCAGGTGTATCGGTCGGGAATACTCCGGTTGTCGGTAAAGGCAGGACTGGATATCTTCATTTTCATACCCCCTTTTTTTGCTCCGCCGGCAATAGCCAGGCGGTACAGGCAAGGATAATCATCATGGCGGCCAGTATCTTCTCCATCCGTTCCCCCTCATTTTCCCCAGGTGCCGATTACCTCCGGCAGTTCACCGAGAGCGGCTACGGTGGCGCCGGGGGGCAGCCCGGGGAAAGGCCAGCGACGGTCTCTGTTCATGACCCAGACCGTGTGGAAGCCGGCTGCTGCTGCGCCATAAATATCCCAACCATGGGCTGCCACCATCCAGCAGTCTTCCGGTTCGGCACCCAGGCGGTCCATTGCCAGCAGGTAGGTGGAAGGGTGGGGCTTGCACTTTTCCACCTCGTCGGTGGAGACGATCATCTCGAAATGTGTTGCCAAGCCGGAACGTTCCAGCAGGGCAACCGCTGCCGGCTTGCCGCTGTTGGTCAATACCGCCAGCCTTGCCTTCTTGCCCTTGAGCTTCTTCAGGCACTCCACGGCTCCCGCCATGGGCTGCAGCTCTTTAAGTTTTTCCATGACGGCCGGAATGGACACCGCCGTCAATCCGTGGATCTCCACCAGGTTGGTCAGGGAGAGTTCGACCACATCGCGAAAGGGGAGGTAGCGCTCGGCCAGTGTTGCTGCCATGGCGGTCTGGATGCTTTCCTGAAACCAGCTGTCTCCCTTCAGTCCTTCTTTTTCCAGAAGCCTGTTAACCGTCTCCAGGGAAAACAGCGTTCCTACCAAGTCAAAAATGATTACCTTGGCCATGACAGTCCCCTTCCTTCAGAGTCTTAAACGTCTTCCAGCCTGCAGACGAAGCTGATGGTTACCCTTTTACCCATTTCGGCCCGCATGGATCACCACCTGGAGCAGGTTAGTGCAATGTCGATGGTATTTGTCTAATTTAATGTTACCCGGATGAGAGAAGGTTGCAAACGGGGAAGGAAAAATAAATCGCAGGTTGCGGGATGAGGTTGCGGTCAGTGCAGGTGAGGTGGAGCTTGGTCGCAGGCGGGAAAATAAAAGGGCCGGAGGGCGGTCTTCCGGCCCTTGACTGGGGCCGACGCAGGTTTTTCTGTGTCACCCCCTATGAAAGATCGGATTGCGCCTTTTTATGGCAGCTTTTGAGCCGACAGCGCCCCCTGCAATACCTAAGGCCATGGATAACAGCACTCCTCCGAACAGCCCCCACGAGACTTTTGTCAGGCCGGAAACGGCTGAAGATGCGGCTCCACGAGCCTGTTCGGGAAGGTTCCCGGCAGAGCCGAACAAAGCCATGCCCTGGTTAACCATCGATTCGGCCCGATCCCGTGTAAAGCCCATGTCGCTGACCATGACATTGACGGCACCTTCCCGGTCGCCGCTGGAGAGCCTTTGCTGGAGGGTGGCCACCGATTCTTTGCTGATGTCCCCTTTTCCGGAGGCCCCTTTCAGTAACGACTCAAGCTGGGTCTGTGCTCCGGGAGAACCTGATACTCCTCCCGCCGTTACTGCTGCTCCGCCTGTAATCGCTTTCGCCCCCTGACCGAGCACGGAAAAGGCTCCACCGATCACTGAGCCGATGGAGGTGGTGATGACAAAAGCAAAAACGAGGGTACTGACGCTCCAGGCTACCAGACCATGCAGCATCCCATCGGCAAGCCTGGTCAAGCCGGACATGCGTGCCGCCACATAGCCGCCGACAAACGCCGACAGGACCAGGCTGACACTGGTCCAGATGCCGGTAATGAGGGAAGCCTTGCCGACCGGTTCTGCGGACTGGGGATCCACTGCCGTAAGTCCTGCCGCCAATCCCAGCAGGGCCAACAGCAAGTAAGTTCCATGCCGCTGGCCAGCCCCCCGAAAATAGCTCCCCAGCTGATCCAGGGGAAATAGGTTCTTTTCTCTGTTGTGCGGGTTTCAAATGTTCGAGTTTCCATTGGAACCTCCTTGTTTTCTAAGGTTGCCTCCCTGACACCTCCATAGTGGAAATGGCCTGCCGCAATTTTCAGCTCCCACTTAAAGTTTAGCCTTTCGGCATACATTGCAAATGCTCCCGGACCACCGGCCTAGGAGTCTGTCGGA
>NZ_BBCJ01000054.1 GCF_001311985.1 Geotalea toluenoxydans JCM 15764
CACCGGGAGCATCGTTGGCCGTATTGACCATGAAGCTCATGGTTTGAGTCCATTTATCGCTGGTGAGGAAACCATCGAAGGCGCGCGCCCGCCAGTAGTAGGTCTGGTTCTCCGTCAGTGTCACCGGAACAGTCCAACTGGTGACAGCGGCTGTCTCGATGACACCGGCTGCCCGGCTGACGAGGCTGGTCAGGGCAGCATCGGCATAGACCTCAAACTCGTAGGTCAGGGTGTCGTGGTCAAGGTCGGCGGCATTGTGCACCGACAAGGTCGGGCTGTATTGATTCACCCCTGCCCCATCGGAGGGATTGGCCGGTGTGGGAGTCGTGGGCGGATCGTTGACGGTATTGGCAAAGAAGCTGATGGTCTCAGACCAGGCACTTTCCGCTGCCCCGTCGCTTGCCTTGGCGCGAAGGTAATAACGGGTGTTGTCAGAAAGACCGCTCAGGTTCCAGGTGGTGCTCCCCTCCCCTTGGGTGATGCTGCCTGAGCGAATGATACCGGGCGAATCGAAGGTCGGTACCGTATCCGCTTCGAAGAAATATGTAAGGGTTGGCGAATCGGGATCGGTGCTGTTGGCGATCGCCACATGGGTTGTCAAAGCTGCCACAGTCGAGCCGTTGAGGGGTGCCGTGACGACCGGCGTTGTCGGGGCGTCATTGGCGGTATTCACCTGGAAGCGGGCGGTTTGTGACCAGGGTCCTTCCATCTGCCAGTCGTCGGCCTGTGCTCGCCAGTAGTAAATCTCATTTTCCTGAAGAGCCACCGGTACCGTCCAGGATGTGGTTCCTGTGCCCGGGGCGACCCCGGTGGTCGTGGCGATGATGTTGGTAAAAGCCTGATCCAGTGCAACATGGAAGTTATAGGTCAGACTGGCGCTGTCGGGATCGGACGCATTGTTGACGGTCAGGGTCGGACCGAAGAAGGCCACGGCGGTACCGTCGGCAGGGGCCGCGATGGTGGGCGCCGTGGGCGGATCGTTGGCGGTGTTGACCCGGAAGGAGGCGGTCGCCATCCATGGGCCGTACAGCTTGCCGTCATAGGCCCTGGCCCGCCAGTAGTAGGTCTGGTTTTCGGTGAGGGATACGGCAGTTGTCCATGAAGTGACGCCGGTTCCTTCCGAAACGGTTCCGGAAGCGGCGATCAGGCTGGTGAGGCCGCTATCCCCGTAAAGCTCGACTGGTAGGTCACCTTGTCATCATTGGGATCGGCGGCATTGTTCACCGACAGCTGCGGTGCAAAGGTTGCCACATCGGAACCCTCTGCAGGTCCGGCAAGGGCGGGGGCCGATGGTGCGCCTTCAACACGGAAATAGGTACCCCCGATTGTTTCTTCTACGCCATTGATGGTACCACGAAGAATGACGAGGTAATCCTTGGCAGAGAGGCTGGCGGTATCGATCTGGCCGGTGAAGGCATAGGAAGCCCCCATCGTCAAGGCGGTCTCATAGGATAGGGTATTGTAGACGTTCTGGTTGGCAGTATGGACGATAAGCACTTTTACGGTAACCGTTGCCAGGTCGGTATTGCCCTTGTTGGTCAGGTTGCCAGTGATAGTAATTTGCTCGCCCGCCATGACGCTCTGTTTGTCCGCTGTCACTTGCCCGGCAAGAGCAGCCGAAGGAGTTGGTCCGGTGATAGTGACCGCCTGTGATGCACTGGCAATGACAACACCCAGTGAGTCCTTCACCTCTGTAATTACCGGGTAGCTTCCGGGCGCCAACGTTGCAGTGTTCCAGTAGTTCCTGATTTCGATCTGCTGTCCGCTGGCAAGAGACGGTATGGCTTTCGTGGATGAGAAGAGGGTTTGGCCATTGCCATTTAGGATGCTGGTTGTGGCAATCGCATCGCTGTAGATATAGTTGGGGCTGTTGCCGGTAACGGTAATAGTGAGTGCAACCTGCTCGTTTGCACCGTAGGAGACTTTATCCACGGTAACTTTAATATCGGCGGTTTTAACCGGGGTGATGGAGATGGGCACCGATGCCTTGGCGACAATGCGGCTGCTTTCTTTTATCCGGACAGTCAAGATATAGGGGCCGGCATAGGTGGTCCCGGTATTCCAGGGTATAGAGAAAGCCTGGGTCGCATTTGCAGCAAGGACTATCGTCGTTTCCGGCACAGTGGCTGCCGTTGCCCCCTTGTCGTCCACCACCTGAAGGTCATAGGCGAGTGAACGGGCAACGCCGCTTTGTTCGGCAAGGGTAACGGTAGCATTTACCGGTTCGTTGGCGCTGTAGCTGGCCTTATCGGTGATAAGGCGACGGTCAATCCTGCCGGGACAATGGATACAGTGCGGGGTGCCTGATTATTGGTTTCGTCACTTTCGGTAATGGCGTTATCGGGATCTATATTGACATAGAGGGTATGGCTGCCGGTAAGGCCAATGGTATCAAGGGTAAAGGAGACGTTTGCACTGCTCCCGTTGGCAAGTACCTGAGGTATTGTCGTCTCCCCACGCCTGATGCCCCCTGCCGCAGGGTTACCGTCGTAGACGGCTACCTTGATATTGCCGGTCTGGCTGCCCCGGTTGAGGATGCTGGCTATCAAGGTCAGAGTATCACCTTCCCGTGGTGATACCGGGGTAATGACTATATCTTCGGCTTTTAGCTGCAAGTCTGGTTTGTCAGCGGCGTTTACCACCACTTCGCGGATAGCAGTATTGTTCCCTTCGTTGGATTCGACTATTGCCCCACTAGGGTCTGCCACAGCATAAAGGTAATTGGTACACTAGCGCCAAGGGTATTCCAGCTTATGGTTGTCGTTGCAGAACCACCGGCAACGATGGAAGGAATTGTCCGTTCGCCGACTAGCGTACCTCCCGATGCAGGATTGCCTTTGTAGAGGCGCAGCAGGATGTTTTCAGCAGACAGGGTTCCAGGGTTTCTGACAGCTATTGCAACATCTGCACATTCCCTTCATAGATAATGGGACGGACTGCCACATCTTCAGGAAGGATGCTTAGATCGGGCTGGCCATTGGTGATATAGGTAGCCACAAAGGCACTGTTGTTGGCCTTGTCGCATTCGGCTACCGTATTGTCGGGGTCGGCAACGACGTAAATGGTGTGGTTTCTCTCCCTGGGTGCGTTCCAGACAATGGACGCGTCTTCGAAATCGCCAGGGTTGAGGGTTTTGGTGGTAATGGCGGTGCCGATCAGCGCCCCGCCATTGGCCGGGTCACCGTCGTAAAAGGCAGTTTTGATACCAGGATCAACTGCTTTGGCACCGCCGTTGCCGATGCGGGTGGTGACGGTAACGGATGCTGGGTAATTGCCCATGTCCGCACGGATGAAGGATGCTGAGAGGTCAGCAGCGACATAGGGATTACCGGTTGAAGTGCCGACAGGTACCTGGCAACGGTAGTTGTTGTTCAGAAGCCAGCTTGGAGCCTCATATTGTGGAATCGAGCCGTCATCGTTGATATTGGTGACATGGTAATCCAGCTGGTTCCAGGTGCGGCGTGTATTCTGCCAGTCATTGTTCTTGGCCCCATAGACTTTGATCCAGTGTTCAGCTGCACTATAACTGTCAGAGGGGTAGAAGTTTTGTCCTGCTACCACCATCTCGGCATGACTGTCTCCGTCAACATCGGCGACAACAACTCCTAGATAACTATTACCGTAGGGATTATTTTCTATCTGCCCGACTCTCTGCTCAAAAAGCAGGGTTCCTGCTTTGCCGTCAAAGACCCGCAGATATTGATCACTATAGATCATTACTTCCGGATGGCCATCCCCATTGAGATCAAAAACGGTTGCAGCAGGATATATGCTATCGAGAATAATTCTTGGTGTTGAAAGCGTCAGTTTCAACCGTCCATTTTTATCGATGATGAAGTAGTGGGTATTGCCTTTGATGCCGATCTCCAACTCTCCGTCACCATCAAAATCGGCTACCGTTGGAACACTGGCGTAGTTGCCATACCATCCTTCCCAGCTCGACACACTCACTGGCCCCCACTTGATCTGCCCGGTATGGTCAAGCAGGTACAGCTTTGAACCATCCAATCCGCTGAGGACGACTATTTCCGGGTAAGGATCGTCGTCAAAATTAGCAATAACGGGTACTCCATCCCTTATGGCGGGATTATACCATTTAACGGAACTATCGGTATTATAGGCTGTATTGCCGGTAACTACTTCCTGCTTGCCGTCCATATCCAGGTCTGCCACAACTGAGTCACCCATAGCACCGTTGACCCCATCGCCATGGCCGAATAGTCCCGATGAACGGATCGATCCATCTCCATTGACGATTGTTGCACCGACAACAATTACAGGTTGCCCGTTGCCGTCAATGTCTGCAACTTTAGGAACCCTGTTATAGTAGAGATCAACACTTACATTATGGGAAACTATCCACGGTTGAACAGTAGCCGTATTATCCCATAACAGCCGGCCATCGTTGCTGAAGCTCAACAAACCTGAATAAGCACCCATCAAAACTAGTTCCGGCTTATGATCATTGTTGATGTCACCGGCCGCAAGATATGTTCCAGCTGCAAAAGCATTGGTGAAATCGCGGGTTACGGAAAAACGCTCGGCTCCTGTCTTGCCATTCAAAGCCTTTAACTGGGCCTGTGTCACAAACACTACCGAAGGAATATCTTGCTCATCCATCTTACCATCGCCGTTATCATCGGTAAGACCGATTACCGTTGGTGGCGGGATCTGGAGGTTGTTAGCAACTGTTCTCCCTCCCCGCCACTGCCATTTCAACACCGGCTCAATCGGATTAACCGGCCGCGTTTCGCAGGCAGAGCCTTTGCGAATGGTGTTGTTCACTTCAACCTGCTCGGCCACTGTCTGAAGGCTGTCCACCATGGCGTAAATGGGCGCATCGCGGAAGGTGAGTGTCCCGTTGAGCATGATATTGACGATACCAACCATGCTCGGATTCATAGACGCCGTGTAGCCCCAGTTACCGAGGGCTACATCGGCCCCTTCCGTATAAAAGCCGTCGCCATCCTTATCCTCGAAGAGAGTAATGCGGAACGGCGTGGTGATCTTGTCATCGCCCTTGTTCTGGAATTTCACCTTTGCGAGACCCGAAATGTGGAGGCTCTGTGGATCGGTGGTTGCTGCCGAGAGATTGAACTCCAGGGGAACCAGATCGGGGCCGGCGGCCTCGGCGGAGGTTTTGACGAGCAGTGAACGGATGGCCAGGTTATTGTCCTCGGACAGTTCCACCACCTTGTTTTCTGGATCGCAGACGGCATAGAAGCGGTAAGTGCCTCGGGCCGCGGTGAAGGGATAAGTGATGGTCTGGATGGCATCGCCTGCAAGATCTGCAATGACGAAGGTTTGCAGAAGCGTGCCACCATTGTTGGGATCACCGTTGTAGAGGTTGACGTTGAATGGCCCGGTGGCATGATGCCGCGATTCTGAATGGTGAGTTTAACCGTGGCCGGATCGCCATCCATGGGGTGCTCGGGTTCAATGAGGATATCGGAGGCGGAGATTTCGATGTCCACCATGTCGGCCATAACAGTCAGGGATTGGCTGTTGTTGGTTTCGTCCCGCTCTGAAACAACATTGTTCCTGTCCAGGTAGGCATGCAGCGTGTGGATGCCTGCCGGCATTTGCCATGGTACGCTAACGGTCCGGGTTTCGCCGGTGCTCAGGGTGATGGTGGATTTGTGCAGGAGAATACCGCCGGTGCTCGGATTGCCATCGAAGAGTTCCAGATCGGCGGTGGTGGTTTCAGCACCAGGTTTCTGGCAAGGAGCGTGACGGTGACGTTGTCGCCGGCGTGCGGGCGCGTCGGGTTGAGCTGAATGCCGTTCATGGGGATGCTGAGGTCGAAGAAGCTGGCGGCTGCCGCACTGACGGTTATGGTCTTACTGCTGCTGTTGTTGGCGGTGATCAGCTCGTTGACAGCATGTTGCGGGTCTACAACAAGATAGAGAGTGCGGCTTCCTTCGGCGGCAAAGCTGAAAGTAACGGTGCCGGTTCCCCATTCGCCGCCGCCAATTCCCGGCAGAGTGAAAGATCCGAGCTTAACACCGCCACTATTCGGGTCGCCATCATACAAGTCGGCACTGAACGCACCGGCAGCGCTTTCCCCCATGTTGGCAATGGCGGCGGTCAGGGTTATGGTGTCACCCGGTTTGGGATAGGCCGGGGAAATGGTCAGGTTTTCAGGGAGGACGGCAAGATCTGCCGGGGCTTTGGCCCAGATGCGGCTGGTGGCAGTGTTATTGGCTTTGTTGCTTTCATCGATGGCATTGGCCGGATCGACGATGACTGACAGGACATGTTCACCGGCAGGATCGATCGCAGATATGGCAAACACGGCCTGTGCCGTGCCGCCGGGACCGACAACGGCAATGGTCTGGTCGCTGATTGCTGTGCCGTTATCAAGAAGGCGCACGACAACATTGGCGGCTCCTTCCAGGCCGGTGTTATGGACCGTGGCTGTAGCGGTAATGGCTTGCCCTACCACAGGAGCCGGAGGGGACACGGCAATGTCGGTAGCGGCAATGACAAGCTCAGGTTTTACCAGTGCCAGGGCTCGAATGGCCAGGGCTGTCGAATAAGGGTCGTCATTCCAGGAGCCGTTGGCGGA
>NZ_BBCJ01000055.1 GCF_001311985.1 Geotalea toluenoxydans JCM 15764
CCCCCTTATTTCAGTAGGGGGGAAGCGAACGTTAGTGAGCAGGGGGGTGGTTCCCTATTTCATAGGGGGGAAGCTGATGCTGCCCAATCTCGACAGACACCCTGTTAAGCGTGTAAACTCCGCGACAGAGGTGATCAATGAAAAAACCAGTATCACAGCCGACAACCCGCAGACGACACTCGCAGCAGTTCAAAGATGAAGCGCTGGCACTGGCCGAACGTGTTGGCGTGTCAGTGGCTGCAAGGCAGCTAGGGCTCAATGAGAACATGCTCTACACATGGCGTAGCAAAAAGCAGGCGAAGCAGGAACAGGGAGCGGTCGAACAGTCGCTTGCTGTTGAGAATGCCCGGTTGAAGCGCCAGTTAGCAGAGCAGGCCGAGGAGCTCGCTATACTAAAAAAGGCGGCGGCGTACTTCGCGAAAAACCAGAAGTGAGGTACGCCTTCGTGCAGAAATACACCGGCATCTTTAGGATAAGTGCCATGTGCCGCGTGCTATGCGTCTCCCGTGCTGGCTACTATAGCTGGTGCCATCGAATGCAACACCCCTCGTGGTGCCGGCAACGCCAGATCCTTCTTGATCAGCAGGTGAAGGAGGCGTTTGAAGCTTGAAAAAAACGTTCAGGTTCGCCAATGATAACTCTGGATCTCAAAGATGCTGGCCATTGTTATGATCGCAAAACGGTTGCCGCAAACATGCAACGCCAAGGGTTACGAGCCAAGGCCGCCAAGAAATTTAAGGCAACGACCAATTCAAAACATGAGCTGCCAGTGGCTCCAAATTTTCTCCAGCAGGACTTCAGCGCCGATTTTCCCAACCAGAAATGGGTTGGTGACATCACCTATCTGTGGACAACGGAAGGCTGGTTATACCTTGCCGTTGTGATCGATCTGTACTCCCGCATTGTTGTCGGATGGGCTATGGCGGAGCGCATGACTGCTGAACTGACCTGTAATGCCCTGCAAATGGCCTTGTGGCGTCGTCGGATGCCCAGCAATGTCATAGTGCACTCAGACCGTGGGAGTCAGTATTGTTCGACAACGTACCAAGCTTTATTGTCGCGGCATGATCTGATCTGCAGCATGAGTGCTAAAGGCAACTGTTACGACAACGCCTGCGCCGAAAGCTTCTTCCATACCCTAAAGGTCGAGGTTGTCCACGGCGAACCAGTTGTTTCCCGTGCAGCACTGCGTCAAATCGTATTCGAGTACATTGAAGTTGACTACAACCGTAACCGCCGCCATAGTGCCAATGGGAACATCAGCCCGGTGGCCTTCGAAACTAACTAGCCGCTTAACTTTGTGTTTGTTGTTCCTGGGCAAGATCAAGCGAACGTTAGTGAGCAGGGGGGTAAGAACTCGAGGAGACAGATATGAAAATAACGATGGAAGAAATGACGATAGAGCTTTTGGGACTTCCTGTTGCGAAGCGGGCCTTGCTGGCAAAACAATTGATCTCCAGTCTCGACAATGCGGAGCGTGAAGACGTCGAGGCGCTGTGGGTGCGGGAGACAGAAGCCCGCTATGCAGAGATTGAAAACGGTGCTGTGGAATGCCAACCGGTGCATGAGGCGTTGAAGGAAGCAAGAGAACAATTGAAATGAAGCCTGTTGTCATCCATCCTGAAGCAAAAAGGGAGATGATTGCTTCTGCCGTTTTCTACGAGGAACGCATTTCCGGACTTGGCAAGCTCTTTCTTGACGAGGTGGAGAAAGGCCTCAAACTAATAGCCGAACGCCCCGAAGCATGGACAAATTTTCTTCCCCGAATCGGCGCTTGATCCTTCCCGCTTTTCCCTTCGGCATTATATTCCGCAATGAATCAGATCGAATTTACATACTCGCCGTCATGCACTTGCGACGTGAGCCGGGTTACTGGAGACGTCGCCATTAATCGGACGCTTGGCACACATATCGCCTCCTTGATTTAAAAATCTGCCTCTGTTATCAATGACCAGCCGGGTACAATCTGACCCGGTTGTTTTGTGTCTGACGATCCCATGGGAGACGGAATTTGCTCGATTTGTCCAATCTCAACCCACAGCAACTGGCGGCGGTAAAACACACGGAAGGGGCGCTTCTGGTCCTGGCCGGGGCGGGTTCCGGCAAGACCGGGGTCATCACCTACCGCATCGCCCATCTGCTGCTGGACAAGAAGGTGCCGCCGGCCAACATCCTGGCGGTGACCTTTACCAACAAGGCGTCCAAGGAGATGCGGGAGCGGGTGGATGGACTGGTGGGCAGGCCTGCCTGCAAGGGTATCATCATCTCCACCTTTCATTCCCTGGGAGTGCGCATTCTTCGCCGGGACATCGAACGGCTCGGTTACAAGAAGAATTTCTCCATCTATTCGACCACCGATCAAATCGGCCTGATCAAGCAGATCATGCGCGAGGTCAATATCGACGGCAAGAAGTTCGATGGGGATACCATCATCTGGAAGATCTCGGCGGCGAAAAACAAGCTCATTACCCCGGACCGCTACGTTCCCCGCTTCGGCGACGAGTACGAGCTGCTGGCGGCGGAGGTCTATCCCCGCTACCAGTCGGCACTGAAAGCCTTCAATGCCATCGATTTCGACGACATCATCATGCTGACCGCTGACCTGCTGCAAAATCACCCCGAGGTGCTTCAACACTGGCAGGAGCGTTTCCGCTATGTGATGGTGGATGAATACCAGGACACCAACGCCTCCCAATATCTGCTGGTGCACCTCCTGGCGGGAGGCTACGGAAATCTGTGCGTGGTGGGGGATGACGACCAGAGCATCTACGGCTGGCGCGGCGCCGATGTGGGCAACATTCTTGATTTCGAGAAGGATTTCAAGGAGTGCCGGGTCATCAAGCTGGAACAGAACTACCGCTCCACCGGTAACATCCTGGAGGCTGCAAACCACGTCATCGGCCACAATGAAAAGCGCAAGGAAAAACGACTCTGGACAGCTTCCGGCAGCGGCCGTCCCCTGGACCTCATTGTCGTTCAGGATGATGAAGAGGAGGCCACCACGGTGGTCGAGAGGGTCCAGGTGGAGCGGCTGGCCCACAACCTTGCCTACAGCGACTTTGCCATCCTCTACCGTACCAATGCCCAGAGCCGTGCTTTCGAGGAACAACTGCGCTTCGAGGATATACCTATGTGCTCATCGGCGGCATGCAGTTCTTCGAGCGCAAGGAGGTCAAGGACGCCATTTCCTACCTCAAGGTGATCGGCAACGCCAATGACGAGATAGCTCTGTTGCGCATCGTCAACTTCCCCAAGCGGGGGATTGGCGACAGCACGGTGGTGAGGATCAACCAGTGTCCATGGAGCAGGGGTGTCCCCTGTTCGAGGCCTTCGGAAGGGTCGACGAGATCGAGGGGATCGCCGAAGCGACAAAGCTGAAGGTGCTGGATTTTCACCGGCTGCTGGCCGAGGAGATGACCATTTTCGAGCAAGAGGGTGAACTGGCGGAAAAGGGGAAGCGGCTTTTCAAACGGCTGGGGCTGGAGGACGAGCTTTACCGGACCATTGATGACCCGGTGCTGGCTCGGCGGAAGGCGGAGAACATCGAGCAGATCGTCAACTCCATGGCTGCCTATGAAGAACGGATCACCATGCCTTCACTGGCCGGTTTTCTGGAAAAAGTCTCCCTCATGGACGAGGATCGCTTTTCCGGCAAGGACAAGAAGGAGCATGGCCGAGATGCCGTGACGCTCATGTCGCTCCATTCCAGCAAGGGGCTGGAGTTTCCCTTTGTCTTCCTGGTGGGGATGGAGGAAGAGATCCTTCCCCACAAGCGGTCCATCTATGAGGATTTTACCGTAGATGAGGAGCGCCGGCTCTGCTATGTGGGGATTACCCGTGCCAGAAAGCATCTGGTGATGACCCGCTGCCTGCAGCGCAAGAAGTACGGCAAACTGCAGGAACGGGTCCCGAGCCGGTTCCTTGAAGAAATTCCGGCGCATCTGGTCAAAGAGCAACAGGGAACTGCGGCCAAGACCCTGACCGAAGAGGAAGCGGATAAAATGGCCGATGATTTCTTTGCCAGGATGAAGGCGATGCTGGAATAACTGCTGCAAGGTCAACGGCAGATTTTGCTCCGGCGACTGGCATTTCCATTTTCCCATGTTACCTTTATTACTGTAGGGATTCCTGCAGTGGGGAGGAGCTATGGACCTTTATCAATTTGCCATGAAGATGGAAGTGGACGGCAAGGCTTTCTACGAAAAAATGGCGGCAGAAACCCCGCACCGGGGCTTGAAGAGTGTTTTCTCCATGCTTGCTGCCGACGAGCAAAAACACTATGACACCATTGTCGCCATGCGGGAAGGTGGCGCTGTGACCATGGCCGACACGACGGTTCTGGAAAACACCAGGAACGTTTTCGAAGGGATTCATGCTGAAAAGACCTTGGCGGAAGGCATGAGGAAAGAGCATGATGCCTTCCAGTACGCCATGAAGATCGAGGCGGACAGTGTGCGGCTTTATGAGGATATGGCTAAAAAGGAAAGTGGTCCGGCGATTATTGCCCTGCTGCAAAAGATAGCCGATGAGGAGAAGAAGCATTACAACATCGTGGAAAACCTCTACGATTATACACTGCGGCCAGAGTACTTTCTGGAGTGGCGGGAATTCACTAATCTGAAGCCGCTCTGATTCATTTTCCGATTGCCTTTTGTCCAGGCTTCCAGCCAAGGGGGCAGAGGGCGCCTGACTGCAGGGCTTCCAGCACCCGCAGGTCTCTTCAACGCTTCTGCCCACATCCATGTTGTGCACCACCTGGTACTGCAGGATTCCTTCGGGGTCGATGACGAACAGTCCCCGCTGGGCTATCCCTTCCGCTTCATCTAGAACCCCGTATTGTTTTGCTGCTTCCCTCCTGATATCGGAAAGGAGCGGATAGTTCAGCTTGCCCAGGTCGCCCCGCTTGATCCAGGCCAGGTGGGAGAACTTGCTGTCCACCGATACCCCCAGCACTTCGGCTCCCAGCTTTTTGAACTGGGGAAGGGCTTCATTGAAACCTTTGATTTCTGTCGGGCAGACAAGGGTGAAATCCAGGGGATAGAAAAAGAGCACCAGCCATTTTCCGCTGTAATCCGACAGGCTGATGGTGGTGAATTCTTTCCCTGATTCAGTGCCGATGACGCCATCCAGAATGAATTCCGGCGCCGGTTGCCCCACCTTCGCCTGTTTTGCCATCATCATATCCTGCATGCTGTGCATCATCATCCTGGCCGGCATGTCTGCAGCTGCCTGTGCCGGTGTTGCTGCGAAAGATAAACACACCACGCCTGCCATGACGACCATGTATCTCAAGTTCATCTGTGGCTCCTTGTGCCTGGATTTGTCATTTGTTGATTGTATCCAAGCAGGATGGCTTTGCAAGGCTTTGCACCGGCGAAAACAGTTTCTCCTTTGCCCCCTTTTGTGGTAGAAGGAGAACATTCTTATGTGAAAAAGGAGAATTGGTGATGAGTGAAGAGCAGAATCCCCAGGTGGTGATGGAGACATCTATGGGAACGGTAAAGATCGAGTTGTTCAAGGACAAGGCGCCCATCTCGGTGCGCAATTTCCTTTCCTATGTGAAAGACGGCTACTACGACGGCCTCATATTCCATCGTGTCATAAAGACCTTCATGGTCCAGGGGGGCGGCATGGATGCCGACATGCATCCGAAAAAGACCAAGTTCGCCATCAAAAACGAAGCCGCCAACGGGGTTTCCAACAAGCGCGGCACCCTGGCCATGGCCAGGACCAGCGTTGTCGACAGCGCCACCTCGCAGTTTTTCATCAATGTGGTTGATAACCCGTTTCTTGACCATCGGGGCAAATCTCCCGACCTTTTCGGCTATGCCGTTTTCGGCCAGGTGATCGAAGGAATGGATGTGGTCGATGCAATCAAGGAAGTCAAGACCGGTTCCAAGGCCGGTCATGGTGACGTGCCGGTAGAGACTGTATTCATCAACTCCATAAAGCTCGTCGAATAGTTGCCTTTTCTTTTGTTTAAACCCTACCCCTCCTGCTCACCCTCTCGATCCCCCATGCTGCAGT
>NZ_BBCJ01000056.1 GCF_001311985.1 Geotalea toluenoxydans JCM 15764
GCCAAACTGGACGCCGTCTGCGGCAGCGACACCATTTATGCCACCAATACTTCCTCCATCTCCATCACCGAGATGGCGGCCCTGGTGAAGAACCCGGCCAACTTCATCGGCATGCACTTTTTCAACCCGGTGCCGGTGATGAAACTGGTGGAGGTGATCCCGGCCCTGCAGACCGCACCGGCCACCAAGGATCTGGCCCTGGAGATGGCCAGGAAGATCGGCAAAACCGCCATCACTTGCAAGGACACCCCCGGCTTCGTGGTCAACCGCCTCTTCGTCCCCTACATCATCGATGCAGTCCGGCTGTTGGAGGAAGGGGTGGCATCGGCAGAGGACATCGACACCGCCATGAAGCTCGGCTGCAACATGCCCATGGGTCCCCTGGAGTTCCAGGACTTCGCCGGGGTGGACATCGGCTACCATGTCATCAATATTTTCCATGAATACATGAAGCAGGAGCGCTTCGCCGCTCCGGGGCTGCTCAGGAACATGATCAAGGCTGGCTACGTGGGGCGCAAGGCAGGCAAGGGTTCTACGATTATTCGGAAGAGAAGTAACGATCCTGGCATTAAGCTCCCTCCCCCTCGATGTACCCGCAGGGCATAAAGGGGAGGGTTGGGGAGAGGGTGATCCCCAATGGATTCGAAAAAAGAAGATTGAAACCAATAGCATCAAGGAGACGGCAATGCACAGCACCCTTTTGAGCGGCGGAGAATTTCTCCTGGCCGACACCGCCCGCATGGACACCTTCTCACCGGAGGAATTCACCGCCGAACAGCGGCAGATCGCGGAAACCACCGATGAGTTCATGAAGAAAGAGGTCTTTCCCCACATCGACCGCATCGAGGAGAAGGACAACGCCTTCATCGTGGAAAAGATGCGCCAGTGCGCCGATCTGGGGCTGTTCCTGGCCGAGGTCCCAGAGGAGTACGGGGGGCTGGAGCTGGAAAAGACCACCAACATGCTGATGATCGAAAAGGTGGCCCCGGCAACGTCATTCTGCATGGCCTTCGGCGGACATACGGGCATCGGCATCCTCCCCATGGTCTACTACGGTACCCCTGACCAGAAAGAGCGCTATCTGGAGAAACTCTCCTCGGGAGAATGGTTCGGCGCCTATGCCCTGACCGAACCCGACTGCGGCAGCGACCCTTTGAGCTCGCGGACCACCGCCACCCTTTCCGCCGACGGCAAATACTATATCCTCAATGGTATCAAGCAGTTCATCACCAACTCCGCCTTTGCCGACCTCTTCACCGTCTTTGCCAAGATCGACGGCAAGGACTTCTCTGCTTCCTCGTGGAAAAGAGCTTCGAGGGCTTTTCCGTCGGCGCGGAAGAAAAAAAGATGGGGCTTCGGGGCTCCTCGACAACCCAACTTATGCTGGATAACGTCAAGGTGCCGGTGGAAAACCTGCTTGGCGAACCGGGCAAGGGGCACAAGATCGCCTTTAACGTCCTCAACGTGGGCCGCCTCAAGGTGGCCACCCAAGCCTTGGGTATGTCCAAGAGGGCCTTTACCGAGGCGGCGTCCTACGCGACGATGCGGAAGCAGTTCGGTAAGGCAATCGGCGAGTTCGGCGCCATCCGCGAAAAGCTGGCGGATATGACCGCCGCCATCTTTGCCTCCGAGACGGTAATTTACAGGGTCGCCGGACTCCTGGACAGCCGGCTGGCGCTGCTCGACCATTCGGGAAGCGACTACTACGAGCGCTACCAGAAAGCCATCGAGGAATATGCTGCCGAATGCGCCATTGCCAAGGTTTTCTGCACCGAGCAACTGGATATGGTGGTGGACGAAGCGGTGCAGATTTATGGCGGCTATGGCTATATCGCCGAGTACCCGGTGGAGCGCTACTACCGGGATGCCCGCATCCAGCGCATCTTCGAAGGGACCAACGAAATCAACCGCATCCTCATCCCTACCATGCTCTTCCGCAAGGCGGACAATGGCGGCAGCCACTCTGGAAACTGGTGGACAAGGCGGGGAACGGCGCCACCTCTGAAACCTCATACCAGGGGGAATTTGCCACTGCCGCCGCCACGGTTGCCAGGCTGAAGCAGCTCTATTTGACCGTGCTTGGCGCAACGGCACCGGCCAAGGAGCACCAGGAGGTGCTGCTGGCCATCGCGACATGGTCATCACCACCTTTGCCCTGGAAAGCGCCCTGCTACGGGCTGACAAGACTTTTGCCTCCGCAAGCACTGCAAAGCAGGAGCTGCTCAAGGCGGTGCTGACCATCCTGACCTTCGACCTCTCCAGTCAATTTCAGTCAGCGGCAAACCGCTGCTGCGCCTATGCCTTGAGCGGCGATGCCTTGGTGGAGATGCAGAAAGAGATTTTCCTTCTTTCCTCCGCACCTGTTGAGGGACTTTTGCAGGCAAAGCACCAGCTGTCCCAGGCGGCGCAGGAGGCGGGGAAATATATGTTCTGACCCCACCTCAGCCAATACACAATCGAATACAACCCCACAAGGCCGCTCTTTCTCGGAGACGGCCTTTTTTTATACATACTCCAAATAATAAAACCAATTATCATTTTATTATTTTTAATATCCATACAAGTTTCAGCAACAATTATTGCTTGTTCAATTACGGCATGTTACAGTATAAAACAATTTTTTATTTATCTGCGGGGTATCACAATGCGCCCTACGGGCAAACGAACACCAGCAAAAGCCGTTTCCCCAGTTACCTCTTCCAGGGATCTTGAACAGTTGGTCCATTTGGCCCAAGACGGTATCGCCATCATCGGTAGCGATCTGCATTTTCTCCACCTTAATGAACGAATGGCTGCCATGACCGGCCTGCCCGCCGGACAGCACCCGGACCTGACACTTCGGGACCTCGATCGATCGATTGCTCTTGCTCTGGACCCCATATTGTCCCGTACCTTTGCCGAAGGCCGGCCCTCCATGGATCTTGAACTCGTTGTACCCGACGGCAAATCCCAAGGAAGACACTGGTTCTTCTGCGTTTACCCCCTCAAAGACAGCACCGGCTCGGTCAGCCGATGCGGCATGGTCGTCCAGGATATTACCGAACAAAAGGCAAGAGAAAGCGCCCAGCGAGAACGGCTGCAGGTTGAGGCTTTTCTTTCCGATCTTTCCTCCGCATTCATAAACGTATCGGTGAGTGAGGTGGACCGGAAGATCGAGGACGCACTGCAGAAGCTGGTGGAATTTCTCGGCTTCGATCGATGCAGCATCTGGCATCTCTCGGACGACGGCAGCAGCTTGCATATCACCCACTCCTTTGCCTTGCCGGGAATCGAACAGCCTCCCCCCAGGATCGCCGGCCTCATACCCGTCTGGATCAGCATGATAAAGCGGGGAGAAATTTTCCGCATATCCGATGTGGACGAACTGGCCGACACTTTCTGGAGCGAGAAGAAATATTGCCGCGATCATGGGGGCATCAGGTCGATCATGTTTATCCCCGCAAGTATCGGCGGCACCATCGTCGGTGCCATCACCTTCGTTTCCTACCGGGTCAAGAGAGAGTGGCCCGATGAGCTTACCCAAAGGCTACGCGTCTTGTGGGAGATCTTTGCCAATGCCCTGGAGCGGAAACGGGCAGACGAACAAATTCAGCATGCCCTGGCTGAAATAAAGCAGCTCAAGGATCGTCTGGAAGCGAAAACGTTTCTTCGCGACCAGATCCACGTGGAATACAAGCATGAGGATATCATCGGCAAATCGGCTGCAGTCCGAAACGTCCTTGTCCAGATCAAGCAGGTGGCAAGCACCGGTTCCACGGTTCTTATCCTGGGTGAAACAGGTACCGGCAAGGAACTTATAGCCAGGGCGATCCACAATGAAAGCCCACGCAGTGCACGGGCCATGATCAAGGTAAATTGCGCTGCTTTGCCTGCCGCACTCATCGAGGCGGAATTGTTCGGTCACGAGAAAGGAGCCTATACGGGGGCCGTCTCCACCCGTGTCGGCCGTTTCGAAGCGGCAAACGGCTCGACCATTTTTCTCGATGAAATCGGCGAACTCCCCCTGGAGTTGCAATCGAAATTATTGCGGGTCCTCCAGGAAGGCCAGTTCGAGCGCCTGGGAAATTCGAAGCCGATCAAGGTGGATGTGCGCGTTATCGCCGCCACCAACATGAGTCTTGTCCAGGCGGTCAAAGACGGGACCTTTCGCGAAGATCTCTACTACCGCCTCAATGTCTTTCCCATCTCCCTCCCCCCTCTGCGGGAGCGGCGGGAAGATATTCCCCTGCTCGTCTGGGCGATGGTCGAGGAGTTCAGTAAAGTCTTCGGCAAAGCCATCGAACGTATCCCGAAGAAAAATATGGAGGCGATGGAACGGTATCATTGGCCGGGGAATATCAGGGAGTTACGTAACCTGGTGGAGCGGGCATGATTCTCAACAATGGCGCCACCCTGGTCGTTGACATTCAGGATGGCACAGCCGGCGCCGGCATCGCCCCCATGACCATCGAGGGAATGGAGCGGATGCATATCAATGCGATTCTTGAAAAAACCGGCTGGCGCATCCGGGGCAGGAATGGCGCTGCCGAGATCCTCGGCCTTAAACCGACCACCCTCAACTCAAGGATGAAGAAGTTAGGCATCAGAAGAAAAACCGCTCTATCGGAGCTCAAGTAATCGTCCTGCAGCCAGGCCCTCCACGGCAATCGCCACTGGCCCAACGAAATATCGTTCATCCGACGAGATATCGTCTCCTGCCATCAACCTTCTTGCAGCATCGCCGAACCCTTCCGCAATAAGCCTTTCCATCCCAAAACCACAACTTTGCCGATGGTTTTGCCTGACACCACCCCGACGAAATATCGTCGATTTTTACCATCCAGTATAATTATAAAACCCTATATCGCAAAAGTACCTTTATTTTTCGGTAAGTTACATTAAAAGCCAAATATCGGCATGCAGTCTGCAAAACATTATTTTATAAATTTACAACACAGGTACAGCCCATGAATGAGTCGGTTTTTGTCGGACTGGACATAGGAGCATCAAGGACAAAGGTTGCTGTCATAGACGCGAAAGGCACCCTGCTCGGCCATGCCGTCAAAAAGTCGGGAACGGACTTTTCGGCGACGGCCGCGGTCTGTCTCGAATTATCCCTGGAAATGGCTGGAGCAAGCCGCTCCAATGTGGCACGGGCCGTTTCCACCGGCTACGGCAGAGCCAATGTCCCTTTTGTCACCGAAACAAACAAGACGGAAATCGGCTGCCTGGCCAAGGGTTGCAGTCATTACTTTTCCGGCGAGTTATCAATCATCGATATCGGTGGCCAGGACAACAAGATCGTCAAACTGGACAGCACCGGCAAGCGCAGCAGCTTCAAGATGAACCGCAAGTGCGCCGCCGGCACCGGCGCCTTTTTGGAAGAGATGGCGGGCCGCCTCGACCTTCCCCTGGAAGAGATGAACGACCTGGCCCGCCAATCCGAAGACATGGTCAAGCTCGGCAGCTTCTGCACGGTTTTTTCCGGAACGGAAGTCCTGGAAAGCATCCGCCACGGCAAACGGGTAACGGACATCGTCAAGGGGATCTTTTATTCGGTCCTCAAGCGGGTCATGGAAATGGATTCCCTCACCGACCGCGTCGTCATGACCGGCGGGGTGGTTGCTCACAACCCTTATATCGTCCAGATGGCGGAGGAGATGCTCGGCCGTCCGGTCATGCTTCCCCAGTTTCCACAGCTGGCAGGGGCAATCGGCGCGGCCCTCTATGCCTGGAGGGGAACAATACTGCAGACAAATTCACTGCCGAGATATTTCCTTCTCCCTAAGGGAGAAGGTGGCCGAAGGCCGGATGAGGGGGATTTTCATAGTCTCG
>NZ_BBCJ01000057.1:0-2500 GCF_001311985.1 Geotalea toluenoxydans JCM 15764
AGTTAATTTTTATGGTCAAGCCTCACGGCCGATTAGTACTGGTCAGCTAAACAGATTGCTCTGCTTACACACCCAGCCTATCAACGTTGTGGTCTACAACGGGCCTTTAGGGGTTGTTACACCCAGGGATACCTAATCTTGAAGGAGGCTTCCCGCTTAGATGCTTTCAGCGGTTATCCTTTCCGTACATAGCTACCCAGCGAATGCCACTGGCGTGACAACTGGAACACTAGAGGTACGTCCATCCCGGTCCTCTCGTACTAAGGACAGCTCTTCTCAAGTATCCTGCGCCCACAGAAGATAGGGACCAAACTGTCTCACGACGTTTTAAACCCAGCTCGCGTACCGCTTTAATTGGCGAACAGCCAAACCCTTGGGACCTACTTCAGCCCCAGGATGCGATGAGCCGACATCGAGGTGCCAAACCTCCCCGTCGATGTGAACTCTTGGGGGAGATCAGCCTGTTATCCCCGGCGTACCTTTTATCCGTTGAGCGACGGCCCTTCCATACAGAACCGCCGGATCACTAAGACCTACTTTCGTACCTGCTCGACTTGTTGGTCTCGCAGTCAAGCTCCCTTATGCCTTTACACTCTACGGCTGGTTTCCAATCAGCCTGAGGGAACCATCGCGCGCCTCCGTTACTCTTTGGGAGGCGACCGCCCCAGTCAAACTACCCATCAGACAGTGTCCCCGACCCGGATGACGGGCCTGGGTTAGACACCCAAAACAACCAGGGTGGTATTTCAAGGTTGACTCCACCGATACTGGCGTACCAGCTTCAAAGTCTCCCACCTATCCTACACAAGCTATTCCGAATGTCACTGTCAAACTGTAGTAAAGGTGCACGGGGTCTTTCCGTCTTTCTGCGGGTACTCGGCATCTTCACCGAGAATTCAATTTCGCTGAGCCACTGGTTGAGACAGCGCGGAAATCGTTACGCCATTCGTGCAGGTCGGAACTTACCCGACAAGGAATTTCGCTACCTTAGGACCGTTATAGTTACGGCCGCCGTTTACTGGGGCTTCGGTTCAAAGCTTCGCCTTGCGGCTGACAAATCCCCTTAACCTTCCAGCACCGGGCAGGCGTCAGACCCTATACATCGACTTACGTCTTAGCAGAGTCCTGTGTTTTTAGTAAACAGTCGCTACCGCCATTTCTCTGCGACCCTCTTCGGCTTCACGTGCGTATCGCTACACCTAATGAGGGCATA
Source organism: Geotalea toluenoxydans JCM 15764 (assembly GCF_001311985.1). GTDB lineage: Bacteria > Desulfobacterota > Desulfuromonadia > Geobacterales > Geobacteraceae > Geotalea > Geotalea toluenoxydans. The sequence goes on from NZ_BBCJ01000057.1 coordinate 1,214, forward strand.
CCTTCTCCCGAAGTTACGGTATCATTTTGCCGAGTTCCTTAACCAGTGTTCTCTCAAGCACCTTAGGATTTTCTCCTCACCCACCTGAGTCGGTTTACGGTACGGTCACCTGTGAACTGAAGCTTAGAGGCTTTTCTTGGAAGCATGGGATCAACGACTTTATGAGCATACGCTCTCGTCATCACGCCTCGGCGTTAATGGAGAAAGGGATTTGCCTCTCTCTCCCGCCTACACGCTTAAACCGGGACATCCAGCACCCGGATCGCCTACCCTTCTCCGTCCCCCCATCGCATTCACAGGTGGTACAGGAATATTAACCTGTTTCCCATCAACTACGCCTTTCGGCCTCGCCTTAGGGACCGACTAACCCTAAGCAGATTACCTTTACTTAGGAAACCTTGGGTTTTCGGTGACAAGGTTTCTCACCTTGTTTTTCGCTACTCATGTCAGCATAATCTCTTGTGATACCTCCAGCCGTTCTCACGATCGACCTTCGCAGGCTTACACAATGCTCCCCTACCACTCATACCTTAAGGTACGAATCCGTAGCTTCGGTACTATGCTTAGCCCCGTTACATTTTCCGCGCAGACCCACTCGACCAGTGAGCTATTACGCTTTCTTTAAAGGGTGGCTGCTTCTAAGCCAACCTCCTGGTTGTCTGGGCATTTCCACATCGTTTTCCACTTAGCATAGATTTTGGGACCTTAGCTGACGGTCTGGGCTCTTTCCCTTTCGACCATGGATCTTATCACCCATAGTCTGACTCCCACAATAACAGTTAGCGGTATTCGGAGTTTGGTTAGGTTTGGTAATCCGGTAAGACCCCTAGCCCATCCAGTGCTCTACCCCCGCTACTTACTTTGTGAGGCTATACCTAAATATATTTCGGGGAGAACCAGCTATCTCCGAGTTTGATTAGCCTTTCACTCCTATCCACACCTCATCCCCTGCTTTTCAACGCCAGTGGGTTCGGGCCTCCACGAAGTGTTACCTTCCTTTCACCCTGGACATGGATAGATCACCCGGTTTCGGGTCTACTTCCTGCAACTATGGCGCCCTATTAAGACTCGCTTTCGCTTCGGCTCCACTCTATGAGCTTAACCTCGCTGCAAAAAGTAACTCGCTGACTCATTATGCAAAAGGCACGCGGTCACCCTGGACATGCCATAGGGCTCCCACTGCTTGTAGGCATACGGTTTCAGGTTCTATTTCACCCCCCTCATCGGGGTACTTTTCACCTTTCCCTCACGGTACTGGTTCACTATCGGTCAGAGAGTAGTATTTAG
>NZ_BBCJ01000058.1 GCF_001311985.1 Geotalea toluenoxydans JCM 15764
GAAGAGGAGCGGAAAGCCGCCGAGGAAGCGGCCAGGATCAAGGCCGAGAAAGAGCGAAAGGCTGCCGAGGAAGCGGCAAGGATCAAGGCCGAGGAGGAGCGGAAGGCCGCCGAGAAAGCGGCGAGGGTCAAGGCTGAAGAGGAGCGGAAGGCCGCCGAGGAAGCGGCCAGGATCAATGTTGAAGAGGAGCGGAAGGCTGCCGAGGAAGCGGCCAGAATAAAAACTGAAGAGAACCGACGTCTCGCCGAACTGGCCACCGAAGAGCGGCAGGAAGCTGAAAAGATGGTGGCGGAAAAGGCAGAAATCGCCCTGCAGATCAAGGAAAAGCTTGAAGCTGAAAAACTTGCTGCTGAAGAACGGATTTCAGCGCTGTCGGAAGCTGAAAAAAATGCCGCAGACACCATTTTGGAAGAAAAAGAGGCTGCTGAAAAAGCCCGGGCAGAAAGACTTGCTGCAGAAGAAAGATTGGTGAAACTGCTGGAAGCGGAGAAGCTGGCTGGGAAAAAAGCTCTTGCCGCACAAGACAACCTGGCAGCCGCCACTGCAGCGCGTATGGAAGCAGAACAGTTGTTCCTGCAGAAAAACGAGGAAGAAAAGATAGCAGAGGAGCAGGCGGAGGAGGAAAGACGCACTGTAAGAAAGACCAATGAGGACAGGATCGCTGCTGAAGAAACCGTAGACATCATCGGACAGTTCGAAGAGCGAGCGACGGGCCGGTGCTTAAGTGCAAAAAATGAGGCAAAAGCTGCGGCGGCTGAAAAGGCTGCTGCTGAAGAGCTGCTGTCGGCAAAAACCGCAGAACTGAGAAGCGCACTTGAAGCAGCTGAAGCAGAGAGAATAATGATCGAAAAAATCCTCGAGAAAAAAATATTTGCGGAAAAAGCAGCTTATCAGGCTGCAGACATCCCATTGACAGCTTCTGATGCTCGCCGTGAAGAAACCATAGAAGCAGTTACTGAACCTCCTACTCCGCCTGCCGGAAAAGTGGGCAGGTCTGAGGATGTACAGGAAGATCGAAAGAAGGAAGATCATTCCTCTGCAGTAGATATCAGCCTGCATAAGGCAGAGATCGAGCGACTGCGTGAGGAAAAGACAAAGGCCGAAGCGGAATGGAAAGCTGCAGCAGAGGAAGCATCCCGCCTGAAAGCGGAGACAGATCGTCTGATGGCTTTAAGATTGAAAGCTGAGGAAGAACGACTCAGCCTCCAATCGGAAAATGTCGGCTCAGCGTCGGCCCCTGGCGTCCAAGAGGAGAAAAAAAGGCACCAGGATAAATCTTCCGGGCGCAAAATGGCCTCCGAAGGGGAACTCAATGTATCCGTTTCTTCGGTAGGGGCATGGAAAAGAGCTGCCATGACCGCTTCTGACCCCATCGATTACGGCGGACCGCCCGTGGAAGCCGGCAGTGATCCATTTGCATTTCCCGACAAGGATGATGGCGCCTTTTTCAGCAACAACTCTTCAACGGGGGGCAGCGGCAGTACCTTCACCTGCGATCCTGCACATCACAGCATTGAATATGCCTCCCAAGAAGAGATCATTGAATTGCATGAATCCTCAAACCTGGCACGGGTAGCGTTGGAAGGAAATCCGAGTCAGAATTGTAAAAGCTACATCTGTGCCATGAAACGTGGGGAAGAATGCTACGTTTATGTGGCCATCGTTCTAACTGAAAACGACAAGGTACTTGTCTATAACACTGATAACCAGCCGACCTCTGCGGCCCAACTCCCCGGGGCCATCGCAGATGCGGTGCAATTTCTGGAGCTGATCGGCTTCATGACCGGCACGATAAAGCTGGATACGGACAAAGCCGGCAGGGAAGCGGCAATAGGGAAAATACCGGTTTTGCACCGTCTCTCGGAGAATCGATGATAAAAAAGGATTCCCTGCACCTGCTTGAATTCGAAAAAATTCTTTCCTTCATTGCCGGTTTCGCCAATAGTGCCCCCTCCCGAAAATTCATCTCGGAAATCCTCCCTTTCCATATAAGGGAAAGGCTTGAAACACAGTTCGGCCAGATTGAAGAAATCAGAAGGCTGGTCCAGGTAAGGGTACCCCTGCGGCTATCGACCTTTGATGATATAACACCGCTCCTGGAAGCAGTGCGCCCGGAAGGGGCAGTGCTCGACACCACGACCTTGCCATCCTCACCCCCTTTTTTCAGGTGCTCTCCTCCCTGGCTAAACAGCTTGCCTATCGCACCGATATACCTCTCATCAAGGATCTGGCGGGGAATCTCACCGGTTTTCCACACCTCCTCGACAGATTGGAAACGACCCTGGATTTCGAGGGCAATATCCTTGACTCGGCTTCGCCACTGCTCCAGGATTTGCGTGGCAAAAAAAGGAGCCTGACGGCGCGGATCAGAAAACGGCTGGAGGAGATCATCCGCGAGCCGAAGATCGCCCTCTTCCTTCAGGACGAGTTCGTTACCCAGCGAGGGGGGAGATGGGTCATTCCGGTGCGCATGGATTCCAAAGGGATGGTGGCAGGGGTTGTCCACGATGTTTCAAATACCGGTGAAACAGCCTTCATGGAGCCACTGGAAATCATAAGTCTAGCCAATGAGCTGGAAAACCTGGGGGCAGAGATAAAAGGGGAGGAAATCCGCATCATTCGGGCCATCTGCCAGGAGATTCGTATTGCCGCCGATGACATAAACGTGGAATTCCAGACCCTCGTCCGACTTGATACCCTCAACAGCATAGCCCGGTTTGCCGATCAGCTCGGAGCAAATGCACCCTTTATCAACGATGGCGGTGAAATTGAACTGAATGGGGCGCGCCACCCGCTGTTGATGCTTATGGGCGACAGGGGCAACGGCCATGAACCGGTACCGCTCAATATCCGCCTCGGCACACCACCGGCAGCCGACAGTATAATGGTCATCACCGGCCCCAACGCCGGGGGAAAAACCATCGCCATCAAGACTGTGGGACTGCTTCTGACCATGGGGCTCTCCGGGATACCGATCCCGGCGGATCCTTCTTCGTCCATTCCCCTGGCCGACAACCTGCTCGTGGACATGGGGGATGACCAATCCATTGAAAGCAGCCTGTCCACCTTCTCCGCCCATGTGGCGAATATGGCTGAAATCCTCCACAAAACCGGTAAATTAAGCATTGTGCTCCTGGACGAATTGGGAACCGGCACCGAGCCCGGACAGGGGGCCGCCATATCCTGCGGCGTCCTTAAAGAGCTGCAGGAAAAGGGAGCCATTGTCATTGCCACGACTCACCTGACCGACATAGTGGCCTTTGTCCATCGGACCCCCGGCATGACCAACGCTCCATGGAATTCGACCATGCTAACCTGACCCCCCTTTACCGGTTGCAGAGCGGCGAGCCTGGACAATCCCACGCCATCGACATCGCCAGGCGCTATGGTATGCCTGCAAAAGTCATCGACTTTGCCGAAAGGATGATCGGCACGAGAGAGGCCGATTTTCATGCCCTGCTGGCAGAGCTCAAGGAAAAACGACAGCGATACTCGGAATTGATAGCGGACCTGGATGCGCGGGAACAGAGGACTGCCGAGCGGGAACGCCTTCTTTCCCTGCGCCTGGCCCAGGCTGAAGAAGCAAAACGGCAGGCAATGGGCAAGGCCTTTGCCGAAGCCAGGGATGTGGTCACCACGGTCAAACGCGAGACAAGGGCCATCCTTGACGAGGCGCGCCGGGAAAAGTCCGGGGATTCCCTGAAGAAACTGGAGAAAATGGGGGGGGAGCTGGAAAACAAACTCCGGGAATACCAGGAGGATGTATCCCCTGCTTTGCAGGAACTCTCGGTGGGGGACACGGTTTTTGTCAGATCACTTGGCTTTGACGCCACCATTGCCCGCATTGACGAAAAACAGCAGCGGTTAAGACTGAAGGTAGGGCACAGGGAGGTGGAAGTATCTGCCGGTGATGTGGCATTAAAGCGCGGGGTGAAGATGAAGGAAGAACCATCACGGCGAAAGGCCACCGAGGAGCCCGAGACCTCTCATGAGCTCAGGCTGTTGGGATTGAGGGTGGACGAAGCCTTTCACAACTGGAGACATTCCTCAACAGGGCTTCGACCGCAGGACTGGGAGAAGTGAAGATAATCCACGGCACCGGCACCGGTGCATTGATGAAAGGGGTGCGTGAGCATCTGGACGGTCATCCGCTGGTAAGGGAATACCGCGTCGGCGATCAGCATGAGGGGGGCAACGGCGTAACCTTTGCTACAATGCGCTGATGCTGACGGTTTTATGATCATATCGCTAATAGCCGCCATGTCAGAAAACAGGGTTATCGGTGATAAAAATACCATCCCGTGGGACCTGCCGGCAGACAGGAAAAGGTTCAGGTCACTCACCCTGGGGCATCCGGTAATAATGGGAAGAAAGACCTTTGAAAGCATCGGTCTTCCCCTGGATGGGCGGAAAAACATCATCGTCACCAGGCAGAAAGACTATCAAGCCAGGGGATGTCTGGTTGCCCATGACCTGCCTGCCGCCATCAAGCTAGCCGGCGACGCAGAGGAAATCTTTATCTGCGGGGGGGGTGACATTTATCGTCAGGCGCTCCCCTTGGCCAACAGGATCTACCTGACCGTCATCCACCAGGTTTATGAAGGTGATACTTATTTCCCTAAAATAACCGAAGAATTTGTCGAAGTGGAAAGTAACACCGTAGATAATCTTCCCTCATATACTTTCCTTCTGCTGGTCAAGTGAAGCTGGTTCAATACCTGCATCGGATCTGACTACCTGAACAGAACGGGGTGCCGTAAGAGGTGTGGCGATGATGTCGAAAGAAGCAGAGGAACTACACGACAAGGGACTTGAAGCACTGGAACGTGATCATGACTATCTTGCCCGCGCCTGTTTCGAGCGGGCAGCGACTCTGGAAAAGACACCGGAAAACCTGTCCTGCCTGGCTCTATGCCTGGCTAAAACGCGGCGCGATTACGCCGATGCCATAGGCATGGCCAGAGAAGCCCTTGCTGCCGACCAGGCCAACCCGCTTCTGCACCTCAACCTGGGAAAGGTTTATTGGCTGGCAGGAGAGAAGGAAAAGGCACTGCAGACCCTGCGTAACGGCATGCAATACGACAGCGGCAACCGGATAAGCCGTGAACTGGCCCATTACGGCAGAAGGAAATCTCCGCTGTTCCCCTCCCTCAAGCGAAGTCACCCTTTGAACAAATATCTGGGATTACTGCTCTCCCGCCTGGGGTTGCGATAAATAATGGAAAACAGAAAAAGGGCGCCCCGACCGAGGTGCCCTTTTTTCTGTTTTCCATCTGGAAGACTTGCCATGCGAAGCTCTGGCTCCCCCCTCGATCCCCCCTATTCCACAGGAGT
>NZ_BBCJ01000059.1 GCF_001311985.1 Geotalea toluenoxydans JCM 15764
TCCCTGCCTTGATGGGGAGGGCTGGGGGAGCCGATGTCAGCTCACCTTCAGCACCACCGACGCGGCAGTATCGCCGGCGGCGCAGCCGGAGAAAAGCAAATAGCCTCCCCCCTTGATGGCCAGTTCCTCGATCCCTTCGATCATCAATCGAGCCCCCGTTGCTGCCTGGGGATGGCCGAAGATCAGGATGAGCCATAGTTGTTCATGCTGTTCAGATCCAGCCCCATGACCTTGGCCATGACGATGTCGTTGGCGGCGAAGGATTGTGGGTCTTGATGGCTCCCAGGTCTCCAACCTTGATGCCGGCGTTGTCCAGGGCCATCTGGGCAGACGGAGCGACGGCGGCGGCCATGTGCGCCTTCTTGGTGCGGGCGTAGCCGAAGGAGACCACCTGGACCTCGATGCCCGGATTGGTGCTCAGTTCCTTTGCCTTCTCCCGCGTGGTTACGCAGATACCGGCATTGCCGTCGGCGGGATGGGTCTGGGCGCCGAAGGTATGTACTCCATCGGGAAGCACCGGCTTGAGTGCGGCCAACCCTTCCTTGGTGCTGGTGGTTATTCCTTCATCGGCCTCCAGGAGGATCGATTTCTTCCTGGAAATCTGTACCTCTGCGGGAAACATATAGCGTTGCTGGAACTCACGGTCCCTGGCCAGTGCATCCAGATACTGCTCCTGCCGCCGCAGGGTGACGGCATCACATTCCTCACGGCTGACGCCGTATTCCTTGGCGACGTTTTCCGCCGTCTGAATCATGGCTCCCCCGGCCAGTCCTTGCCGAAGTTGTCCATGACCCAGTCCTCGGCAAGCTGCTGCCCGCCGGGACCGTTGGGATTGGGCCAAGTGGCATGGGGGCCGTTGGACAGGCGGTCGGCCATAAGGCACCAGCTGTGATTGAACATGCCGGTTTCTACCCCCATGCCCGCCTGGTAGATGGAGAAGGTGGAGGTGGAGCAGGCCTGGCTGACCAGGATGCCGGGCGAGCCTTCGGCCCCCATGAGGGCCGCAGCCCAAGGGCCGCTGTAGAACCACTGTTTCTGATAGACAGTGCTGCCGACCAGGACATAATCAATGGTCTTCGGGTCCCACCCCTTGCTCTCGAAAAAGCGCTTCGAAGTGGCCGCGCGAGAACGATGGCGTTCTCATTGGCCAGGGTCCCCTGCCACTTGGCAAAGGGGGTGCTATAGTAACCGCGGTAGGGGATATAGGCTTTTTTCAACATTGATCTTCCTCCTTATGTGAATGCTTGGGTCTATTGCATGTCCCCCTATATGAAAGGGGGATTTAGGGGGATTTACTTTGGTCACCGAGCGAAATTCCCCCTGTCCCCTCTTTTGCAAAGGGGGGTAAGCTAGATTCTGATCCTGCCGTCCACGGCATAGACACCGTCTGCGAAGGCCATGACCGGGTTCATATCCATCTCCTGGATCATGGGCAGATCGCCGAGCAGTTGGGAGACGCGCTGGATGAGGGCCATGACCGCCTGTCGGTCGATCCCCTTTTCGCCACGGACGCCATCAAGGAGAGCTGCGGTCTTGATGGAGGAGAGCATCTCCCCTGCCTCCACCCGGGTGACCGGGGCAATTTTGAAGGAGACGTCCTTGAGCACCTCCACATAGATGCCCCCCAGGCCGAACATTACCAGGTGCCCCAGTCCCCGCTCGGCAGTGGCGCCGATGATCAGCTCCCGGCCGCCGGGGAGAAACTTCTGCACAAAGAATTTCAGCGTACCGAAATGTCCCAGGCGGCTTTGCATATCATCAACGGTGGCGCGCACGGTTGCGGCATCCTTGAGATTAACGGCCACTCCCCCCATATCGCTCTTGTGGTCAATTGCCTCGCAGTCCACCTTGACCACTACCGGGAATCCGATCCTTTCAGCAGCGGCGGCAGCTTCAGAGGCGTTTGCCGTAACAGCCCAGCCTGCCACCGGAATGCCGTAGGCCTCGAAAATGTTATAGACGTCGGTGGCGGAAAGGACGGTGCGTCCTTCTTTTTGCGCCTGCTCGACGATCAATCTTGCCTTGAGAGCATCCACATCGGTAAACGTCTGTGGCAGGCCGATATGACGCTGCTTTAAACGGCCGTACCGGCTGAGAGCGCCCAGTGCCTTGGCCGCGTCGCTGGGGTTGGCGTAGATGGGAACCCCTCCAGCTTTGAGGATGTCCCTGGTAATCTGGAACCTTTCCTGGCTCAGGTCGGTCATGAAGTTGCAGACAATGGGCTTCCTTCCCTGCCTGTTAACCTCGACGATCTGCCGGGCAACCTCATGGGTGTCGGTGAAGGGGGCGGTAACGAAATTGATGAAAATGCTGTCTACCCCCTCCTCGTCCAGGAGTACATCCAGTGCGCCGCGGAACTGGGGGCCGCCGGCGGTGGCCACAACATCGATGGGGTTTTCCAGGGCAGCTTCAGGAAACTGGCTCTCTTTCAGCCGTTCGATGGACCGAGCCGCAAGCTTTGGCACATCCAGGCCGCAGGAGACGAGAACGTCGGTGGCGATAACTGCCGGTCCGCCGGTGTTGGTGATGATGCCGACCCGGTTTCCCTTGGGGATCGGCTGGCTGGCGAAGGCCATTGCCGCCCGCGCCATTTCCCCCTCATCGGTGAAGGAGAGGATGCCGGTCTTTTCGAAGATCAGCTCGGTGGCGATGTCCACCCCGGCCAGGGAGCCGGTGTGGGAAGAGGCCGCCTTGGCCCCCTGCTCGGTGCGTCCTGCTTTCATTGCCAGGATCGGTTTCTTTGCCGTTACGTCACGGGCGGCTTCGAGAAATTCTCTGGGATTGGAGAATCCCTCGGTATAGAGGATCACTGCCTTGGTTCCCTCGTCTGCGCCGTAATAGCGGACGATTTCGGGGATGGAGATGTCGCAGGCATTACCATTGGAGGCATAGAGGCGCTGGCCGACGCCAGATCCGCCAGTGCCTGCATGATAAGCGCACCGACGCCGCCACTCAAGGCCACCACCGATACGTAGCCGGGCTCGGGATAGGTGAAGGTGAAGTTGCAGTACGCCTTCAGCTCCGGGTCGGAGTTGATGATCCCTTGGCAGTTGGGGCCGAAGACCCGCACACCCAACTCCTTGCCCCGGCGCAGGAAATCCTCCTGGAGCAGTGCCCCCTCTTCCCCCAGTTCGCTGAAGCCGGCAGAATTGATGATGACCGCCTTGATCCCTTTCCTGCCGCAATCCTCGATGGTCTGGGGCACGAACTTGCTGGGGATGATGACGTGGGCCAGGTCGACCTGGCCGGGGATTTCCTCAAGTGTTTTATAGGCCTTGATTCCGCAAACCTCCGGCGCGCTGGGGTTCAGGGGATAGATCTCTCCCTTGTAACCATACTTCTGCAGGTTGCGAATGATGACGTTGCCGATGGAGAGTTCTTTGGTGGAAGCGCCGACAATGGCGACAGCTCTGGGTTTGAAAAGTGAATCCAGCATGTTATTTCCCCTCCTCAAGTTGTTCGATAAAGGCTTCCACATTGGTCTTGGTCTGTTCGTCGGAAACGCAGCGCATGTCGTTGAGGTCACCGGAAATGACAAGATGGGGGATGCCGGTTTCTTTCTCAAGTCGCTGGTGCATGCCGTAACGGCTGTTTGAATTGTAGGGGCAGGTCTTGGCGTCGTGATAAATGATGCCGTCGATGCCGAACTTGCTGAGCATGGTCTTAATATAGCCTTCTTTGTAGGTGTCGGAGCGGACGATGAACAGTTCCAGATAGGCCTTGGCCATGCTGCGTACCGGGTCGCTTTCGTCGAAAGCCGGGAAGATCCAGCTGCTGCAGTAGGTGGAGGCGACGACATTGGCCTTGAGGCAGGAAAAAAGCTCCGAATGCTGCCGCAGACGCCCCCAGACCGGCATGCGTCCCAGTAGATGCGAAAGCTTTCCCCCTCCACGGCACCCACCCTTGCTGTCAGCCTCTGTTGCAGTTCATCCAGCAGTACTTTGTAATAGTCCACGGCTTCTCGTGTTCCCCGAAGGACTACCGCCGGCCCCATGTGGATAGTGCCGTCAAAGAAGGTCAGTGGCGCAGGCGATGCCATGGCCGTCTCCAGGACCTCCTTCCACAGTTCGGTGCACTCCCGCGACAGAGCCACCGTTTCCCGGACCTGGCCAGATCGAGCCTGTTCCCGGAGATTTGCTCCAGTACAGGTATCAGGGCCTGGATCTGGCCGGCAACATCTTCAATGTGGCTGTCGGTGACCTCGTTGACATTCTTCGGCGAGGTAATGCCCATGCAGGGCACCCCCAGCTGTCTCGAATACCAGGCAAACCAGTCCTGCACGTCCCGGCACTGGTTGGTGTTGTAAACCAGGACATCGGGTTTGGGTACGGAGTCAATACCGGGATAAGCCTTTGCCAGAGGGGTGAACCCCTTGAGGTAGGCGCCGATGTCCGATGTGAGGTAGGAACAGATATCCGGCGAGTAACCGACGGCGTTTGCTTCCGGGATAAGATCGGTGGCAAGCCGTGTTGCGCCGAGCATGGCAGCATGATTTTCCGGGAAATGCACGGCGAAGCCCATGGCCCGCAAAAGTTCCGCCGGACCGACGCTGGTGCACCAGGCGACCTTCTGTTTGCCGGTGGTGGCCGCTTCATTCAGACCGTAGAAGTAATCGGCCATGATCTTGTTCATTAGGTCGGTGGCCTGTATTTTTTTGCGTCGGGTCTTGCTCTCTTCTGTCATGTATTTGTCCTCGAAATTTCTGTTGTCCTGATTCGTACTGTTCCCTCTCCCTGAGGGAGAGGGTTAGGGTGAGGGGGA
>NZ_BBCJ01000060.1 GCF_001311985.1 Geotalea toluenoxydans JCM 15764
ACCCCTCGCGGGTATCCAATTCTTTGGGCGCCCGCAAGGGGTGCCCCTACACGGCGCATAAAAGGAACTGAAAGTGGAAACTGTCGCCCCGTTCAAAGAGATCATCGATGTCATCAAGGAAGAAGGTGGAGATGCCTTCAAATTCTGCTACCAGTGCGGCAAGTGCGATTCCGTCTGCCCGTGGAACAGGGTGCGCTCATTCAGTATGCGCAAGCTGGTCCGCCAGGCCAGTCTGGGACTGACTGAGATCGAAAGCGAGGACATATGGCGCTGCAGCACCTGCGGCAGGTGTCCCCAGAACTGCCCGAGGGGTGTGAAACAGATCGAATCGGGGGTTGCTTTACGAAGGATTGCCACCCAGAACGAGGTGTTTCCCACCGCCGTGGAACCGCTGCGCACGGTAAGCGTGGGCTCATGGGAGAAGGGAACCCCTTTAATGACGATCGGAAAAAGAGGGGCGACTGGGCGGAAGGTCTGGCGGTAAAGCAGTTCACCAAGGAGATGGATGTTCTCTATTTCTCCTGCTGCTATTTAAGTTATGCACCGAGATTGAAGAAAGTGGCTGCTGCCACGGCCGCTGTCCTCAACAAGGCAGGGGTGAAATTCGGCATACTGGGTGACAAAGAGGGCTGCTGCGGGGAAAGCATCCGCAAGACCGGCAACGAGGAGCTTTTCAGGAAGCTCGCCAAGGAGAACATCCAGAACTTTATCGATAACGGCGTCAGGAAAATCCTCGTTTCCTCCCCCCACAGCTACCACACCTTCAAAAATGAATATCCCGAGTTCATGGTGAACTTTGAAGTGGTGTACGTCACCGATTACCTGGACGAGCTGATCAGGGACGGCCGGCTCAAGCTCGACAAGGAATACGCGAAAAAAGTTACCTACCACGATCCTGTTACCTGGGTCGCCACAACGGCATCTATGAGCAGCCGAGGGAGATCCTGAAGGCGATAGCCGGCCTGGAACTGGTGGAGATGGCGGATTCTCGGGAAAACAGCCTCTGCTGCGGCGGGGGCGGCGGCAGGATTTGGGTGGAAACTCCCAAGGAAGAGCGCTTTTCCGATCTGAGAGTTGGACAGGCCGTCGCCGTCGGCGCCGAGGTGCTGGCTACCTCCTGTCCCTATTGCATAACCAATTTTGAAGACAGCAGGCTCTCTCTTGATGAGGGGGTGGTCCTGGAAATCAAGGACATCACGGAAATTCTTCAGGAGCTGATTTAGGACCGAAGGCAGAGGTCTTTGCAGCCTGCGCTTTTCCCCCTCTCCCGCCCTCCCCTGGTGGGAGGGGCCGGGGGAGGGGGGGAAGGTCTGGTTTTTAGGCACAGATAGCAAATCAAGGGGTGCTCACGGTGGAAAATGACATGTCACAGAAAAACTTTATTGATGTTCTCGTAGTCGGCGGCGGTATCAGCGGTATCCAGGCTGCACTGGATCTTGCCAACAGCGGGTTCAAGGTCAATCTCATCGACAAGTCTCCGGCCATCGGCGGCAAAATGTCGCAACTGGACAAGACCTTTCCCTCCAATGACTGCTCCATGTGCATCGAATCTCCCAAGTTCAATGAATGTAGCAGGCATCCCAATATCGAGATCCTGACCTACACAGAGGTGGAGAGCGTCAAGGGAAAGGCCGGAAACTTCAAGGTCACCCTGGTGAAGAAGCCGCGCTACGTTGTGGAGGAGAAGTGCACGGGGTGCAATCTCTGCGTGGAATACTGCCCGGCCAAGGTTCCTGACGCGTACAACCAGAATATTTCCAACAACAAGGCCATTCATATCCATTTTTCCCAGGCCCTGCCGTTGATTCCCTATGTGGACCCGGCTGCATGTCTCTATCTTAAAGACGGGTCGTGCACCATTTGCGTGGGGGTCTGCAAACCCAACGCCATCGACCTGCATCAAGAAGAAGAGCTGATGGAAGTGCAGGCAGGGGCCATCGTCCTCGCTCCCGGTTTCGAGACCTTCGACCCCAAGCTCAGGAGCGACTACGGCTACGGTGTCTTCGAGAATGTGGTGACCAGCCTGGACTACGAGCGGATTCTGAGTTCCACAGGTCCCTACGAGGGGACGATCAGCCGTCCCTCGGACAAGAAACATCCCCACAAAATCGCCTGGATTCAGTGTGTCGCTCGCGCCAGGTCAATCCCGACGGGGGAAACAGCTACTGCTCGGCGGTCTGCTGTGCCTACACGCAAAAGCAGGTCATCCTCACCAAAGACCATGACCCCGGCATGGAAGCCACCATCTTCCACAACGATATCCGCGCCTTCGGCAAGGATTTCGAGCGTTTCTACCAGCGTGCCGAAAAACTCTCCGACGTGCGCTTCATCAGAAGCTATGTCTCCATCGGCAAGGAGAACCCGGAAACCAAAAATGTGAGCATCCGCTATTCAGCCTTCGATCAGGGGGTGAAGGAAGAGGAGTTCGACATGGTGGTCCTCTCCGTCGCTTGAATCCTCCCGCCGACGTCCGGACTATTGCAAGCACGTTCGATATAGAGCTTAACGAACATGGCTTCTGCAAAACCAGCCCATCCAACGCCATTGAAACTACCCGTCCTGGAATTTTTGTCAGCGGTGCCTTCACCGGACCGGCCGACATCCCGGAATCGGTTGTGACCGCCGGTGGGGCCAATGCCCTCTGCAGCGAGCTTCTCGCCTACCGGCGCGGCGATCTTTCCCGTGAGCGGGAATACCCGCCGGAAAAGGATGTCACCAATGATGACATCAGGATCGGCGTGGTGGTCTGCCTGTGCGGCGCCAATATCGGCCGTATCGTCGATACCCTCTCCGTCGTCGATTATGCCGCCGGTCTTCCCAATGTGGTCTACTCTGCGCGGAACATGTTTGCCTGTTCCACGGGAGAACGCCCAGCTGATAGCGGATGCCATCGTCGAACACAATCTGAACCGCGTGGTGCTGGCAGCCTGCACCCCCCGGACCCACGAGCCGTTATTCAGGGACACCTGCCGTGAAGCGGGGTTGAACCAGTATTATTTCGAATTCGCCAACATTCGGGAGCACTGTTCCTGGGTTCATTCCAAGGACAAGGAAGGCGCCACCGAAAAGGCCAAGGATATCGTCCGGATGGCGGTAGCCCGGGCGGCTCACCTGGAGCCGCTGCAGGAGTTCCAGCTGCCGGTCAACAAGACCGCGCTGGTGGTGGGGGGTGGCATGGCCGGCATGACCAGCGCCCTGAACATGGCCAACGTCGGCTTTGAGGTCCACCTGATCGAAAAAACCTCCGACCTGGGGGGGATGGCCCGCCGGATCCACTATACCTGGATGGACTTGAGGTCCAGCCTCTGTTGGACGACCTGATACGCAAGGTCTACCGCCACCCGTCGATCCACGTCTCCCATGACGCCACCATTACCGATGTCTCCGGATATGTGGGCAACTTTGTCACCAAGGTAATTTCCGAAGGGCGCACCAGGGAGATCCTCCATGCGCCGCCATTCTAGCCACCGGCGCCGATGAATACAAACCCTCGGAATACCTCTATGGCCAGGACGAACGGGTCCTCACGTCACTGGAACTGGAAGAGCGCATTGCCAAAGGGGACGAACAGACCCTGGCGCCAGAGCCTGGTTATGATCCAGTGTGTGGGCTGCCGGGAAGAGGGGAAGAACTACTGCAGCCGCGTCTGCTGCAGCCAGTCAATCAAGAATGCCCTGAAACTGAAGGAACTCAAGCCCGAGATGGAGGTCTACGTCATCTATCGGGACATGAGGACCTACGGTTTCAAGGAAGATTACTACCGTGAAGCCTCCAACAGAGATGTGAAATTCATCCGTTATGAGCCAACTGATAAACCTTTGGTTGAAGCAGCCACGGAGGGGGGGCGGCCCATCATCGGGTAACCGTACCGGACCCGGTTCTCGGTCAGAAACTGGCGATAGATGCCGACCTGCTGGTCCTGGCTGCCGCCGTCATCCCTTCGGCATCGAGCAGGAAATGGCAAGACTGTTCAAGGTAGCTTTAAACACCGATGGTTTCTTCCAGGAGGCCCATGTAAAGCTGAGACCCGTTGACTTCGGCGCCGACGGCATCTTCCTCTGCGGTCTTGCCCACTATCCGAAGCATATTACGGAGACCATCAGCCAGGCTTACGGCGCTGCTGGCCGAACGGTAAACCTGCTCAGCCGCAATTCGGTCACTGCCTCGGGTGCGGTATGCGACGTGACCAGGAGCAACTGCGTGGCGTGTGCGGCCTGCATCACCGCCTGTAATTATGGTGCCATAGAATTGGTCGATACACCTTTCGGCAAGGAGGCCACGGTGAATCCGGCCCTGTGCAAGGGAGACGGCCTGTGCAACACCAAGTGCCCCACCGGCGCCATCTACCTGAAGCACTATACGAACGAGGAGATCTGGTCCCAGATCGATGCAGCGACTCCGGAACTTGATTGAGCTCACCCAGCGTTGTCCGGTTAGGTTCTTGTCGCCTGCGCATTTCCCCCTCTCCCTTGCCCTCTCCCACTAGGGAGAGGGAACCTCAAGCCCCCTCCCTTCGATG
>NZ_BBCJ01000061.1 GCF_001311985.1 Geotalea toluenoxydans JCM 15764
ACTGCCAATCCGGCCCTGACCGTAGCCTACACCGGTTTCGTTGCCGGTGACACCGCCGCATCACTTACCAGCCAGGCTACCGCAACCACCGCCGCAACCACGACAAGCGGCGCCGGCACCTACCCGATCACCGCAGCCGGTGCAGTAAGCAACAACTACAACTTCACCTATGTTGCCGGAACACTGACCGTTGACAAGGCGCCACTTACCGTAACCGCCAACAACGCCGGCAAGATCTACGGTTCTGCCAATCCGGCCCTGACCGTAGCCTACACCGGTTTCGTTGCCGGTGACACTGCAGCATCACTTACCAGCCAGGCAACCGCAACCACTGCAGCAACCACGACCAGTGGCGCCGGAACCTACCCGATCACCGCAGCTGGTGCAGTAAGCAACAATTACAACTTCACCTATGTTGCCGGAACACTGACCGTTGACAAGGCAATTCTGACCGTGACGGCGGATGACAAGACCCGTGTTGTGGGTGCACCCGATCCGGAATTCACTGCAAGCTACTCAGCTTTGTCGCCGGTGATACCTCAGCAGTCCTCAGCGGTTTTCCGATCTTGAATACGACCGCTACTGAAACGAGTCCTGTCGGCACCTACCCGATTACACCCGTTCAGGGAACACTGGCCGCGGCAAACTACGACTTCACATTCGTCAACGGTACTTTGACAGTGGAGGCGGCCTCAGTTACGTACCCACTCACGGTATCCATTGCAGGGGCTGGCAGTGTCCACAGCAGCGACGGCTTTATTTCCTGCACCGGTACCACAGGCTGCAGCTATGATTATGCCAGCGGCACAATCGTTACCCTGACAGCAACAGCTTCCAACTCTACTTTTACCGGATGGAGCGGTGCATGTACCGGAACCGGAACCGAGCCCTGCGTTGTGACAATGGATGCAATCAAGAATGTTACAGCCACATTTGATTCGGCTCAAAACGTCAGAATTGGCTCAAACTACTACGAATCGATTCAGTCTGCTTACAACGCGGCCAATGATGGTGCAACCCTGGAAGTAAGGGATCAGAGCTTCATGGAGTTCATGGAAGATATTTTGTTCAACCGTCCTGTTACCGTTATACTCGATGGCGGGAAGGATGCAGGATGGAATAGTAACGGCTTCAGTTCTGTCAGCGGCTCATTGACTATCAGCGATGGAACAGTGGATGTAAGGGGCTTGGTAATTCGTTGAGTGGCCATTCTAAAGCAGCAAATGGAAGAGGCGGCATATGAACGGACAAACAGCAAGAAGTGAAACTGAAGGGCGGCGCCAGATGGCGCCGCCTAAGGCCATGACAATTCTAGGCAAGGTGGCAAAAGTCGGTTTTTACCGAGATACTCTGCCGCTCTTGATAATAAACATCAAGAAGGAAGATGCCGGCCCTCTTCCTTACAGGGAAGGCGAAAGAGTTTCCATTCCCTTTGTGGTAAACGGGCTACCTTACATTGCCGGGCTGCGTGCAACAACTCGCTCAACCACAGTGATGATCTGTTCTGATTTACTGGATGCTCAACTGAACTCGGTGCGATTGGTGGATGTATTATTCGGCCTTGGATGGAGTCACAGGGAACCGGCTTTGGAACTTACCGTCAGGAGTGGAGCGGTATGCTGCCTCTGAGCTGATAACGGAAGTGCCGGCTGGTTGAGGCGCATATCCGACAGAAAATTTAAAAGGCAAGAAGCTGGGGCTTAAATGCCCTTGCTTTCTTGCCTTTTTTTTCTGACAGCTAATGTGCTGCTTCAATAGGAAATACGAAAACTCTCGAATTGCCCGGAAAATGTCTCTTTCTTTACATTGACTCCGCTTACCTCTGCCCGACTTGGTCCTTCATGGCACCACCCAATCAAGGCCTCCACATCGGTTTCTTCACCCTCGAAACATCCCTGAACGGACCCATCAGGGAGGTTTTTCACCCAGCCGCAGACATTCAACCTCTGTGCGGTTTGCTGGGTGCTCTGGCGAAAAGCCACTCCCTGCACAAGACCGGTTATTGTTACCATGGCACGAATCTTCACTTGTCATCCCTCCAGCATCTTCAAGAATTCATCTTCCGTCAGCACATTCACACCAAGCTGCCGGGCCTTGTCCAGTTTGCTTCCCGCCTCGGCTCCGGCAACCACATAGTCGGTTTTTTTCGAGACCGAGCCGGCGGCGTGCCCACCTTCATTTTCCACCATGTTTTTTGCATCATCACGGGTGAAGCGGGTGAGGGCGCCGGTAAAAACGAAGGTCTTGCCGGTAAAGCGTCCCCCCAGCCTTTTCTCTTCCACAGCCGGCTTGACCCCTGCGGCAAACATGCGCTCGATCACCTCCCGATTGGCGGGGTTGCGGAAAAAGGTGCGGACGCTCTGCGCCACCTGGGGACCCACTTCCCGGATGGAAAGCAGCTCCTCTTCCGTCGCCTTTTCCAGGTGCTCGATGCTGCCGAAGGCGCTGGCCAGAAGCTTTGCCGTATGCTCCCCCACGTGGCGTATGCCCAGGGCATAGATAAAGCGTGACAGCTCGCGGTGCTTGCTGGCCTCTATGGCGTTAAGCAGGTTCTCCGCCAGTTTGTCCCCCATGCGCTCGAAGCGCATGAAATCATCCCTGGTCAGGTAGTAGAGGTCGGCGACATTCTTGACCAGCCCCAGCCGTAGCAGCTGCTCAATATATTTGTCCCCCATCCCTTCCATATCCATGGCATGGCGCGAGGCGAAATGGATGATGGTCTCCCTGATCTGGGCCGGGCAGGTGAGCCCCAGGCAGCGGATTGCCACTTCTCCCGGTATCTTGACGATCTCCGAACCGCATTCGGGGCAGGCAGCAGGAACCGCCAGAAGCTCCGCTCCCTCCAGCCGCTTCTCCGTCATGGCCTTGACTACGGCCGGAATGACATCGCCGGCCCGCTCCACGACCACCGTATCTCCCTTGCGGATGTCCTTTTTCTCCATTTCTTCCCAATTGTGGAGGGTTGCCCTGGACACCATCACCCCCGAAACCTCAACCGGCTTGAGATGGGCAACGGGGGTGATGACACCGGTGCGCCCCACCTGGGGAACGATATCTTCGACGACCGTTACCGCTTGTCGCGGCGGAAATTTCCAGGCAATGGCCCAGCGGGGGGAGCGGGTCTTTTCCCCCAGATCGCGCTGCAGATCGAAGGAGTCCACCTTGATCACCACACCGTCAATTTCATAGGGGAGCGACTCCCGTGTCTCGCCTATTTCCCGGTAATAGGCCAGGACAGCGTCGATGCCGGCAACTTTTTGATCAAAGGGTTTACGGGCAGCCCCCATTGGGGCAGGGTGGCGAGCATCCGGCTCTGGGAGGTGAATTCATATCCTTCCACTATACCCGGGGCATAACAGAAGATGGAGAGGGGCCGCCTGGCGGTGATCCGCGGGTCCAACTGGCGCAGAGAACCTGCGGCAGCGTTGCGTGGGTTGGCAAAGGGGGGAGCCCTGCTTCTTCCCTCTCCATGTTCAGTTTCTGAAAGGGCGCCAGCCCCAGGTAAACCTCGCCTCTGACCTCGACCAGGCTGGGCGGGGTCGAGCAATGGAGGCGCAGGGGGATCGATTTGACCGTTTTCAGGTTCTGGGTGACATCCTCTCCCACATAGCCGTCGCCGCGGGTGGACCCGAATGTGAGGGAGCCTTCTTCATAGATAAGCTCCACCGCCAGCCCATCCATCTTTGGCTCGCATACGTACTCAATTTCCTTTGCCATGGGTAGGCCCAGGTAGCGCTTGATGCGCTCGTCGAAATCACGCATCTCTCCCTCATTGAAGGCGTTTTCCAGGGAAAGCATCGGCAGGCGGTGGGTTACCTGGTTGAATTTTTCCAGGGGCGCCGCCCCGACCCGTTGGGTGGGGGAGTCCGCGGTGACAAGGTCCGGGAATTCCCTTTCCAGCTGCTGCAGTTCGCGCAGGAGCAGATCATACTCGGCATCGGCGATTTCGGGCCGGTCTTCCACATAGTAGAGGTAATTGTGACGGTTGATTTCCCGGTGCAGCTCCTGTATGCGAAGCTGTGCGGCTGTTCTGTCCATGGATGAATTGGCTCCTCGGCGGGGTGTAGGAATATGGTGTTTATAGCACAGCGGGGGAGGGTTGGCAATTGCAGGGAAACCCAGCATATTTTAGCTGACAATAATTTTTGTCATGGGTAAAATGCTGGTGGGACCCCCC
>NZ_BBCJ01000062.1 GCF_001311985.1 Geotalea toluenoxydans JCM 15764
CACTGGGTTCGCTTCCCCCCTATGGAATAGGGGGGATAGAGGGGGGTCTCTGGCATCCAACAGAACCTGCGATACAATTAAATCATTATAATTATAATCTGCCACTGTCGGGTGCCCAATGCTCCGCTGGCCTGGACGCGTAAAACTGACCCCCATGTCAATTGTGCTCATCTACACCCTTACCGGTGTCCTATGGGCAGTTACGGCCATCAATCTGCACACGGGCAACCTGGGGCAATATTTTACCTTCATCAGGTTCGAGATGGCGAACCACACCTTCTTCATCCTGGTCACCGCCCTGATGCTTTACTTCCTCATCCATCACAGCCTGGAAGAAATACTGCAGCGGGAAGAATCCCTGCACCGGGTGGGCCGGGCCTTCAAATCCCTGAGCGAGTGCAACAAGGCGCTCATCCATGCTGCCGATGAAGTACAGCTGATGGAGCAGATCTGCCGCACCTTTGTGGAGATCGGTGGCTATCGCCTGGCCTGGGTGGGCATTGCCGAACATGATGAGGAGCGGACCGTAAGGCCGGTTGCCCAATGGGGAGACCGGAATGACTACCTGAAGAACCTGAAGCTATCCTGGATTGATAACGAATGGGGACGGGGGCCGACCGGCACGGCCATCCGCAGCTGCAGCACAGTCGTCGTCCAGCATATACCGTCCGATCCAACCTGGAGACTGTGGCGTGACCGTGCCATGGAGCATGGCTTTGCGGCATCCATTTCCCTTCCTCTCTTGGGAGATGAAGGCCCTTTTGGTGCATTGGTCATCCTTGCCGGTGAAGAGGGGGCCTTTGACAACACCGAGGTGAAGCTCCTGGAAGAACTGGCCGCTGATCTTTCCTTCGGCATTCGGGCATTGCGCAGGGATGCGGAGCGAAAAAAGGCGGAAAAGGAACGGACCCTTTTCGCATCGGTAATCCAGCAGGCCCAGGAGGGTATCATCCTCATGGACGACAGCGGCCTGATCCGCTATGCCAACCCGGCAGTGGAGGCAATCATCGGCCATGCCCCGGACACCATGACCGGCAGGAACATCCGGGAGATCGACTGCGAGCCCCAAATGCACGGCTTTTACACCGCCATCTGGGATGCCGTTTCCCGCGGGGACATGCGCATCACCAACGCCATCCAGAAGGGGGGAGAGCCTCTGCCGTACTATTTCGACGCCACCCTCTGGTCCATCTCCGATGAAGCGGGCATTGCCAACACCTATGCGGCCCTGATCAGGGATGTGACCCACGAGATCCTGCTGGAGCGCCAACTGAGCCAGGCCCAGCGCATGGAAGCCATCGGTACCCTGGCCGGCGGCATTGCCCATGATTTCAACAACAGCCTGGCGTCCATCATCACCTGTACGGAATTGGCACGGGATGATGTAGCGGAAGACGACCCGGTGAGGGAACTTCTGGATGTGGTGCTCAAATCAAGCTACCGGGGCAGAAACCTGGTCAAGCAGATCCTCACCTTCAGCTGTCAGGTTGAACAGGAGCGGCAACCGGTCCATGTGGAGCGCATTATCCATGAATGCCTCAAACTCCTGCGCGCCTCCTTCCCCACCTCCATCACCATCCGTCACGACATCTGCAGCCAGCCGGGCATGGTCATGGCCGATCCCACCCAGATCCACCAGATCATCATGAACCTGTGCACCAATTCAGGCCATGCCATGCATGACAGCGGCGGAGTTCTGGACATCAGGCTGGCAAATGTGGATCTGGATACCGCCGCCGTCTCCGGCTTCCCCGACCTTCCTTCAGGGCGTTACCTGAGATTGAGCGTCCAGGACACCGGGCACGGCATGGATCAGCCTACCATTGAGCGGATCTTCGACCCGTTCTTCACCACCAAGACCAGGGGGGAAGGAACCGGGCTGGGGCTGTCGGTAGTCCACGGCATCGTCAAAAACCATGGCGGATCGATCATGGTTGTGAGCGAACCAGGCAAGGGAGCGTCCTTTCATATTTTTCTACCCCGCACTGACACTCCGGAGATGTCACCCGCCGAAATCTGGCAGCCCCCGCCGCTCCATGGGCAGGAAAGAATCCTCTTTGTGGATGACGAAGAGGACCTGCTCTTTGCCGGCAAAAGATGCTGGAGCGGCTGGGATACCAGGTGGAAGCGTGCCGTGACGGCAATGAAGCCCTGAAGACCTTCAGGCTGCAACCCCATTGTTTTGACCTGGTGATCACCGATCAGACCATGCCCCAGATGACCGGTACCGAACTGACCAGGGCAATTCTGCAGATCAGGGGGGACATGCCGGTGATCCTCTGCACCGGCTTCGGCCATGCATCCCAGGAATTCGCCACCCGCGAAGGCCAGGAATCCCTGGGTATTCGAGAACTGGCCCTGAAGCTTCGAACGGGGGGAAATGGCGAAGCTGATCCGGCGTGTGCTGGATCAGGGTTGACACCGAAAATCATTCACCACGAATGGCACGAATTAACACGAATAAAATCTTTTTCTCGAACTTTTTTCATCCTCCACATTATTTTTCTTTTTTGGGGAATACATCCGGAGAGCGATTTTCAATTCGTGCCCATTCGTGTCATTCGTGGCTAAAAAAGGTTCTTGTACCCTATGGCGAACATCCTCATCATCGATGACGACGACCTGATGTGCCAGTCACTGTCCCACGTGGCAAAACGGTGGGGGCACGAGGTAACCTGCACCCATACCCTGGCGGCAGGACAAAAGCAGGTTTCAGACCATGATTTTGACGTGGTTTTCCTTGATGTGCGGATGCCCGATGGAAATGGGTTGACGGTTCTTCCCCTCATCCAGGCTGCCCTTTCGGCGCCGGAAATCATCATCATGACCGGCTACGGCAATCCGACCGGTGCAGAACTGGCCATCAACAACGGCGCCTGGGACTACATCGAAAAAGGTTCTTCCGTAAAAGAGATCACCCTTTCCCTGGTACGGGCACTGGAATACCGCAAGCAGAAGCAGAACAGCAATGCAGCAAGAAACGTGGTGATGCTCAAGCGGGATGCATTATCGGTTCAAGCCCGCGCATCAACGCTTGCCTGGAGCAGGTAGCTCAGGCTGCAGGCAGTGACGCCGGTATCCTCATTACCGGCGAAACCGGCTCGGGCAAGGAGCTCTTTGCCAGAGCCACCCACGCCAACAGCAGACGGGCGGAAAAGCCCTTTGTCGTTGTGGACTGTGCAGCCCTGCCCGACACCCTGGTGGAGAGCCTGCTCTTCGGCCATGAGAAAGGCGCCTTTACCGGCGCGGAGCAGGCGCGCCCAGGGCTTGTTGCCCAGGCAGACGGCGTACCCTCTTTCTCGATGAAGTGGGCGAGCTTCCCCTTACCATGCAGAAGGCCTTTCTGCGTGTTTTGCAGGAACACAGGTTCCGCCCGGTGGGCGGCCAGCGGGAAGTCACCAGCGATTTCAGGCTGATCGCCGCCACCAACCGAAACCTGGACGAGATGGTTGACAGGGGAACTTTCCGTCAGGACCTGCTCTATCGTCTCCGTACCTTTGCCATCGAACTTCCCCCTTGCGAGAGCGTCGAAGATCTTAAAATCCTTGCCAGGGGATGCGTAGACAGGCTTTGTGACCGGTACGCCCTTGGCGCCAAAGGCTTTGCGCCCGATTTCCTGAGGATGCTCGTCTCATATCCGTGGCCGGGAAACGTGCGAGAGCTGTTCAATGCCCTGGAACGTACTGTTGCCGCTGCAGGCACCGAGGCCATCCTTTTCCCCAAGCATCTGCCCACCCACATTCGCATTCATGTGACCAAAGCCACCGTCGGCAATGGCCAGCCCCATGCAGAATCCTCTCCCCGGTCCGTGGCTCCCTTTCCCAAATACCATGATTTCCGCGAGTCAATCCACGTCCAGGCGGAAAGGCAATACTTCCTGGACCTGCTATCCATTTCACAGGAGAACATTGGCGAAGCCTGTCGCATCTCCGGCCTCTCCCAATCCCGCCTCTATGCACTGCTGAAAAAACTGGAGCTGCCAAAAAGCTGCTGAAATTTACCTAGGAGTCTGTCGGA
>NZ_BBCJ01000063.1 GCF_001311985.1 Geotalea toluenoxydans JCM 15764
GGACAGACTGTACCTGCTGCAATCCCGGCCCATCACCTCCCTGGCCACCTTGCCCGATCCCGACGGCGGCCTCAACATCTGGGACAACAGCAATATTGTCGAGAGCTACGGCGGCGTCACCACCCCCCTCACCTTCTCCTTTGCCCGCCATATCTATGAAGGGGTTTACCGCCAGTTCTGCCGCATCATGGCGGTTCCCGCTGACGCCATTGCAGCCAATGAGCGCATTTTCCCGCGCATGCTCGGCCTGGTTCGCGGCAGGGTCTACTACAACCTGCTCAACTGGTATCGCCTGCTGGCCATGCTGCCCGGCTTCACCTCCAACCGCCGTTTCATGGAACAGATGATGGGGCTAAGGAGGGCATTCCCGAGCATATCCTGGCCGAAACGGTGGCGGTCTACCGGGTCGGCCCCTGGCGCGACCGTTTCAATCTGGCCCGCAGCCTGGCCGGCCTCGTCTTCAATCATTACCGGACGGGGGCTAACAACAGCCGCTTTTTCCAACGTCTGAACAAAGCGCTGTCAACGCCAAGTCCGGAGCTGGAAATGCAGCGCCCCGACGAACTGGTCGGCCACTACCGCATGCTGGAGGCGCAACTGCTGACCCGCTGGGATGCCCCCCTGGTGAATGATTTTTTTGCCATGGTCTTTTTCGGCCTGCTGCGGAAGACAGCCGCTCCTGGTGCGGCGACACCAACGAAACCTTGCAGAATGACCTGCTTACCGGCGAAGGTGGCATCATCAGTGCCGAACCGGCCAGGCGGGTGCGGGAAATGGCCGAGATCGCAGCAGAGGACGAGGAACTGGCCGAGCTGCTTGCTTCTGCCGATGTCACGGCTGTTGAGGAAGCTTTGGCTGCCCATCCCCGTTTGGGCCCCCTTTATGGGGCATATCTGGCGAAGTTCAGCGACCGCTGCCTGGACGAATTGAAGCTGGAGAGCGCCACCCTGGAAGACGATCCCACGCCGCTGCAACGATCCATCGGCGAGTTTGCCCGCCGCATCCGCGCCGGCAAGGCGGGTCAGGCAATGGATGAATCTGCCTCCGGCTGGCGGCAGAGGAGCGGGTACGCCTTGCCCTGAGAGGCAGTCCGGGCAAAAGAATTGTTTTTCGCTGGATTCTGCACCACACCCGCCTTCGGGTACGGGATCGGGAAAACCTCCGCTTCGAGCGCACCCGGCTCTTTGGCCGCGTCCGGCGCATCTTCGTGGAACTGGGCAAACGCTTTCAAGCGGATGGCCTGCTGGATGATGCCCGCGATATCTTTTGGCTGGAGAAGGACGAGATCTTCGGTTTTGTGGAAGGGACCGCCGCCAGCACCGATCTGCGCGGCATGGTCGCCCTGCGCCGGGCGGAATTCCAACACTGGCAAGCAATGGAGCCCCCTGCCGACCGTTTTGAAACCCGCGGCATGGTCAGTCACAATCAGTCCTGCCGGTCAACGGCCGCGCCCCAAGCCGTACCCGATGGCGACAGCCTGAAGGGGATCGGCTGCTGCCCCGGCGTGGTACGGGGAACAGTGAGAGTGATTACCGATCCGCGCGGTGCAGTCATCCGCCAGGGAGAAATCCTGGTGGCCGAGCGAACCGATCCGGGCTGGATCATGCTTTTCCCGCCTGCGCCGGCCTGCTGGTGGAACGGGGCAGCCTGCTCTCCCACTCGGCCATAGTGGCCCGCGAGATGGGTATTCCGGCGGTTGTCTCCCTCAGCGGCCTGACCGCTTGGCTGGCCAGCGGCGATCAGGTGGAAATGGATGGGGCCAGCGGCGTGGTGCGAAAGCTATCTAGTGTCCCGAACGGTTAATTCATTCCTTATAATTCCGGGTCTTTTGGCCCCTGGCTGCGTTGTGGCTCCTCGGCTTAGGCCTGCTAGGCCTGCGTCGCCACGCCTTGCCAGGAACCAAAATCCCTCAGAATTGTTGCGGGGAACTAACCGCACGGAACACTAGCACCTGATTGCAAGGGAGCAGATATCCTTAAGTCATTGACCGTGGAAGAGATTGAATATCAGCCAGTTTCCAGGAGTACCACCCATGCAGAGTGAAGCCGCCAGCCACGCAGAATTCTCAGCCATCCGCTACGCCCAGTGCTGGGAGGATGCCGATATTCTCCTGGAAGGGCTGGAGATCAAGGCCGGTGACACCTGCCTTTCCATCGCTTCGGCCGGGGACAACACCCTGGCCATGCTGGCCAAAGGGGCCGGAAGGGTCATCGCCCTGGATCTCAACCCGGCCCAGCTGGCCTGTCTGGAGCTGCGGGTTGCCGCCTATCGGGAACTTTCCCATGGGGAACTGCTGGAGCTGATCGGCTCGCGGCAGAGTACACGGCGCAGCGACCTCTACCGACGCTGTCGACCACTGCTTGCCCCAGACAACCGCGCCTTCTGGGATGCCCACCCCCGCCAGGTGGAAGCCGGTATCGGCGGGGCCGGCAAATTCGAACGCTACTTTGCCCTGTTCCGTGGGCGAATCATGCCCCTGGTCCATTCCCGGAACACCATTCAACAGCTATTGGCAGGCGGCACGGCGGCAGAACGTGAAGTTTCTACCGGCAACACTGGGATACCTGGCGCTGGCGGCTGCTCTTCCATGTCTTCTTCTCCCGCTTCGTCATGGGCAGGTTGGGGCGCGACCCCAGTTTCTTCCGCTATGTGCAGGGGAGTGTGGCCGACCGCATCCTGGCCCGCACCCGTCACGCCCTGACCGTCCTCAACCCGGCGGATAATCCCTACCTGCAATGGATCCTGACCGGCCGCCACACCAGCGCGCTCCCCTTCGCCCTGCGCCCGGAAAATTTTGAGGCAATCCGCGCCAATCTGGACCGTCTGGAGTGGCACTGTCTGCCCCTGGAAGAATTCCTGGAGCCAGGAAGCGCAGGTTCCATCGATC
>NZ_BBCJ01000064.1 GCF_001311985.1 Geotalea toluenoxydans JCM 15764
GAGATGATGGCCCTGTTGAAGAAGAGTCTGGAGGAGAAGAAGCGCAAGGCGGCATAACCAAGGTTTTAATCCCTCTACCCTCCCCCCTGCCCCCTCCCATCAAGAGGGGGAGTATTTTTTCAGAGGCAAGTTGATGGGCCTTGAAGACTACCGTAAGAAGCGCGATTTCCATCGTACCCCGGAGCCCCAAGGGAAAACGGCCGCAACCGAGCCGGCCCTCCGTTTCGTCGTCCACAAACATGCCGCTTCCCACCTGCACTATGATCTCCGCCTGGAACTGGACGGGGTGCTGAAGAGCTGGGCGGTGCCCAAAGGACCGTCCCTCGACCCAGCGGTGAAAAGGCTGGCCATGATGGTAGAGGACCATCCCTTCGACTCATTTCGAGGGGATCATTCCGGCAGGCAACTACGCGCCGGCGCCGTAATCATCTGGGATGAGGGGACCTGCCACGCCTATGGGACGGAGGAGCGTAGCGAAAGCGAACGAATCTTGCGCCAGGGCTGGCAAAGGGAGATCTGAAGTTCATTCTCCACGGCCACAAGCTCAAGGCAGATTTGCCCTGGTCAAGATCCGAAGTGGCGAGGACAATTCCTGGCTGCTGGTTAAAAAGGCGGATGAACATGCCACGGCGGCAGATATCACACGGCATGACCGGTCGGTGGTCTCGGGGCGAGGGCTGGATGAACTGGGGCCGGAAGGGGAAGAGCCGGTCATCGCCGACATGCCCGGCGAAGCTGCGCCCATGCCCCACAACGTCAAGCCCATGCTCGCCACACTGGTGAAGGATGCTTTCGACCACCCCGACTGGGTCTTCGAGATCAAGCTGGATGGTTACCGCACCATCGCCGAAATCGCTGCCGGCTCGGTGCTCCTCTATTCCCGCAATCTGCTCTCTTTCAACAACAAGTTTCCCACCATTGCCGCCGCCCTTGCCGGATTGGGTAGAGAGGCCATCCTTGACGGAGAAGTGACGGCCATGGATGAAAACGGCAGGTCCGATTTCCAGCTGCTGCAGAACTATGGCCGCACCGGGGAAGGATCGATCCTTTACTTCATCTTCGATCTCCTCTACCTTGACGGCCGCGATTTGCGCAACCTGCCGCTCCTTACCCGAAAGACCCTCCTGCAGGAAATACTTCCCGATCTCCCCGAGGTGAGGTATTGCGACCATATTGGTGAAACCGGCATCGCCTTCTTTCAAGCGGCGCAGGATAACGGCCTGGAGGGAATCGTCGCCAAACTGGCAGATAGTCGCTACGAAGCGGGGAAAAGAAGCAGTGCCTGGTTGAAGGTCAAGGCTACGCTCCGGCAGGAGGCCATCATCTGCGGCTTTACGGAGCCAAGGGGAAGCCGGAAAAAATTCGGCACCCTGGTGCTGGGTGCATACGACAAGGGGGAACTGGTCTACATCGGCACCAGTGGCGGCGGCTTTGACGAGGCGAGTCTTAATGAACTCCATGACATGCTGCTGCCGTTGGTTCAGGGGGACTCTCCATTCAAAACCAGGACCGCGACAAGGATGCCGGCCCAATGGGTGAAACCGGTACTGGTCTGCGAGGTCTCCTTTTCCGAATGGACCAGTGAAGGTGTCATGCGGCAACCTGTCTTTCTCGGCCTGCGTCAGGACAAGGACCCGGTGACCATAATCCGGGAAACATTTCCAGGTCCCATGGCGGCGCCACCTCCGTCCGCAAAAAAAGCCGGGCTGGCGGAAAAAGAACTGACAATCGGCAGCAGGCGGCTTAAGCTGACCAACCTGGACAAGGTCTTTTGGCCTGCAGAAGGCTACACTAAAAGGGACGTCATTGACTATTACCGCACGATTTCATTCTACCTGCTCCCCCATCTGCGTGACCGCCCCGAGTCCCTCTACCGCACCCCCAACGGCATCGAGGAGGCGGGGTTTTTCCAGAAGGACGTCAGGGACATGGTAGCGGACTGGCCGTTGACCGCGGCCATATATTCCGAGTCACAGCACAAAATCATCACCTTCCTCATCTGTCAGGATGAAGCAAGCCTTATTTACATGGCCAATCTGGGGTGTATCGAGATCAATCCCTGGCTTTCCCGGCTGGCGCCTGGATAATCCCGACTATCTGGTCATCGACCTGGACCCTGAAGACATACCATTTCACAAGGTGGTGGAAACGGCCCTGGCGGTAAAAGAGGTTCTGGACCGGGCAGACGCCGTCGGCTTTCCAAAAACCTCGGGCGCCACCGGAATGCACATCTATGTACCGCTGGAGGCCAGGTACGATTATGAAACCGCCGGCCGCTTCGCCCACCTCATCGCCACCCTTGCCAACCAGCTGGTGCCGGATTTCACCAGCCTGGAAAGGAGTCCGGCCAAGAGGCAGGGAAAGGTCTATCTTGACTTTCTGCAGAACAAGCGGGGCCAGACCCTTGCCGCTCCTTACAGCATCCGTCCCAGAGCGGGAGCAACCGTTTCCACCCCCCTTTACTGGAGCGAGGTAGCGCCGGGGCTGGACCCCCGGGATTTCACCATCAGAACAGTGCCGCAGCGCATTGAAAAAGCAGGCGATATCTTCGCCGGTGTGCTCGGCCCCGGCATCCGTATGGAACGCTGCATTGAAACACTGGAGCGTTTGTAAACAGTCCCAGGAACCATTCTTTTTGGACCACCGCTGACTAGGAG
>NZ_BBCJ01000065.1 GCF_001311985.1 Geotalea toluenoxydans JCM 15764
CCACGATCAGCCGAAAGAATATAGGCTATGCCGCACTCTCCTTTCTCTACCACGAACTGGGCATCGATACCGTGCTCAACAACCGACAGCGCGGCACAAAGTTCTCCGCCAACCTCAACTCGATCTTCAAGATGCTGGTATTCAGTCGCGCCCTCTTTCCCGACTCGACGCGCGGTGCCTGGGAGAATCGGGGGATCTTCTTTGAAGAAGCCGACTATTCCCACGACGAGGTGTATCGCGCGCTCGACTATTTTCTTGCGTGGCGGCCTGCGCTCGTGCGGCAGCTGCATGAGCGGCTGAAGACGCGCTATGGGAGGCAGACGCTGCTGTTCTACTATGATGTGACGAACTACTACTTTGAAATCGATGAGCCGGATAGTCTTCGGGCGAAAGGGGTATCGAAGGAGCATCGGCCGAACCCGATTGTCCAGATGGGGCTTTTGTTGGATGCCCAAGGGCTTCCCGTGAGCTATGAGCTGTATCGCGGGAACACCAATGACGGTACGACCCTGCCGTCCATGCTCGATGATGCGGTGCTTGATTTGGGTATGCACCACCTCATCATGGTGGCAGACAAAGGGATGATGAGTGGGGATAACATTGCGAAGCTTCGCCTTGGGCACCATGGCTATGTGATGAGCTATTCGGTGCGAGGTGCCGACAAGGCTTTCAGGAGTATGTGCTGGATGAAGAGGGCTATACTGCCGTCTACGATACGGACGGCACGCTCCTTGCCAAACACAAGAGTCGCTATGCGCCCCGAGAGATATGGGTGACCGACCGCCAAGGGAAACGGACCAAGAGCCTTGTGAACGAACGGCAGATTGTCGTCTATAGTGCGCAGTATGCCCAGCGTGCCCGCATGGAGCGCGCGCTCGCGGTCGAGAAAGCCTCTGGACAGATCTATGCGCTCTCGAAGGATGCAAAACCAAGCGCCTATGGGGCGGCGAAGTACCTCAAGAAGGTGCCCTTCGACCGCAGCACCGGCGAATGCATGCCCGAGACTGAGTACCTGGTGATGCTCGATGAAGCCAGGATCGAAAAGGAGGAGCAGTTCGACGGCTACTATGTCATCTGCACCAATGTCATTGGACGCGAGCAAGGAGAAGCACCCTTTTCCGGCCCGTACCGTTACACGCCTGATGGATTTTTCCAGCTGAATAGAACCGTGACGGACGATGACATCATTGAAATCTACAAGGGATTATGGCGCATTGAAGAGACCTTCAAGGTGATGAAGAGCGAGCTCAAGGCGCGGCCGGTCTTCCTCTCCACCGAGAGCCATATTCGCGCGCACTTTTTCATCTGCTTTGTGAGTTTACTCCTCATGCGCCTCTTGGAA
>NZ_BBCJ01000066.1 GCF_001311985.1 Geotalea toluenoxydans JCM 15764
TGTCTGGCAGGCGGTTTTGTATGCACCTCCTTCCCCAAGCCGAGAGCCAGCTTCAACCGTTGTCTTTGGTTTTGCCGTGCCTGGCCCAGGTTGCCGCATGAGGGCATGCGTCATTCTATAGCTTTTCGCTTCGAAGAGTAAAAGATGACCATGATGAACCAACCGATCGATCATGGCAGCGGCCATCTGCTCATCGGTAAAGATTCCTCCCCACTTCGAGAATTCAAGGTTCGTCGTGAGGATCAGGCTTTTACTCTCGTAACTGTCGGCAATAATCCTGAATAAAAGCTGGGAACCTTCCCGATCCACGGGAACATACCCCCACTCGTCCAAAATCAGGAGATCCAGCTGCTTTAAGTCCCGAATAAGGCGTTCGAGCGTGCCGGCCTTGTACGCCTGGGTAAGCTTAAGCACGAGTTCGGTAACTGTGAGGAACCGCACCGAAAGCCCCTTTTCACAGGCGGCAATGCCGAGTGCGATCGCCATGTGGGTTTTTCCGGTACCGACACCGCCATAGAGCACGAGATTCTTTTTTTTCGGGAATGAAGTCGGCACGAAGCAACTCTTCCTTGCTGAGGGCTGGCGGGAAGCGGATTTCTGAGAAATCGTAGTCTTCAAAGCTCTTGAAGACGGGAAACCCCGCACGATTCAGGAGCCTGGCTTTCTTGCCGCGTTCCCGTCGGTCGATTTCTTCTGACAGCACTTTTTAAGAGGAATTCTTCCTGCCGCGGGGTGGCTTCGCTCTCGCACAGCTCAACCACACGGCTTGAGAGCATGAGTTTGCGACTCATGGAGGCGATTGTAATCCTCGTGCGTTCGCGTTCCTGTGGTGTACGGATCATACCTGGACCCCTTCCAGGAATTCGTCGTACACATGAAGATCCTGGCCGCGCTCTGGGGCCATATTGAGCCCGTAGCCGGCAATCCTCGCGGCAAGGATCGCCGCGTCATGGAAGGATGTTCTGGAGCGCTGTACGCCTTCCTCGAGCGCTTGTACGGCGATTTCAAAGCCGTATTCGCTTGAAAGCGTGTGCATAGTCTTCAGCGTCGCGTGCAGCTGCGTGCGTTGCTGTCGGTCCATGAGAGATTTCAAAGGATCGGGAATCAGTTCCCGGGATTCCTGAGTTTTTCCATGCGCCGGGGTTATTCATAAGGACGGCGAGCGACGTACGATAATCGCAGCTGTCGCTTCGCCGTTCCCCATAGACACGGCTATGGCGAACTACAAGGCGTTTGTGGTCGTCCAGGATGTCGATCGAATGCGCGCGAATTGCGACGAGTACTTCCTGGCCTGCATACTCAGGACTCGTCGAGTAGTAGTGACGGGAAT
>NZ_BBCJ01000067.1 GCF_001311985.1 Geotalea toluenoxydans JCM 15764
GATGCCCGCCCCCATGCTGCCGGCTCCTGCCATACCTACTGTTTTGATATCTTCGAGTTTCATTGTCTGTTCTCCTTGTATAGTTGGTTAAAAAC
The DNA here is from genome assembly GCF_001311985.1 of Geotalea toluenoxydans JCM 15764. Lineage (GTDB taxonomy): Bacteria > Desulfobacterota > Desulfuromonadia > Geobacterales > Geobacteraceae > Geotalea > Geotalea toluenoxydans. The sequence continues at coordinate 96 of NZ_BBCJ01000067.1, forward strand.
AAAAACCTTCTCACCACGAATGACACGAATTTTCACGAATAATGAAGCGAAGCGACTGTCACGTCCCCCTTTGGCAAAGGGGGATTGAGGGGGATTTGCCTTGGTCACTGCTGGAATCCCCCCGACCCCCCTTTTTCAAAGGGGGTGGAGACAAACCCCGATAAGGATTTTTTCATTTGATTTTCATTCGTGCCCATTCGTGTAATTCGTGGTTAAAGCCCTTCAGGTTCTTTATTTATTCAAAAAATCCGGTTTTCTCTTCTCCACAAAAGCGGTCAGCCCTTCCTTGGCGTCATGGGTCTTGCTGTTTTCCGCCGAATATTTGCGCTCCACGGCCAGGGCTTGCTCCAGGGGAAGGTCGATCCCCTCGTAGACCGCAGCTTGATGTAACCCAAGGCCTTGCCCGCCCCGGCAGCCAATTCCTGGGCAAACTGCATCACCTCTGCCTGGAAATTCTCCGGCTCGATGAGCTTGTCCACCAGGCCGATCTCCAGGGCCTCCTGGGGGCTCATGGTCCTGCCGCGGAAAAGAATATCCAGAGCCTTGGATAGCCCCACCAGCCGTGGCAGCCGTTGTGTGCCACCCGCTCCGGGAATGATGCCGAGGCCAGCTTCGGGGAGACCGATCAACTTTGCCCGAGGTCATCAGGCGGTAGTCGCAGGCCAGGGCCAGCTCGCAGCCGCCACCCAGGGCATGGCCGTTGATGGCGGCGATGACGATCTTCTTCATGCGGTTGAGGATATTATTGGCACCCTGGAGGAGCTTGGAGAACTGCTCCGCCTCGGCGGCATCCTGGGCCGCCATCTCCTTGATGTCGGCCCCGGCGATAAAGGCCTTTTCCAGGGCGCTGGTTATAACAACCACCGTTACCTCGTCCAGCTGCTCCGCTTCGCTAAAGGCCTTGAAGAGCTCCTGACCGAACCGGCCATTCAAAGGATTGGTGGGGGGGCGGTTGAGGCTGATGGTCAGGACGCGGTCGTCCTTTTTCAGGGTAATGAATTCATAAGACATGGTGTGCTCCAGTATTTAGAATGTCCCCCTTTGCCAAAGGGGGATTGAGGGGGATTTGCCTTTGGTGGCCGCTGAAATCCTCTCCGTCCCTCAGCCCTCCACCGGAGGACGGAACGGGGTAACTTAAGGC
>NZ_BBCJ01000068.1 GCF_001311985.1 Geotalea toluenoxydans JCM 15764
CCCAGTCTTTCTATAGTGTCACGAACCCTGCATATGAATTTGAAGTGAAGGCCTCTTTCCTTGCGTCTACAAAGAGAGGAGGTCTTTCATGCATCACTTTCATTTCTGCCCAAACCCGGCCTGTGCGTATCATCAGCACGCACCGAAAGAACGCTGGTTCGTCGCCGCTGGCTTCTATGTGACCAAAACCTTCGGCAAGGTCCAGCGCTTTCGCTGCAAGCCTGCGGCAAGTACTTCTCTACCCAGACCTTCAGCCTTGATTACTTCGCCAAGCGCAGAATCGCCTATCCCCAGATCGAAACCCTGCTCAGCTCTTCCATGAGCATTCGCGCACTCTCACGATTCTTCTCTGCTTCGTGCGGCACCATCCAGAACCGTATCGACCGACTCGCCCGTCAAGCCATCGCACTCCAGAGCCTGCTCCGTCCCCATGCCAATCCCCACGAATCCGTCTGCATCGATGGCTTTGTCTCCTTCGATGTCTCTCAGTACTTCCCCAACAACATCACCCTCGCCGTCACCGCCGATTCTCAATTCTTCCTTGCCGCTACCCATGCCACCCTGCGCCGTTCCGGCAACACCACCAAGGCTCAAAAGCATAGAATGTCCCTGCTCTATCGTGCGTGTACCTTTGAGCCTCGAAGCATCGAACGCTCATTCCGGGAGCTGCTCGATCGCCTTGCCCAGGAACGCATGCCCCAGCTTTGGCAGCCTCTCATCCTCATCACCGACGAAAAGCAGGAATATCGCAGAGCGCTGTATAGCCATCCGCTCTTTCGCTTGCAGAATGCAGACCATCGACTGGTGCATCTGACCGTGCACTCCACCGAACCGCGCACCTGGTACAATCCCCTCTTCGGCGCCAACTACATGGATCGCGAGCTCAGAAAGGATCAGGCAGCCCATAGGCGTGAAACCGCCTGCTTTTCCCGCAATGTCGCCAATATGCTCAATCGCTTCTGCGTCTACATGGCCTGGCACAACTACGCAAAGCCCTTCCGGATCAAAGCAAACCGAAAGGCGCGTATGACCCATGCAGAAGCTGCAGGCATACCTCGCGAGCTCGTGGCCACGGGGCGCGCATGGATGTTCCGTGAACGGGCATTCGTAAGTAGGCTCTCGCTCGATCTACTGGATCAGAAGCTCTGGAAGCGCGCATTCTCGACCCCTCTCAAGACGTCTGCGGAGTATCTGCCTCGCTATGCGCT
>NZ_BBCJ01000069.1 GCF_001311985.1 Geotalea toluenoxydans JCM 15764
ATTCGATAATAGAGCTGACAACCCCGGCGCCAACGGTACGGCCGCCTTCACGGATGGCGAAGCGAAGTCCTTCGTCCATGGCGATTGGGGTGATCAGGTTTACTGTTACGGCTACGTTGTCGCCGGGCATTACCATCTCGGTGCCGGCGGCTAGTTCTACTATGCCGGTCACGTCGGTGGTGCGGAAGTAGAACTGGGGACGGTAGCCGTTGAAAAACGGTGTATGACGTCCACCTTCTTCTTTGGTCAGAATGTAGGCTTCTGCCTTGAACTTGGTGTGCGGGGTGATTGAACCGGGCTTTGCCAGTACTTGGCCACGCTCGATGTCTTCACGCTTAACGCCACGAAGCAGTGCACCGATGTTATCGCCGGCTCGGCCTTCGTCGAGCAGCTTGCGGAACATCTCTACACCCGTAACGGTAGTTTTGGCGGTGGCTTTCATGCCGACGATCTCTACTTCTTCGCCGACCTTGACGATGCCTCTTTCTACACGGCCGGTTGCTACGGTTCCACGGCCGGAGATGGAGAATACGTCTTCGACGGGCATGAGGAACGGACGGTCGATGGCGCGCTGTGGCTCGGGGATGTAGCTGTCTACGGCTTCCATGAGCTTCATGATGGCGGGCTCGGCCAGTTCGCCCTGCTCGCCGTTCAGTGCCTGAAGGGCGGAGCCTTTGATGATGGGTATATCGTCTCCGGGGAAGTCGTAGGAGGAGAGTAGTTCGCGAATCTCGAGTTCTACCAGTTCGAGGAGTTCTTCGTCGTCGACCATGTCGGCTTTGTTGAGGAATACCACTATGTAAGGTACGCCTACCTGACGGGCGAGCAGTATGTGCTCACGGGTCTGGGGCATTGGACCGTCGGCTGCGGATACGACCAGGATGGCGCCGTCCATCTGCGCTGCTCCGGTGATCATGTTCTTTACGTAGTCGGCGTGGCCCGGGCAGTCAACATGGGCATAGTGACGCTTGTCGGTTTCATATTCTACATGGGCGGTAGC
>NZ_BBCJ01000070.1 GCF_001311985.1 Geotalea toluenoxydans JCM 15764
CACATCAACTTGCTGCGGGAATTTTCCATCCCTCTGCTCATGGGGGTGTCGGTTGCCCTTGCCTGGGCAAACCTCGATCATAAATCTTATGAATGGTTGATTCATACGCCCATTGTCGGGGGCGTCAATCTTCACTTCCTCACAAATGATTTATTTATGGTGCTGTTCTTTGGCATTGCTGCCGCCGAGATCACCGAAAGCTGTCTGCCCGGCGGCGATTTGAATCCGCCCAGAAAGGCTCTTAATGCCATTATAGCGACCATTGGGGGTATTTTAGGCCCTGCAGCAGTCTATTTGACACTCAACATGCTGTTTGGCTCCTCTGCATTAAGAAACGGTTGGGGAATTCCTACAGCTACGGATATAGCCTTGGCTTGGCTGGTGGCTCGAACTGTTTTCGGGCGCAATCATCCGGCTGTAGCATTTCTGCTGTTATTGGCCATTGCTGATGATGCCATCGGCTCCTGATAATCGCCATATTCTATCCAAACCCCCATCAGCTACCGGAACCGTTAATGCTTCTGCTTATTCCTCTCGGCATGCTGTTCGCCTGGGGCCTTAGGTCAGCCAGGGTGAAACCATACTGGCCATACTTGATCACGGGCGGATTGGTAGTCTGGACTGGCCTGTATCTGGGTAATCTTCACCCGGCACTTGCTCTTGCTTTTATAGTGCCTTTCATGCCTCACGAAAAGAAGGAAACCGTGCATATGTTTGAAGAAGATGCGCGGGAGCATTCTACCCTCGACAAGTTTGTTCATGACTGGCGGCTTTTCGTTGACTTCGGCATGTTCATGTTCGGACTGGTGAATGCTGG
>NZ_BBCJ01000071.1 GCF_001311985.1 Geotalea toluenoxydans JCM 15764
GTTCCGCGTTCCAGGAAGTCAGCCTCACCAAAATCAGCTTGCTTTCGCCGGGGTGCCAGACCAGTTCCATGCTCGCCCGCACGGTACGCTGTTCCTGAAGTACTCGTTTCACATATCGCTGGACGGTATTGTAGGAACAGGCATAGCCGGCAACTTCTGAAATAAGTCGATCGTGGATACGTTTCGCGGTGTGCCGCTGCTTATGCCACCGCCCTTGATCTTCTAAAAGCCATGAATCAATGAGCGGCTTATACGGATCCAGGATTGATTCTTTTGTCATCTTTTCCGGTGGTTTTGGAGAAAAATCATCTTGCTTCAGTACTTGCGTACGGTTTTAGGGTCTACTCCATAGGTTCTGGCTAACTCGGCCACTGAACTTCCTTCTCGGTACTGTTCCCTGATACCTTGTATTTGGGGCATGTTGATCACCTTCCTTGATCCTCCTTGTCGTTGTTGGTCCTTCGACAAAGGGATTCTGGATTACCAGGAGGCAGTGTTCAACTGCCCCTGATTTTTCCCGGGAATTCCCAGTGATAAAACCAGGGAAATCTATCTGATATTTTCAGGGATTTTCAGCTTATATTAAACAGCGCTCCTTCCCGCACCAAACCATACATGAATTTTCTCTGTTCCCTGGCAAGCTGTGAAGGGATTGAATTCCAGACGGCTCGTATTCGCGGAACCATCGCGGGGTCAGCGTATTTCGAAAAGTCCTGCTCAT
>NZ_BBCJ01000072.1 GCF_001311985.1 Geotalea toluenoxydans JCM 15764
GCCCGAAGCGGGGCTCGGCATCGTTCCCGGCGCGGCGGCACCCAGCGGTTGCCGCGACTGGTCGGCCTCGCCAAAGCCAAGGATATCCTCCTGTGGGGCAAGGTGATGGGGCCGGAGGAGGCGCTGGCCATCGGCCTTATCGACCGGGTCATCCCTGCAGAATCCTTCATGGACGAAGTAATGGCATTTGCCCGCAAGCTGGCCTCCGGGGCAGGCAAGGCCCTGGGGTATATCAAGGCGGCGGTCAACGATGGGATCGAACTACCCATGGATGAAGCACTGGCCGTGGAGCGTAAATACGGCCTGGAGAACCTGCTCACCCACGATGCCAGGGAAGGTTTGATTGCCTTCGGCGAGAAGAGAAAGCCGAATTTTATGAACAAATAAAGAACCTGAAAGGCTTTAACCACGAATTTACACGAATGAACACGAATGAACACGAATGAACATCAAAAAAAAGCCTTATTAGGGTTAGTCTCCCACCCCCTTTTGAGAAAGGGGTGCCAGGGGGGATTTCCAGGGGCGAATAAAGACAAATCCCCCTCAATCCCCCTTTCTTAAAGGGGGACGCGACAACTGCTTCTTTCATTCGTGAAAATTCGTGTCATTCGTGGTGAGAAGGTTTTTGTTTTTAACCAACCATACAAGGAGAACAACAATGAAACTTGAGGATATCAAAACAGTAGGTATGGCAGGAGCCGGCAGCATGGGGGCGGGCATT
>NZ_BBCJ01000073.1 GCF_001311985.1 Geotalea toluenoxydans JCM 15764
ACCGTTCCGCCCTGGATTACGTTGATCGACTTGTTCAGGTGGTTGCCGCTGGCACTCAGAGCGGTGCCGCTCATGGTGGTGCTGTGGCAGTTCTGACAGGTGGCGTTGGCACCGGTTGTCCCTACGTGTTTCGGGTGGTTGTTGGTCTTCGAGGTGCCGGGTGCAGTGGAGGTATATACCGGCTCGCCTGCCTGGCTGGTGCCTCCGCCGTGACAACCTTTACAGTCAAGGGCCGGGCCGGTGCTCCAGCTTACGGTCGTTCCGGCTCCGCCTTTACCGTCGCTGTGGCAGTATGCTGCGGTACAGGCTGCCTTGTTCTTGCCTGCTTTGGCGCCGGAGAAGTTGGCAAAGCTGTTCATATGGTTTGCTGCAGTGCCGATGGTGGTGTCATTCAATACAGTATTGGCATGACACTCAACACAGCTGAGGTTTGCACCAAGGACTGCGTTGTTGGTATGCAGAGCATGCTGCCCGGTGGTGATTTTGTTGGTTGCGCCTGCGTTGCCGCCGTGGCAACCGTCGCAATTAAGAGTTGCACCCCACTGTGCTGCGGCAACACCGCTTACGATA
>NZ_BBCJ01000074.1 GCF_001311985.1 Geotalea toluenoxydans JCM 15764
TCAAAACAGACCTTGGCCACTTCCTCTTCACGCGCCGCGGCTACATCTATGTGAATAGAGTATTTGGCGCATTCGAATTATCCAAGGGTGATGTGGTGCTCGTCGAGGACGGACAGCGCGTCATGAAGGACGACCCGGTCATCCGGAAAGCCGATGGCGCGGAAATCAAGTCGCCCAGCATTTCCTATGCAAAAGTGCTCGAAGGCAAACTTCTTCTTATTGCGCAGGAACAGAAAGTCGAAATACGCAACGGTTCAGAGGTCGTTGTTACGAAAGGCCAGATTCTCCTTGCAAACGAAACGATCGCAACCTTCGACCCGTTCAACGACCCGATCATCTCCGAACACGACGGTATCGCGCGATATGAAGACATTGTGCCAGGCTCGACCCTCAAGGAAGAAATCAACGCCGAGACCGGCAATGTCGAAAAAATCATCACCGATGTCGGCAGTGAACGCGACACCAAAGAGCCCAGAATCCTCATCACCGACGAGGCGGGCAACGACATCGAAACCTACTATTGCCGGAAGGCGCGTATGTCAATGT
>NZ_BBCJ01000075.1 GCF_001311985.1 Geotalea toluenoxydans JCM 15764
TGATGTATTGCAATCGCAGATATTCTTCCGGCCTCTCGGCATTTGCAGCGGAAAGCTTGCCTTGTATCGCATCAAGAGAGGAATATCCCATCGATTCAACGATCGAATCCATTTCTTCGAGAATCGCTGTAATGGCCTTCCATCCTTTTTGATAGATTATTGAGCATACTTCCACAGCGCTGGCGCCGCCGAGTATGCATTTGACAGCTGCATCTGCTGTATGAATGCCGGTAGACGAGACAATTTCCACGCCTGCCCGTTTGTAGAGAATTGCAGTCCAACGAAGGCTTTCGTGATATTCGGTTTCCGAACTTAAAGCTGGACGCCCGTAAGCCGCATCGTGTCAAGATTGAAATCAAAGCGGAAAAAGCGGTTGAACAGCACCACAGCATTGGCGCCTTCCTTTGACAGCCCATGCACAGTATGCGGAAGACTTGTATAATTGTTTCCCAGCTTGACCATTATAGGCAGCTTTGTAGCAAGGCGGGCTTCCTTGACTGTCGAGAGCACTTTATGCTCTATTTCCTGCCCTGAAAT
>NZ_BBCJ01000076.1 GCF_001311985.1 Geotalea toluenoxydans JCM 15764
CAAGAAGTACCTTACCCTCTCGTTTCCCTACAGCAATGACAGCTTTACGCAGATATTCGGCGGAGAAACCGCTGAATGCGTTTGCCAGGGACTCAAGGACATCTTTGCCTATATCGGCGGCGTACCGCCATTGGTGGTCTTCGACAATGCCACCGGTGTCGGCAGGCGTATCGGCGAGATAATCCACGAAGCGGAGCTGTTTTCCAGAATGCGAGCCCATTACGGCTTTTCCGTGCGATTCTGCAACCCGGAATCGGGTCATGAAAAAGGCAACGTCGAAGCAAAGATTGGCTATACCCGCAGAAACCTCTTTGTGCCAGAGCTGCATTCGACGATATCGAAGACTACAACAGGACCCTGCTTTCGCTGCATGCTTCCAAGGCCCAGGAGTCGCACTACAAGAAGCTCCTGCCGATCAAGGACTCTTCGAAGAGGATACACGAGCATTATTGCCGCTTCCACGCACCGCTTTCGATCCCGTGCGCTATGACTACCTGAAGGCTGACGGCTACGGCAAAGTGCGAA
>NZ_BBCJ01000077.1 GCF_001311985.1 Geotalea toluenoxydans JCM 15764
GCCGAGCCCCGCTTCGGGCAGGCCGATCAGCGCCTTGCCGGCGGCCATGAACCGGTAGTCGCAGGCCATGGCCAGTTCGCAGCCCCCCCCCAGGGCATGGCCGTTGATGGCAGCAATGACCACTTTTTTCATCCGCTCCAGGGTATTGTTGGCGTCTTGCAGCAGCTTGGAGAAATACTCCGACTCGGCCTGAGTCATGGCGGCCATCTCCTTGATGTCGGCCCCGGCGATGAAGGCCTTTTCCAGGGCGCTGGTGATGACGACCACCGTCACGTCATCCATCTCGTCAGCCTCCTTGAAGGCCTTGAACAGCTCCAGGCCGAATTCGCTGCTCAGGGGATTGGTGGGGGGACGGTTGAGGCTGATGGTCAGGATACGGTCTTCCCTGGTGAAGGTGATATATTGATAGGCCATGGTAGCTCCACTGTTACTGTTTATTTGATTGTTAGCTTCCCCCTTTATCAAAGGGGGATCGAGGGGGATTTGCCTTTGGGCCTGGGAATCCTCTCCTCCTCACCTC